>CAYXJR010000005.1:0-102544 GCA_964465145.1 uncultured Porphyromonadaceae bacterium | reverse complement strand
ATTTTAGGGGTAGCACTAAAAAGCTACCCCGCTTTGGCGGGGTTTAGTTCAACACATGGTATAGTGCATGCGGGTTTCAGAGGTTTGCCAAGGTTTGTGGCTCGTAAAAAAAGTCTGTGTAAACTGATAGGAAATCGTTTCGTAACCCGCACGACACCATACCATAAACGTTAGCAACAAGGCGAAGAAAAGACACAACGGACTACAAACTTGACAAGGAAAATGAATTTTGACAACGAAATACATAACAGAAAAAGTGACTGACTGGAAAGACAAAAGATTTAGTTTTTTTGCCGACCCGCAAAGGAAAGAAAAGGAAAGCCATCGCACATTTGGCAAATTGCCTTTTGCCCGATACACAAGCCAACGCTTCGCAAAAGTCAAAGAGCTAAATCTTGCCTCCGCTCAAATATTATTTCAAATTAATTACCTTTGCAAAAAAAAATATAGCTTTTGAAACTCTGGCGTAAAAAAATAATGAGAGACTTCCTGTTATTACTCTTTTTAGGGTATTACGTGAGTATTTCATCATTTACACACACCCATATCGTAAATGGAGTTGCTATTGTTCACTCTCATCCGTATAATCCTTTCTCTAAAGATAAACCTGTTAATCATCAGCACTCAGCAAATGGATTTGTTTTTATTCATTTCTTATCTCATTTTTTAACTACTGTTTTATTCCTTGCCTTTTCATTTGGAATTGTAAAAGCAGTTTTAAGAAAATACATTCTTCAAAAGAACAACGAGAATTTTGCCAACCGTATTTGTATGTGCTCGAATGGATTAAGAGCACCACCTTTAAATATTCACAATCAACTTTCTTTCGGTGAATAGCTAAAAATTTACCCCTTTTTTGTTGATGCAATTAGAAAACTAATTACTCAAGTAATTATATTGTGTAATATTTAAAAGGAATTTTAATGAAAAAAAACTTATGGGTTTTGTTAATCTTACTATTTTGTTCAATAGCAGGGTTTGCCCAAAAAAAGACAGATGCAAACATAAACGGACATGTTATCAATAAAAACAGGAAAGAACACGTTCCGTTTATAAATGTATCAATAAAAGGAACAACTATAGGAACAGCAACCGATGCAACAGGACATTATTTTTTGAAAAATCTTCCTGTTGGAAAATTTTCAATAATTGTATCAGGTGTTGGCTTTAAATCCAAAGAGCAAGAAATTACTCTTGTAGCAAGTAAAACCATAGAAGTTAATTTTGAAATTGAGGAAGACCAAATAATGCTGGAAGGTGTTGTCGTTTCTGCCAATCGTAACGAAACTAACCGGAAAGAAGCACCAACTATTGTGAATATATTAAGTCCCAAAGTTTTTGAGAATACTAATTCTGTATGCCTTGCACAAGGTTTAAATTTTCAACCCGGTTTAAGAGTGGAAACCAATTGTCAGAATTGTGGTTTTCAGCAAGTCAGAATAAATGGTTTAGATGGTTCGTATTCACAAATATTAATTGATAGTCGCCCAATTTTTAGTTCTCTGGCAGGAGTTTATGGTATAGAACAAATTCCCGCAAATATGATAGAAAGAGTTGAAGTTGTTCGTGGTGGCGGTTCTGCATTATTTGGTTCAAATGCAATCGCAGGCACAATAAATATAATTACGAAAGAACCGACAACAAATTCTGTTACATTAACAAATACCTCCTCCTTTATTTATGGTCAAACCCCCGACATCAATACATCTTTAAATGCATCGGTTGTTTCAGCAGATTATAAAACCGGTGTAATGATTTTCGGTTCAACAAGACAACGGAGCCCTTTTGATTACGATAACGATGGTTTTACTGAAATTAGCAAAATCAATGTAAAAAATACCGGATTTAGAGGTTTTTATAAACCCGGTAATTTTAGTAAATTAACTATTGAATATCATAATTTGGGAGAATTTCGTAGGGGCGGTAATAATTTTAACCAACCACCACACGAAGCCGATATCGCAGAGCAGATTGAACATAATATTAATACCGGAAGTATAAAATATGATGTCTTTTCAAAAAACTATAAATATCGCTTTAATATTTATTCATCAGCACAAAAAATTGACCGCAAAAGTTATTATGGTGCACAAAAAGACCCAAACGCTTATGGAAATACTAAGGATAAAACATTTGTAGCAGGAATGCAATATACCTATTCAATGGATACGCTGCTTTTTATGCCAGCCCAACTAACCATGGGGGCGGAATACAGCACAAACGAAATGATTGATAAAATGTTAGGCTATAATAGAATTATTAATCAGGCGGTTAATACCAAAAGTGCTTTTTTACAGAATGAATGGAAAAATGAAAAAATCAGCATTCTGATAGGCGGTCGATTTGATAAACATAATTTAATTAAAGATCCAATAATAAGTCCACGCTTTAATTTCCGCTACAACCCAACCCAATTTATGAGTTTAAGGGTAAGTTATTCAAGCGGGTTTAGGGCACCACAGGCTTTTGACGAAGATTTGCATGTAACGGCAGTAGGCGGCAATGTTGCTCTTATTCGCCTTGACCCTAACTTGAAAACTGAAAAGTCGCAGAGTTATAGTGCTTCCGCTGATTTTTACAAAACTTTTGGCAAGGTTCAAACTAATTTTCTGATAGAGGGTTTCTATACTAATTTGGATAATGTCTTTGTATTAGAAGAAATTGGAACTGATAGCGGGGGAAACATAATGCTTGAACGCAGAAATGGTTCGGGAGCGGTAGTCCAAGGAATAAATTTAGAAGGCAAAGCTGTTCCATCAAAAAATCTTCAATTTCAACTTGGAGTTACTTTTCAAAAAAGCGAGTACAAAGAAAATCAGAAATGGAGTGATAATGAAAATTTAACTCCTCAGAAAAAAATGTTTCGCTCACCCGATAATTATGGCTATTTAACTGCTAATTATCAGGCTGTTAAAAATCTGAATATCTCTTTATCAGGGACATATACAGGAAGTATGTTGGTTCAGCATTTTGAAGGTTATGTAGCAGAAGACACTGAGAAGGAAACGCCTGATTTTTACGATATGAATATAAAACTATCGTATGATTTCAAAAATCAGCTGCCACTAAAAAGAGCAGCAAAAGATAAAGGCTCTCGCCGTATGCGACGAAGATTGAGAAACTTCCAGGGTGTGAATAATTTCACTCCACAAAGTAATACAAGCAGTAGCACTATATTACAGCTAAATGTAGGTGTTCAAAATATTTTTAACAGTTATCAAAACGATTTCGACAAAGGCGAATTTCGTGATGCAGGATACATTTATGGACCAGCTTTACCACGAACATTTTTCTTTGGACTTAAAATTATTATATAGCTTTTAAGAGATATTGCTCACTCACACAGTCTGGCACATTGGCGGGTTGCTCAAAGCAAATGCTAAAGCCAAAAACCGTCAAAGAGCCAGACTGTTTTTCTTCCCTTTTTGCCTACACTAAAAAAACTAAATCTTTGCTGACTCACAAGCCTAACAGAAAAAAATAGCAGTAACTTTGAAAATATATTTCGTTTAATAAAAAGTTTGTAATCCTATGACAGACTGACAGAACGTGCTGCAGCAGGATATTATATAGAAACATTGATTGGTGTTTTAGCTATTATTTCAATCAATTCCATTTTGATTCCTTTAGACAAGTGGTTATCTACAAGAAAAGAATAAACGGCTACCAATCGAGTAGGCGGCTGACCCCGAAATAACCGGAGTCACCCACGATAAAAATCGGGGCAGGCTTTGCTACTTGCTTTGCTTCTAGGCGTTACCCCCTCACATCAGGGCCTGTCCTGAGAATCGGCCAAAAAAAAAGCAAACACCACCAAGGCAAAGGGAGGGTATTATTCAATCCCGACTGAATGAAAGGCTATGGGGACTGTTCGTTGAGCTGTTAAGACTGATAGAGACCCTGTATGAGGGGGTTGATGAGATGAAAAAGGTAACTTAACCGAAAATGGAAACATTAATTTATTGATAAACAAAAATATAACACATAAGTTCAAATTATAATCAATTAATCTTTTGTACATTGAATTCAAGTGTGAAACTTTAGTAATTAATAATCAGCTACCTGCAACAACTCTAATACTATGAAGAAGCTCAGCATTATCCTCAGTCTCATCCTGGCATCATCTGTCCTTTTCGGCCAGGAAATCGTAAAAGAATTCAAAATCGACAAGCAGTACCTGAATTTCCCGGTCGACATGCAGCAAAACCGCCAGAAGGTACATTTTGTGATAAATAATGACACCCTGACGTATTCGGTCATAAGGATTGCCGATGAAGAACCTGATTACTGGGTGTTTAAGGATGTATCTGCCTATAAGGGCAAAACCCTGAAGCTCATTTTTTCAGAGAATGTCAAAGGCCTGGGTAAGATTCATCTTGCTGATACCTTTCCGGGAGAAGACAGCCTGTATAAGGAAAGCAAGAGGCCGCAATTCCATTTCTCTTCAAGGAGGGGCTGGAATAATGACCCTAACGGGCTGGTTTACCATGATGGGGAATATCATCTTTTTTATCAACACAACCCCTATGAAATCCATTGGGAGAATATGACCTGGGGACATGCGGTAAGTCCTGACCTGGTTCACTGGACCGAACTTAACGATGCGCTTTATCCTGATCCTTTAGGAACTATGTTCTCCGGAAGTGCAGTGATCGATAAAAACAACACAGCGGGCTGGGGCAAGAATGCCCTGGTTGCCGCCTTCACGGCCGATAAAAAAGGCGTCGAAGTCCAGTGCATTGCCTACAGTCTTGACAAGGGCCGCACCTTTACCAAGTATGAAGGCAATCCGGTGGTCGGTCCAACACGTGACCCAAAGGTGATTTGGTATGAACCCAATCAGGAATGGGTTATGGCTTTGTACGAGGTAGCAGGCATCAGTTTCCATACCTCTAAAAACCTAAAAGACTGGGAAAAAGAAAGTCATATAAATGGATTCTATGAATGTCCGGAATTATTTGAGCTACCAATAGACGGTAACCCAAATCACACTCTTTGGGTGGCTTATGGCGGATCAGGCACATACTTGCTAGGAGATTTTAACGGGAAAACCTTTATCCCAAAATATGGAAAATACAGGTACACCCATGGCAATCATTATGCCGCCCAAACCTATAACAATACCCCGGATGGAAAGCGAATCCAGATTGGATGGGGAACAATACCAACTGAAGACATGCCTTTCAGTCAGATGATGTGTTTTCCTACCGAATTGACTCTGAGAACCACCAATGAAGGAGTCCGGATTTTCAGCGAACCAATTGATGCCATTAAAAGTTTGCATACTAAAACACATGACCTTTCCGGACTAAGCATCCCGGAAGCCAATGAAAAATTGAAAGCGATTTCTCATGATTTACTGCACGTGGTAGCAAAAGTAGAATCACTTAATGGCTCAGGATTATCCATCGATTATAAAGGGAATAAATATGCTGATGCAAACGCGGATGAAATTAACGGTGAACAAACACCTCAACGCGATCCTGGATCCCTGGTATTCGACATTGAGATCTTAATAGACCGCACTTCTGTTGAATTATTTTTTCAGAAAGGACAAATAGTCTTTGTTAAGCCATTGGCTGAAGCCAAGAAGGATATTGGATTGGAGATCCATGGTAATGCTGATGCTGTCAAGATTCATGAACTTAAAGTATACGAACTTAAATCAGCCTGGAAATGAAAATCTATGATCTGGCTAGTATTTGGGACTCTGAAGAAGAAGCGAATCAAATATAATAATCCAATGACCATGAAAAATCTCCAAGGCATCAGGCGGTTCATCTTTATCTTATCCGTCGCCATCTTAATCCTAATGGGGGAATGCACCCCGAAAAGACAACAGGATTTTTCAGTCACTCACTTAAGATGTGAGTACCGTGTGGATCCTATTGGGATGGATGTGCTTAACCCGATACTCAGCCGGATTCATACGATGATGAATCAGCGGTTATCAGCCTCGAAGCTGGAAGCTACCAATTTGTGCCGGACTACAAGAAATAAACAATAATGAAGAAGATCCATCATCCACTCCCTACCCTCCTACTCCTTCTGGTCTGTTGCTTTTTCAGCTTTTCGTGTCAGGTAAGTAAAAACAAAATAATCACCCTCGAGAGCCTCCTGGATACGACGGTGGCAATTTCATCCGGGTTGATACAATCAATGGCCGCATTGAGAAAGTGATGCTTGACCATAAAGGCCCGGGGGCCATCACCCGTATCTGGATCACCTCTTTAGATCAGATACCCATTCTCCGATTCTATTTTGATGGCTCAGAAGAGGCTCAATTCAGCATACCGGCCTATGATCTGACCCAGATTGGGATTGAAGGAGCAGGACAGGGATTTGTCATGCCCCATACCAGTTATTCAGAAGGAGGAGTTGGGGGCAGTACTTCCTATTTCCCCATCCCCTATGCAAAAAGCTGCAAGATTACGGTAGAAATTCCCAAGGACATTGATAAAAACCCAAGGTATTACCAAATCAACTACAGATCCTACGAGAAAAACGCCAAATTGGAAACATTCTCCAAAGAAAAAGGCGTTACCATAGTTGACAGCATAGAGGAATATGATTATGGGAAATTTGTCCATATTATGGATCCGGAAGGGAACAAAATTGAACTCTGGGAACCTGTCGACAGTGTTTTCACCCAAATGGGAGGGCCGACAACCAAGTAACAATTAGTGCTGTTTCCCCTGCTCCCGTTTTTAAATGAACAAACCATGCATTATGTCTGCCCGAATGAATATCCATAACAGAGCTGGATATGATTTCCGGAGTTGTTATCTTTAAGGTTTATAATTCTCAATTCTTATGAAAAAGATAATTTTTGGGCTCACCGCTTCGGTATTACTGGTTCTCTCCGGCTGTAATCAAACCGGCAAGCTTCCCAGAATTGCCATTGCCGGAATTGGTATTGAATCAAGCACTTTCTCCCCGGCGCAAACACAGGAGGATGCCTTTAAAACCCGGACAGGTGATGATATTTTCACCCTATATCCATTTATGGCCCCCGATTCCGTTGACCGTTCCCGGGCAATCTGGTTTCCGACACTGCGAAGCAATGCCCTTCCCGGGGGGATTGTTACAAGGGAGGCATATGAATCGCTGGTTACCAGGACTTTGCAGATGCTTAAAGAAAACCTGCCATACGATGGCCTTTTTTTTGATATCCATGGAGCCATGAGCGTGGTCGGCCTGGATGACCCCGAAGGGGACTTTATCGTGAGGATAAGGGAAGTAGTTGGCAAAAAAACCATTATCTCCACCTCAATGGATTTACATGGAAATGTTTCATGGAAGCTGGCTGAAAACACCGACCTGATAACCTGCTACCGGATGGCACCCCATGAGGATGCCCTGGAATCCAAGCAGAGAGCCCTGGAAAACCTTCTGGAAAGATTGGAGAATGGGAAGGGAAAACCTGGATATAAGGCATGGATACCTGTACCCATACTCCTGCCGGGTGAAAAGACCAGCACCAGGATTGAGCCCGGAAAAAGCTTATATGCCAAAGTGGCCCCGGCAGCAAACCAGAAAGGAATAATCGATGCAGCCATCTGGATCGGATATGCATGGGCTGATGAACCGCGTAATCACGGGGTTGTAATGGTTACCGGGGATGATAAGGATAAAGTTATCAGAACGGCTGAAGAACTGGCTAAAAGCTTTTGGGATGTCAGAAGGGAATTCGAATTTGTGGCCCCTGTTGCTTCGCTGGAAGAGAGCCTGAATATGGCCATCGCCAGTACAAAACAACCTTTCATTATCAGCGATATGGGAGATAACCCAACTGCCGGCGGGGCAGGTGATGTAACCTGGACCCTGACAGAAATCCTTAAGCGGCCTGAATTCAAATCAGAAAATGGACCCTCACTGATTTATGCATCGATTCCGGGACCTGAACTGGTGAAAAAGGCTATTGAAGTTGGTGTTGGAGGGAAAATAGAGGCATATGCCGGGGCTATGGTTGATGCCAGATATGCACCCCCTGTCCTTCTTTCAGGAACCGTTGAAGCAATAGAACAGGGTGACCAGAACGCAGAAATTGAAGTAGTTGTCAGGACTGGCAGTATGCATGTTATTGTAACCAAAAAACGCAAGCCTTACCACATGGAAAGAGATTTTACCAGACTGGGGCTAAATCCCCGTGAGACCGACATCCTGGTGGTAAAAATCGGCTATTTAGTGCCTGAACTCTATAATATTAGAGCCGGCTGGGTAATGGCGCAAACTCCTGGCGGGGTTGATCAGGATCTTGAACGCCTTGGATATAGAAGGATCAACAGGCCGATGTTCCCCTTAGACCCCGACATGCCGGACCCCGATCTGACAGCTCAGCTTGTCCCCTCATCAGATCAGATTTTAGCAAAGTGAACTGATAAGAATTACTGTCGGGGAGCTTCCTGAACCCAAGCCTAAAAAAAGAAGAAACGGAATACATGACAAAGCTTATCGCAAAGGATAATGCGGTGTAAATCTGCTTAATATATAACATCATGGAAAACAGACATATCAGCCTTAATTTAAATATCCGGGGGATCAATCAGTCTCCTACATTAGCAATAAATGAGTTAAGCAAAAAACTACGCAACAACGGCAGGACGATATATTACATGGGCTTGGGCCAGTCGCCTTTTCCAGTACCCGTTCCGGTTGTTGAAACCCTGAAGATGCATGCGCATGAAAAAGATTACCTTCCAGTTAAAGGGCTGGAAGCGCTGCGTCAGGCCGTGGCCCACTTTCACCGGCAAAAAGACAACGTAGATATTAAATCAAATAATGTCCTTATTGGGCCGGGATCCAAAGAACTGATGTTCATATTATTGATGGTTTACTACGGCGACATTATCCTGCCAACACCATGCTGGGTGTCCTATGCACCTCAGGCAAAGATCATTGGAAGGAATATCAGGCTGATCCATACTTCTTATGAGGATAAATGGCGATTAAGCCACAAGAAACTAAATGATTTTCTTTTAGCCGAGAACGATTATTTTAAGCCCCGCTTGTTGATTCTTAATTATCCGTCGAATCCTGATGGAGGAACATATAAAAAGGAGGAACTTGTCAAGATAGCTGATATTGCAAAAAAACATGAAATGATAATTCTCTCTGATGAAATTTACGGACAGCTCCATTACAAAGGAAATCACATTTCAATCGCACGGTTTTATCCTGAGGGAACCATTATCAGCTCAGGGATTTCAAAATGGTGCGGAGCCGGAGGATGGCGCTTGGGTACTTTTGCTTTTCCGTCAAATTTCGACTGGCTGATCAATGCCATGGCTTCTGTAGCCAGCGAAACATATACATCGGTGAGTGCTCCCATCCAATATGCTGCTGTAAGGGCCTTTAAAGGCGGAATATTAATTGAGAGATACCTGTGGCAGGTGAGGCGCATTCTTTCACATTTGTGTAACATTATTGTTGAGATACTGCGCGAAGCAGGAATACTGGTTCATTCCCCTGACGGGGCATTTTATCTTTTCCTGGATTTTTCGCCATTAACTGAAAAACTTAAAGAGAAAGGAATAACCGGCAGTAGGGTGCTTTGCGAAAAATTACTCGAAGATACGGGTGTTGCAATATTGCCCGGCGAGGCATTTCAACGCCCTCCTGAAGAATTAACCGCCCGCCTTGCCTTTGTTAATTTTGATGGTTCAAAATCCCTGGCAATGAGTGAAACAATTCCCATTAGCGAGGACCTTCCCGAAGATTTTGCTGATAATTGCTGCTTTTCTGTTATTCAAGGCATTAAGGAAATAATTGCCTGGGTAAAATAGCAATCCTTTTAATTGACTCTGCTCTTTCCCCTGAGATAGTTTGATTAAAAAACCAATAAATAAAACGATACTGAAACAAGCACTGATAATATTATTCTTTGCCTCATTGTTTGGGGCTTGCGTTTCCAATAAAAACCTGACCCATAATTATGACCTTAAAGGGGTGGAACAGCTAAAATCTGATGTCGATTTTGCGTATAAAAAACTGCAAAAACTCCACCCACGTCTATACTGGTATATAAGCAAAGAAGACCTGGATTATAAATTCGACAGTCTGAAATCATCCCTGACTGCTCCAATGACAAGCGGTGATTTCTACTTTAAACTCAGCCCTGTAATTTCTTCCATAAAACAAGGGCACACGAGATTGCAGCCAAAGATTGAGAGAGTGAGTTTTAAGGATATTTTCACACAGGCTGAAAACAGAGGTGCATCCTTGTACCAATTTGATTATGAAATGTTTGACGATAAACTTTATGTTGTAAAGAATGTATCGGGTGATATGAACATTAAACCTGGCACTGAGGTCGTATCTGTGAATCATTTCAAGCCCGATGATTTCATTTCAAAATACAGAAATACTTTCGCATCGGATGGATATAACCGGACCTATACCGACAGGAGGCTGAGCAAGGGTTTCCCAGACTTTTTCTATATGAATTATGATATTACCGACAGTGTTTTTTGCCAGTTAAAATATAACGACACAATACAAACAATCTGCCTTAAAGAAAAGGTAACCAGTGCTCCAATAAAGGATTCAATAACAACAGGGCAGGGAGCTATAGAAGGAGGCGCAAAAAATAAGTCAGGTAAAACTAAAAAAGGGCGAGGCCACGGCTTTTTTGACGCAACCAACAGCAAGGACCTTATTTTTTCCAATTCTGACAGTACGACCGCTATCCTGAAAATAGAAAATTTTTACGATGGGATTTACAATAGGTTTTATTCCAATGTGTTCCGACAACTGGATTCGTTGAAAACCGAAAATCTCATTATCGATTTGCGGGATAACCCTGGAGGGGAACTGGGTGAAACCAGATGCTTATTCTCCCATTTAGTCGACACCAGTTTTATTTTTATCGATAAATCTGAAGTCACATCTGAAACTAGTATTTTACATGCAAAGTATTTCAAAGGGAACCCACTGGTTGCCAAAGTGTTTCTAGCCTTATTATATCCATTTGAATTATTATCCAGGGGGATGCTTGCCTCAATGGTTCAAAAAGGGGACGATAACCGGTACTATATTCCATTCCCGGAATCTTTATCCAGCTCTTCGAAACCAAACTCCTTCAAGGGCAAAGTGTATGTTCTGATCAATGGGGGAACTTTCTCGGCCTCTTGTTTACTGGCATCCAATTTAAAGGGTTCAAAAAGGGCTTTTTTTGTAGGTGAAGAAACCGGGGGTGCTGCCAATGGCACTGTGGCAGGGAAAATAGCAGCTTTTATTCTTCCTAAGTCGTAACTTTTCCATTCCTTCGGATTGGCCCTTGTTCAGCCCTTTTACAAACCTGACATCTATGGGCGGGACATTTTTCCGGATATCGAAATCAAGCCGACTTTGCAGGATAGAATTGAGGGGAATGATCCAGAACTTAAGTGGATTTTTGATGATATTAAAGGCAGCCATGCAGCTTCAGAGAATAAAAACCAATAAAGTTTATTCTGAGTGACAAAGTCGGATTTAATATACTACTTCTGCAGTGAAATTTAATTGAAATGACAATGGACGAAGGCCCTTATCATCGAAAAAACAAAGTGCTAACACTTCTGTAAGGACAGCGCTTGTTTCCTTACAGACAAAAATGTAAGGAGGCAGGCCCATTCAGGGGCGGCCGCAGCTGTGCCGACACCCGGGATGCCGAACAAGTATATGTCCTTAACGTTTCATACAAAAAAAACAAAGACGGCGGCAAAATCTTTGTCAGGCGTAATGCACCCTATGGCGACCAACACGACCTGTGGATTGCCCCGGAAGATCCCGGCAAACAGGATTTTTGAGTATCTTTTTGTTCAGGGTCAGGGATTTCAAAGAAAGGATAAATATTACCTTTGACAGTTAAAATTTATCCCGGAGGAAATTATGATCTGGACGAAAAAGCAAATATCCATCGTAGCCATCGTGGCAGTCACCTCATTTATGGGAACCTTTCTTATTTCCTCAGTAAACATTGCATTGCCTGCCATCGAAAAAAGTTTCAACCTCGATGCGGTGACTCTGAGCTGGGTGCTGACCTCCTTCCTTCTTGCAACTGCCATGTTTTTGCTTCCGGTAGGCCGCTGGGGCGATCTCACCGGCATCAGGCGGATTTTTAAACTCGGGGTTATTATGTTTACCCTTGCCTCATTGGTGTCCGGCATAGCCGGATCAGGGTTCTGGCTTATATTTTTCCGTTATATTCAGGGGATCGGAGCGGCATTCACCAGTACCACCGGGCCTGCCATACTTGTATCGGCATTTTTGCCCCAGCACAGGGGAAGGGTTTTGGGAATATCTGTGTCGGCCGTTTATCTTGGGCTTGCTTTCGGCCCTTTCGCAGGCGGCCTTTTGACACAATATGTCGGTTGGAGGTCCATATTTTTTACAGCTTCAGCCTTGGGATTAATCACAACAATCATTGCTTTCCTTTTTCTGGGACAGGATACCACATCTGAAATCAAGAGTAAAAAAATAGATTTTAAAGGTACAATTTTCTATATGATCGGGCTTGTTGCCCTTGTTTATGGATCTTCACAAATACCTGGATTATCCGGCTGGTTAATGATGGGTGGCGGTACCCTGGCCCTCATTATTTTCTGGGCGCTGGAGAACAGGTCGGCAATGCCTGTCATTGATACAAAGTTGTTTACACATAACCGGCTGTTTGCCTATTCAAACCTCGCAGCACTAATCAATTACAGTGCTACCTTCGCCATCGTATTTTTGCTTAGCCTTTACCTCCAGAAGATAAAGGTGCTGTCTCCCCGCGATGCAGGAATGATATTGGTTGCCCAGCCTGCGATGATGGCTATTTTTTCCCCGGTGGCCGGAAGGCTTTCGGATCACATCCAGCCTCGCTACCTTACCACTTTGGGAATGACCATGTGCACCATTGGGCTAGCCTCCCTCGCATTTCTCAATGCATCAACCCCAATTGGGCTCATTGTATCGATCCTCCTGTGGCTGGGACTTGGATTTGCTCTTTTCTCTTCTCCGAACATGAACACCATCATGAGCTCAGTCAATAAAACGCAGTATGGCCTGGCTTCAGGCTCCGCAGCTACCATGAGGGTTATAGGGCAAATAACCAGCATGACGCTTGCCACGCTTTTCTTTGCCGGGATACTTGGTAATCAGTCGGTTGAAGATGCACCGGATCAGCTATTCCTGAAGGTTATCAAATGGGGTTTCATCAGTTTCTCCATTATCAGCATTGCCGGAATTTATTTCTCCTTCAACAGGGGAAAACTCAACAGAGATATATAATTTTGATTTTAGAAAATTATTAATACAGCCTGAATGACGAACCTAAAACCGGAAACTACGAACATAATTCTGGTCACAAAAGCTTCCGGGGAAAAAGAGGCTTTTAAGATAGAAAAACTGGAAGGCTCCCTGCGAAATGCGGGAGCAGGAAATGACATCATAGATGAGATTGTTGCCGACATAATGAGCTGGGCCTATGATGGCGTTACCACGAAAAAAATATATACACGGGCCTTTTCCCTTTTGAGCCGCAAAAAAACCGTGCCTGCCCTGAGGTACAAACTCAAACAGGCAATCATGGAGCTCGGGCCTACTGGATATCCATTTGAACATCTCGTGGGTATAATATTTGAAAAACAGGGCTATCAGGTCAGCGTCGGACAAATAATTGAAGGGCATTGTGTTACACATGAGATAGATGTGATTGCAACACGGGCGGATAAACAAATCCTTGTTGAGTGCAAATATCACCAGTTCCAGGGGAAGCAGGTAAGTGTACAGGTCCCCCTTTATGTTCATTCACGTATAGACGATATTATTCGTAAAAGGAAAGATATGCCTGAATATCAGGGCTTTTCCTTTATTGGATGGGTGGTCACCAATACCCGCCTCACTTCCGACTCAGTCCAGTTTGGACATTGCAGCGGGCTTAAACTTATGGGATGGGACTTTCCTGCCGGTAATGGCCTGAAAGACCTTATTGAAAGGGAGAGAATATACCCGCTGACAATATTGAGCAAGATCAGCAAAAAGGAAAAACAGGTCCTGCTGAACCAGGGCGTGGTCACCTGCTCTCAATTATGGAACAACAAAGAAATTCTGGCTTCCTTGGAATTATCTAAAAAGAAACAGGATGCTCTGCTGCAGGAGCTGAATGATATCTGCGATTAAAATACAAAAAGTCGTATAGCTGCGAACCTGTGCAACACATAATTATTCATTCTTTAAGAGATTTATTATTATTTCGTATTTTTTCAACTCAAGTGCCAACCATGGAGAGAGCAGGCTGCCTATTGAATCTTCGACAAATATGGAAAAGGAAAAATTGTAGTATATTCCATGAATAAAACTACTTTTGCAAACGAAAATTAATATTAAAATAATGGACGAAGGCCCTTATCATCGAAAAAACAAAGTACTAACACTTCTGTAAGGGCAGCGCTTGTTTCCTTACAGACAAAAATGTAAGGAGGCATGATCATGATTAAAATCTTCAAAACATTTGGTGGATATAGTGAAATTACCGGGCCGGAAAAAGGCTGCTGGATAAATGTCACCACCCCTACTCCCCCGGAAATCATAAGGTTATCTGATGATTTTGGTTTACCGGTTGATGCCATTAACGATATACTGGACGCTGATGAGAGGCCGCGTATAGAGATCGAGGACGACTGGACATTGATCATTTTAAGGATCCCTGTTGAGATCAGAAATAACGGTGTGCCCTTTCATACAATCCCCCTTGGTATTTTCATCACCGAAAATCATACACTGACATTATGTATGCAGGAAAACCAGGTTTTGCCAATCGATCAGTTTTCACCCTTCAGGGAACATTACCGGCAGATAACTGATAATATAAATTTCGTTTTGCGACTGTTTTTAAGATCCGGGAGCCTGTACCTCAGGTATTTAAAGCAGATAAACCAGATGACAGCCGCCATTGAACAGGACCTTGAGAAATCAATTAAGAACAAGGAACTGAACAAGCTGTTGAAAATGGAAAAATGCCTTGTATATTTTATCACTTCGATTAAAGCGAATGAAATAGTCCTGGCAAGGCTCCGTAATTCAAAGAAAATAACATCGGAAATAAATGAGGACATTCTAGAAGACGCATTCATTGAAAATAAGCAGGCATTGGAAATGGCCCAGATCTATTCTGATATACAAAGCGGCATGATGGATGCTTTCGCTTCGGTGATTTCAAACAATCTCAACGTGGTAATGAAACAACTTACCCTCATTTCCATTATCCTGATGATCCCGACCTTAATTGTGAGTATTTTTGGTATGAATGTGCCAAATTTCATGGAGGGGTCATTATGGGCAATGCCAACAATAATTTTCGGTTCTTTATTTTTATCATTTCTAGGGGTTCTTCTTTTTCGTAAAAGGCAGTGGTTTTAGTATATTTAGCATCCAACACTTAAAAATCGAATGTTATAGAGACCCTTATTTCAGAATTGCTATGCTTTTTTTCATCCTACCCCTTGGGGCTCAAAAGAGTAAAAAGGACTTATTTAACCTGGTTAAATGGAAAATCATTAATTATTCTACCCGGGATTTCAGCCTCATTTAATATTCCCTTTTCAACAAATACACCATCTGATTTATTCGCTGCTATGAGGGAAAATGGTCAGTTTATTGATATCGTTCCGAGAGAAAATTTGGTTATAATCAGAGTGGGGGAAGCTCCAGACAATTCATTTGTTCCTATTGTATTTCATAACGATGTGTGGGGGAAAATAAACGCTGTTAAAGGGACATAAGGATACCGCTACCAATTCCCCAATTCCCTACCTCCCCAAATACTCCCTCTTCATCTTCTCCCAAACCGCCGCCTTCTCCTCGAAAGTTCCTTTTGATTCAAACATAAAGGGGCCATTATACCTGGCTGTTTCAAGGCTTTCGAGAACATTTTTCCAGTTAATAATTCCCTGGCCCGGGAGCCAGTGTTTTTCATCTAAACCGTCATAATCACTTATATGAAGGGTGGTAATGCCTGACCCGACGGCATTTATAAATTCTTCCGGGGTTTCCTGAAGGAGGTGGTTAACATCGCAGCATACCTCCAGTCCTTCAACCCGGGTTAAAATTGACAGTATTTCATCGCTGGTGTTACCCAGGCATGTCCTTGGCAGGCATTCGGCAGCCAGTCCCATGTTATATTTTGATGCCAGCTCAACCAGCTGGGGCAAGGAGGAGATGCATGCCTCCAGCCTCTTTTCCCTCTCCTCTTCCGGCAAGGGCTCAAAACTCGGATGGATCACCAGTTTTTCCGGTTCCAGCTCCCTGACCGCCTTGATTATAGTCGAAACCTCCTGAATTGCAAGTATCCTTTCCGATTCATCGATCAGGGAGATATCAATATCCCTTCCATAGGGGATATGGATTGACCAGATATTAACATTCTTTTCATCCAGCCATTCCTTAACTTCCTTAACCCTCTCCTTTAATATTTTCAGGTCCTCCCTGGTCTGTATTCTTCCTATCCCGATCTCCATATCGGTGAATCCCGCCTTGGCCAATTGATCCACCTGATCTTTTGTCAGTTTATCTATACTGCCCACTGATGTACCTAATCTCCAGTCGTCTGCTCTGGCCGGCCTGGATTTCTCTATAGTGAATGCATCAACAGTTTCGCCCTCTGTATCAATTACGGATATATCAAGTTTATCCTCCGTGACCTGTGTATCCATGATCATTTCCTTTCCCAGTATCACAGTTGAGAAATTATACCCATCATCAAACTTATCTGATCTTGAATAGCGGTGTTTATGCCCGTTGATCATCAGGTCGATATTAGCCTGGTTAAGTATCGGCCCCCATTTTTTATAGATATCATATGAGCCATGTTTAGTGCTATCTTTGGAGAGGGGCATATGCGAGACCACGACCCTGTATCCCGCATTTCTGAATTCCAGTTTCTGCACCTCTTCTTTCAGCCAGCCGGCCTGTTCTGAACGGTACTCGTCGAAATCCACCAGTCCTGCATAAACCGGGTGGTCATCGGGCTTATCCTCACCGGAGTCTAAGACGATGAAATAAACCTCACCCTGCCGGAATGAATAATAATTAGGTCCCGAATGGTGGGGGAAGTAGGACATCACATCCCTGGCGCCCGGCCCGCGGGTTTCATGGTTGCCACGTATGTAAACAAATGGTATTTCGCTGGCAAAATGCTCAACAGCTGCATCCAGGAACCCGCTGAAAATTCTTTCCTCATCCCCTATCCAGCTAAGTATATCCCCGTTGAGGATCATCAGATCGAATGAATCCAGGGGCTTAACCGCATTCAGCTCATTAAGTATCTCATCATTCCCGTGTAGGTCGGCCACTACTCCGAAAGAAAAGCTCTCTGCATCGGGGTCCAGTGTTGTGAACTCCGATATCTCCCCGACAATTGTTTCACCATAAAGCACCTCGTAAGGATCGAACTGTAGTATTTCCTTTGAATTGATCCTATACCTGTAAGTTTTCCCCGGTTCAAGAGTTTTTATCCTGATCACATGCTTTTTCGTGTTAGCATCAATCAGTCCGGCATGACTGCTTTTCGCAATTTCCGGGTAACCTCCCCAGGAAGGGAAAGTCCCGAAATTCTGATCTCCCGAATACTCCACCCAGGAAACACAGTTTCTATTGGTAAACCATACCACCGTCATCCCATCCTCTGCAGGATCAACAAGGTATGGGCCATGGGAAATCACCAGATTTTGCCGTAGGGACATTAAATCGATATAATCCCGGAACAGGGCGATCTCCTCATTGTGAAAAGGTTTATGATCCGAAGAAAACAGGTCATGCTGGTATTTCTCAGGCACGCCCATCCCCGGCCGCCAGCCCCATGCTAAATGGGTTTGGGTTTTACCGTTCACGAGTCCCCAGTGCATGCAGCCAGCATTATATTCCCTAAATACCGGCAGGCATGTGCTTACCAGAGAATTATAGCCCCTGTTAAGCCATTCCGTATTTATTATGGGACGGTTATGTTTCTTCAGATCCTGAAGCTGGTTACGCAGATTTTCAGCATCACTGTAGTTATGAAAAGCAATAATATCGCTGTTTGCAAAAATGATCTCATTAAGGGCTTTATTGCCGTTCCACTGTGCAATTGTAAGGGGTTGTTTTGGATCTGCCTCCCGTGCCCAGGCAATGACTTTCTTCACCAGGGGAAGTGAGATATCGCCCAGGCCCCCATTGGTGGGTTCATTATATAGGTCCCAAACCCAGACGCGGGGATCATTCCGGAAAGAAGAAATCACATCTTTCACGTATTTTTCCAGCCGGGGCCATGTTGTTGAGTCCCTTACCATATCATGTCCTGGCGAGGGGGTCCAGCCGTTGGCATACCAACCCTCCAGCACTTCCGGCTGCTGCCCGTACCAGGGATTCTTCAGCTTCTCATCGCTCCCGAAGGCACAGTCGTCAAAAAGGGTGAACATTACCTTGATGCCCCGCTTATCACATATTTTAAGGAAAGAACTTAACCTGCCTTTAAAATCTCCCGGATCATGTTCCCAAACCACAAAAGGAAGGACAACCCTCAGTACATTAAATCCGATATCTTCCGCCAGGGCAAGCTCCTTATCGATAAAGCCGGGATCAAAGCAGTATGGCATCCACATTTCGGTATAACTGATAGCATTGGCTGGGATGTAATTAAACCCACAAGGCCATGCCTGCGAGTCATACCATTCATTGGCTTTTTCTTCCGTCCAGCGAAGGGAAGCAGGTTCATCGTTTTTTTGCGTGACCTGGTTAAATGCTGGAACTGATATAATAACCAGCAATAATACGTTTATCAGAGGTTTCATAGGCTATTAGATTTCGGTTTACTAATGTATTGTATTTTGGCGGAAATGGAATTACAAATTACTGCAAACCCACAACACCAACCCAAACATGACCGACATCAGCATCTTCCCCGACAAAGCAATTAACCTAGGATTTATCATTGACTAAAAATTATGTACTTTTAGGCCTGCCCCCCCGTAATAGCGTATAACCTAAGCCATGAGGAATAGTAACACCTTTCTTGTAATCATTGCATTTTTTATCCTAAGCACTGCCTGTTCGCCAGAAACTTCAACAGTTGAAGTAGTGGAGTATGAAGGTTTTCAAAAGAAGTATGAGCTTAATTCTGTGCTTGTTGAGTGGTTGGATATTCGTAATTGTGGAGATATGCGGATTTATGACAGCATCATGGTGGTGGTTGACTGGAAACGGGCCGGTGGATCAATTCGTGTATATAACATAAATTCCAAAAAGCTTATCGGTGCTTTTGGAGGTTTTGGTAAAGGACCTGGAGAGTTTTTTAATCCCCCACACCTGACCCCCATGTCTTCATTCATGGGTAAAGACCTCATTATCCAGGTCTATGATAACGGAAGGCGAATATTTCAAAACATTAATCTGACAAAATCAATTGAAGGGAAAGAGATTATCATAATAAGCGAGTTTAAGGTTCCTGACGAATTGAGAGGACTTAGATCCTTCATTACAAAAGATTCTATACTCTTTAGCCCCAATTCAAGTGCATTACATGTTTACAACTATTCTACCAAAGAAAGTCGGGATCTCCATGAACCAATAGAATTAAAGCAAATTTTCCCATCAGATCAATTCGAAAATATTGCAAGGATAATGTACCTGGAAATGGATGCTGCATCTCAAAGAATTGTGAGCTGCTTCAATGTGATGAGGCGACTGCATGTCTATAATGCCGATGGTGATTTTCTAAGAGTAATAAAAGAAAAAGGCTCTGAAATATTCAATACTGGAGACAAAGATATTTATGCTAACAATAAGGAGCATTTTACAAGGACCTTCTTATCTGATAAATACATTCTGGTGCTGGATCGTGATAGATTGGTTGGCACAGCACCACCTAGCAATCTTTCATTGTTTAACCCCAAAGGAGAAGCTCTAATTCATTACAAATTGGACAGTTGGATATTTTACGGTGCGGTTGATTGGAAAACAAATATATTATATACCTGCGATACGCAGGAAGCAAGAATGATATCATATTCATTGAAGGGGATAAATTCTGAACAATTGTCCAAACAATAATTTGAAATAATCTCATTTTGTACATATATTTGTACATATTATCGTACTAATACTTGAAATCATGATAACGACAACAATTTCAGACTTTAGAAAAGATATAAAAAGATACCTCGATAGAGTAACAAAGAATTTTGAGACTCTGATTATTAATCGTGGTAAGGATTCAGGAGTGGTGGTTATTTCATTGGAAGAGTATAATTCATTGACTACAACCCAGTATGAATTATCATCTAAAATAAATGAAGCCAGACTTGATTCTGCAATAGAAAAACTTCAAAAAGGATCTTCGTTTCAAAAAGAACTTCTTGACTGATGAAATATACCTTCGTAGACGAATCATGGGAGGATTATTTGTATTGGCAGAAGAACGACAAGAAGACTCTCAAAAGAATTAATGATCTTTTAAAAGATATTTCCCGCACGCCCTATTCCGGGCTCGAAAAACCGGAGCCGTTAAAATACAAGTATAAAGGCTATTGGTCGCGGAGAATTGACAATGAGCACAGATTGATTTATAAAGTCGCCGATGAGGAAATATTAATTGCTAAATGCCGCTTTCATTATGATTGATCTAAAAAAAATATGTATCGCACTATTTCTTATAGGTGCATCTACAATGCTCCCCAAAGCAGCATTAGCTCAGGATAACAAGCAGAATTTCAGCTTCGCCCCACCAGAATGGCAAACGGCTATCTGTCTTCCGGATGATCCACATAAAACTCTCGTAGACAAAAGTGGGGAGCTGCTTTATCATTACAAGCAAGGCGGGCGGGAGTTTGGAACACGAATTAGTGTTCTCATTGATGCAGAAGCCCAATGGATCAAACAGGAGCTATACTCTCCTCGTATTCCAATTGTTAGGACATACCGTGAGGCAGATGGCCTTGAGATTATTGAGGAGGCATTTGCAGATGTCAAAATCAGGTCGGGAAAACCAGCTGTCAAAATTTTGAAGCGTATGGACGATGGCGGCGTACTTCAAAACTGGGCCAATCCCCCTGCCAGCCTAGATCCATCGCTCAGGAATATCGCCGTACATATGAATGGCAATATCCACTACGAATTAGATGTACCTATAGGGGCTTCACGATGCATTGCACTCGTCCTGTGCGAAGGATACTGGAGTAAAGCAGGCAATCGTATCCAGATATTGTCCGTGGAAGGAGCCAAAGCTATAACTAATGACGCAGTGGCTGATATTGGCCAGAATATAGCAGGGGCATTCTGGTTCGATGCCAGGGACAGCAACAACGATGGGAAAATCAATATTTCAGTAGAGGCAGCACCCGAGGGATCCGACAAGAACACGATACTTAACGGGCTCTGGGTTTTTGATGCTGGCAGTAAACATGATGATGATGCTCTCATTGCCGGAAAACTGAATTCAACCGCATTGGCAGATATTACCCATGCAAATTACGGCGGCCCGCAGCGGGATGATTATATCCTGGTAAAAGTTAAAAATACCGGGAATCAGGGCCGTGTTTTCCAACCCATCCTAAGGGTGAACACCGCTCTGCCTTTTTCTTTTGAACCAGGCAGACAAAAGGCTGTCATCAATAACTTTGAGGCAGTCACATCATCGCTAAGAATGACCGGTAGTAATAAGGATGATGATACACAGCATAATATCCGGCTGGAGCCTATTATGGTGCCTGCAGGTCAAACCAGATCATTTTATGTACAATATGCCAATGGGTATTCTGACGGTCCCGCTACTCCGAACGATTCTAAAATATTAGAACAGGTTATTGTTTTTCAGGATGATGCAATATCATTCTGGGAAAACAACCCTTTACTTCCCTTCGACCGCGTACATGTTCCTGATCCGGGGATCCAGGCCCTGATCGAGTCATCCATCCGCAATATCTGGCAGGCAAGGGAAATAAAAAAAGGCCTTCCTGCTTTCCAGGTGGGCCCAACCTGCTACAGGGGACTGTGGATTGTCGACGGGGCCTTTCTGCTGGAAACCGCGGCAATGCTCGGCGCCGGTGATCAGGCACGTAACGGGGTGGCCTATGAGCTTACAACCCAGAAAGAGGATGGACGTATTGAGTCCCTGACACCTGATTTCTGGAAGGAGAACGGTATCGTTCTCTGGACATGCGTCAGACATGCACAACTCACCCAGGATAAAGCCTGGCTGGAATCGATCTGGCCCAAGCTCCAGCTCATTGCCGAATACATTAAAACACTTCGACAACAAACACTAAACAATGCTTCCCCGCTCGATGACGGATTGAACCCTCCCGGCACTCTCGATGGCGGAATAGGCGGGACACATGAGGAGTACACCAATTCATACTGGAATTTAACCGGATTAAAGGCCTTCATACAGGCCGCCGAATGGTTGGGGAAAAGTGAGGAAGCAAAGGAATGGCAGAAAGAGTATGACGATTTTATGCTGGCATTCGAAAAAGCCGCTAAACGAGATCTGAGCAAAGATCCCAATGGCAACAGCTATCTGCCAATTCTTTTGGGTGAAGCCGGGAAGAAGCAGCTTCCCCAACGTGCACAGTGGGCTTTTTGTCATGCCGTTTATCCGGGCCAAATTTTCTCAGCTGACGATCCGTTGGTGGCCGGCAATCTGGCCATGCTTGAAGATACTGAACGGGAAGGAATGGTTTATGGAACAGGATGGGACGCAACAGGAATTTGGAATTACTTTGCCTCCTTTTACGGCCACGCCTGGCTCTGGCAGGGTGAAGGCCAGAAAGCAGCTAATTCGCTCTATGCCTTTGGTAATCATGCTTCCCCAACCCTTGTTTGGCGTGAAGAACAATCATTGAAAGGTGAAAAATTCAAAAAAGTTGGCGACATGCCTCACAACTGGGCCAGTGCGGAATATATCCGTCTGGCTATCCATCTCTTGGCTCTCGACAGAGGCAACGAACTGCATCTTTTTGAAGGTTTGCCTACTGAGTGGATCAAGCCTGGGATGACAACAAAACTAAGCGGAATTGCCACACCTTTTGGTGCAGTCACATTTGAGTTAATAGTGGACCAGGGTGGAACAAATGCAAGTTTGACAATTGAGCCTCTTTCGGACTCCTCATGTGAAAACATAATTGTTCACCTGAAGAGTTTTGGTAAGGGAAAAGAAGTTATCAAACTGGATCCGAAAAGTCAAAATAGATTCAAAATCCAAATAATATCTACAAATTAACATGGAACTAGAGACGCAAAGACTTAATCTAAAGACTATTTCATTGGTGGACATTGAAGACATACATAAACTTCATTCTTATCCTGAAGTTGATGAATATAATACAACTGGTATTCCAAAAGATCTGGAAGCAACGAAGAAATCTGTCGAACCATTTATCAGAGCGCAATCAAATTCTCCCAGAAAGTACTACACGTTCAAAATTTCATTGAAAAACTCAAATGAATTCATTGGGATAGCTGGAATAACACTTTCGCTTGACAAATTTAAGGCAGGAGAAATATATTATGAAATTGCTCCACCTCATTGGAACATGGGTTACGCTACAGAAGCAGTGAAAAGGCTCATAAAGGCTGGATTTGAGGATCTTATGTTACATAAGATTGAAGCTAACACAATAACTGAAAACATTGGTTCAAAAAGGGTACTGGAAAAATCCGGAATGATTAAAGAAGGTCTAAGGAGAAAGGTTATCCCAGTTCGAGGCCTGTGGAAAGATGGATTTCTTTATGCAATAGTTGAAGACGACCCAAGAGAATAAATCGAATAAGCTTCACGACAAAATATTGCTAAGCCTGATAATACTCTTCTCAATTTACATGAGCAGCATCGGCATAAAAGGACTTAATATCGACCTGGTAAATATTTAATACTATTGTCAGGTTCCTTAGATTTATTACTACTTTTGAGATAAGAAGATCTGATAGATTTTTTAGGTCTACAAAAAAACTGTCCCCCCCAGTATAAAAACCTAAAATATGAAAAAAATAGCATCCTACTCTGTTTTGCTGCTTCTGCTGATAATGATGGGGTTTCAAAATGAACCCGTGTTTAACGCGCTTTATCAGCCCATATTTATGCTGCGCAGCGATATGGAAAACAATGTGAAATTTAAAGGTCCTGAACCGATAATGGAAGCGGGAAAAATCTACCTGAAAGATAAATTCATCTTTATTAATGAGAAGTACCGCGGTATCCATGTAATCGACAATTCAAACCCGGAGAATCCTGCAAATGCGGCTTTCATAAGCATCGACGGATGCATAGATATGGCAGTGAAAGGAAATATCTTATATGCTGATAATGCAGTTGATCTGATTGCTATTCGTTTTAATCTGGAACTCACAACAATTGAGGTAACTGGAAGGACCAGAAACGTTTTCCCTGAGCTGATCTCCCCGGACGGAAGGGGATTATACTGGCAGGAGGAACAGGCAAAACCTGATGGAGCCATATTAGTTAAATGGGTCAAAAGATAGGGGAGGGCATGAAGATGAAAAACAAAAATCTATTTGGCATATCGCTGATTTCCTTTTTTTTGCTGTCGTTTATAAGTCAATCATGTGAATTTAACGATATTGGAGCTAAGGATTCATCCGGAGAGGGAACAGGCGGTTCAATGGCAAGGTTCACTATTGTCGCCGATCACTTGTTCACTGTCGACCATACAAACCTAAAGGTCTTTGACATCAGCCAGCCTGATAATCCAGAATTTAAGAAAGATAAACCTGTTGGATTTGAAGTGGAAACAATTTTCCCTATTGGAAACACGCTTTTTCTCGGAACTAGTTCGGGCATGTATATTTATGATGTCAGCACCCACACATCACCCATAGAGATTTCATTTTACGAGCATATTGTGTCCTGCGATCCGGTTGTTTCTGATGGCGACTATGCCTATGTAACACTGAGCAACCTGAGTGAAAGGTGCTGGAGGGCAGTGAATGAGTTGCATATAATTGATCTGGCAAACCTTCAAAGCCCTACCCTCGTAAAGCAATACGAGATGATAGGCCCACGGGGCCTGGCCATAAGGCAGGACACACTCTGGGTTTGCGATGATGGCTTAAAGGTTTTTGATGTAAGTGACAAAACAAATATTGAGGAACTGTTCCATTTTGATGATATAGTTGCTTATGATATTATCCTGGATAAGGACCGTGCACTGGTAATCGGAGAAACTGGCTTTGTCCAGTATAAAATGGAGGGAGATAGCCTTCGGAAATTAAGTGAAATCAATGTTGGACTATAAATTAAACACTATGCGAAACATATTAATCATCTTATTAATACTCCCCCTTTCTCTTTTTTCACAAACGACTGAAAATATGCCTGAAGCAAAATCCTTCAGCCTTGGAATAGTCCCACAGTACACCGCTATTAACGGTATGCGTTTTGATCTGGACTTCAGTTTGAAAAACAAGCCCAATCATTGTATTGTAGTGGCACCCCAATTGTATATAAGCACCAGGGGTAACTGGGACTGGGACTATAAGAGCATGGCAGGCGCTGGTCTGGAGCTCCAGTACAAAATATTTTTAAATGAAAAACCTGGTAATGAAGCTGTATACTTTGCGTATGGACCTGTGTTCAATTACTTTTCCGTTACGGATGAAGGATTAACAGTGAAGGAATTCATTGATAATGGCGGGAACTATATTGGGCTGGTCGAACAAGAAATGACAACCAACATTTTTAAGCTCGGGGGAAATTTCCTAATCGGCGTTAAGTTTACATTAGGAGAATCCCTATACATTGATCCATATATTGGTTTAGGTATCCGCTTCAGTTTCGACGATAAAACGACAGGCCTTCACGGCTATTACAACGAATGGTGGGGAGATATGGGCTATTCAGGAACCTTGTTGGTTGGAGGGATCAGGCTGGGAGTATTTTTGTAGGATCAATCCAAAAAAAACAGCCGGTTCCAGATGATTTGGATCTTCGTTATCAGAAATCTTGCAAAGAGCCCCTTCCTGAATCTTATCAAAGTGGCTGGTTTAAGCCTGGCTCTAAGCTGTATCCTGCTAATCTTATTATTCTTACATAACGAGCTGACTTTTGATCGCTTTCATGATAATTCAGAAAGGATATACCGCCTAAGCACTACCCAATCCAACTCCTTCTATGACAAGCATTTCGCCAGGATACCAAATCCCGGCTTTGTTCCGGCCTTAGCTGACTATTTTCCGGAAATAGAGAGTTATGTGAGGCTGGTGCCTATCCGGGGCGGAGTAATTAAGTATAAGGAAAAATACCTGGAACTCAGGCAGGCCTTTGAATGTGACAGCACTTTCTTTGATGTGTTTGACACTGAATTAATAAGCGGTAATCCTGCAGGTATCCTTGATGATCCCGGATCACTCATTATTTCCGAGAGTTACTCACAGAAAATATTTGGCGATAATAATCCTGTAGGGCAGATACTGACCTTGCCATCAGGACAATTCTATGGAAAGGATTTAGATTTTACCATCAAGGGTGTAATGAAGGATTTTCCTCAAAACAGTCATTTCCACCCTGAATTTATAGCTTCCCCTGTCGATAAATCTGTTTTTAACAGCTGGGCCTGGACTTACCTGTTATTACATGAAAATTCTGTTCCCTTGAATATAAGCTCTGGCTTCGCTGAATTCACTAAAGTGCAACTCGGATATGTGTCGGATGATGTAGTTCTCAATGCACACCTACAAGGGATTGAGAGCATCCACTTACATTCAAAAAAACTGCGTGAAATAGAACCAAATAGCAATATGGCTGTTGTTTTTACACTTTCTATAGCCGTATTGATTCTACTGCTTATAGCTCTGATAAACTATGCCAATCTAAACATCGGAATGGCTGCGTATTACCACAAATACTTCATTATCAGCAGAATTTCAGGAGCCTCAACCTTGATGAAGTTTAAACATTTTCTATCAGAAGGGACCCTTATTGTCATTGCATCAATCTCATTTGGCATATTTTTTTCTTTGCTGGCCAGCAGTTTCATTCAAAAGGAATTCAACTTGAACCTCTTAGGCGGCAAAGCATCCCTGATCATGGCAATTATTAGCCTGTTTAGTATTATCATCATCTTTGCCGGTCTCATACCCCTGCTGAAGCGATTCGGGTCGAAAGGGATCAGTAAGAGTCTGATAGTGATTCAATATACAATATCAATCGCCTTGATAATTGCTGTAATTGTTATCCAGCAACAGACTAACTTCGCTCTCAGAAGCAGCATGGGTATTGAAGATGATAATATTATTTGTATCGGACAAGTACATACTAATATTCAATCTGAATTTGAGATTTTTAAGGAGGAACTACTAAAAAGTCCGGCTATCGAACATGTCTCCGCTATGCTAGAGCCGCCTGGTGGTGAAGCAAACGACATTTTCCAGTTCGAGATGGAAGGATATATATCTGTCGATGAGAATAATCCTGACAATTATATTGGGATTTTCCCCTGTGATTACTCTTTTGCAAGCATATTTTCTTTGAATTTCCTTTCTGGCCATAATTTCTCGGAAACCAACCTTGACAATGAAGGCTCTGGTGAGTATATCATAAATGAATCAGCCATGAGGAGACTTCATTATACGGACCACACACAAATAATTGGCAAAGAGTTCGATCTCATTTTCGGCGAAGGGGACCTGGCTATTCCCAAGGGTCATATTATTGGAGTCGTGGAAGACTTTCATCTCTCTTCCGTTAAAAAGGAAATTGAACCGCTGGTTTTATTTAAACGTCAGGATATGTGGCTGATTAACTTTGTAATTTCATTTGAAGATGGTATGCAAACACAAGCACTGACTGACATTGAAAACGTTTGGACTCAAATGTTTCCGGAATATCCTTTTCAGTATAAATACCTTAGTTCTATGTACGAGGATCTTTACAAATCGGAACTCCTACAGGCCAGGCTTCTGTTTGTTTTTACCCTGATATCGTTGTTCATCTGCTCCATGGGATTACTTGGCATGTCACTGCTGAAAACTCAAAGCCGTACCAAAGAGATAGGGATACGCAAGGTAAACGGTGCTAAAGTTAGCCAGATTCTAGGCATGCTGACATGGGATTTTATCAAATGGATTCTGATATCTGTTTTGGTTGCGATTCCCATCGCCTACTATGCAATGAATAAATGGCTGGAAAATTTCGCTTATAAAACCTCTATATCATTGTGGATCTTCTTGTTAGCAGGCATAGTTGCTATAATTATTGCCCTCGTTACTGTCTCTGTACAATCCTGGAAGGCGGCAAATCAAAATCCGGTCGAAGCTCTCAGATGTGAGTAATTTTCGTAGCTCTTAACATTGTAAACACTTCCATCCGATGCCAATCATAACGCGTAAGGCCCTTGCTATAACGAACATGAAACAACAATAGTTTTAATTAATCTAAGGTGCTACCTTTAGGTAAGTCTTAAAAATTTATTTATTCGATGGATCTGAAAATCAAAAACAAGTTTCTCAAATTGTGGGAAAAATACTTTGGAGATGCTGAACTGCCCATTACTTTCTATTATCGCGCTGATGCCGGCAATGCAAAATCAGCCTCACGGCCCAGGGGCAGGAGCTGTCTGATCTGTGAACTGGTACAGGTCAGAAATGGAGAATCACTGGCCTTTGGTGCTGAAGCCATTGCATGTCCCGGCGCAAGGCGCTATTTGGGCTATTCTGAAAAAATCCGGGAGGATTTCGAATATTTTCTTTCCTATGGCATTCCGGGCAAAATGGAAGGGGAAAGATATGTCAGGACGCCGGAAATGGTTCTGGAATGGCAAAAGCATCATAAACCAATCGAAGATGCGCAGGGAAATTTCATCATTTTCAAACGCTGGGATAAACTCGAAGAATCTGACGATCCGGCTGTAGTGATCTTCTTTGCAAAACCCGATATACTGTCGGGCCTGTTTACCCTGGCAAATTTCGACCAGACAGAACCAAACAGCACCTTCACCCCTTTTGGTGCAGGCTGCGGTACAATTGTCCATTATCCGTATCTTGAAAAAGATGCTGAAAGGCCCAGGGCTGTTATCGGGATGTTCGATCCTTCTGCAAGGCCTTGTGTGCCAAAAGACACATTATCCTTTGCCGTTCCAATGGTGAAATTTGAAAAGATGATCAGCTATATGGAGGAAAGTTTTTTAATCACCGAAACCTGGGAAACTGTAAAAACACGAATTTGATCCCCTCTGTCACTTTTATAATTTTACGGAAAATAATAAACCGTTATGAACTACTACATCCTCGTTTACAAAACCGTTGACAATTACATTGAAAAGCGTGCTGCCTTCAGGCAGGAACACCTTGGCCTTGCCACCGAATACCACGAGGCCAAAGGGCTTGTTCTGGCCGGTGCCCTCGATAGCCCGCCTGACGAAGCCCTGCTTATTTTCAGGGGCGAGAATGAAGATGATGCTAAATCCTTCGTGAATAATGATCCTTACGTTAAGAATGGACTGATAAAGGAATGGTACATCAGGAAGTGGAATGTGGTGATAGGGAAAAGTTAATTCTACCAAACCTTAACCCTCACCTTCCCATCCCTGACAGTAAAAGGCCCCGGAAAGATATCATCAGTATTCCTTTTGTCTCCCAAGTAATCAGTATCAATAAGATATGGGCTTCCATCTGGTCTTACGTAAGGTAGATTAGGAACCGACACTTTACCAAGAATTTCAGAAGTGATAATTTTCCTTGCCTGGAGGGAGGTCCATGACTCGTCAAGTTTTATTTCCAGGAACCAGCCATCTGATTCATCAAGCAGCTTAATCCCCGGATCAAAATCATTAAGGACAGCCGGAAAAGGTTCTGCTTTTCCCGGTTTAGCACCTTTAAGATAAACATTTCCATCCATCCAAACAGGTAAAATAGTTTTGTCATATGCCCCCAGATCAGCCTCGCCGGTAAGAATATTATTATAGAATCTTTCATCCCCGCTTTTGTTTGGCGCCAGGCCGGCCACCTCTGTTGAATGTTGCTTAAGATGGGGTGTAAGCCTGTTTTCCCCCGTTCCCACCCAGATCCGTCCTGCCATCAGGTTGTGCACATAGGCGGCCCCCTGTGAATTTACGAGTAAAGAGGTGCCCGACAGCATCAGGTTATTATCGATGAGGGAGGGTCCGTGGTTAACCTCCATAAAAAGGTCTTCACTCGGGCCGTTATCATGCAGTAAATTTTGCGTAACCCTTGTGCCCTGGGCCATCCAGTCGAGCCAGATCCCCCTGCAGCAGTGGTAAATGTGGTTACCCCTTATCTCGGTATCCACAGCTCCGTGGAATTTGATCCCTGCCATTTCTGCCCCGGTAAATAATCGGCGAATGTGTATATCGTGGATTTCATTCCCGTATACCTCACAAAATATTGGACCAAGGCTGCCAACTATCCCTGCCTGTTCGCAATTGGATATTTCATTATTGCGGACAATATGGTGTCCGATATTCTCGCCTGACCAGCCTTGTGCCAGGCCCCGCTCAATTGTTTCAACATAACCTTCGGCAGAGTTCGCCGAGGTATTGTCATATTCATCACCGTGTTTTCCTAATGCTATTCCAACACATGTAGAATAGCGTATGGTATTATCCTCAATGATCCAACCCTTGCTCCAGTTCGTACCGATTAAACCAATCTGCTCAGCAGTAGGCGGCGACCATGGTGTAGCTGCATGCTCCATGGTGAAACCCCTGACAGTAAGGTAATTGATCCCGGTTTCTTTAGGATAAAAAACAGTTTGTCGGACATTGATTTCTACAAGTTCCTTATTCGGATCAACTCCATTAAACTGTGCCCATATTGTTGTACTCCCATCCTGACTTGAATCTGATTCAGCTATCCAATATGGAGTATCCCCGGATGGCTTCATCAGGCTGTCTATATGAGCTGCCTCAGTTAACCAGTGGCCATTCAGATAAACCGCACCAGTATGATGCTCTCTTCCTCTGGGGTTAAACCAATCTCCATTTATTAGATCCTGGTAGGGATTGAAATCACCGAAGAAACTATTTGGAATAATGACTTTCCAGGTATCGTCCTGTACATACTCCCACCCTGACATTAATTCAGAACCTTTAATAGCAACACTCTCTCCCGGAGCAGCCTGATATGTTATCCGCTCACCATCCGATGTACCACCTCTTGGAGGGTTGATACGCTCACGGTAAATTCCCTCATGAACAGTAATTACATCACCCGGTAGAGCCAATTCTGCCGCAGCGGAAATGGTTTTCAGTGGTTCTGCTTCGGTCCCGGCATTAGAATCATTTCCTTTTGTAGAAACGTGAAACTCATTGCCGCCCATGGAACAGGCTTGAATTATCAGAGCAATTAATAGGATTAAGACAGGAGAAGTTTTCATAGCTGTATTATTATAATTAAATCTAAAGATACAAAATATGTTACGGGTTACGGGTTACAGGTTGCAGGTTACAGGTTGCGGGTCGTAGGCATCAAACTTAATCCTTGAGTCTTATTCCCTAAATCCTACTTTTGCCTTGGGCCTTCTGCCCTCTGCCTTATTCAGTCCTCCAGCCACTTCTTAAAGGCTGATGCCTTAGTTTTACTTATCAGAACATCTTCCTCCGGAGGCGGAACCAGCTCAGGCAGAAATAAGCTATTTCATCAATTCCCAGAGGTAATATTTTGTCTTTATGATGGATGAGGAAATTCTTCTTGTATTTAGCCTTCTCCAGAGATCTAAGTTCTCTGATAGCTCTAATTACACTCTCATTATCTACAGAATGACCCCTGCTGTAAAATGATTCAAACTTATCCAGTGATGCTTGTAGGGCTTCCTTATCAATAGGCTTAAGAAGGTAATCTATACTATTGACTTTAAACGCCTTAAGAGCATATTCATCATACGCAGTAGTAAAGACCACAGGAAAATCAAGGTGGGTCTGATCAAAAATCTGAAATGAATCACCATCCGCCAGGCGGATATCAAAAAAAGCCAGGTCAGGAGGAGGGTTCTCCTGTATCCACTTAACAGCTCTCTTAACAGATTCAATAATGGCTAGAATCTCAATATCCAGGTCAACCTTATGAATAATATCAATCAGATTTTGGGCTACACCCAATTCATCCTCTATGAGCAGAACCTTTATATCAGTGGCAATTTCACTCTAAAGTGAGAATCGTTTTGCTCAATATCAATGCTTTTCCCAGCAATAAGCTCAAAGCGATTGGCCAGGTTCTTCAATCCGGAACCAAAGCCCTCAGAGTTTTCCTTTTTATAAAGGTTATTCTCAACGCATACCATCTCGTTCTCGACGTAAATTTTGAATTTGAGCGGAGTTTCTTTTGTGATTATGTTGTGCTGAATCCCATTCTCCACCAAGGTCTGAACAGCCATGGGAGGAATTTTCATTTCTCCTGCATCACCAGGTATCTGTATATCGAATACCAGGTTATCACCAAATCTTTTCTTTAGGAGATAAGTATAAGCATCAAGAAATTCCATTTCCTCTTTCAGCGTCACCAGGTCTTGCTGTTTGCTGGTTAATGTATATCGATATGTATTCGACATCTCCTGAATAAATTCCAGCCCTTCCCTTTTTGGAGAATTTCTAACCACCGAACTAAGAGAACTCGCGGATATTGATTAAAATAACCACCAACAGTGCCGCTAGAACAATAATATATATTGAATTCTTTTTCGAGAGCATTGTGAATAGCAGTGCTTACCGGTCACAATCATCGTAAGCCTTTTTAAGAGCTTCCTGATCAGCAATATCTACAATTCTGTTGCCTCTGTCACTTTCATAGCTGATTTTTATTGGAAATTGCAACGCAGGATGTACTCTTGAATCTGGATGATCTTTATACCATTGCTTCAGGGCCTTATCAAAATCTTTCTCAGATTCAGCTACAATTCTAGAGTCACTTATAACGTATGTCAACGGATATACAAGATCAAAACAGGCCTCTTTGTCTCCATCATCGTCTTTGTTTTTTTCGCCGGCACAAGCAGTACGGATCCTGAACATCTCTCTCTTGTTCTTAATGGTCATTTCTTCACCTTTAAACTTCACGTTTACAGGATATACCAGGCTCGGGCGTTCTCGTGAATCAGGATTGGCTTCCTTCCATGCGGCCATTTTAGTTCTTAAATCCTCTCCGCTGTCCGCAGTTAATGTTCTGCCACTTGGAAGCAGGTAACTGACTGGATATAACATTTCTATACACGGAACTTTGTCCTTGTACTCATCTTTATCTCCGGCGCAATCCATACGAACCTTATACATCTCCCTCTCGTTATTAATAATAATGGTCCTGCCTTTGAAATTAACTTCAACAGGAAATATTAAGCTGAGTTTTTTATCGGTATCAGGATTATCTTTGTACCAAGCCTTAATGGCTTTTTTCAATTCTTTCATGTCGCTGCCTGTAATTTCTGATTCATCAGGCATAGTATAGGTTATTGGAAAAACAAAACTGAAACAAGCTCCTTGTCCTCCGTTGTCCTTTCCGGATCTTAACTCCTTACCTCTTAGATCAAAATACACATGAAAACGTCCGCCATTTCTTTCTTTTCCCCCATTTTCCAGAAGAGATCCGCCTTTCTTTTTCAGTGCCACCTCATATCCCAATTCTGGTGCATATTTTGCCTCGTCGAGGGTGTTTTCTGAATAGTCACTGTTCAATATCTTTTTAGAATCAGGGAGCAACTCATCTACACTAATCACCACCTTATTGTCGGCATTTTGAATTGCCAGAATCAGCTCATCATCATTTGCCAAAAGATTATCATTAATTGAGGCTTTCTCCTCACAGGATGATAAAAATCCTGCAAAAACAATGAGTATAAACAAATACCTTTTCATAGTCATGTAATTATTAGATTCTCAAAATATTTAGACAAGTATAAAAGTATGGAATAATCTTTCTTATAATGTTATAAACTTGGTGAAACGGACAAATCTTAGGCTGAAAAGGTTAATCGAAGTCATCTCCAATTCCAAATCGTGGATTTACCACATTGTTATAGATGGAACCGAAAGTATAGGATACCCCAAACCATGTTCCATAGTTATAGCTTGTTTCGATCTGCTTAATATGCAAAAGGATTTCCTGTTCTGTGGCGCCTCCTTTAACCAGCGACAGTTGGTCCCGAACACGTGATGCGTTTCCGCCAAAATGAATATTTAGTCCTTTAACAATCCTAAAATTAAATCCGACACCTGCTGTCAGACGATTCTTCGACCAATCATGGAAGTAATTGCTCCAATTAGAATTAAAATTTATTGAACCCCATTTTTGTATAATTCTATAATTTGCCCAAAACTGATGGCTGAACAGGAATTCTTCATCCTTGTCAAATATAGTTGTCTCTATGTAATCCCTGTAATTGCCGCCTATGCCATAAACCAACCGCAGCTGCCTCCTGGTAGATTCAGAATATGGAAAAACATTGAATTCAAATGCGGGGAAAAATGAGTATTGGAGCTTATGATTTTCGTAGGTTGATGTAGTCAGGTTAGTAAATAAACCTGATGAAAAATGATCTCCCAGGCTCTTCACCAGGGTGAGGTTTATTCCACCATTTCTCTGGTCCTTTTTAATAATCTCATCATTGATGTGGTACTGGGAGATTTGCAAGTTATAATTAACACTAGTATTGATTCTCCAATCACTTGTAACCCGGTTAGCCGATATCCCACTGTAAAATTCCAGGTTCTCATACTGAGATTCACCCCTCATATTACCGCCCGCGTTGGTGCTGAATACCCAGCTGTTCCATTTGTCCGTGGATACAAGGTCTGCTATTGGTTCAGTAAACTGTATGTCAATATGTTCCGCGAGCGGAGTTCTTAACATATACCGCATCAATCCCATCTTCAGAGTCCTTATCTCTCCTTCCCTCCTTTTGTCTTGTGTATCATCCGGCGAAGAATTATAAATAATAGTATCATTCATCCCCCTCATATCAAGCTGACCTTCAAGGTAAAATACTGTTTGCGGACCGCCTGCACCGGTTCTTTGTTGCGTGGTAATGATAACTAACTGAGCTTCTTTTATATCCCTAACATAATTTATAAAAGTTATCTCCCTTTTTATATGCTGGGATGCATCCATATATACATTTAAGGCATCCTTTCGAAGTGAGTCTTCAGGATTGACAATCACCTCAGGGGTAGAATTTTCTATTGTTTCCTGAGCAAATGAAATCCCTGTAAATGAGATTACTATTAATATCAGGATTAATTTGATGTAATAGATCGGCTTCATACCTGTAAAAATACAACAAATGAAAGGTTTGTTATATGCAGAACAGGTTAAGTATACAGAAAGTAGTGTTAAGAAAGCATAAATTGATCTATGTAGCGCATTTTGATTCCATGGATTATTTTTATCAAAAGCTGAACAGATAATTATCTTTGATTTTTAAAAAAGTTGTGACACACACAAAGTTGGAATAAGAAGATTTTACTCTTTTTAGACAGCCACCATCCCTACTCTGTTGATAGGCAATACAAATGTTTATCCCCACGAATAAAAATCATTCCCTCCGATACTGCTGGTGATGCCAAGGTTTTGTCTTTTAGCTGATTTTCACTGAGAATTTTAAAACTGTCAGAAGCTTCTATCACTGTAGTTTGCCCCTCCATATTCAGGAAATATATGCGCCCGTCTGAAACAATGGGTGAAGCCCGGTAAAAACCTTCCAGTTTTTCTGACCAGGTTAATGATCCGTCAAACCTGTTTAAACATTGGAGGAATCCCCTGTTATCAATCGTAAAGAGATTGTCTCCCCATACAACGGGCGACGGGCTGTCAGATATTTTTTCCTCATTCTTCCAAACAATAACCTCCTGAGGCCTTTCCCCTACTCCATTTATCTTAACAGCAAGTAAGGCTGGGTCATTAATAAAACCAGTATTGGCATAAATCCATTCGTCTTTCACAATGGGCGAAGGAATAACTCGATTACCCGACAAACCGGATAAATACCATAACCTTTCCCCATCCTCTGGATCATAGGCATCCAGTACCTGGGCACCCATTACAATTATCTCAGTTTTTCCATCATAGGTTCTTAGAACAGGTGTGACATAGGAATCACAAGGTTCACCTTCCACATCCGGCATCCTCAGTGTTTTCCAGATTTCCCGGCCAGTTTTGATATTATGGGCAACTATATAACTTTCAGATAAGTTATCTGGTTGAGATTCGATTAAATTATCCTGAATACATATTGATATGACCTTATCTTCATGAATAACCGAACTATTGGAATGCCCAAACTTGGTTGTATAGACTCCATTGTCTTCTTGCAGGTTTCGTTTCCAGACTTGATTTCCTTTGAAATCATACGCAGCCAAATCACCATTACCAAAATGAGCAATAATGACTTTCCCATTTGTTACAGGTGAAGGGGTAGCCAGGTTATAATCCCCGTGAGGAGCATGATGTTTAAGCTGGTTACCAGCTTCACCTACTTTCCGGGTCCATACAATCTTTCCGGTACTTTTATCAATCCTGGATAATAGCAGATCCTGATCGTGTTCACTAGTCAGAAATACCGCATCACCCCAGATTATTGGGGTACTGTTTCCTGGTCCCGATTCGCATTTCCATAGAATACCGGATTCTTCCGACCAGCTTAGTGGTAATCCTGATCCATGATATTCACCACTACCTGAAGGCCCGCGCCATTGGGGCCAATGTTTGTCAATATCAGTTGATTGAGCTGTACAGGAATAGAAAAATATTGATATCACTAAGGGCAGAAGATGTTTCATGTGGTAAATGTAGCAAAGAGGAAGCTAAAAAGCAGCTTCTTACTTTTTACCTAAAACCTACTTTTGCCATCTGCCCTCTGCCTTGTGCCTTCTTATCGTACCTACCCCCTAGCCCCCTCCGTTTTATTTCGTACCTACCCCCTAGCCCCCTCCCTGCTGGCAGGGAGGGGGAATATTTCTTGATGGATTTTTCCATTTTCTCTGTTAAAATGCATCCATTATTAATGGACAAACACATCATTCAAATGCAATACAAGCAATATAAGGAATATGCAAGGCAAATGCGTTTAAATCCGACAAGTGCTGAGAGGAAACTTTGGCAGAGTTTGCGGAAAAAACAACTTGAGCAGCTAAGAAAAGATCTTAAAGAAACCGACACTGATTACCCTAAAATTCAGAAGGTTATTGATGAGAATTGGGATAAGTGAAAATATTTCATGAAGCTCAAGCTCAAACTACAATGAGGGATATGTTATCCCGAGATCATTTGTCCTTACCTCTTTTAGTTTTTCCTTCAACTTATTCTGAAACTCAATAACCATATCAGAGTAATCGGGATTAAGAGCCAGGTTGGTGAATTGCTTTGGATCCTTTTTCATATCAAAAAGTTCCATACCGGATCCGGCATCTTCATCATACTGAATATAAGCATATTGATCGGTGCGGAGTAGAAAAGTTTTCCCTCCCTGAGATACCGAGAATACCATATCTCTTACCTGGGTCTCCGGTTTTTTAAGCGTGGTAACCAAACTTTTCCCCTGCAGGTGCTCTGAATAAGACAAACCGGCCAGTTCGGCCAGGGTGGGATACAGATCCAGCAACTCCGTGAAGGATTCTGAAACAGCAGGCTTTCTTCCGGGAACCTTGATGATCAGGGGTACTTTTACTGATTCTTCGTGCAAACTTACCTTCATCCAGAAACTGTGCTCTCCCAGATGAAATCCATGGTCAGAGGTAAAAATCACAATAGTATTATCATCGAGGCCTTCTTCCTCAAGTGTAGTTAAGACTTTCCCTACCTGAGCATCCATATAGGAAACAGCTGCATAATAGGCAGCGACAGCTTTTTTCTCCTGCTCTTGGGTCATTTTCGCATTTACGCTGTTCACATAGTTTATACCGCGTTCTGGAATATCATCCCAGTCTCCCTCAATTACTTCCGGCATGATGATCTGCTCAAAGGGATAGTCTTTAAAGTACTTCTTAGGAGCAACAAATGGCACATGCGGCCTCACGAAACCCACGGCCAGAAAGAAAGGCTCGCTCTTGTGCTCTCTAATTAGTTCACAGGCTTTCTTAGCAGTTTTTCCATCTGAATGAACAAGATCATCGCCATCCGCTTTGACAATAGTCATCACATTACCACCTTTTCTCTCTATGCTTCCATCAGGGTTCCCCTGAACCAGTTCAGCTTCTCCTACAGCCGTCCATTCTGGCCCCTGACTGTTAAATCTTTCAGCCCATGACGCTTCATCATCAGTACCATTTGATCCCTTCTCAATATCGATCGGCACACCCATATGGTAGATCTTACTCACGCGGGCAGTATAGTATCCGTTCTCCTTAAAAAGCTGTGGCAAAGATTTTCTATCAGGACCAACATTCTTTCTACCACTGACATAACCAAAAGTTGTAGTGGCACTGGGATAGTAGCCAAACATCATGGAAGCCCTTGAGGGCCCACAAACCGGATAAGAACTGTAGGCCCTGGTGTAACGCACTCCTTCAGTGGCTAATCGGTCAATGTTTGGTGTTTTACACACGGTTCCATCAAATGAAGAAACTGCGGTAGCCGTCAGGTCATCAGAAATGATAAACAAGACATTCGGGGTTTTCAGTTCTTTGCTGCAGGAGCTGATCAAGAAACATGAAAGGAGTATGGCAATTATATATTTTATCCTGCAATACAAACATGGAGTATCAGCTAAACTGTTCATTATATATAGTTTTTTATGTTATTTCATTTAGAGCATTATTTACTTAACAAGTTCAAGCTCTGCCATCGAAGCCCATTTTTGTCCGTTAAATCCACGAAGTGCTACAAATCGAATAAATTTGGCTGTCTGTGGCTTTTCTAATAGTACAGTTTGCGGCTGATCGCTTTTCCGGAATCGGCCTTTAGCGATTGCATTGCCCCAGGCCTTCCTATCATCGCTTACAAAGAACTCATATTCTGCAATATAGCCATTGATACCATCTTTTCTTGGATAGTATTTAAATCCACTAAATTCTGTTAGCTGAGCCAGTTCAATCTGTATTTCGTGTGGGTAATCAGACTCTTTCTGACGGTTTGTTACCGCAAAATTTCCCGGATTATCATAAGCTGTATGCCAGATAGTCGACGGATTATTGTCAATCACCTTGTCTGGCTCATTTCCTTTCTCGTAGCTATCACACAGAATGATCTTTGCTCCGGTGGTTAGTGTTGGCTGCTTAAACATAGATCCAATAAAATCCACAGGGAGGCTCTCATCCGGACTAAATTCATCACTCCCCACATAGCTTTTCAAACTGGCTAATAATTGCTGAGCGGCCGGGCGGTTCTCTATATCCTTTTCAAAATCGATGGCTGCCATGAGTAACTTACCCTTTCCCACTTTAGCTTCAAAAATGATTCCCTGCTTCAGGCAGCGATCATAAGTATCAATGGATTGCAGAATGGGCCGGAAGCTATCAGCAGTGCCTTCCAGATTTAGGGTAACCGCCTGGCTAATAATATTCCACCATTGCCAGCGAGTATAACTTTCAGTTGGAAAATGCTTGAAGGCAGGATGTTCATTCTTGACCAGTGTACCCATGGTCATGGGTTCCCATCTAAACATTATCGGACACCAGAAATGATTCTGAAAGGATCCATTTTTTCCTTCCAGTTGCTTGATATCCGGGAGCAATAATACCTTGCCACCTCTATCCAAAACCTTCATCGTTGCTTCATCTAATTCTGAAGTGATTGAATAGGTTTCATCCGGAGTTTTTGATATCACCTTCGGATATACCCAGATCTCCCATTCATTCTGTATGTCTTCATTTACATGGATTGTAACCAGGAGCTTCTGCGGGCTTGTGACCCGTTTCAATGAAGCCTTGATCTCACCTATAGAAGTCAAGGAAGAAACCGGAATTGTTTGTCGGTTAAACTTCCCAGAGGCAATAGTTTTGAGATCCTTTGTTTGAATATCCCATCGAAGGCTGGCTTTGTTTAATGGTTCCTGATCATAATGGTAGATCTCTGCGCTGGCTATAAATACTTCATCGTTGAAATATTCCCTTTTGGTCATTCGAAGAATCGGTACAGTTGGGCCGCAGAACCTTCTGAATTCTTCCGGACTGATAAATCCCTTGGAATCCCAAAAGGGATCGAGAATTCCCACCAATGCAGTTCCTTGTCCGGGAAAATCGTTCAGTTCAAGCAATTGAAATCCGCCACAATTGGGCGTACGCAGAAGAGCTTCTATGCTCTCCTTGTATAACATTACGGTCATGTTTCCCGAAACATTGAAAAAGTCCTTCGCCTGGTCAAGCATACCGTGTTTCTCAAGCGTATCACGGAACAGTTCAAAATTTCTCGGATAAAGAACCCCGGTGTACTTTTCAATCTCGTCAAAATTGGGATAAACTGCCCTTTGACCTACCTCATGTGCTACTCCCGGAACTTTTAATACAGAATAAGCTTCTCTCAAATCATAATCTGTTTGCGGGCCACGGGCTCCATAGGTAGTAATGCCGCCCCCGGATGTTTGATGCGATACATAAAACTGATCTTCAGGTAGATGCTTACGTGCAGTTGAACCGCTGTAAAGGTGGCGTGGATCATGCTCGCGTCCATAATTAACCAATCCAGCCATTATATCAAAGTTCCCTCTTAATTCATTGCCCATACATAGTAAGGCAAAAGAGGGATGGTTTCCGTATTGATCCAGGATGCGGGTCATCTCGTTCATCAAGAAAATACTCAATGGATCTTCAGGCTGCGTAGCTTCCGCCCAAAAAGGCAATTCAGCCTGCAGCAGAATACCTACCTGGTCTGCAGCGATAAAAGCCTCTTCTGGTGGGCACCAGGAGTGAAAGCGGATATGGTTCAAGCCGTAATCTTTAACGATATTGCAAATACGTAACCATCCCTCAATGCTCATGTCAGGATAACCGGTCAAAGGAAAAATCGCGCATTCAAGTGTACCCCGAAGGAAAATTTTCCGGTTGTTAAGTGTAAAGTGGGCTCCATCACTGGCTATCTTTCGCATTCCAAAGATCTCTTTTTTATTTTCCGTGAATTTCCCAATGGCTGACTCAACATTCATGGAGGCACTTAACTCATAAAGCGTGGGTGTGAATTCATCCCACAATTGCATGCCCTCACCCATCAGGATCTCTCCTTCAACACTGATCTCTTTACCTGAATCTGAAATAGGAATTGATACCTCTTTTGTTTTGTGATCAATCTCGGAGTTGACTGTAGCGGCTGAAAAAACAACCGACCCATTGACTCCTTCGCCAGCAGGGTTATTAATTTGGAAAACCACTTTTGCCCTTTTGCTGTCAACATCAGGATAAACCTGGATCGATTTAATATCAACCGGATTGCTTGCTCTAAGTTCTATCTTTCCAACCACTCCATTCCAACAGGTTTGGGTGTACTCGCTAAAGGCATGGCTCCATCGGTCGAATTCCAGCCCTACCCTATTATCAACACAAAGGGTGATCCGATGTTTTCCTGGAGAAAGCACAGAGCTAAGGTTGTAAGAATGTGGGGTGCTGAAGCTTCGTTCCTCCCCTACCAATTTGCCATCAACATAAACAGAACTAATCCATAGAACGCGCTCCAGGAAAAGCTCAATATTTTTCCCATTCCAGTCATCAGGAATAACAACATCCTTCTGATACCAGGCCGGGCCCACATATTCATAATATCTTGATAATCTATTGATTGGCCTCCCAGTATTGATATTTCCCTTTTTGTTAGAATCGGTTGTACCGGGAAGGGTAACATGATTCATCAATACATTTTTATGGGCACCACTATTTTCAAAGGCCCGCTCAAAATCATTTGGATCAAGCTGGAAACCCCATTCACCGGCTAGGTTGATGACTGATTGGGCGTGGATATTATTTGAGCCAGAAAGCAGAGTGGCTAGTAATAGAATTTTGACAGCTATTTTCATGGGAATCAAAAATAGGAATTTCTAATTCAGGGCTTGTCCCGTAATTAAATTGATTTGATAACTTTGTATGTATTTATGAAGAAATCTGCCAGCTTAAACACCAGGGATTGAAAATTGCCAACATAAGTAAATATCTTTTAAAAGAATGAACAGGGAGTCCATTTTTAAGGCCGGTTATTATTTCGCCCTGGGTACTATTATACTATTTTCTTTTTTCCACCATTCCTCTCTTTTTTCTCCTTTTTTGAATTCCGACGATGCGGTTGTTCCATTAATGATCTTTGATTTTAAATTACCACAGGATCTATATTACTGGAGCGCAAACCGATTCGGATCCCTGATCCCCTTAGTCGGACAATTCTTTTACAAAATCCTTCATTTTTCACCTATTCAGTCAGAAGCAATAATTCACTATTTATTACTCATTGCCGGAGTCCTTGGTTATGCCAGTATTTTCAAATCAAAGATTATCCGACTTATTTTTGTAGCAGTCTGGTTTTTACCTCCCCTGAGAATGATAGATGTATTGAAGTTAAGCCAGGGTGAACAATATGCACTGATTGGGATGGCAGTTTACTTTATTAACAAGCTATACCTCAACCATATCGGGCGGTATGGTTTTAAAGAATATATATATCTTACATGCATTACCTTAATATTTATTGCTTCAATTTGGGTATCTGATTTAGCAGTTATAACAATTGGTATAATAATAGCAGTTTATGGGTTAAGATATGTCAGGAAAAAACAAGCGAAAAAATATAATGCGATCCTTAAAAAACCAGAGTTGTATTTTATCATTTTGGGATTTATTGCGATGGCCTTGTTCCTGTACTTTGCTAAAACAAATGCTCCCAGGCAAGAGAATTATTATGAGTTTTTCAACCCAAAAACGATCCATGGATCAATCAGAATCTTTCTTTCAACAATCCGGGATCTATTGCTGTTTAAAAGTAATGAACCTTTCACGAGCCTATATAGCTATCTTCTGATAATTGGAATATTTATTATTACCCTCCAATTTAGAAAAATCAAACTCATTAAAATTGATAGAAAATGGGCCACTATTTTTGCTCTTGATTTTGCTTTTGTACTTATTATCATACTTTCTTCCAAATGGGCTAACGCCAATGGAGTACCCCGCAGATATTTTGTATGCAATTATATTTCATTCTGGTTAGTCTTCCTTCTTGCCGTTGACAATATCCAGGGAATAAAGAAAAAATGGCTCCTACATGGATTTATTGCAGCAACCGTCTTATTGGGAGGATTAGGAACAATTTACCATTTCAAGTACATATCTCCCAAGAGTTTAAAACCAACAATAAAGACCGCCAGTGAATTTAAAAGTTTAGGTAAAATTGGCCTTATTGCTGAATACTGGAATTCCTATATAAATTCCGCTCCTGATCCTGAAAATATTAAGGCTACTCCTCATGATAAAAGTGCGGTACGAAAACAAAGTTTAGTTGATTCGGTTTTCTCTCAGCCTGAAATATACATTATCCGCGACATGTGGATGGATTCTTTTCCAGACACACTCGTGCAATTTGGATATAATCTGTTAAAGGATGGGAATGAGTTCAGTCTGGCCAATTGCCAGGTTTGCAAATACAAAAAGATTAAACTCAATAAAACTTTCGCCCTTGGAAAATTAAAATACAATACCTCCAATCTGGTAACTGAAATTGAATCGAATAAGAAAGTATTGTATTTTTCGCCTAATTGTCAATCTTGTATAGAGAAACACGTTGTTAACGGACCTTACATTCCCATAGGCATGGGTAATTTCAAGGCTCGGTTTTATGTTAAAACTGACCCTATTATAAATGATGATACCATTGCATTGTTAGAGATAACAGCAGACGCCGGAATGACTAAGCTAGTTTCAAAAAAAATATCACTATCCGATTTTAACTCCCCCGGAGAATATGAATATATTGATTTGGAATTCAAAACCTCTAAAGGGTATAACAACATTGAATCACGAATTTATTATTATGGAAATGCAGATCTATTTTTTGAACATATCAAACTGATAGAAAAATAGTTAAAGAGGCATTAAGATAATATTACGGGTTGCGGGTGTTCTTGATCCTAGCCCCCTCCCTGCTGGCAGAGAGGGGGGAATGAACCCGACCCTTTTATCTCAATATGTACAAGGTCGTAAAAAGCCTTCGGAATCTCAGAAGAAGAAGATCTTAATGGGGATTCATCGAATAGGCCATGAGCTTTCAGAAATAAATCTGATTCAGAGTTAAAAACCATGTTAAATTTGTATTACCCGGTTAACAAACTCTGATCTCCACCCACCCAATAATCATTTTGGTTCAAACTTAAAACCAGTGATAGGTACAAAGTAATGATGCAGCTATTATCTTTGCATATTTAATCCCAAAAACAGAATATGGGCAGTAACAGATAGCAATGCGTGAATCGCTGTAAGCAACATACACAAAATGAATAACAGTTACCATAAAAAATATATATTCTCAAAGAGTATTGACAAGTACAGTACCGACATTTACAATGGTTATAAATTCACCGCGCGATTTTTCAAAGAGGCATTTAAAAAGCCCCTCCACCTCAGGGAGATTATAAATCAGTGTTTTGAAATAGGGATCAGGTCGATTAGTTTAATTACCCTGACAGGATTTATTATAGGTGTGGTTTTCACTAAACAATCGCGTCCTTCGCTGGAGTCTTTTGGGGCAGCATCGTGGCTGCCTTCTTTAATGGGGATAGCTACCATAAGGGCTTTAGGTCCATTGGTAACCGCCCTTATTAGTGCAGGCAAAGTTGGTTCAGGCATAGGTGCAGAACTTGGTTCCATGAAAGTAACTGAACAAATAGATGCCATGGAAGTATCTGCAATTAATCCTTTTAAATATTTAGTAGTAACGCGTGTATTTGCCACAACCATCTCTATTTTTTTGCTGTCGTTGCATTATAGTTTTTTCGGGCTTTTAGGCGCATATACTAATGTCTATTCTAATGAAGGCATCAGTATTATCAGCTTCCTGCATAATGCGTTGGACTCCATCGGTTTTCTTGATATTTTTACATTTATTTTCAAATCAATTGTTTACGGATTCACTATTGGCATTGTTGGAACCTACAAAGGGTTTAATGCCACTCAAGGAACACGTGGCGTTGGTAAAGCAGCAAACCAAGCCGTAGTACTTTCCATTTTTCTGATATTTATAGAGGAACTTCTCATTGTTCAGGTGGCCAATGTAATCCGATATCTTTAAAATGATGGGAAAATCTAAACTTCAAAATGGTATTGATGAAAATATCCCTGTTATTTCAATCAGCGGATTATATAAGACATTTGATGATTTACAGGTTTTAAAAGACATCAACATTAATCTTTATAAAGGTGAAAATATTGCTGTTCTTGGTAGATCCGGCGAGGGAAAATCTGTTTTAATTAAAATTATTATTGGTCTCATGAAACCTGACCAGGGTAAAGTGCTGGTGTTGGGAAAAGAGGTTGATAAATTGGACGGTAAAGTATTAAATGAATTACGGTTGCGCATTGGGTTTTCGTTTCAAAACAGCGCATTGTACGACAGCATGAATGTTTATCAGAATCTTGCATTTCCACTAACCATGAATGTTAAGAACCTAAGTAAATATGAAGTAAGGGATGCAGTAGAAGAAGTGTTGGGGGCCGTTGGCTTAATAGATAAAATATATCAAATGCCATCTGAACTTTCAGGAGGGCAACGAAAAAGAATAGGCATAGCCCGCACATTAATTATGAAACCCGAAATAATGCTGTACGATGAGCCCACATCTGGCTTAGACCCTGTTACAAGTTCTGAGATTAATGAGCTCATCCTTGAAGTTCAACAGCAATATAACACCAGTTCGCTAATTATCACACACGACCTTACATGCGCTAAAAATACCGGTAATAGAATAGCCATACTGAATGATGGCAAATTTTTGAAAATTGGAAAATTTGCAGAGGTTTTTAATACTGAAGATGAACATATCCAAGGTTTTTTGAATTATAATTTTATACAATAAAATATGAATGAATCACCAAATAGACGAGGCGTAGTTGTTGGACTTTTTGTCATTTTTGGATTGACAATTCTAATAGCCGGAGTAACTTTGATTGGCAGTTTACATAAAACTTTTGAAAACAAAATAAATTTGGTTTCGATCTTTGATGATGTAAGCGGACTGCAAAAGGGGAATAATGTTTGGTTTTCAGGAGTAAGTATAGGTACCGTAAACAGCCTTCATTTTTACGGTAAATCAGAAGTAAAAGTAATTGTAAAAATCGATAAAAAAGCCCAGCAATACATTCACAAGGATTCCAGGATTAAACTGGGCAGCGATGGTTTTATTGGAAATCGAATACTTATTATTTATGGTGGCACTGAAAAGTTTGCCCAGGTTCAGTCAGGAGACACCTTGGAGGTGGAAAAAACCTTTTCATCAGAGGATATGATTAACACACTGCAGGAGAATAATAAAAACCTCAGCGAAATAACTGCCGATTTCAAAATTATAAGTGAAAAGTTAGTGGCAGGCGAAGGTACTCTTGGTAAATTACTTAACGATAATTCTATTTATGCCAACATCAATAATGCGACAGAATCTCTTCTGATTGCATCTGGGAAGGCACAACAAATGGTCAGTTCACTTGCTGCTTTCAGCTCAGGGCTGAATAAGGAAGGAACGCTGGCAAAGGAATTAACCACAGATACTATTGCTTTTAATTCGTTTAAAGAATCAATACTGCAATTGAAGCAAATAGCTGATACTGCTGCAGTATTTTTAACCAATCTCAAAAAGGCGGGCAGTAATCCTAATACCTCTCTTGGCGTATTGATGAATGATGAACAAACAGGCGCTCAATTGAAAGAAACCATTAATAACCTGGAGAACAGTTCGAAAAAATTAGATGAAGACCTTGAAGCAGTGCAACAATCGTTCCTTCTCAGAGGATTCTTTAAAAAGAAAGCAAAGGAGGCCGAAAGTAAGGGAAAGACACCTTAAATTATTTATTTACCCCTGTTTTAAAGTTTATTCTAACGGATTTTAATAACTACTGCCTCCAGTTTTGCCAACTCACTTTTAAGCGATTCAGGAATCCGAACCTGCCAGCCCTGATCTGTTTGCTTTACCTTCAGTTTTATTCCCGACTCTAAAAGTGTGAATGATAATTTTCCGGTTAATTGGGTCTGGAGGTTTAATGTGCCAGGCAATGCCGTTTCATCCTTGTCAGGCATATACAGGGCATAAACAGTATACTCTCCCCTTGCTGTATAGGCAATCCTGCCAACCTGAAAAGGCTCAACCGGCACTGTTTCATAAATGGCCTCTCCATTAACAGACAGCCATTTGCCCATTTTTCCCAGCCGGTCATACACAGCCGGTTCAAATTCCCCGGTCCCTTTCGGGCCCACCCCTAGAAGGAGGTTACCTCCTTTGGCAACAATTCCAATCAGCAGCTGGACCAATTCACGGGAAGACTTGTAATTATCGTTCGGCACCCATCCCCAGGCATGTCCCATAGTGATACAGCTCTCCCAGGGAACGGCCAATGGTTTATCCGGGATCCTTTGCTCAGGGGTAAGGTAATTTTCGTAAGGCCCTTCAACCCAGCGGTCAACAACAAGCATCCCGGGTTGTGCTTTGCGTGCCTTTTCTGCAATGGCTTTCATATTTATATCCATATCAAAAGGATATTTGCAGAACTCCGCTACCTTTTCTGTGACAGCGGATTTAGGCATTACCCAGCAGCCATCGAGCCAGAGGATATCAACCTTTCCATATTCTGTAGTAATCTCATTAATCTGTTTCTGGGTATATTCCACAAATTTGTTCCACCGATCAGGACGTTTGGTGATGTCGTAGGATGGATTTCTGTCTTTCGGCGGATAATAAGGCCACCAGAAATAGGGAGTGGTCCAGTCGGGCTTGGAAAAATAAGCTCCAACGACCATATCCTCGTTCCGGCAAGCCTCCATGATCTCCTTAAAAACATTGGAATTCGGATTAGTTGAAAAGGGACAACCCGGATCGGTCACCTTGAAATTGGTATACTTCGTATCAAACAGACAGAATCCATCGTGATGTTTAGTGCTGTATATCATATATTTTGCCCCTGAACCTTTAAAGGCTTTGGCCCACTTCTCCGGATTATATTTCACAGGATTGAATCTCGTTTTTGCATTCCGGTAATCCCGTGCATAATCATAATAATCATCATATCCCGGCCGGCCCACCCAGTCTTCCGGACACAGGCCCCATGACTCCACCGTGCCCAGTTCGGAGTACAATCCCATGTGGATCAGCAATCCGAATTTATATCCCTGCCAGCGATGCAGATTGGCCATTACCGCCGGATCCTCCGGCCATACATAAGATTCCTCATCGGTTTGGGCAAACCCAGAAAGCGAAAACAATGCCATCAAACTAATAATCAACACATTGGATAATCTTACTATTCGATTCATAACCTGGAATTTTTGACACTCAATTTAGTGATATTTCCAGGAATGGCCCGTTCACTAACCAAATTTTATCCAAAGGCGGCCATTAAAAATCATCAATACCAGATATCCGATAAAGAATAGGATACATAAAGGCTTTTTGATAAGAAATCCTCTGATTTTAATTATTGGACAAGTAAAGATAAAATCCTGCATAAAAAATCCGAAATTTAGCATTGTTTATAAAAATTGATCCTATGCCAAATAGATTAATCCTGATTGCATTCTTTTTGATCCCATTGTTAATGGTTTCGTCCTGTACCAATAAGAACCAGGATAAAGATTCAGATGTAGCAAGTGTAAAAATCCTGGAAAAGGGATTTCAAAACCCGCCCCGTGAAGCAGGAATTCGCTGCTGGTGGTGGTGGCTGAATAGCAATGTTACAAAAGAGTCCATCACCAAGGATCTGGAAGCTATGCATGACAAGGGGTTCAGTGGTGCCATGATCTTTGATGCAGGGACTGAACCGTCCTGGGGCCCGGATGGCCCTGTACCTAACGGCCCTATGTTTTCCGGTCCGGAATGGACCGAACTTTTCCTGCATGCCCTGGATGAAGCCAAGCGTCTGGATCTAAAATTGGGTTTGTCTATACAAAGTGGATGGAATCTGGGTGGGCCAACGGTGACGCTGGATGATGCAGCCAAACAGATCACCTGGTCTGAAGTAGAGATTAAAGGATCTGCCAATATCGAACTGGGTTTGCCTATACCCAATCATAATTTCGATTACTACAAAGACATATGTGTGTTGGCCTTTCCTAATACTGGAAAAGAACATCAACCAATCAATAATCTGACTGCAAAAACCGGGGCTCGCGAGCTGGGTGGTTCAGCACCTGATTGCCGGTTTTTGCTTAATGATAATCCGGCTGTAGAGAGAGAAGAAGACACAAAGCTGGGAGATATAATAGACATCTCGGACAAAATGAGCCCTGATGGAATTCTTAAATGGGATGCACCGTCAGGGAATTGGACCATTCTGCGTTTTGGTTACACACCCACAACAGGTCATGTTGCCACATCTAGTGATAATTGGAAGGGACACGTACTCGACTATCTTAAAACAGAGGCTTTTGACCGTTATTGGAATGAGGTGGTAGATCCACTTCTTAAAGCCGCAGGACCCATGGCCGGTACCGTATTGACGCATCTTGAAACAGATAGCTGGGAATGTGGGGGAATGAATTGGAGTGAGGGCTTTGCTGAAGATTTCAAAAAATACCGGGGGTATGACCTGATTCAATACTTACCGATCATTGCAGGTAAAATTATTGATAATCGTGAGGTGAGTAATTCCTTTTTAGCCGATTTAAGGAAAACAATTGCCGCCTGTGTTTCAGACAATCATTATAAAGTCTTTGCCGAAAAAGCCGTTCAATACAATATGGGAATTCAACCTGAATCGGCTGGTCCTCACGCAGCTCCGGTTGATGGTATTACAAACTATTCTCATAGCGATATTGTTATGAGTGAGTTTTGGGTTCCCTGCCCACATCGCCCTAATCCTGAGAATAGATTCTTCGTTAAACAGGCTTCCTCAGCAGCTCATATTTATGGTAAGCGAATCGTTGGCGCCGAAGCCTTTACCTCAATACGCAAACCCGTTTGGAGCGATATTTTATGGAGAGACCAAAAACCCAGTATGGATCATGAATTCTGTGCAGGTCTAAATATGATCTTTATCCACACTTTTACCAGCTCCCCAAAGGAAATGGGAATCCCCGGTCAGGAATATTTTGCCGGCACTCATATGAACCCACAAGTTAGCTGGTGGGAATACTCAGATGCATTTTTTGATTATATGAAACGCATTCAATGGGTGGCACAAAAAGGAAAATTTGTTGCTGACGTACTCTATTATTACGGGGATCATGTACCCAATATAGCCACACTAAAAGAATCAGATCCCGCCGGAGCACTTCCCGGCTATGATTATGATGTTACAAATGAAGAGGTACTACTCCAGTTGGAAGTTGCTGACGGTAAGATCGTTGTTCCTGGTGGAATACAATATCGTATACTTGTTCTGCCAGACCACAAGGTTCTATCATTGGCTGCTATTGAAAAGGTTGAGAAACTGCTTCAACAGGGTGCTACTGTTTTAGGGCCAAAACCTGAACGACTGGTAAGTCTGGTTGGTGGAATGGAGGCACAAAATAAATTCAACCAACTTTCTGACCAGATATGGGGAGATGTTACCTCAGGAAGTGGTCAAAAAAAGATTGGTCCAGGCCGCCTGGTCTGGGGCCAAAGTGCCCATGAATTTTTGCAAAGTGATGGAGTATCACAAGACTTTGAGTTAGTCGGTTTTCAAAAGTCACCCAATATAGACTATATCCATTATACCATTGATGGCGCTGATGTATATTTTGTTAGTAATCAATCCAAAGAGCAACAAACCATTGAAGCTGTTTTCCGTGTTTCAGGGAAGCAACCTGAGTTATGGGATCCTATAACGGGTAAGACTAAAAAAGCCCTGGCTTTTACTCAAAACGGGAACAGAATAAGGGTTCCCCTCCAATTTGATCCCTATGGCTCCGGTTTTGTTGTTTTTAATGACCCAATACCAGTTAGGCAGCAAGGAAAAGGAAAGTCTAACTACCCTGCAATGCAACTGGTTCAGGAGCTCCGGGGGCCATGGCAGGCAGAATTCGATCCTGATTGGGGTGGTCCGGGATCCGTTGAAATTGAGGAACTCATAGACTGGACACAATCCCCTGTTGAGGGCATTAAGTATTATTCCGGTGAAGCGGCTTACAATAAGGTATTCGAATTTTCTAAAGTAGATAAAGAAAAGACTTATTGGCTTGAGCTAAATGAAGTTGGTGATATCGGGATTGCGGCTGTTCAGCTTAATGGAAAAGATCTTGGTATTGTTTGGACCAAACCATTTCGCGTGAACATTAGCAAAACCTTGAGATCTGGAGAAAACAACTTGAAAATTACAGTTGTGAATAATTGGCATAACCGTTTGATTGGAGATCGTGAAAAACCGGAAAGCGAAAAACTTCTCCACACGAATGTAAAAGTTCGCCATGATTGGGAATTGCAGGAATCCGGCTTGATAGGACCTGTTGTCATATTATCGGCTAAGACAGAATAAGTCTAAGGAATTATGGGTAAATTAGATGAAATCATCATAGCCCATAGAGGGGAGTCATTCGATGCTCCGGAAAACACATTGGCTTCAATTAATCTTGCCTGGGAAAGAGGAGCAAAATCGGTTGAAATTGACATTCAATTAACATTAGACTCGGAAGTTGTTGTGATTCATGATTACGACACACTCAGAATATCAGGAGTGAAGAAAATTATTAAAAATTCATCACTTCAGGAGCTGAGAAATCTTGATTTTGGATCTCATAAAAATATAAAGTGGCAAAATGAGCGCATCCCTACCCTCAAGGAAGTTTTACAGACAGTTCCCATTGATGGTAAGCTTATTATTGAAATAAAAAATGACCAGCGAATTCTTGATAAACTAAAAATTGAATTAGATCAATCTAAGCTAAAAAATTCGCAAATTGAGCTTATCGCTTTTAATGTGCACACCTTAGCCACGGCCAAACAAATGATGTCTGAATATAAAATGCTTTGGTTACTTGAGCTGGATTATTCCTGGCCCCATTGGATGATCTGGATCAATAAAAAACGAATAATTAATAAAGTAAAAAAGCTTAAATTAGAAGGAGTTAATGTTTGGGCAGGAAAAATTCTGAATAAGAATTTTATTGAAAAATTTAAAAGATCCGGATTGCTAATCTATTCATGGACAGTAAATAGTCCTGAACAAGCTAAAATACTAATGGAAAGCGGAATAGATGGAATAACAAGCGATCGTCCAAGTTGGATGGCCCAACAATTAAAATAAATCTGAATAGAATATTTTTGCGATTAATATGGCGAATGTTATTATAGGAATCCATGGATTAGGAAATAAACCACCAAAAGATCTATTGGAACAATGGTGGAAACTAGCGATGATGGAAGGTTTAAAAGCCAACAATTACAACTCCGTTTTACCTAAGTTCGAATTAGTTTACTGGGCAGACATATTACATAACAAACCTTTAAGCCCTTCGGAAAATGACAAAGACAGTCCTTGTTTTTTGAATGAGCCATATATTATAGCATCTAAAGAATTCCCAATAGAAAACCATAGTACGAGAAAAAAGATTATTGATTTTATTGGAAAACAGATTAATAAGATATTTCTAAATGAAGATCTTAGTCTAAATTATTCTTCATTAACCGATGCTATTTTGAGTAAGTATTTCAAAGATCTGGATATTTATTACACACAAAATTGCGATCTGGAAAATGCATCTGTCTGTAAAGCAAAAGAATTAATCAATCAACGTTTATTACAAGTATTGGAGAAATATAAATATTACGAAATAATGCTTATCAGCCACTCCATGGGCTCAATTATTGCCTTCGAAGTTCTTAATTTCGATGCTCCAAAAATCAATATTAACTATTTAGTTACAATTGGCTCTCCACTGGGTTTACCGGTGGTAATTAGTAAAATTGCAGCGGAGCAGAAAGAAAAACTCCTCGGTGAAAATCATATGAATACCCCACCACCTGTTAAAAAATACTGGTATAATTTTTCGGATATCCTGGATAATGTGGCTTTCAATTATAAGCTAGCCGACGATTTTCATGAAAATGAGCGGGGGATTAAACCTATTGACTTTTTAGTGGTAAATAACTATGAGATAAATGGTAAACGGAATCCACACAAATCCTTTGGATACCTGAGAACCCCGGAATTTGCAAAAGTGCTAAATGATTTTATTTTGGCAGAAAAATTAAGCTTAAAACAAAAAATCATTCGTAAAACCAAAAGAATTATTCACCATATTAAAGCTGAATTATCAAATTGAGAAGTCTTGAGTTGAAGCCCCAAATACCAATTCTTAAATGAATACGAGCATGAAAAGAGACAAAATGATTTCTGATATTAAAACCCCGGCAACGATATGGGACATCGCCATTATTGGAGGTGGCGCCACAGGTGTTGGAACAGCTGTTGAAGCTGCATCGCGTGGATATAAAGTGGTTTTAATTGAGCAATCTGACTTTGGGAAAGCGACATCAAGCCGCAGTACAAAATTAGCTCATGGTGGTGTTCGGTATCTGCAACAGGGAAATATATCATTAGTACTTGAGGCCTTAAAAGAAAGGGGAATTATGCGCCGAAATGCCCCTCATCTGGTTCACGATCTACCTTTTGTTGTTCCAGTTTATGATTGGTGGGAGGGGCCTTTCTATGGCATTGGACTTAAAATTTACGACATGCTTGCCGGTAAGGAAGGATTTGGTCACTCAAAAATACTTTCAAAGGAGGAAACCATTGAGTATATACCAACGATTGAAACAGAAGGATTACGTGGGGGAGTCATCTACCACGATGGTCAGTTTGACGATGCCCGTTTGTTGATTAATTTGGTGCAAACCGCCAAAGAACAAGGGGCAACAATGCTGAATTATATGAAAGCAGTATCACTTATGAAAGAAGGTGAAGAAGTGACTGGAATTTTGTCGGAAGATATAGAAACGGGTGAAAAATATTCGATTGAGGCAAAGGTTGTAATCAATGCTACTGGTGTTTTTACTGATTCAGTGAGAAAAATGGATGATGAGCAGGCGCAAGACATCATGACCGGCAGCCAGGGAGTACACCTCGTTCTTGACAAATCTTTTCTGCCTGGTAATACTGCCATTATGGTTCCCCATACCGACGATGGACGTGTTTTGTTTGCCGTTCCCTGGCACGACCGAACCCTGGTGGGAACAACAGATACTTTTGTCAAGGATTATCCTTTAGAACCCATCCCTCAGGAAGACGAAATAGAATTCTTGTTAAAACATGCTGCCCGATATTTAACTAAAGACCCGCAAAAAAGCGATGTGAAGAGTGTTTTCGTTGGCCTACGACCCTTGGTTAAAAGCACTAATAATGATGAAGATACCGCATCTATTTCCCGGGATCACACCATCACCATTTCACGGAGCGGACTCATTTCTATTTCCGGGGGAAAATGGACAACCTATAGAAAAATGGCAGAAGATGTCATTGAGAAAGCTATTCTTTTAGGTGACTTACCCGAAAGTGAATCGATTACAAAAACCTTACAAGTACATGGATATCATAAAAATTCAAAGAACTACGGCTCTTTAAGTGAGTATGGTTCTGATGCCAATGAAATTAAAGATTTATTAAATGAAAGGCCTGAATTTAATAAACGCTTACATCCAGAATATGACATTCGACAAGGGGAGATAATTTGGGCCATTCGTAATGAAATGGCCAGAAACATTGAGGATTTTTTGGCGCGACGAACACGACTGCTATTGCTGGATGCTAAAGCAAGTATTGAGGTTGCTCCGATAGTAGCCGAAATGATGGCAAAAGAACTTAAGCATGATAAAGATTGGATAGTGAATCAAATCGAAAACTATACCAAACTGGCTAAAAATTATCTGCTTTCTTGAAATTGACAAATTCGTTAACACCTGAAAAACAGGTACCATAGATGGCTACTGAAATAACGAAAGATAAAACTAATGCACGAATATAAATTGAATTGAACTTTTCAGCCAACTTAGACTTAAAAATGGTAGGATATGGAAAGGCCGTATATCTGACTAGCGGCTAATGGCGTTAGTATAAGCTTTCTTTCCTGAAAAGGTTTTACCAATTGCAATACGGATAATATACCTAATGCTGCCCCAGCTGCAACATCGATTGGGTAGTGTCGGTCTATTTCCCCTTCCACCCGACTCCAACCGACATAACATGCTACAATTGAGGCCGGAAGTCCAAATTTCCAACCATATCTAATCCACAAAAAACTGGCCCCCTGAAATGCAACAGATGTATGGCCCGATGGGAATGAGGTGTGTCCGAGTCCATTAGGCCTGGTTTTTTTAACAAGATTCTTCATGGCATAAGTAATTACCAAATTCGCTGAAAATGAGGCATAAAATTGATTCCTGCCTTCCGGGTCATCAAAAACAAAAGTGCTAAGGTATCCAGCAGCTGGAACTGCTAATTGCATGATATTACCTATTGCCTCTGTTGTGTTAATAGTTTGACAGGATGAAGAATTTGGCAAAGCCAATACTAAAAATATCGTTACTATAAAAACCGATACTTTTTTGAGGCGATTCGAACAGTAATTATCTTTTCTGCAAAAAAGAGTCCCAGAGTGCTGATCATCAAAGTTTTCGGGCTCCGGACAATAGTAAGGTAAAGGATACATTTTACGATTAATTTAACCCGAAATTTCTCAAAATCATATAAAATAATATAAGCCTCTTACTAGTTACCCAGTTTAGAGGTTTCAGTGTCCAATAATGCTGTCAAAGGTAATAAATCTAACCAGTCAATTGGAATCTGACAGTCTTGTTTCCGCGAGAAAATTTCCAGTATCATAAGCTCAAAGGAGCCTTTTGAGTCAGGAAATTCCTATCTTAGAAGGATCAAACAAAATACAAGATGAATTTAAATCTAGCTGTACTAATTGACGGAGATAATATTCCATCAGCATATGTAAAAGAGATGATGGAAGAAATAGCCAAATACGGAAATCCAACGATCAAAAGGATTTATGGTGACTGGACAAAACCTAATTTATCAAAATGGAAAAACCTGCTACTGGAGAACGCAATTACTCCAATTCAGCAATATGGATATACAACGGGAAAGAATGCAACAGATTCGGCAATGATAATTGATGCTATGGATATCCTTTATTCGGAAAAGGTTAATGGATTCTGTTTAGTTTCAAGTGATAGTGATTTTACCAGATTGGCAACTCGATTAAGAGAGGCTGGAATGCAAGTAATTGGGATTGGAGAAAAAAAGACACCAAATCCCTTTATTGTCGCCTGCGACAAATTCATTTATATCGAAATTTTGAAAAACCAATCTAAAGAGATAGAATCTGAAAATGACAAAGATCTGACTAAGGAAACGGTTGATAAAATCACATCCAGGGAAATTAAACTAATTGAGACAACAATTATGGACTTATCCGATGACGATGGATGGGCATTTTTAGGAGATGTTGGAGGTTTGCTGCAAAAGAAACAGCCGAATTTTGATCCAAGAAATTACGGTTTTCAAAAGTTGACTCCCTTGATTAAGTCTATTGGAAAGTTTGATATAGAGCAACGGGAAAGCCCCAAAAGCAGGTATAAATTAATTTATGTAAAAAATAAAGAGGAGCATAAACCAAAGGTTAAAAAATAATACTCACCCTGCAGGACAGCGATGGCTTATAGCCCAATCTTTTAGCCATCTTTTAATCGCATTATAACATGAAAATAGTCAATTGTAATATTATTTCTGTCTATTTGTAATTTCGGTTTCTCTTGGACAATATTAAATATTGAACTTCCCATCTGTTATTTGAGGCATTCTGATAGTGGTAATCAACAGATTCAAAAAGTGCTAACTCCCTACTCCCAATACTCTATCCTCACTGAAAATGCATGATCACAGGGGGGACCCACCGGGAAATGGACTTTCATCCCTTCTTTAGTTATTTCCCATGCCAGCTCACCTTTGTGGCCAAGCAAGGTTACGGATACTACTTTATCGGCATCAACATCAGCCAGCGACTTAATAAGTAAAAAATCACCGGGCCAGTCAAGGCAAATAGCATAAAGGCATTTGTCTTTAGTGGTAAAACGTATGTCCTGAGCTGTATAATCAATTCCCTTGCCATCAATGAAGCTTCCCCCCTTGAATTCAGTAGGGCCTTCTCCATACTCCTTCCAATACCTAGTTCCATATATAGCCTCTCCATTAACCTTCAGCCACTTACCTATCCCAAGAAGTCGTTCTTTTTGTGCCTCAGGAATAGTTCCATCAGCCCTTGGTGCAATATTCAAAAGTGTATTCCCGTTCTTGCTCACCCTGTCGATAAGGTTATCGACCATTGTATTGACGGATTTCAGATCAGGGTCCTCGATATAGCACCAGGACCGCTTGTCGATAGAGGTATCGGTTATCCATATATCTTTCCTTAGGTGATCCAGGCGTCCTCTTTCCAGGTCAAGAACACCGGCTCCCAGGGGAAGGTGATCATCTTTATAGGAAACAACCACATCTTTCCCCCACTCTGCCGCCTTATTATAGTAATATGCCAGGTAAGCCTTCTTGTAAGGCTCAAAAGATTGAGCACCCCATCCAAAATCAAACCACATATAATCAGGCTGGTACTTATCTACGACCTCTATCAGCTTGCCTAACCAGTCTTCCAGGAACTCCTTCGACTCGGGCTGACTTTTATGATGAGGCGTACCGTACAATCCTGCATACCTGGGATCGACTGCATCATAATCAAAGGCAAACTCGTAATACCTCCAGTTCCATGCATGGTGAAAGGAAGTCATGAATTTCAATCCTCTTTTACGGACTGCCTCGGCCAACTCCCCAACAATATCCCGCTTTGGTCCCATATCGGCGGCATCCCAGTCTGTCAGTTTGCTGTCCCACATGGCAAAACCATCGTGGTGCTCGGCAACCGGCCCAACAAATTTTGCTCCGGATTCCACGAAAAGATCAACCCACTCATCTGCATTGAAGTGCTCAGCTTTGAACATCGGGATAAAATCCTTGTACCCAAACTCCTTTTGATCACCCCAGTTTTGCTTATGCCAGCCGAAAATCTCACTATTCTCCCGGTACATATTTCTTGGATACCATTCACTCCCATGAGCAGGGACGCTGTAAACTCCCCAATGGAAGTAAATGCCAAATTTTGCATCCTTAAACCAATCGGCTTCTGGATGCTGAATCAGTGATTCCCAGGTGGGCTCATAAGCTTTGGTTTTATACTCAACCTGGCTAATAGCCTTATTTCCTATTACTAACAACAAAAACAATAAGATGATGGGCTGCAATTTTTTCATGACTTATTTTGATTTAGATTTCGGAGTAGAAAGATAGTGAAAATGGTGGATTTGTTAATTGGTATTTTGGTATTTTGGTATATTGGCGTGGAAAGGTAATATTGTATTGATTTAATTTAATTTATAACATGGAAATCAAATTACAATCCGTAATTACTTGCCCCAATTGTGGATTTAGCAAAGAAGAAACGATGCCGACAGATGCGTGTCAGTTTTTTTACGAGTGTACAAATTGCGGTGAGATATTGAAGCCAAACCAGGGCGACTGCTGTGTTTACTGTTCTTTTGGATCAGTAAAATGTCCTCCTATTCAACAAGATAAATGCTGTTGCTGAATTAGTAAAATGTATAATTATGAGGTCTCCCCTGAAATATCAATTTTTTGTCGTCTGTTGTCTGATTTTACTGGGTTCATGTTCCAATAAAAACAGAGATCTGTTTTCTGATAAGAATTGGATTTCCCTTGCAGTAGAATCAGAAGAATTTATTCGACAATCAAAATATGAATCACCGGAAGGACCTATCTGGAAAGTAATGCCCGACAGTGTTAATTCCCAGGCAGACAATTCATTGTATAGTGGTGTGCCCGGAATAGTTTTGTTCTACCTGGAACTCTACAATACCACCGGAAACAGCAATTATCTTGATGAAGCTGAATCCGGTGCGGCATATTTGATTAATACCATCAAAGACACTATTTATAATGCAGGCGAAGTTGGCCTGTATACCGGTCTGGCAGGTATCGGCTTTGCTATTAATGAAGTCTATAAAACCACCGGGGATCCCCTTTATTATCAGGCATCTGTAAAAATAGTTGACCAATTAGAGGCAGCAGCCAGTAGGACTGAAAATGGAATCAACTGGGGCCAGATTACAGATATTGTTTATGGCGGTGCTGGGATTGGTCTATATTTACAATATGTATCTGATGAATTTAATCTACCCAAAGCCGACAGTCTTTCAATATTAGCAGCAGAAGGTTTGCTGGATAATGCCATTGATACCTTAAATGGATTGCGCTGGAAATTCATGCCGGACTATGAAAGGTACATGGATAATTTCTCGCATGGGACAGCCGGTACAGCCTACTTCTTATCTGAGACTTACCTGAGGACCAAAAATGAAAAGTATCTTGATGCCGCTATTAAAGCAGCGAATCTGCTTGATGGATTATCAAATGATAAGGGCTATATCCCCCATCACCTGCCAGGTGGAGAGGATTTATATTACCTTAACTGGTGCCACGGACCTGCCGGTACAGGGAGGTTGTTTTATTCACTATATGAAGCCACAAATGACGAGGCCTGGCTGGAAAAAATGACTCGCACGGCAGATTATTTAATGGAGGAAGGAATTGATCAGCATGAGGCTCCGGGCTTCTGGAACAATGAGGGCAAATGCTGCGGATCGGCAGGAGTAGCAGAATATTTCCTGTGGCTTTATAATATTACCGGAAACGAAAAATACCTGGGTTTTTCCGGAAAAATGACAAAGAAACTAATTGCTTCATCCACTAAGGAGGGAGATTGCATTAAATGGATTCAAGCTGAAAACCGGCGAAGCCCTGAAAATGTTGCCGCTCAAACCGGACTCATGCAAGGCTCAGCCGGAATAGGCCTGTGGTTTCTGCAATTAAACGCATTTCAAAACAATAAAGAACCAACAATTACTCTACCTGATAAGCCGATTGTGGGGAAGGGGTTTTAAGTTGTTGGTTGTTGGTTGCAGGTTGTTGGTTGCAGGTCATTAACCCTTAACCATTTACAATTTATCAAGTATCCCCCCCGTATGCCAGAACAGCACTTTCTGGCCTTTCTTCAGTTTGCCTTTCCTGATATAATCTATCAGGCCGGCGGCAGCCTTGGCTGTGTAGGTTGCATCAAGGAAAATACCCTCATAATCGAGGAAAAGTTTTTCTGCCTCATCAGATTCTTGTGAAGGAAAACCATAGCCAGGGCCAATATATGAAGCATCGACCTTCAGATCTTCCTCATTGAGGTTAAAATCTGCCCCAAGGCTAAGTAATGCCTGACCGGTACAGGCAAGAATATTGTTTTTCAACTCATCTTCACTTGTGTCGGAACTTATGCCAATTATCTCGGTTTTATCAAGTCCAAAAAGCTTTTTACCTATTGCCAGTCCGGCCTGGGTCCCTCCGGATGAAGACGAGTGCATAATCACATCAAAATCAAAACCAAGCTTTTCCTGCTGTTCTTTCAGCTCCTTTACCGCATTGACAAATCCCATGCATCCAATCCCGTTTGATGCCCCAAGAGGTATTATATATGGCTTAGATCCTCTGACGTTCAGATCTTTACTGACTTCAAGCATTTTATCGTTTCTCTCAGCCCCTGAATTAACATAGTGGATTTCAATATTAAGGAGCCTGTTAATCTTATGGTTACCAGTTGGAATATCCTGGGGTTCACCATTTTGAACGAGAACGCAATCCAGCCCTAGCCGCTTGCAAAGCTGGGCTGTAATTCTGGAGTGATTCGACTGTACACCGCCGCAGGTTATAATGGTGTCTGCACCCTGAGCTGTTGCGTCTGCCAGTGAAAATTCCAGCTTCCTTAATTTATTTCCCCAGACCAGGGAACCTATGAAATCATCCCTTTTGATATAGATATCAGGGCCATCCGGGAATAAGGCAGCAATCCGTTCACATTTTTCTATTGGTGTATCCAGGTTTGATAAGCTCAAACGGCTGATATTATCCAATCCGTTCATTTTATTTTTTCTGATTGCACAGCCTTATCAATTGCATCAAGCAGGCTGTTTTCTTCCTGGGTATCATCGCTTAGCTGCCAGAACATGATTCCTCCAAGCTTTTTATCTATTGCATATTGGGTTTTCAATTTTACAGATAAAGTATCGTCGTATGACATGAAGATACTGTCAGCCGGATTATATAAATAAGGAGCTTTGGCTATCGGATCCCAATATCTTGCAAATCCATTTTTATTTTCAAACTCAGACCTGATACGTGAGTATGAACACCAGCCAATATGAATTTTAACGTTTGGCTGGTAAAGGCCATTTCCATCGGGAGGGACACCTTTCCATGATCGTCCGTAGAAAGCTCCTCCGATTAATATCTTTTTAGGGTCAACACCCAAGCCTATAACATAATCAACAATTTTCTCTGTCGACCGTGGTTCAAAAGCATATCCCATCCTGGCCATATCCTCCTTTTTGGATTGCATATACGCCAGTAGCGGGTATCCCTCCAGATCCTCCATATTGATTCTCCCCAAAGCGGTATGGTGGCCGGTATAATCAGAATTTCCACCGATCTGGTCATAGGTCATGATATTAATATAATCAACATACTTCATCACCTCCAGTGTTTCAATATGCTCGTAATACCTTTGCCATCCTGCAGCGGCGAAGGTGATAATGATTTCCCTGTCGAGGGTATCAAGATGCTCCCTTAACGCTTTCATTACCAGGGTGAACCTCTGGGTATCCTCTGGCCTGTACTTAATACCGCCTGCCTCCAATCCGGGGTATTCCCAGTCCATATCAATGCCGTCGAGCTGATATTCCTCTACAAGGCGCACGGCGCTTTCCGCAAATTTCTTCCTAGATTCTTCCGTTTCAGCCATATCGGAGAAACCATCTGCTCCCCAACCCCCGCAGGCTACCATGACTTTAAGATCCGGGTAATTTTCTTTTTGTTTAACTAATCCCCTGATTATCTCACCAGCCCGCTCATGTACTTTCATCTCCCCTTCCCTGACACGTGAGAAAGAGTAAATAATATGGGTCAGCTGGTCAAGTGGAAGCTGATCCGGAGTAACACCCCGCCTTGGCGTATAATATGCTGCCACTGCAAATGATTTATCTTTATCCGGCATTTTTTTCTGCCCGTTCCAGCTAAAGGAAAAAAGCAGTAATAAAGTAATAATGAGGCTGATATGCCTGCTGATATATATTCCTGAAATTATTGTTCTTTTCATATTTATCCCTTGAAATATATTTCTGAAAATTAGCAATTTGAAACCGATAATAAATAAAAGAAGCAAAGATAAAACTAATGTAAACTTTATTTGGGTAAAATTGTAATTACACCATGGCTGCCCCACAAAGAAAATACAGATTTTCCAACACACTGCCCACCCCGATGAACCCGGAGGGCACAAGCATGTGGAATGCGATGGGTAAAATGACAAGGGGTGTTCCTGGCAATAAGATTAATGAACTGAATTGGGGTGAAAGTTATTCACAGGGTGGAGCTCTCAGCATTACCTCCGGCCCGGCACGCCATTTCTCAGGACGGGGCATGTTTAACCGTATGTCAACCCTCTGGTGTTCATATATCATCAATTCATCAAACCGCAATATCTTTTATAGCGGCGATTCGGGCTACGGCCCCCATTTCAGGGATATAGGAGAGGAATTCGGTCCATTTGACCATGCCTTTATCGAATGCGGGCAGTATAACGAAAACTGGCCCTTGATCCATATGATGCCGGAACAAACAGTCCAGGCTGCAATTGATGCCAGGGCTGAGAAATTCACCCCTGTCCACTGGGGTAAATTCTCACTAAGTCTCCATCCCTGGGAAGAGCCTGTAAAAAGAGCTCAGGCAGAGGCGGAAAGAAAAGCTCAGGCTATTGAAATTCCAACTTTTGGGGCAATCAATCAGTTTTAAAGATTTTTAAATATAAAAATCGTATTAAAAAGTTCTATCATTTAAGTAGTTTTATGCCTCGAATGAAGGTTTCATCAACTAAATACCCTTAATCCAATATATCATAACCATTAACCACTAACCATTTACCATTTACCATTAATGAACATCGGATTTATAGGAACTGGAAAAATCTCCGGCGCTGTAATTGAGGCACTTTGCTCCTCCAGGCTTGAGGATTATAAAATTATTGTATCACCAAGAAACAGGGATATTTCTATAAAACTGGCAGAAAAATATGCCCGGGTAGTCAGGGCAGAAAACAATCAGGAAGTAGTTGACAAATCTGATGCCATCTTTCTGGCATTAAGACCGCCGGTTTACAAGGAAGTAATCGCTGAACTTAAATTCAGGGCAGACCATGTTATTGTTTCACTTATACCATTCTCTTTTTATAATGATTTATGTGATTTGATCAGGCCTGCAACAATTCTTAGCAGGGCAACTCCTCTTCCAACAGTCGTAACCCACACCTGCCCTATCCCGGTTTTTATGCCCAGTGAAGTATCATGGAAAATCCTCAGCTCCATTGGGCAGCCTTTTGAGGTAAGCTCAGAGGAAGAGCTTCATACCATCTGGACCCTGACCTGCCTGATCTCACCATTTTATGATATGATGAATTCACTTAGTGAATGGGCCTCGAATAACTCTGTTCCAAAAGATCTTTCTGATAAATATGTTGCGGATATGTTTCATACACTTGCATATGCAGCCCATCTGTCAGATAAACCGGATTTCACTGCTCTTTCTCATCACGCAGCAACTCCGGGAGGGCTGAATGAGCAAACAGGTATGGAAATTAAGTCTTCAGGAGCACATCAGGCATACGTTGACGCAGCAGATGGCATTTTGAAATTATTCAAATTGAATTGCAAAATATGATAAGATTATCATGTAATATTGCTGTCTAAACATCTCTAATTTATTAAGTGGAAAGTAAATGAAAGAGCTCTCTTCTGTTTTACTCATAATAGCCATTTCTACCTTTTGTTAGCTCAACAAAAAATTCAAATAAAAACCTCAGTAATTGACAAAGAATCTAAAAAAGCCCTACCATTTGCTCATGTGGTCATCATCAACAAAAATCTTGGAACTGCAGTTATCTCTTAACATTCAAGTTTATAGTTTATCAGGCCGTCAGCCAAAACAGTACATTTTAGCCGGTTGAGCGTAACTAAATTCTCACCTCATACCTCCCCAGCATACCGGCATACCTGCTTACCGGAATCCCCGCATCGCGCAACCCGCAACCCCTCAAAGCTTCTTCAAAAAAACCACCTTACTGTCATTCACCGCATAAAAATCCGGAAGTTCGGCTACCTTATCACAGCCTAGATTCAAATAAAACTGCTGTGTGGGCTCATAAAGCGGACGGGAAGAAGTTTCAATCCAGATATTTTTACCAGACCGGCTCGCAATATCTGCCTCAATCAAGCCCATTAATTGTTTTCCGATCCCCATGCCCTTTTTACTCTCATGGACTGCAATCCAATACAGGTCAAAACTCTCCACCGTGCATGGCGACTTGCCATAGCAGGCAAATGCCACCGGAACCTCTTGCTCTTCGGCAATAATAAAAATGTAGCCGCTTTTTTCCTCCCCCTTTTCATAGTTATCCCGTGCTGTTTCCAGGGCCACTTCTACCTCAAAGTCGTAAAAGAAGCCTGTTGAATTAAGGATTCCTTCAATGGCCTCCAGATCGCTCTCCTTAAGTATATTTCTAAAGTTCATATTCTCAGTTTATATCCTGCAAAATCCTATCAATCATTGTGGTAATAGAATAACCGGCATATTTTGCAGCAGCAACAAAGCCGCTATCGGGTGAAATACAAGGATTGCCGTTTATTTCGAGCACATAAACCTGCTCGTTGCTATCCACCCGGAAATCAACCCGGGCATATCCCTTGAGATTAAATACCCTCCAGGATAATTTGCAAATCTCATTAAGTTTTTGCTCTAACTCTGATTTATTTATGAGTGTTCCGAATTCCCGTTTCGTCCCGCTGTATTCCGGGCTTTTCTCATCCCATTTGGCCTGGTAACCAACGATTTTGGGTATGTCGGTAAAAAAGTCCGAAAAAATCATCTCAGCATGCGGGAGAACTTCTACATCCCCATCCCCCCGGGTTAACATACTGATATTGAATTCCCTGCCATCAATAAACTCTTCCACGAAATAATGAGAGGAAGATAATAGGCCAATCTGTTCAAACTTCTCCTTTTCGGAAGTCTTGAATATAGAATCGGATGAAATGCCCACAGAAGCTTCCTCCCAAATGGGTTTAACAATATAGGTTTTATGCGGATCTAATTGATCCAATTCACCCATAGAGTAGAAATCGGCTGTCGGTATGTTGTTGAGCTTCATCATTTTTTTCGCCAATACCTTATTAGTAGTCACGAATAAGGCATCCAGGGGGACACCGGTATAGGGAATTTTTAAGGCATTCAAGAGGGCAGGAACAAAATAAATGAATTCTCCCCGCCCCCAGGCTTCTTCAACCAGGTTAAAAACAACAGCTGGCTGCTCACTCTTCAGGCTTTCAATATCATCCAACAATTCCCGTCCGGCTATCCGGCAAATAACCAGGTAATTCAGTTCTTCGCAGGCTCTCTTTACCAAATCCCTTTGATGGATAACATCGAGTTCATCAGGCTTATTCGTCAATACCTGATTGTGCAGTATTACAATCTTCCTTTTCAATTTCCTTTGATCCTTTTAATTGCAGATTCCAGTATTACCGTAATAATTTTCTGGTAGGATATCCCATTAAGCCGGCATAGAATGGGTAAGTCGGAACTCACAGGATTCAGTCCTGCTAAAGGATTAACCTCGATAAAGTTCACCTTACCGTGCCGGTCAACTTTTACATCAACCCTACCGCCATCCAGGCAATTGAGGGCTCTCCAGGCCTTTAGGGCAACCAACTTGCACTGTTCCAGCAGGTCACCGGTAACCGCTACATAATCTATCAGTTCTTCGTAGTTTTCTTTGCTATCATAGGAGTATATCGCGTTGTCTGAGTGTTTGTAAATTATTTCCATCGCGCCCGGCACATAAGCATCAGCACCGCTCCCCAGAACACCTACTGTAAATTCACGCCCTGGCAGAAATTCCTCCACTAATACCGATTGATGGAATTTCGAAAGCAATTCGGAACAAACAGCTTCCAGCTCTTCAGTGCTTGCAATCACGGAGGATGAATTAATTCCTTTTCCAGTACCTTCAGATATTGGTTTCGCAAAAAGAGGGTATTCCAGATCAACCAGGGGGAGGTCCGACAACTGGGATATTACGTGAAAAGCAGGAGTATTAACTCCCCGATCACGCACAATTTGCTTGGCAAATGCCTTGTTTAGTGAGATTCCCAGGGTCACGGGTCCGGAAAAAACATAAGGGATTTTGAAAGCATCAAGCAGGGAGGGAACCAATGATTCCCTACCCTCACCATACAATCCCTCAGCAATATTAAACACCAGGTCCCATTTCCTGCCATCCAAAAGAGCTGTCATAAGACTTTTAGCATGCCCAATGCGTTCGGTAGTATATCCAGCCTTTTGAATAGCCTGTTCAATACCTTCGATGGTGCTTACCTTGTCGAATTCGGCAGTCTCTTCCATGGAGTAACCCTGTTTCAGGTAATCCGACCTTAAATCATAAGTCAATCCGATTTTCATTACTTTCTTATTAATCTGCCTGATAAATATCCATCGAAAAAATTTCTGGCATTGATCCCCAGTGTCCGATTTTTATAACCACCCTCCTGAACAAATAAAACCTGATAAGGCAGTTTGCCTAATTCTATCCCATTATTTTTAAAATCTGCTGCAGTTAGTGACCAGGTTCCTGTGGGGTCACCTTTTGCAGGGTCAAATCCAAGGCTGATGATTAAGTAATCCGGATTAAACTGCCGGATCTCCTGGATGGCTTTTTTGAGGACTGCAAGGTATTCTTCGCCTGTAATGGTTTCTTTAAGAGGTATATTATGATTAAAACCCATCCCATCACCCTCCCCTTTTTCATCGGCAAACCCAGAAAAATAAGGGTAGGCAAATACAGGATTTCCATGAATCGACAGGGTGAAAACATCTTTCCGATTATAGAATATCTGCTGCTGCCCATTGCCATGATGGTAATCGATATCCAAAATGGCAATTTTCCCATATCTGGATAGGAAATGGGCTGCAATCGCTCCATTATTAAAGTAGCAGAACCCGCCAAAAACACTACTTTCAGCGTGATGACCGGGAGGCCTGATCAATGCATAAGCGGTATGGTATCCTTCGAGCAATAACTCAGCTCCGGTTAAGGCACAATTAACTCCCGAGCGGGCAGCCAGAAAAGCATTCTTGTTAATCGGGGTAAATGTGTCGATACAGTAATAACCAGCCAGTACCGAATAATCATGAGGAGGGCGGGTGGCATTCCGGACCGGGAAAACATAGGGATAAATGGATTTCCCTTCTGGTAATTTGTCACAAACCGTTTTGAAGTAATTGAAATACTTTACATTATGAACCTGGAGAATGTGTTTGTCGGGGTAACCCCTTGATGGCCTGCGCCTGAACACATTGAGTTTATCAATCTCCCTGACAATACTGGTTATTCGGATGGGCGATTCAATATAGCCCACTTCCTTAACGTGGTGAATATCATGAGCATCATTGATGATAAGAGCTATCTCATTCTTAACAGCATCGTATTTCACTACAGGCCTCTCCTTTAGAATGTACCGATAATCCCTCAGCCTAACCGGATTTTCAGTCACAGAGGACAAAACCATTTTAACATATTTCTCAGGGCAATAATCCGGGTATTTTCTTTCCAGTATGGCTCTGATAATTCTTTTCATGATTAAAGCTGATAAACTTAAACTATTCCCAAGATCATCAAAAACAAGGTAAGGTGGACAATCATCCCCGGGATTAACCGGAGTCTCATATTTCGTACCCGTGATAGGTCTGGCACCGTAGCGTTCGTAAAAAGTAAGTCGCGACCTGTTTTGTTTTATCCCACTTTTATCCCTGCACAGGGCTTCATCATCAGGGAGGCACTCCATGAAAATACCAATAGATTTAAGCATTTGTGCCTCCTCCCTTATCCTTTCATAAATTGCACCACCTACCCCCGAAGAAGTTCTTCCTGGCTTTACGGCAATATAATCCAGGAAACAGAAATTCCTATCCGGCAGGTAAAAAAGAATTGCAAATCCTTTAACATTGGATCTTCCATCCTCGGCCACAAAAATAATGGAGGAGAATTTGTACTTCATCGGGTCCTTCATCTGCTCCAGGATTTCATTGATTTTTTCCTCTTTCACAGAGGGAAAATGAAATTGCAGAATGGTGAAGACCTGTTCAATGGCCGCTTGGTTGGATGGCAGATAAGTATCTGTAATCTTCCTGATTTTAAAAAGGGCCATTACAGGGGATCGTAATAGGTAAAAATCTTCCCTTCAAAATTTTTCAAAACCACATTATCCCCGTCCCTGCCTTGATAATACTCTGGCAAAAGGGGAATTTTTCCACCCCCTCCAGGGGCATCAATTACGTAATGAGGAATTGCATACCCACTGGTGAACCCTCTGAGTCCCTGGATTATCTCCAGACCTTTGGAAACCGGAGTTCTGAAATGAGATGATCCGGGAATAGGGTCACATTGATATAAATAATACGGCCTGACCCTTATTTTCAGTAATTTATGGATTAGTTCCTTCATAATACCAACCTCATCGTTTATCCCTTTCAGAAGAACGGTCTGGCTCCCCATAACGATTCCGGCATCAGCAATCCGTTTGCAGGCCTCCTCCACCTCAGGGGTGATTTCATCCGGATGCGTAAAATGAATGCTCATGTATAGCGGATGATACTTCTTCAACATTTTCACAAGATTTGTTGTGATTCTCTGAGGCATCACAACCGGCACTTTTGAACCGATCCTGAGAATGTCCACGTGCGGAATTGAGCGGAGAGAGGATAATAAAAACTCGAGATGCTTATCCGGTATAGTAAGAGGGTCGCCCCCTGAAATTACAACGTCCCTAACATGAGTATTGTTACGGACATACTCAATGGCTCGCTCCCAGGCTTTTAGCCCATAATGTTTTTTATCCTTGGCAACCATGTGAGAACGTGTACAATACCTGCAATAAACAGAGCAAAATCCAGTGGATAACATCAAAACCCTGTCGGGATAGCGATGGACCAGGTTCTCCACCGGGCACATAGAATCTTCATGCAAAGGATCATTCTCCTCGCCCGGGGATATGATTAATTCATGTTTAGTTGGAACAACCGTTTTAATCAGTGCATAATCTTTTGCCTTTCCATGCAAAAGACTCGCATAATAAGGGGTTATTCTAAGTGGTAATTTTCGTGATTTCGACAAATAGTCAAAATCCTCCATATGACTCAGGTCGAGAATCTCAGAGAGCTTTCCAAAACCTGAATAACTGTTTTGTATTTGCCACCTCCAACTATTCCATTGTTTATCTGTGGCCAGTGGGAAAAACTCCTCGCGAAACCTGGCGGTTTCAGGGTTGATTACTTGGAAGTCGGAAGGCGCTCCTTCAAATTTAGAGAAGAGTTCACGACCAGATACTGTTGTTTCAAAAACAACTTCTATGTCCGACAATTCCTGCCCCGAAGGGGGCTCTATTTCAGGTTGAGCTATGTCATTCATTAGTGATAAATTTGCTTTCAAATTTCAAAGCAAAACTACTTCTTTTTTAAATTCAAAATCAAATTATCAAAATTTTTATAACAAATATAATGCCTTGAACTATTGACTGTTACAAACCTCATCCAGGGACTGCCCCTTAAACTTCTTCCTCTTCCGGCATCCAGGCAGTCTAATGTGATTAAACCGATGCTAAAACCTCCCAAACAAATGCTCTTATACCTACCTCTTCACTAATGGCATTGAGCTTTTTTACAGCCTCAAGCAATTCCGGAACCTTACCATCCTCAATTACAGTGAGAACAGAAGAATTCATCTCCGGCCAGGTATGAGTCCCCAGCCTTGGTTCCCCGGTTTCTGAGCCTCTGCCTATAACACTTTCCCATTTTGTGAAACCCCTGATATTAAGGCGGTCGAGCATATATTCCACCCTTTCAGCCTGCGCCTGGTTATGTATGATTAATACTGCTTTCATTTTCATCTTATTAATTATCCATGAAGACAAACTTCTTTTGTAATTTACTTTTCTTGTCCCTTTCCCCTTTGGCTGCAAAAACACGGTACATAACAGGTACTATGATCATGGTAACCAGGGTGGAAAAGATCAAACCGCCGATAACCGTAATCCCCATTGGGCTCCATATCTCAGATCCTTCACCGGTGCTCAGGGCAAGGGGAAGCATGGCAAGTATGGTTGTCAATGCTGTCATCAAAACCGGACGCAGCCTTGATTTACCCGACATGATGATCGCTTCATTCAATTCATAACCCCGGTCCCTCATCAGGTTTATATAATCCACAAGCACGATAGCATTCTTCACAACTATCCCGATAAGCATAACAGCTCCCAGGCCGGCAACCATACTTAGGGTTGTATTTGTAATAAGCAAGGCCAGTATGGCTCCCGAGAATGCAAATGGAATTGAGAACATAATGATAAAAGGCATTTTCAATGATTCAAACTGGGAAGCCATCACAAGGTAAACCAATACCAGGCTTAGCATCATTAGCAATCCAATATCCATAAAGCCTTCCTGAAGATCTTCAAAAGCTCCTCCAACCTCTACCAGCACACCCCTAGGGATATCTGTTTCATCAACAACAGATTGAATGTTTTTTGCCATTTCACCAAGAGAAACCTTATATGGCGTAACTGAAACCTTGACAATACGTTCAAGCCTTTTACGCTCAATATTCGGCGGCGACCAATATTCAGTTATTCTGCCTACCTCACCCAATTTTACCATTGTGCCATTGGCTGTCTGGAGAGATATATTTTCTATGTCAGATATTGAATTGCGGTACTCTTCATCAAACCTGAGTACGACATTGTATTCCTTGCCTTCCTCCCGGTACCTGGTGGCAGTCATACCGGCTATCCTGTTAAATAAAGATGTTGACACCATGGCTGTATTAAGACCGACAGCCGACATATTTTCCCGATCCAGTTCAACCCGGAGTTCGGGTTTGGCCTTTTCCCTGCTAATCTCAATATTTCTGGCCCCCTCGATATTTTTCATTTTGGCGGCCAGCTGATTTGCCAGCAGGCTTGTCTGATCAAGATCATAGCCGAAAATTTCGACATCAACTGTAGTGGTAGACATAAAATTACTGCCCGTATTCACATTATACTTCACAATTTCCGGGTAGGTATCAAGCTTTAACCTTAATTCCTCTGCTATATCCCATACTGTCCTCTCCCTCTCATCAAGGTCAACCAGACTGATTGTGTAATTGATGATGTGGGTGCCTGAGCCCTGGAAGATTGACAGGAATCCACCCTGATCATCACTTCCTGCCGAAGTTGATATCAAATCAACTTCTTCAATTCCCTCAAGGAAAGAATCTATTTGGCGAGCCAGTTTAATAGTATTGTCGACTCTTGTTCCCGACTGGAGTTCCACAGTCACCCCCAACCTGCCCTCATCCGACTCAGGCATGAATTCTGTACCAAGGTTTCCTGCCAGGAAAAGTGATCCAAAAAAGATAGCGAAAGATACAATCGAAATAATCACTTTATGCTTCAAGCTCCATCTGAGAGACCTGCCGTACCAGTTATCGAAGTCGTCAAGCATGGGTGCCACAGTCTTTTCATAGATATTCTTTTTCTTTCCCTTCCTGAGTCTCAGCATCCTTGAACTTAACATAGGTGTAAGCGTGATTGCCGACACTGTGGATGTAACAACAGTTATTGACACAATCCAGCCTAACTGACGGAACATAACCCCTGTCATTCCTTTAACCAGGGTCATCGGGAAGAAAACAGCCACAACAGTCAGTGTAGTAACGATTACTGCAAGCCACACCTCATTGGTAGCATAGATTGCAGCTTCCCTTGGCGTGGCTCCCTTTTCGATATGTCTGGTAATGTTTTCAAGAACCACAATAGCATCATCAACAACCATCCCAATAGCAATTGAGAGGGCTGACAGGGAAATAATATTGATGGAGTTCCCGGAAATATACAGGTATATAAATGAAACAATCAGGGATATTGGAATAGTCAGCACAATAATAAAGGTTGCACGCCATCGTCCCAGGAAGAACAGGACCACCAGGGTAACAAAAATCAAAGCATACATAAGGGTTTTCGACAGGTTATTGATGGATCCTTCGATAAAACTGCTGGTATCCATAATAGTCTGAACCTTAATATCCGGAGGTAAACCCCCGGTTAATTTGTCCATCTCCTTACTTATCTCCCTTGCAACCTTTACAGTATTGGCTCCGGATTGTTTGGTGATCATCAGCCGGATCCCATGCTGGCCATTCAGGCGTTCATCAAGGGTCATTTCCTTGAGTGAGTCGCGAACACTGGCTATATCCCTCAGGTAGACGGCCTGTCCGTTAAAACTTCCCAGAACCAGGTCTTTTATAATGTCACTGTTTTTAAATTCTCCTTCAACCCTCAAGGGATAGTTCATCTGGCCCATTTCGAGGTTGCCTGTGGGCATATTCAGATTTTCCGCCCGCAATAAGCCGCCAATCTGCTCAACTGTAAGATTGTAAGCTTCCATTTTCCTCGGATCAATATCAATGCTGACCTGACGTATTGGCTCTCCCAGTATTGTAATCGATCCGATGCCTTCAATACGGTTCAGCGGATTGATTATATACTCTTCAAGGGTTTTTTCAATTCCTTCGTAACTTTCATCAGCCGTTATCGCGAACATAAGGATAGGCACCATACTGGAACTGATCTTCAGGATCATGGGATTCTCGGCTTCCTCGGGCAGTACATTCTCAAGAAGTGACAGTGCGTCCCGTATATTATTTGCAGCTTCACTCAGATCAGTCTCATACTCAAATTCAAGTGATACCACAGACAAATTATCCCTTGAAACGGAACTTATCTGTTTTAACTTGTCAATTGCATTTAATGACGACTCAAGAGGCTTGGAAATATTGGTTTCAATATCAGCTGCACTTGCACCGCTGTATGATGTTATAATCGTGAGAGTTGGAAATTCAATATCCGGATACAGATCTATTGGCAGGTTACTCAGGGAGTAAAAACCAAAAACCATAACGGCCAAAAACACCATTAAGGTGGTAATTGGTTTTCCGACTGCGCTTTTGTAAATGCTCATTTTCTTAAATGGTTTTTGAATAAAGGATTAATTATTTAACTACCTCGATCTTCGAACCCTGGAGTAGCCTGGCCTGACCTTCGACAATAAGTTCCATTCCTTCCCTGACTTCATCAGAGATAATTTCTATCTGGTCATCGAAACGCTTTCCGGCTTCAACTTCAATTTGCCTGGCTGTTCCATTGTCATTTACAAATATATACCAGTTATTGGTACCTGATTGCTTAAGGACCGATATGGCAGGAACAGCCAGAATCTCTGATTCCACAATTTGTAATTCAATAGCGGCTGACATTCCCGGACGAAGCTTTTCCTCAGGATTGCTTATAATTATTTCGGTTTTAAAGGTCCTGGTCATTGGATCGATAGTAGGATAGATGCTGGTGATTTTCCCCTCAAATATTTCACCCGGAACAACATCTGTAGTAATGAGCGCCTTCATCCCTTCTTTAACATCCTCATAGTGTGTTTGTGAAATGCTGACGATTGCTTTCACGGGATTGATCTGCATCAGTGAAATTACAGCCGCCTTCCCGGCCTGGGTATTCGGGGCACCTGAAAATAATTCTCCGTTTTCATAGTATTTCCCGGTAACAATACCGTTAACAGGTGAAAGGAGGGTGGTGTTTTGAAGAAGGAAATCAACACTCTGCCGGGCAAGCTCATATTGAGTCTTGGTTTGTTCATACTGCTGCTCAGCAATACTGCCCTGTTCGTAAAGGGTCTTGATCCTCTGGTAACTGTCTTTTGCGCTTGCCAGCTGAGTTTGGGCTGATAACAATTGTGTTTTATCTGTCTCAACCAGAATCTGTCCTTTCTTAACCCTGTCGCCTACTTCCACATTAATCTTGTCGATCCGGCCCGGAGAGGCTGGAGCATAATGGATTTCTTTAAATGCCGCAAGGTTGGCATTGTATTCAAGAGTGCGGGTAATCGTCCTGGTCTGGATCTTTTCAACCCTGACAGGAAAATCCTTTTCTGCTTCAACTGCATCAGTGGCTTTCTTTGCATCACCCGGCTGACATGAAATTGCGGCAACTGCCACTATGAAAAAGAGTCCGGTTTTAATTATTGTTTTCATATCTTGTTGTGTATTTGTCGATTAAAGGTTATTGTATAGTTTATCCAGGGCCAGTTTGGATTTCAATAAATCCAATACTGAACTTACATAGTTGTTTTCTGCCTGCAGGAAGTTCCCATTAGCCTGGGTCAGTTCGAGACTTGAGAGAATGCCCTGCTGGTATTTATCCTTTATACTATTATAAACCCGCTTGGCCACATCAACATTCTCTTTCTGCGTTTGATAATTCTCATAAGCACTTGTCAGGTTAAAGTTCAGTTGACTATTTTGGAGAGCCAATTGATCTTTGAGCAAGGAAATATTCCGGGCTGTTTTATCCAGCTCTATTTTAGCCTGGCTCATTTTGGCACTTTTGGTACCCCCGGAAAAAATGGGGATACTCATGGTAAATCCTGCCGCATGGTTAGGACTCATATCAAATCCAGAGGTCATAATCTTCTCCTTATAATTATAAAATCCAACCAGAGTAGGTGCATAAGCCCATTTTTGCATATCGATACCTTTCTCCCCAATCTGCTCCTGAACCATCATCATCTGATAATTTATATTGCTTTGAATATCAAGATCATCGGACAATAAGACTCCTCCATTCAAATTCTGTAAAATTGAGTTCACATCTTCTTTTAATTCAATTGGTGTATCGGCTTCAATACCTAAAACCATACGAAACATATTGTAATTCAGCTGAATGTTTCGCTCCATTGCTTTCTTTGAATTCTCTAATTGGGATATATTGATTTTAATCTGATCAACATCCGTGCTCTCAGCAAGACCCGCTTTATACAGATTATCAGTATGCTGGTGCATTTTCCTCAGGTTCTCCTCATTTTCATTGATCACCTTCAATAAATCTTCTGTAATCAGAATCAGGTAATAAGAATTTATAACCTGTTCTTTTATATCCAATGCCGTTAATGAAAGGCTCTTTTCCCTGATATCTTTCCCCAGCCTGGCCATTTCAAGTCCAACCCAGTATTGACCACTGAAAATAAGCTGTGATACTTGAACATTAGCACTTGACTGATCGGTCATTATTATTGTTGAGCCCCCAGAACCAACCATACCATTCAGAATTTTCAGCACTTCATAGTCACCAGGATCAAACTTGGTATAATCAATTACTGGAGGTTCAGTTTCTTCCCCTCCAAAATTGAATTCAAATTCATATCCAAAATTTGTCATGTAATCTACTTTTCCCTCTACCTGGGGTAAACCTGCTCCCTTAGCCTCTTTTATCTGGGCGTCAGCCAACTTTACATCAGCCTGAGCATTTTTATAGGTCTTGTTATTTTGCAGAGCATAATCCTGGGCCTCCTTTATCGTAAACTGCATTGATGATTCCTGGGCAAGTAATATTCCAGGAATACAAGCCAGCACGAAAATCAAAATTTTGTTCTTCATAACTATATCATTGGTTTATAAACTATCGAACCTTTTTATTAAAAAACTATTGCTCCGTATACTTCTCTTTAAGTGCATCCATATGACCTAAAACAAACTCTATCATTTTGCTTAATTCTCGAAAGAAGATGGCATTTCTTGAATTCTGATCAGCCTTTAACTCAAGAATTCTTGTTTGCATTGCCTTAAATAAAGACATCTTTGTCGTAAAATCATCAATAAGGGCAAATGGATCCATAGTTCTCATCTGGAAATACCGTTTACGATCTCCAGGAATGGTAAAATACTCAATATTACCCCTGATCTCAAGGTTTCTGAGAGCAACACTCGCCGAGCTTTTACTAATTCCCAACTCATCCACAATCTCCTCGAAAGAGTACTGCTCCTTATCCATGACCATAAGCAAACCAAGAATTCTTCCTGCAATAGGTTGAAAACCTTCCTTGTCAAAATGCATCCCTATCTCTTCAATAAGCAGCCGCTGTTTTTCAATTCTTTCTTCCGTTTTCATGACTTTAATATTCATAAGGAAATTAAGCTGCAAAGATAACTTGGTTTTTTTAGTTCGCAAATCCTCGAACTTGAATAGCGGAAAAATTAGGTAAGCGTAACCATATTATCGGTAAAAGTGTAGAATGGATAGACAAATGACAAACGATCTGTAGCCAGCAACCTGCAACCTGCAACCTGCGCCATGCAAGGAATTACAATATTTTATATACCTTTGCACGCTTTTTTATTTTCTTCCTAATATTTTATTATCAAATGATTACAGTTTCAAATCTAAGGATCCAATTTGGCAGCAAGGTGTTGTTCCAGGAAGTAAATATGAATTTTACCTCGGGAAATTGTTACGGTGTTATCGGAGCAAATGGTGCCGGTAAATCAACATTACTTAAGGCTATTTCAGGAGATTTGGATGCCACTGCCGGACATATCTCTTTGGGCTTTGGGGAAAGGCTATCCGTATTGAGCCAGGATCACTTTGCATTTGACGAATTTTCTGTACTACATACTGTAATGAAAGGTCATTCCCTATTGTGGGATATTATGGAGGGAAAAGATGCATTGTATGCCAAGCCTGATTTTTCTGATGCAGATGGGATAAAAGCAGCTGAGTTGGAAGAAAAATTTGGTGAAATGGATGGTTGGAATGCAGAAAACAATGCTGCAACCCTGTTAAGTGATCTGGGAATCAAAGAGGAATTTCATTATACTCTAATGAAAGAAATGAGCGGGAAGCAGAAAGTGAGAATTTTGCTTGCTCAGGCACTATTTGGCAATCCAGATAATTTATTACTCGATGAGCCAACAAACGATCTTGACCTCGACACTGTTAGTTGGTTGGAGAATTACTTATCAAATTATGAAAATACCGTTCTGGTAGTATCTCACGACAGACACTTCCTTGATGCGATCAGTACTCATACAGTTGATATTGATTTTGGGAAAGTTCAGATGTTTGCCGGTAATTACAGCTTTTGGTATGAGAGCAGTCAGTTAGCTTTAAGACAACAGTCAATTCAAAATAAAAAAGCCGAAGAAAAGAAACAAGAACTTCAGGCTTTTATAAGGCGCTTCAGTGCAAACGTTGCAAAATCGAAGCAGACTACCAGTCGGAAGAAAATGATTGAAAAGCTGAATATTGAAGACATTCAGCCGTCAACCAGAAAGTACCCGGGCATCGTTTTTAAACCGGCAAGAGAAGCAGGCAATAAAATCCTGGAAGTTAGTGGATTAAAGGCCAGTATGGATGGTAAAGTTTTGTTTAAAAATGTTGATTTCGTAGCAAATAAGGGAGACAAGATTATTTTCCTATCAAAAGATCCAAGGACAATGACGGCTTTGTTTGAGATACTTAACGACAAGCAAAAAGCCGATGCCGGTACCTATCAGTGGGGTCAAACTATCACAACAGCTTATTTACCTTTGGATAACTCAGAATTCTTTACAGGATCACAAACTTTGCACGAATGGTTTTGCCAATTTACCAGTGACACTACAGAGGTCTTTATACGAGGATATCTGGGCAAAATGCTATTTTCCGGAGATGAAATTTATAAAAAAGTAGAAGTTTTGTCGGGGGGCGAGAAGATCCGTTGTATGATTTCTAAGATGATGCTTTCTGATGCTAATGCATTAGTACTTGATACACCAACTAACCACCTGGATCTGGAATCTATTCAAGCATTCAATAATAATCTGATGAAGTATCCAGGTAACATATTTATGTCATCTCATGATCATGAGTTTATCCAATCCGTTTGCAACAGGATCATTGAACTCACTCCCAGGGGAATAATCGACAAGCTCATGGAGTATGATGATTATATTGTGGATGAAAAAGTTAAGGCACTTAGGGAGGAGATGTATTCGTAGATTGGTAGATCCGTAGATTAGGAGATTGGAAGACTGAGGACTGAGGACTGAGGACTGAGAACTTTGCGATGATCCTGAGGCACAAGGCCCCAGGCTACAACTACCCAATTCCCTAATTCCCCAATTCCCCAATTCCCTAATTGGTTGTATCCCGATCTAATATTGATATATAAAATCACTAGATTTGGTCAAACCTATTCGACTATGCAAACTAGTCCTAATGCAACAAGCCTGCTTAAGTTTAGTCTAAGGCTGCCATTGATCGTCCTGCTGGTAATACTATTCTCAGAATGTGCTGCTCCTGAGAAACCACAGGATAATGAACAGCTCCAGGATCAGGATAAACTGAGATTCATTTTCATCACCTGTGTTGTGCATGAAGACTTTTTTATCCCGTTAAAAAAGGGGATGGAAGATGCTGCCAGGATGATGGATGTGGATTGTGTCTTTACCGGAACAGAAGGTGTGGATATCGTGGCCCAGGCAGAATTAGTTCGCCAGGCAATTCGTGATGGTTACGATGGTATTGCCTTAAACATAATTGATCCTATTGGATTTGATGAAGTTACGAGGGAATCAGCTGAAGCCGGAATCCCATTGGTAGCGTTCAACATCGACGATCATACCACTCCCAATGATCGTTTGAGCACCGTTAGTCAGAGTTTTTACGAAGCGGGCAAAAGTATGGGTAATGAAGCCGCTAAGTTTATCCCTGATGGTAGTGAGATTCTGATGACCATGCATGATAAAGGTGTGTCGGCTCTCGACGACCGGCTGCGGGGTGCCCAGGATGGGCTGAGGGAAGCAGGTTTAGAAAATGTTAAATGGAAAGTTGTTATCACTGGCAATACGGTTGCCGAATCTGCAGAGCTAATTGGTAGGGAGCTGCACGCTAATCCACAAATAAAATTCGTGCTTTGTACAGGCCAGGCCGATACAGAAGGTGCTGGCTTGGCAATTGGCAAAAATTTCGCGGATCAGGGCTATAAAGCCGCTGGTTTTGATCTGAGTCAAAACATCTTAAAAAATATTATAGAGGGCCATATTGCCTTCACTATCGACCAGCAGCCATACATCCAGGGTTTCTATCCTGTTATCCAACTCGCCCTTCTCAAACGCTACGGGATCATGCCATCAAGTATTGATACCGGGGCTGCAATAATCAACATTGATAATGCCGAAAGCGTATTGCAGCTTACTGAGCAGCACTATCGGTAGATAGTTATTCGCTGTTTGGTTGATTGGTTATTTACAACATTTGGAGTAGATAAGATAAATGAACTATATCGATTTAAGAGAGAGAAAATTGAGTAAAAATTCCTCAAAGTTACCGAGGATAGTTTCGGAGATATGGAAAAGAAATATATGGAATATCAATACCTATAAAATTACTTTCCCGTTGAATTATAACATTGATTAGTTTGAAGCCCGGACAGAAATCACCCTTCCATGGTCATCCAGATCAGGGTTGTTTGGTAAAAGTCTCAGCCATCCACTTTTCAGTGGTATTTGTAGCTGTACGCGGCAGGTAATTGCAGCCCACAATAGGGTCAAGATTATAGTACCACTCATTGGCTTTTGTAGTAGTCTATTGGTCGCACGGAATAGGATACAGCTTTTACAGTAATAATCCTGGCTAACAAGATAGCCACAATAGTATATATAGGGAAGAAATAAACGTCAATCTGACACCTATTTTTAATCGTTCATTATTAACTTGCTCATTTTATAAAAGGTGACGAAAGGTGACGCTGGGTGACGAAAGGTGACGAAAGGTGACGATGGGTGACGATGGGTTGCCATTTTAAAAAAGAGAAAGCATATAAAATTAAACTTTATGAAAAAACTAATTTTAGTGCTTATATGTTTAGCAGGAATGCAGTTGCAAGCCCAGGATACAAAGGGAAACCCTATAGCAGCTACACCTCCAATGGGCTGGATAAGCTGGAATCTTTTTGAAGGTAATATTAACGAAGACCTGGTTAAGGAGATTGCTGATGCCATGGTGGAAAACGGGCTCGATGAGCTGGGATATAAATACTTTATCCTTGATGACCTGTGGCAGGGCGGACGAGATAAGAAAGGCCGGGTTTATCCGGATGCAAAAAAATTCCCTTCAGGAATGAAGGTTCTGGGCGATTATATTCATTCAAAGGGATTGAAGTTTGGCATTTATACAGATACTGCAGATTGGACTTGCGGAGGGGTAGTTGGAACCTATGGCTACGAAAAGCAGGATGCCAAAACCTATGCAGAATGGGGAGTGGATTATGTGAAATGTGATTATTGCAACGCTCCTTCAGATATCTGGACAGCTGTAGATCGATATAAAACATTTATTAAAGCCCTAAGGAAAGAAAATCCTGATGTTGTATTCGCTGTTTGTGAATGGGGACAGCTATCTCCATGGCTATGGGGAAAAGAGATTGGAGCAAATCTCTGGCGCACAACATGGGACCTCAGGGATACATGGGAGCACGGTAAATATTCCGCTGGTCACAATGGAGTAATGGAAGGGCTTGACAGACAGCTAGGTCTTGAAAAATTCGCAGGCCCCGGCCACTGGAATGACCCGGATATCCTTATGGTAGGTTTGAACGGAAAAGGAAATTCAGCCTCAGCTAACGGAGCCAGCGGCTTATCTGTTACAGAATACGAAGCACATATGGGATTATGGGCCTTATTATCAGCTCCACTCTTGATGTGTAATGATGTACGAGATATGGATTTCCACACCAAAAGAATTCTAAAGAACAAAGAAATCATAGCTGTGAATCAGGATCCTCTTGGCAAACAGGCAACCCGCATCCTAAAAAATGGTGTAAGTGAGATCTGGTCTAAAAAACTTAGTGACGGGAGTTATGCAGTGGGCTTTTTAAACAGAGATGATGAAAAAACAAGAACAATAAGTCTCAATTTAAATGATTTAAAACTCCAAAATGTTAAAGCCCGTGATCTTTGGCAGCACAAACTGATAGGTTATTATAATGATGAGATTAGTATCAAGGTTGAATCCCATCAGTGCAGGATTTTGAAAATATCAGAACTTGAAGAGGGAGAAAAAGATCATTTCTCCCCTCCCTTGGGATGGAACAGCTACACTGGATACAGCACGGCGGCTCCGGAAGATAAATTGATTAAAAATATCGATGCTGTAGCAGAAAAACTCAAGGCATATGGTTATGAATATGTTACGGTGGATAACGGTTGGTTTATGGATAAAAAGAATGAAGACGGAGGGAAAGTATTGATCGATGAATATGGATTACCGGAATCTTCTCCTAATTTCTTCCCCAGTGGAGTAAAATCAGTGATCGACTATACTCATAAAAAAGGGCTCAAATTCGGGATCTGGCTAATACGTGGTGTCGACAAAGAAGCTGTGGAAGCCAATCTGCCTATCGAAGGAACTCCTTATACCCTTCAGGATATTGCAGATAAGAATAAACTTTGTCCCTGGAATGATTTCAATTATGGAGTAGACATGAGTAAGCCCGGTGCCCAGGAATATTATAATAATTTGATACAGAAATATGCCGACTGGGGAGTAGATTTTATCAAATTTGATGATATAGTGCCCCACCCAGATGAGGTTTTAGGAGTGGTAAATGCTATTGAAAACTGTGGAAGAGACATTGTATTGAGTTTATCGCCAGGCGATTACATCAAAGTTGAAAATAGCGATGCTTATAAAAAAGCCAATATGGTACGAATAACCAGCGATATTTGGGATAACCGCGGTAGTCTGGAAACAACTTTCAGTCGATGGGAAGCCATGCAGGATTATACCGGAGCTGAAACTAATAGCTGGCTTGATATGGATATGATATGTTTTGGTCGACTTTATATTGTTAATGATGGCGGATGGATTTGTAAATTTACTGATGATCAAAAACGGACCTTTATGCTACAGAGAGCCCTGGCAGCCTCCCCTCTGATTGCAGGTGGTGTTCTCTATTCAATGGACGAATTTTCTTTAAGTTTACTCACTCATAAGGATATCCTGGAGTGCAATCAAAATGGGGTGGTTGGGAGACTTGCGAAACGGGATGGAAAGATTGATGTTTGGAAAACACCAAAACAAGGCAGGAAAGCAGGAAAGCAGACGAAGCAAAGCGAAGTCCCGGAAGCGAAGCGCATCGGGAAAAGCAAAAGTGAAAGAGGTTGGATTGGGGTTTTTAATCGTGATGGGGATATGGAAATGAATGTTAAACTTTCTCTTGAGGACTTAGGACTGGATCCGGGAGAAAAATATAAGATTAAAGAGTTGTGGAGTGGCAATGACTTGTCAGAATCCGACATCTTTACTTTTACCATCCCGGCGGATGGTTGTGTGTTCTTAAAATACAAAGAAGTGACGGGTGACAAAAATTAAATGTTAAGTATTAATTGTAAATGGTTAATTATAAATTTATTAATGTTCGAAAAGAACATGACTGTTGGCTTCAGGGCAGAATTTAATAAGCCAGATGATGATAAAGCTTTTCTGAAGATCACTGGTTCCAGTCTATATCGCATTTATCTGAACAACGAATTTATTGGTCATGGGCCGGCCCGTGCCGGGCATGGATATTATCGTGTGGATGAATGGGATCTGTCGAAGCATTTGATAGAAGGGGAAAATATTTCTCCGGCAGCCAGTTGCAATCATGGATTTGCATCTCATGTGGTGCATGTGCTGTATCGTGATGTGCTTGGAATAGCTGATGTGGATCAGGTGAATAAAATTGTCAGATTTCAGATGTCAGATGTCGGATTGGATTTCTGCAAGGGCCAAATACCACTTGGGAAAGAATTAGTTAAATTTGAATGGAAGAAGACAGGAGATGAAATTAAATATGAATATGATGTGCCGGAAGGATATGAAGTTGAGATAATAAAATAATTGTGAATTGTAAAAAGCACATAGTTATGAAATCAAAATTATTACCGATCGTTATTGTGTTTTTAAGCACGATTGCGTGCTCACAGGATAAGAAAATTCCAACTTATGAACCCTTTATCTGGCCCAACGAAGTACCTGATGATTGTCCATTTAAGATGTCTGAAGATTATAAAGGAATAAAATTCCTTGGCATCCGAAGCGATTATTATGTGGCTGACACCTGGTATTTTACCTGGGCCTCAGATGGAAACCTTTATTCCCCTTACACCGACGGGTGCGTTCCCCGTTTGGATGGCGGAAAGGAATGTTCCAATTCGGGAGATGGCAACCATGCAACCACCGGGCAAGCTCTTGCCGAGGGAAATGATCCGCGGCATCTGAAAATATACAGTCTGGGAACTTTCAGGGCCAGTCCTGAACCGTACCATGGCAGATATCCATGCGGCAGCCTTATTAAAGACGGAATATGGTATTACGGTACTTATTGTCTGGATCCCGCCGGGAGTGCGAAATATGGCAATTTGACATATAACTGGCCATGGCTTGGCCCATTTGTGGGTTTCAGGATCTCAAAGGATTTCGGCAGAACATGGACTGCCTGTCCTTATAGCCCGGAAAAACCAATATTCGGAGAAACCGGCATTAACGGATATCCGGTTAAAATTGGTTCACCTCACTTTGTGGATTTTGGGCAAAATATGGAGCATTCCCCTGATGGCAAAGCCTATCTGGTAGCTCATGGTGCAGATATAAATGATCAACAAAGGCAGTTTTATAATGCAAGCTGGATAACCGGGGATCAGATTTATCTTTTACGGGTGATTCCTGAGGAGGACAAAATTAACGATCCGTCGGCTTACGAATTCTTTGCCGGCTATGATACAGAAGGACAAGCTCAATGGACAGGTGATTTTACCAAAATCAAGCCTTTACTGGAGTGGAATAACAATATGGGTTGTGTAACAGTCACATATAATGCGGCTTTGAAAAAATATCTGATGTGTGTCACCGACGGTGAAAACACAAATTCATATATGCACACCTATATTCTTGAATCTGATAAAATTACAGGACCCTGGCTGCTGGTAACCTACATGAAAAACTTCGGCGAGCAGTCATATTTCGTTAACATTCCTTCCAAATTCATTAATGATGACGGACATACCATGTGGCTATGTTATTCCGGTAATTTCTGGAGAGAATGGAACGGAATTCAAATGCAGGAAAATCCTCCCGGAAGCCATTATGGATTGGTTTTACAGAAAATCAGCTTATTGAAAAAATAAAACATCAATAATAATATGATGGAAGCGAGAATACCTGCAGCTTATTTGCTTTTCCTGGCCTTAATTATTATTGGAGGTTGTTCTATGGATAATAAGCCTTACGATATCATCGACGAAAATATGTACATCCAGAAGGAAGAACGCAGAAATGATTCATCAGAGTGGGAACTGGTTTGGGAGGATCAGTTTGATAAGGGAGAACTTGACACTACAATGTGGTCAAGAATCGGATTATACACATCCGACCGGTTCAACTTTCAAAAAGACAAATCTGATAAAAATGCCTGGAGAAATATTGTAAACTCCTGGCATAGCTATATGAGTAGCAAAAATCCTGAAGCCCTTAAGTTTGATGATGATAATATTTTGCTGAGAGGAGTCCTTAATCCCGATACAACAGGCTGGGATAACAGGCCCTATCATACTGGCGGAATATGGACTCTGAAGAAGTTTGCCTTTCAGTATGGACGTATTGAGATTAAGGCCAAACTGGATCCTGCTTATGGAGCCTGGCCGGCCATCTGGATGCTTCCGATAAACAATATTTATCCTGATCAGCATAACGGGGAACTGGACATCATGGAAAGATTGAATCATGATCCTTTTGCCTATCAGACTGTGCATAGTCACTGGAACCTGGAACTGAAGCTTGAAAGTCCGCAGCGCTTTACGACTGCACCAATCGATACTGCAGGATATAATGTTTACAGTGTAGCATGGTATCCTGACAAGCTTGTCTTTGCAATAAATGGTAAGACCTCTTTCGAATACAATAAAATTCCCGGAGCAGGCACTTTTCAATGGCCCTTCGATCAGCCATTTTACCTTATTGTGGATCAACAGCTTGAAGGATGGCCGGGGAAAGTCACAAACCCGGAAGAGCTGCCAATTAGTATGACAGTTGACTGGGTGAGATTTTATCAATAGAAGGCTTAAGATCGTATGTTTGAATAAATCAGGGTCTTCGAAAGTTGGAGTAACTTAAAGGAGTTAAACTTCAAAATTCAAAGACCCATGAAAACACAAGCACAAGTTAACCAAGTATCCTTTGATGTACAAAATTTTTACTGTGGAATTGATGTACACAAAAAAAGCTGGACAGTGACTATTGAGACGGATGACATAAGACTTAAAACCTTCAGCCAAAATCCTGATCCGGTTTTACTATCACGTTATCTAAAGAACCACTACCCTGGAGGAACCTATATTGCTGGCTATGAGGCAGGCTATTTTGGATTTGGGATCCAACGCAAGTTGTCTGAACTGGGAATTGAATGTCAGGTTCTGCACGCTGCGGATATACCTACCACACATAAAGAGAAAGATCAGAAACGAGACCCAAGGGACAGCAAGAAAATTGCCCGAACTCTTCGAACAGATAGTATTAGTCCAATATGGGTTCCAAGCAAACAACAGGAATCAGATCGTCAGTTGATCAGGACCAGGAAAATATTGGTTAATAAAATGACTCGGGTAAAAACACAGCTCAAATCCTTCCTTGTCATCCACGACATCGCCTTTCCTCCAGAGTTTTCAGAGAGTATTAGGTGGTCTAACAAATTTATCAAATGGTTGAGTGAAATTCAACTTGAAGAGGAAAGCGGTACTCATGCCCTTTCATCTTATTATCATGAACTGGTATTCCTGAGATCTGAACTTGCCAGATTAGAACTGGAGTTTGTAGATCCAAGAGGTTTTATAGTTGACAATTTTTCCCTCCCAATATATCCACAAGTAATAGAATATAAGCATCCTATACCTGAGAATCCAATCATGAAAGTAGAAGAGAAGGATGATTTTCTATTGGTCACCTCAAATAATGAAAGCTATAAAATTAGTACGAAAACCGGTTTAATCACGTGCAATACCTTTACCGGGCCATATTTGATGATCCTGCCAATGAATAATGGCGGCGACACTCAAATGAACGGCCCTACAAAATATTATGAACCATATACACCTGTCTGCACAGAATGGGATCTTGATTCGGTTGAAAATCTCTTTTATCAGAGAATGGAAATTAAAGTTTACGGTACTTATAAAGAAGCAAAAGGATGTTTCACCTACAAAATTCAATCAAGTGGAGATATTCTAATTAATTATGATTTTGAATTATTGGAAGATATCAATCCGCGACAGATGGGTCTTGTATTTGATCTCCCAAAGGTATATGAAAATCTATCATGGAAACGAAAAGGCTACTGGAGCACCTACCCAGAATGGCATATAGCCCGTCTTGAAGGGACTGCAAAAGCTTCTGAAGGCTTTGACTCTACCCCTGTGGGCCCTCGTACCAAACCAGATCATGAATGGAGGCTCGACCGCACAGCGATTGGAAGCAACGATTTTGCATCAACAAAGCATAATATCTACAAACCATCCCTAAGTGATAACACAGGCAAGGGGCTGGAAGTTAGGAGTATGGGCAAACTAAACTCACGAAGCTGGATTGAAGGAAGTAGAATACACTGGTTAATAGCAAATTATTCTAATGGTGGCAGCGAACGTTTCCTGCGGCCTCATGCTGAGAAAGACGACATCTACCTAAAAGTTGGGGATGAGGTAAAGGGAAGCATATTTGCGTCCTCATCTTAATTGCAATAATGACTGCATGTGGATCGTCCAAGGATTATCACACCTATCAACTCTGGTACGATGAACCAGCCACAGAATGGACCGAGGCCTTGCCTGTTGTAAACGGCAGATTGGGAGCCATGGTTTTCGGGGATCCTGAAAATGAAAGGATACAGTTTAATGAGGAGAGCCTCTAGGCCGGCTGTAAAATCGACAACAATAATCCTCTGGCACTTGAACATCTGCCTGGAATTCAGAATCTGATTTTTGAAGGCCGTTACAATGAGGCATATACCCTGGCCAACAGGTATTTGCTAGGAACACCTCCCAATGTCCGTTCGCATCAGACTTTCGGGGATATCCTTATTAATTATCACTGGTTGGAGAAAGTGCGTAATTACCAGAGGGAGCTGGCCCTTAATAACGGACTAGCCAGGACAGTCTTTGATGCCGGGAATAACCATATCGTGCAGGAAATCTTTGCCTCTGCCCCAGCCGATATGATGGTGGTCCGGATTTCCGGAACAGAAGAATTTGATATGGACCTGCAACTGAAAAGGGAAAAAGATGCCATAACGGAATATTTGCCGGAGGGCAAAATGATCATGACAGGTCAGATTATCGACCCTGAACAGCCAAACAGGGGGCCTGCGGGTGCCCATATGAAATTTGCTGCACTGGCCAGGGTTGAAAACAAGGGAGGCAGTATTTCAAAGACAGAAAACGGATTATCCTTCAAAAAGGTGAATGAACTTGTAATTTATCTGACAGCTGCAACCAATTACGATCCTGAGAAGCTGGACCTTTCGGATTCAACTGATCCGCTGGCGAATTGCAGGAATATCATGTTAGAGTCAGATAGGCTATCATTTGATCAGATTAGGGAAGAACATATCAACGACCATTCAGCAATGTTTAACAGGGTGTCTTTCAGCCTTGGAGATGACAGCATGCAGAACATTACTACCGATGAAAGGCTGGAGAATATTAAAAACGGCACTGTTGATAATGGGCTTGTAACAACCAATTTTCAGTATGGAAGGTATTTGCTGATGGGATCCTCCAGGGAGCCGGGGGTGTTGCCTGCCAATCTTCAGGGAGTGTGGAATGAGCATTTCGACGCCCCATGGAATGCCGACTTCCATACCAATATCAACCTTCAGATAAACTACTGGCCTGCCGAAGTATGCAACCTGGGAGAAACCAGCCTTGTGCTTACCGGATTCATGGAGAAACTTGTTAAGCCTGCAACAATTACTGCCAGAAGCATGTACGGGGCCGATGGCTGGACATTCCATCACCTCACCGATCCTTTAGGACGTACGGGGGTTGCAGATCGGCGAAAACGGGACCATACAGGAGTGGATACATGATTATGAAGAAGTTGAGGTTGGCCACCGGCACATGTCACACCTGCTGAGCCTTTATCCCCTGGCACAGATTACCGAAGAAAATCCGCAGCTCTTTGAGGCAGCAAAAAAAACCATACAAAGAAGGCTGGAAAGTGGAGGAAGACATACGGGATGGAGCCGCGCCTGGATTGTCAGCTTTTATGCCCGTCTGCATGATGGCGATGAGGCTTTAGGATTGATGTTTGTTTATTTGGGCTTCAATTATCAGGCAATTCTTCAAATAACTGGAGGTAATCTATGATACTGATTGTTTCCGTCCCTTTGCTTATCTCTGTTACCTTGTATTTTAAGTCGACCCGGAGCTTTTTGCCATCAGCAATCTGGTTCTTTCGGAGCTTTTGTTCAACCAGCTTTTGAAGATCACCAGTTGTCAAAGGACTGTCTGGAGACAGGTAAACAGATATTTTGACAGGGCAGGCAAATTCCGAAGTTAATCCGTAAATTGTTGTGTCAGCACTCAGTATATCAGCCAGATAAGTAGCATCCAGTTCGTTCAGGAAATTATCCACTCTGAGTTCATAAATTGAAAGTTCTGTAATTGTCCGGGGGACTTCCCTGATTGAAACAGTAGCCGGGGTAAAAATCCATTCCCTGATCTTTACTGTGTCTGTAAGTTCGGCATCGTACCAGATCTTAACTCTCTGGCCATCAACATAAGTTGCCACCCCATACACACCCTCCATATCATACATGTGATAGGAAAACAGAACTGAACTACCATAACAGGTAATGGTTTTAAGCCCATTAATATTGTATTCCTCCATTTCCCTCATGTCAGCCGGATCGGCCCAATGTTTCTGTATTGTTGGCAGGTCGAATGATTTACCGGCAAATATCCCAGCAACAATCAGGACAGCCGTAGCCACGAAGGGCAGCCATTTTTTCCCTCTCTTGTTAATTGTGAGAGCTCCCTTTTCAGGACAGACATGAAGGCAATCTGCACAGAGATGGCAATCAGCATCTCTGACTACTTTCCTTGATGCCACCGGTATTCCCTGAGGACAGGATTTGGTGCAGAGATTACAATTGGTACATGAGCTCTCATGACGCCTTACTTTAAAAATCGGGAAGGTCTTGGTTTTCAAACTCCTTAACTCCAATACGTATCCCAGGACGCACAAAAGGGCCAGAGGCCATAGAAAATTCAGCTGCCAACCGGCAAACCTGATCAAAATATATGCAGCAAGCACTGCTGCAAAAACATAGAAAAAACGGAAAATATTGGAGACCGCATTTACGGGGCAAAGATATTTACACCAAAAGAGGCGAAAGAATATAGAGCCAAACACCACAATTAAAAGTGCTGCCGAGGCCATAATGATATCTACATCAGCATTAAATCCCGAAGCGACTGCAAAATACGGGCAAAACCATTTACAGAACAGTTCACTGCTGGTAACAGAAATATAAACGGTTATGAACAGCAGTATATATTTTAGGAAACGGAAGATTTTATCCATCCAGCCGCCGATTGATCTTCGTATTTTCCATTTTTCACCTAAATGGCCCAGCCATTCGGAAATCGATCCAACAGGACAGATAAAAGAACAAAAAAGTTTGCTAAAAAGTACGACGGCAATTATCAGAGCAAACCCCATAGCAATCTGAACGCTGGTCATACTGCATGCCAGGGAACCGCTGAAAATAAAACTGGCAAATGCCTGAATTCCCCCGAAAGGGCATTGGGCTTCGAAATCAGCAATATAATTGCGGTCTGCAACAATCCTGACCACCATAAAGGCGAGGAGCAGAAAAATTGAAAGTTGGGCAAGAAGACGGTAAGGATTGGTTTTTGATTTTGACATCCTTAAAGAGAGCGATTCGATGAAATATAAAATCCCCGGCTTTGGAACCAGGGATTATTACCAATACAAATTTCTTTATTTCAGGGGATTACTTCTGTTTAGCCGCCTTCACAGCTTTCTTAGCCTTTTTTGCATCAACAGCTGTGGCTTTGCCAGCACAGCAAGCTGCACCTTTTTCTTCACACTTACCTTGAGTTTTAGCATCTGTACATTTAGCAGCTTCTCCAAGGCATTTTGAAAGACTTGGGCATTCCTGACATTTCTTGGGAATATCTTTCTTTACTAATTCAGTTTTTGCTTTTACAACTTTTTTCGCATCCTGGACTTTTTCCTGGGCAGAAGCTCCTATTACAAAAAAGAATGACAGCAGTGTGGCACTCGCTAATAATAAAATTCTCTTTTTCATGCTTATCCTTTTTAAAATTGTTTCAGATACAAAAATACAGAGACTAGTTTTGATAAAGGGTCAATATTTGGTTAATTGAGGTTATACTCAGGTTATATGATGTTATAGCGATGTTAAGATCACCGGAAATAGAGGAAAGCTTAGTAATTTCGTGACATGAAACGATCGAGATTCGAACTTGTTTTGTTGGTGTCTGCCTTAATATGCCTAATTGCTTTAACAGGGTTCCAGGTAAAATGGGTGTTGGGAGAAGCGAAACACCAGAAAGAAGAATTTGACACGAATGTTAAGCAGGCACTGGAGAAAATCGAAAGGAATTTACAGACTTTTAACGACTGTCCGGCTGCCAAGAGGTCACCCAACTCTTGTGGGATATTGTTCAATGCACTCAATCAGGCAGTTGACCTCGATTCACTTATTAAAAATGATCTAGGCGATCATGGAATTAATCTGGATTATAAATACGGGATCGTAAATGTAAATCTTGGAAATTACAGGGAACCTCAAAAAGGAAGAACAGTAACCGCTAACCTGGCAGAGGAGCTTAAAAATTCAGGTTATGAGCTAAAAATCAATTTCCCGACCCAGGGTGATTTCATTGTTGCACAGATCGGCTATGCCTTTATCAGTTCCATAGTTTTGATCGTTCTGCTGATAATTTCCTTTCTCATGATCTACAGGTTTTATCGCAAGGAGAAAGAACTGACAGTTCAGATTCGAGACTTTATAAATAATATGACACATGAGTTTAAAACTCCTTTAACCAATATTGCATTTGCCAATAGCATGGTGGCGAAAAATGATAAGGTTAGTTCCGACGAGAAACTCATTTCCTATACTCAGATCATAAAAACGGAGCAGGTAAAATTAAACGAACGTATTGAGAAAATGCTCAGTGCTTTTCAGAGAGAAAACAGCATTATTAATGATCATTACCCGGTTAACCTGGAAATTGTTGCCAAAGCAGTTATTGCCCTTTATCAGGACCAGATAGAGGAGTTCGAAGGCAAACTTGAATTAATTACTGAGGGGAAGGATTTCAATTGCGTATGTTATGAGGATTTCATTCATATTATCCTTGGAAACCTGATTGATAATGCCATCAAATATTCGTGGGGGATTCCTGATGTAAGGGTAATCCTCAGATCCTCCGAGCAGTATTTCAGCCTGGAGGTTGCAGATAAAGGGATCGGCATTCCAAGGGAGCATCAGAAACATATTTTTGAACAATACTACCGGGTTCCTACCGGCGATGTACATGATAATAAAGGTTTTGGAATAGGTCTTTTTCATGTTAAACAGATTGTTGAACAGCTGGGAGGAAGAGTAAAGGTAATCAGCAGCCGAAGTAAGGGAAGCCGGTTTATCGTGGAATGGCCCAGACAGATAAAAAAATCATGACAGAAGAAATTAAAAAACGTATACTTCTTGTTGAAGATGATGTCAGCCTTGGATTTCTTCTTGTAGAGTATCTTGAAAGCAACGGATTTGATGTTAAACTTTATATCGACGGGCAGTCGGGCCTTAATGGATTCAAACTGGGCGGGTTTGATCTTTGCATCGTTGACATAATGCTCCCCAAACTTGACGGGTTTTCTCTTGTAAGTAAAATAAAGGAAATAGAACAAAGCATGCCGGTAATTATTATGTCGGCGCGCTCTTTGAAAGAGGATAAAATTAAGGGGTTTTCCATTGGAATAGATGATTATATCACAAAACCCTTTGATGAGGAAGAAGTCCTTTGCCGAATAAAAGCAGTTCTGAACAGGAGAAATCCGTCATATATCGCATCCTTGCCTTTGCAAGAGACTAAATATCAGATTGGCCGTTTTGATTTCGATGCAGAAAAACAGGAATTGGTTTTCCTCGACGAGGTACAGAGCCTTACCCTGAAGGAAAGCAGGATCCTTCAGAAACTGGCAGCATCGAAAAACAAGCTTCTCAAACGTGATGAGATCATGATCGCAGTTTGGGGCGACGCAGATTATTTCACAGGGCGCAGCCTGGATGTATTCATTTCAAAGCTGAGGAGATATCTTAAGGCTGATCCACATATTACCATCAAAACCATTCCAACGGTCGGGTATATCCTGGAAGACAGGTAGTTTATTAAGTTTAAAATCAAAGGATAAGTCAGTTCTCCTTATCAATTTTGTCTAATTAACCGGAGCAATATCCAGAACCATGAATGTATTGGGTTTTTAACGCCTGCCGCCACCTTCCTCGCGTTCTGCTACGGATAGATAAAGATGGTGAGAGTTTTTATCCAGGGTAATTGTCCTGGCTCCCGGCTGGGTGGTTAAATTCTCCACAACATGGTAATTATCAGCATCATCCTGTTGTACAACCGTCATTGTACCCTCCCCGTTTGATGAGAAAATACGTTTATTCACAGGATCAAAAGCAATACCATCACAACCACTTCCAATACGTACCGTGGAAATGATTTTTCCCGTTTCAGTGCTAAGTATGGTCATCAGTTGATTTCCGCAAACAGAAAATAAGCGATGGTTGGCATCATCAAGGGCCAGTCCGGTTGGCTCTTCTCCCGGCGCAATAGGCCATACATTCTCAACCTTTAGGGTCCTGGCATTAATCAAGGTGATATTGCTCTGGTCCTCAATATTTACATAAACTTTCCCCTTTCCGTCGGATTGAGGAAATTCCGGCTTGCCAGACAACTCAATGGTGCCTATCACCTTGTATTCTTTAGCATCAATAACGGTTGAATTGGCACTCCGGCCATTAAAGGTGAAAACCCTTTGTGTAAACGGATCATACAGAATTGCATCGGGATTTTGACCTGTAACCTTAATGGAAGCAAGAAGTTTGAAATTATTCAGATCAATAACATTTACCTGGGATCCATGGGAAACAAACATGCGGTTATGTATTTGATCAACTGAAAGATAATCCCAACCTCCATCTCCTGACAACTTAATCTTTTGAGCGATCTTGTATTCGGAATTTCCTGATTGGGCAGACAAAGAAAAACAACTGGCAAACACAAGAAAAAATACCGACATTAAAGTCCTGGATTTCATGTTTATTTATTTAGGATTAGATGTAAAGGTAGATCAAAAAACGGGTAATTATTCTGGCAGGTTAACAAAAAAAAAGCATACCCTGGCTTGAGCATCATTACATATTAAACCTTCTAATAGTATGGTCTTTTACCTTCAATTTAAAATCTTTAGGTATTTTAGAGGTTGAATAGTAAATGGTGAATGGTAAACAATTAACAATTAACCATTATCAATGAAAACGCTTCTTTCCTTACTTACTCTGCTGCTAATCCTAACGTCCTGTTCAGAACCTCTTGACCAGCCCAACATCCTCTTCTTCCTCATCGATGATCAAAGGAATGATGTTTTGTCGTGCGCGGGCCATCCCTTTGTAAAGACCCCAACTGTTGATATGCTGGCTGCCAACGGTATAAGGTTTACAAATGCCTTTGTAACTACCTCAATATGTGCAGCAAGCAGGGCTTCTATATTTACTGGATTGTATGAGACAAAGCATAACTATACATTTGGGAAGGAACCTATTATAGAGGAATACATTCTGAATTCTTATCCCTATTTGCTAAAGAAGTCGGGCTATGTAACCGGCTTTATCGGGAAGTTTGGCATTAAGATAGAGAATCAGGACAGTCTTCTGTATGAAATGTTTGATTTCATCAGGCTTTCACCCAGGAGCACACCCCATTTTATCACCATGCCCGATGGTTCAAGGCGTCACTCAGCAGAAATCAAAGGAGACCAGGCAATAGAATTTATCTCTGATCAGACTGCAGATAAGCCATTTTGCCTTTCTGTGAGCTTCAATGCAGTACATGCCGTTGATGGCAATCTTACCCCCGGGAACGAAGGGCACTATCCCTACCCTGCTGCTGTAGCTCAACTATACGAGGACATGGAAATGCCTCAACCTAAGTTATCAGACCCGGAGATATTCAATAATCATCCTGATTTTTTTAAAAATTCAATGAACAGAGAGAGGTATTTATGGAGATGGGATACAGAAGAAAAGTATCAGATAAATATGAAAGCTTATTTCAGGATGATAAGTGGATATGACCAGGTTATGGGAAGGGTTATTTCGGCCATGAAGGGAAAGGGGCTGGATGGGAACACAGTTATAATTTACTCGGCCGATAATGGCTATTATATGGGCAACAGGGGCTTTGCAGGCAAATGGAGCCATTATGAAGAATCACTCCGCGTTCCGATGATCATTTATGACCCACGGATCAGGGAAAGGGATAGGGGTATTAGCTCTGATAAGATGGCCCTGAATATTGATATTCCTGCTACTATCCTTGACCTGGCGGGATTAGAAATACCTGAAATCTATCAGGGAGCCAGTCTTATGCCCCTGATCAATGGTGAAAAAGCCGGGGATTGGCGTGAAAGCTTTTTATGCGAACATCGCATGGACAATCCGACCATTCCTAAATACGTAGGAATTCGAGGAAAAAGATACGTATATGCGAACTACTATGAACAGACTCCGCCTTACGAATATCTTCATGACCTCGAAAAGGATCCTGACCAGTTGATTAACTTTGTTAATGATCCGGAATATCAGGATATTTTGAACGATTTACGAATTCAATGCAAGGAAAGAGAAAATAACCTTAAATAAGACTTTTAACCGCTATGAGAAAATTTAAAATCCCGATTTTATTAATCAGCTTTTTAGCCCTTCCCCTCTCGTCAGTAGCGCAGAAAAACTGGCAAGCCCTGTTTAATAATGATCTGTCGAATGCTATTGACGAACAGGGTGTTTGGTATTATGAAGGAGAAATCCTTACAGCCTCAAAAGATGCTTGTATTTTCACCAAATCAGAATACGAGAATTTTGAAATCGACCTTGAATTTAAAAATGAAAAAGGCACCAATAGTGGTGTGATAGTATATTGCACAAACCGCAAGGATTGGATACCTAATTCCGTTGAAATCCAGATTAGTGATGATAATTATTTTAAAGAAGAAGGATGGGTTCCACAATGGATGTGTGGCGGTGTTTTTGGCCACCTTCCTCCAAACGAAACCCTGGTGAAAGATCCCGGTGAATGGAATCACATGAATATTCGCTGTGAGGGACAGCATATTGTTGTGAAGTTAAACGGCAAAGTATCCGCTGATATGGATATGTCGAAATGGACAGATGGAAAAAAGAATCCTGACGGAACAGAAATTCCATCCTGGCTGCCAACACCTTTTGCCAAACTTCCCACCAAGGGATATATTGGTCTTCAGGGAAAGCATGGCGAGGCCAATATATATTTCCGGAATATGAGGACAGCAAAGCTTTGATACAAGGCTTAAGACCGAAAACCCAAGACCGAAGACCCAAGACGTATGACGTATGACTTATGACGGCAGTTGAAAGGAGAAGTTCTCCTCAGACATATAAGTTTTTTGGGATAAGGATGGGAGGCGTGGTGTTGGGCCTGATTACTAGCAAAAAAAAGGCTTTAGGCTTATGGCGTGAGTATAAGTATAAGGGATAAGTATTAAGGTTATAAATTTTGATGTTGACATCAGAAATCTGATATCTTTTTCAAGTTTTATTACGAGCAGGTATTAAAACGGCCAAGGGTAGTTTATCATCTTGAAAGACCTAAAAAGGGAAAAAGACTGCCGGGGTATTGAGCATTGAGGAAGTTCAGAAGCTATTAGCTCAAATCCAAAACAAAAAACATCCGGCGATAATAAGCATGACCTATTCTGCCGGATTGAGGATAAGCGAGCTTATTAACCTGAGAATAAGCAATATTGATTCCAGTCGGAGGCAAATTAAGATTCATCAGAGCAAAGGAAAAAAAGATCGCATGACTTTATTATCAGGAAAAATGTTGGTATTGCTAAGAGAGTACTTCAAAGAACACAAACCAAAGGATTGGCTTTTCGAAGGTCAAAAAGGAGGAAAATACAGTACCACAAGTATTCAGAAGGTATTTCAGCGGGCAAAGAATGCTGCGGGGATAAGGAAACATGCAACTGTGCATACACTAAGACACAGCTTTGCCACCCATCTACTCGAAGCAGGAACTGATTTACGGTATATCCAGGAATTGTTGGGTCATGGGAGCAGCAAAACTACCGAGATTTACACTCATGTTTCGACTCGTCAAATAAGTAAAATCAAGAGTCCGTTGGATAGTTTTTAGGGTTAAAAAATTATCTTTATACAAACTAAACTACAGTGAACAATGATTTTGAACAGTGGTACATATTCCTCCAGCATTGGCAGGCTAAAATGCACTCCCAAAAAATCATTATAAGAAATATAAACGCCATATGGTTTGCACAGGCGTTCCGCATTCCCCACATCCCGAGAAACTGGATTAATTTCTCAAGCTAACGTCAAATGTGGTGTGAAAAAATAGTAGAAAATGAATATATTTGATAAAATATAAACTACTGATAATCAAGACTAAATTTTAACGTTAGTCACAATGTTGGAAAGAAACAAAATTGCAACTAAAATATGATTGGAATTAAGCTTGCATATTACAGAAAAAAAGACTGGAAACGATTCATTAAAATAATTGATGACAGGGAAAGTATGCATGATACTTGGAATGAGTGGCACAAAGATTTTCTTAAAACGAAAAAATATTTAATTTCAGAAGGATTTGAAGTTGCAGATATTGAAATTGATTTAGACGAATTGATAAATTATTGTAAAATGAGAGGAATTAAAAACGATGGAAAAGCACGTTCTCAATTTGTACAAGCTAAATAAAAAATGCCAACAACAAAAATTATATATCAAGCAAATCAGGAAATTATCGGAAAACATTTGCAATCAAAAGAATGGGTAATGTACACCGGTAAATTGACTATTTATGACAGAAAAATAAATCCTGTAATCTTAAAACTGAAAAGTGAAATTTATGACACTTTTATAGGAGAATTTATGGAAGCGAAAAAAGAATTTAAAGGAAATACCGTTTCTGATGTATTTGGGAAAGTAGCCAAATGGTACTTCAAAAACGGCATTATTTTTCAGAATTAGCAATAATTGAAGACACAAAAATATTATAGACAAAATGGGATTTTTACCAATTTCGATTAATAGTTACATAAAAAGACACTTAAAAAACAACCCTGGTGAAAATGAAAAAGATTTAAGGAAACGACTTAACTCAGCATTAGCAGATTATAGAAAAGGTATTAAATGCTCTTGTGGAAATGATATTTGGGTAGTTGGGTCTGCATCAGTTGGAAATAGTTGCTTTACTTGCATTACCGGTGAAAGTTTTCCAACTGACGATTATGAAATTGAATCAGCAATTAAAAAAAGAGAAAATATAAAAGGTCGAAGACATATTGACGAAATACCACCTTCTAAAATTGCAGGATTTTTTGATGATGATGGATATGAAATCAACACGGATTTAATTAAAAAGCCATCGTTGTGTATTACTTGTATCAACGACGATAATCCAAATGAGGAAATATTCTGCAATATGACTCGCTACGACCAGAAAGATGATAAAGAATTTAAATGTTTTGCATATAAAACAAGAAAAATCTGAGAAAAAAAACAAAACACGACGGCATAACAACAAGTAAAATGAATTAAAACTCATTTTACTCATATCCGTTGTGTTTCATGCTAAGAGATAGCTCCTAGATTAAAAATTAGTATTTCTAATTATTTTAAGTGCCGTTGGTCTTATTTTAAACTCAATTAATAGTATCAGGGAAATTGGAATTGGACTTTTAGCATCAGCTGGAGTTTGTAGGTATTAGTATTGAACTATCTGCCCAAAAGATTGTGGGAGCCTTATTGGCTGGCATTCAGTTTGCATTTTTTGGTACCAAGCCTTTAAAAGTTATGAATAAAGGGCTAATCCTCCTGAATTGACTACCTTTACTCAGAATAATTAATTCAAAACCAAATAATTAGCATGAGTAGATTAATAATTGCTTCCAATCGATTACCATTAAAAATTAACAACTTAGAGGCCGAATTTACGCTTGAAACAAGCGCAGGAGGACTAGCTACAGGTCTTAAATCATATCATAAAAGCAACAATAGCATTTGGTTAGGATGGCCAGGTGTAGAAGTGTCTTCTACAAAAGAAAAACAGCAAATATCTAAAATGCTTGCCGCTGAACATTGTTTGCCAATTTATCTGGAGAATGAGCTGATTGAAAATTTTTATGATGGGTTCAGTAATGCCACCCTTTGGCCCTTATTTCATTATTTTACTGAGTACGCCAGCTTCAAAGAAATTTATTGGGATGCCTACAAAAAGGCAAATGAGATTTTTGCTGAAGCTATTGTTAAAACAGCCAAAGTTGGCGACACGGTTTGGATCCACGATTATCAGCTGATGCTGGTTCCTCAATTAATACGGTCTCAACGGCCGGACATCCGAATAGGTTTTTTTTTACATATTCCATTTCCTTCGTATGAAGTTTTTCGTATCCTACCCTGGCGTGAAGATATTTTGATGGGAATATTAGGTGCCGACCTTATTGGATTTCACACCTACGATTATGCCAGGCATTTTAATAGCTCAGTTAAACGACTGTTGGGTTACGATATTGATTTTAGTACCATTTCAATGGAAACCCGACAGGTTTACATTGATGTTTTCCCTATGGGTATCGATTACGCCAAGTTTAAAAGCAAAGCCATCGAAATACAAAGCATCCCGTTACAAGAGCGCTCAAAGGAACACCAGGATATCGATCGATTTCTGCTGGAAGCACCCGATCGCAAACTGATTCTTTCCATCGACCGCCTGGATTATACAAAAGGCATCCCCGAACGTATCAAGGCTTTTAAACGATTCCTAACCGAACATCCGGAGTTTAAAGAAAAGGTATCGCTTTTGATGCTTACGGTACCTTCCAGAACAGATGTGCAGCAATATCAGCATCTGAAAAGCGAAATTGAAGAACTGGTAGGCGGTATTAATGGTGAGTTTGGCACCCTGAGCTGGAACCCAATTATTTATTTTTATCGTTCGTTACCTTTTGATAGTCTGATAGAATTATATAGCTCATCAGACATTGCGCTGCTTACCCCACTTCGAGATGGCATGAACCTGGTTGCCAAAGAGTTTATTGCTACCAAGGTAAATCATAAAGGAGTACTTATCTTAAGCGAAATGGCTGGTGCAACCAAAGAGCTTGGAGAATCGCTTCTGGTAAATCCGGATAATATTAAAGGTGTAGCCGATGCCATTTACAAAGCGCTTACTATGAATCCTGAGGATCAGAAGAATGCTATTGAGGCAATGCAGAAAAGAATTGAAAGATACGATGTACATAAATGGGCTTCGGAATTTATACAAGCACTTGCGAAAACAGGTGAAAAACAGGCCATGAATCAGTCTCGCAAGATTTCAGAAACTCGTATGAAAACCATCTGCCAGCTTTTCCAGAAAGCAAACAAGAGGGTTTTGTTTTTAGACTATGATGGCACTCTGCAAAAATTCTTTGATAATCCTGGCGATGGTTCCCCCGATAAAGAATTGTTAGATTTGCTCCTGAACATTCAGTCCGATGAAAAAACAGATCTGGTTTTGATCAGTGGACGCGATAAAAACACCTTAAATGATTGGTTTGGAAAGAAAGGCTTTTCGCTTATTGCCGAACATGGTGTCTGGCGCAAAGATAAGGATGTAGAATGGAAAGAACGAAACAAAAGCCCGAGTACCTGGAAAAATAATATCCGACCTGTATTAGAGTCCTATGTCGACAGAACCCCGGGCAGCCTTATTGAAGAAAAATCGCACTCTCTGGTGTGGCATTATCGTAAATCCGATTTTGAATTAGGAGCATTAAGGGCATTAGAAATTACAGCCGATGTTTCAAATCTCATAATGAATCAGGATTTAGAAATTTTCGAGGGTAGCAAGGTTATTGAAATTAAGGAGACTGGTATCAATAAAGGAGGTGCAGCCATTGATTACATACAAAGTACATCCTACGATTTTATTATGGCGATCGGCGATGATTGGACAGATGAATACTTGTTTAAAGAATTACCTGAAGAATCGATAACCATTAAAGTGGGTACCGACAGATCCCAGGCAAAATATTATGTAGATAATTATAAAGAAGTGAGAAATTTATTGGCGAATTTGATGAAAAAGTAGGAGGATTGAATGAATGATTTGAATTATGGAATTATTGGGAATTGCCGAACGGCAGCACTAATATCAGAAACCGGGTCAATTGACTGGTGTTGTTTACCAGATTTTGACTCTTCTTCAACATTTGCCGCCATATTAGATACAAAAAAGGGTGGTAGTTTTAAGATAAAGGTGGATGTTGGTTGTGTTATAGAGCAGAGTTATATAAAAAATACAAATATACTTTGCACGCGTTTTTCAAATAAAGAAGGTGTTTTTGAAGTGCTTGACTTTATGCCCCGATATCTTTCTGAACATGATGGATATTATAATCCTCCGGATATTATTCGCTATTTTAAGCATAGATCCGGCGAGCCTAAATTTTCTATTGACTATAACCCTAAACTGGAGTATGCTGAGTTTGAAACAGTAACGGTTGCACAGGATAACTTTATAAAGAGTTATTCAGAAGAAGGCGATTATGACTCTTTGTATCTTTATACCGATTTTTCTAATAATGATATTATTAATGGAGCTACCATTACCCTAAAGCAAGATGCTTTTGTGCTCCTAAGTTATAATCAGAAAATTCTGAAACAAACGCTCGATCTACAATACCTAAAGCTTCAAAAAACAAAGGTGTACTGGCTTGATTGGGCAAATGAAGTAACCTCATTTGCAAAATACCAAAAAGAAATACTAAGAAGCGCCCTCACTCTTAAACTCTTAAGTTACGATAAAACCGGGGCAATACTGGCAGCAGCAACCACATCGCTACCCGAAACAATTGGCGAAGAACGTAACTGGGATTACCGTTTTTGCTGGATACGCGATGCCTCCATGGTGATAAAAGTGATGGCCCAGCTTGGCCATATGAACACCATAAAAAGATTTATGAACTTTATAATTGATATAATTCCTGACAAAAATGAGAAAGTTCAAATCATGTACGGAATTAATAGACAAAAGCAACTTACTGAGAGAGAATTAACTCATTTGGCTGGCTATGAAAATTCGAGTCCGATTCGAATCGGAAATGCGGCATACATTCAAAAGCAAAATGACATCTATGGCGTATTAATGGATGTTATATTTCAACATTTTCAACTTATTAAGACATCGACTGAAATTGGAGAAAACCTTTGGGCAATTACAAGGAGTATTGTAAAAATAGTTGAACAAAACTGGGAAAAGCCCGACAAAGGAATTTGGGAAATCCGCACAGAAGAAAAACATTTTACTTTTTCGAAGGTGCTTTGTTGGGTGGCAATAGACAGGGCAATATCTATTGCAAAGCTTATAAATGAAGATTCATATGCAGTATTATGGTTGCTCCTGGCTGAAAAAATAAAAAAAGACATCTATAAAAATGGCTGGAATGAAAAGGTAAAATCTTTTACACAGTTTTATGGATCCGATGATCAGGATGCCGCCAATTTGTTAATGGAATCCTATGGTTTTATTGATGCAAGCGATGAGAAATATAAATTGACAGTGAAAGCCATTGAACATGAATTGTGCGAAGATGGACTCATGTATCGGTATAAAAATAAAGACGATTTTGGCATTCCCAGCTCCTCATTTACCATTTGTACATTTTGGTTAATCAATAGTTTACATTCCATAGGTGAACAAAAAAAAGCAGAGAAAATGTTTGAACAATTGCTCTCTTATTCAAATCACCTGGGGCTCTTTAGTGAAGATATTGATTTTAAAACCAAACGTTTGTTGGGTAATTTTCCTCAGGCATACTCGCATCTGGCTCTTATAGAAACAGCTATGAAAATATCAAAAGGTATCAAAACCGAAGATGAACAAATTTTAGAAGCTATTCATTAGATTAAAAATTAGTAATATGAAATATCCATGAGCAATAAATAGCACACCAACCGCGAATGAATATAAG
>CAYXJR010000004.1:33120-110458 GCA_964465145.1 uncultured Porphyromonadaceae bacterium | reverse complement strand
AGCTTGCCGAGGCTGTCCGATATGGCCGGTCGTCTGGCAATATTTGTCATCTACATTTCACCGTTTCCCCTGCACATCTGGAACTTTTTAAGCAGCAATTTGAGCTGTTGCGTGAAAATTATGAAGAACGCTTTCATGTTCGTTTCGAAATCGAATATTCTTTGCAGGATCCATCCACAGACACTATTACCGTTGACCTTGATAATAAACCTTTAAGAGATGAATCAGGTGAGATCATTTTTCGTCCCGGAGGTCACGGAGCACTAATTCAAAATCTGAACGCTATTGATGCCGACTTGATTATCATAAAAAATATTGATAATGTTTGTCACGACCAATACAAAGATGAAACCTATTATTATAAAATGGTTCTTGGCGGGATGCTGGTTTTTTTGAAAGATCAGATTTTTTCATTTCTTAAAGGACTCGACAGCCATACATCGCCTTCATCCAAAGTAATCGACACTATGTTGTCCTTTATGGAGCGAAAACTTCAAATCATTCCTCCATCAGAATCAGCCCACTGGAAAAAAGATCGAAAAATTGAATATCTCAAGGAAAAATTAAACCGCCCTATCCGTGTGTGCGGAATGGTTGAAAACGAGGGAGAACCAGGAGGAGGCCCCTTCTGGGTTGAGGCAGCAGATGGTTCACTCAGTATTCAGATAGTCGAAGCCTCCCAAATAAATATGACCGATGAAGAACAGGTCTCCATCTTAAATAAAAGCACCCATTTTAACCCGGTGGATATAGTATGTAGCATAAAAAACTGCAAAGGGGATGTCTTTAATTTGTCAGATTTTGTCAATCCAAATACCGGTTTCATCTCCAGCAAATATATTGATGGAAAAGAAATTAAAGCCCTGGAGCGACCAGGATTATGGAATGGTGCCATGGCCGACTGGATCAGTGTTTTCGTCGAAGTACCGCTGATTACATTTAATCCGGTAAAAGGGGTGAATGATCTTCTCCGCGAGCAGCACCAGGAACATGGTGGTTAAAACCTTTTAATAATTTCCACCTGCCACAGACACCAAGGCTCAATAATTTACTACTTTTGACTCCAATTTTTTGAATACATGTCTATGCATAAGGGTAGTGAAGACGATTTCGTAAACGACGAAATGGTAGCAGCGGTTAAGCGTTATGAACAGATGCTTGACGAAGCCACGCGTTATTATTTTGATGTACATGAGTTTGAGGTAATTTTTGACCATTACTTCAGTCAAAAAAGATACAACCGTGCAAAGGAAGTATTGAACCTGGGAAAGGCCCAGCACCCTGGAGCACTTGCTCTTGTTTTGAAAGAGGCCCAAATCCTTGTTGAGAAAGGGAAAGCCAGAGAGGCTCTGGCTAAGATTGCTCTGGTAGAATCTATAGATAGAACAAATGAGACTCTATTCCTTTTAAAAGGATCCGCCTACTTACTGTTGGATGATTATGATACTGCTCAAAAATATTATGAAAAGGCAGTGGATCTAACGGAAGAACCAGAGGATTGGGTTCTCAATATTGCATACACCTTTGAACGTTTAGGATTATTGGAGCGCTCAATCCATTTCTTGAAACGATACCTGGAAGATAATCCGGATCAGGAAGACATCCTTTGGGAGCTTGCTGTATTTTACGAGCAGAGTGGTAACGATGAACTGGCACTTGAAACATACAGGAAATTTCTGGACTTGAACCCCTTCTCCGATGCAGGATGGTACAATATAGGTGTGATCCTAAATCAAATTGAGAAATTTGAACAGGCAATAGAAGCATTTGATTATGTATTGGCCATTAACCCGGATTTCCACTCTGCACTATTTAATAAAGGAAATACCCTTGCGAACCTCGATAGGCACGAGGAAGCCATTCAGACTTATTCTGAGTTCCTATTGACGGACGAAAATCATCCTATCACCCTTTGTTATATTGGGGAAAGCTACGAAAAGCTTAAAAACTTTACAATGGCATACCAGTATTACCGAAAAGCCCGGTTGGCTGATCCGAGTTTCGCTGAACCATGGTATGGACTGGCTAGCTTAATGCTTGAACAGGATAATCCTTATGAGGCCCTTTATTACATCAGGAAGGCAATACAACTTAAGGAGAGTAACCCGGATTATTTGTTCCTCCTTGGAAAGGTTAATCTGAAGTTAGATTTTTTTGAAGATGCCCTCAAGGCATTTCAGGAGGTACTGGTTCTCGACCCCGATGATGAGGAAGCACAGTTAATGATAGAAAGTTTAAAAGCGGATAACCGTGAATAATATTTCTGCAATCTGGCAATATCTAATTCTAGGGATAAAGGGAATGGCCATGGGGGCTGCAAACGTGATCCCGGGAGTTAGTGGCGGAACCATTGCTTTAGTAACCGGAATCTTCGAACAACTGATAAATGCCATAAAATCAATAAATTTAACTGCAGCCAGGTTTCTTTTTACTGGAAAATGGAAATCCTTCGCAAAGCACATTCATTTAGACTTCCTTTTGGTTGTATTCACGGGCATTTTTATCAGCATTTTCTCTGTTGCCAAATTACTTGATTATTTGTTCGACTATTACCCCGTACTTGTATGGGCCTTCTTTTTTGGACTGATACTGGCATCTGTGTATTACGTGGGTAAAACGATCACCAGATGGAGACTAGCGGTGTGGCTGATATTTATTTTGGGCACTGCAATTGCCGTAGCAATCTCACTATTTCGGCCAGCACAGGAAAACTCACAGTTTATCTACCTTATAATTTGCGGAATAGTTGCAGTATGCAGTATGATCTTACCCGGTTTGTCAGGCTCATTCATCCTCATTCTATTAGGAAATTATAAACTGATAATGATTGAGTCAGTGAGCAATCTTAATTTTGCCATATTGCTTCCGGTTGGCCTGGGAGCAATAGTCGGGCTTCTGGCTTTTTCACACCTATTATCATGGATTTTCACACACTTCAGGGATCAGATGATTGGTTTGCTGACAGGATTCATGGCAGGTTCACTATTGATCCTATGGCCATGGAAAGAAGATGTTTACAGCATTGATTCTTTTGGGAATCATTTATTGAACAGATCAGGGGACCCTTTGCTCGAGGGATATCGTTTTCTTGTGCCAGAGGTGCAAAACCAGGAATTCTGGTTGGCACTGATCTGCATTTTAGCCGGAATTCTGACCATTGCATTTGTAGAATGGCAGGGAAAGAAATCAAATCGCTTAATAAATGAATAGTCTGAAGCTAGCCGGACTCATCGGATATCCCCTCTCCCATTCATTTTCGAGGGATTATTTCACAAATAAATTTCATCGGGAGGGAATTATGGATTTTTCCTACCTGAATTTTGAGATTGATTCTATTCATAAGATTAAGTCTGTAATAACAGATCACAAAAACCTGATAGGACTTAATGTTACCATACCATATAAACAATCAGTAATTCCCTTTCTCGATCAATTGTCGAAACAAGCTGAAGATATTGGGGCCGTGAACACCATTTGTATCGATCGCAATGAGTACCATCCAAGGCTTATCGGACACAACACAGACGGAATAGGATTTAATAAGTCTTTGGATCAGTTTACTGATTTTTTTCCAAAAGGTGCACTAGTATTAGGATCCGGAGGAGCCGCAAGAGCGGTAATTTATGTTCTTGAAAAAAGAGGTATCAGATACTTGCAAGTTTCCCGAAAGCCAGGCGGCAAAAAGCAAACCTACAAGGACATCGGTGCAGAAATGATGAATAAATACCCTCTAATAATAAATACCACACCTATGGGAATGTTCCCTAATGTTGAGGATAAGCCTGATATTCCCTATAACCTCCTTGGACCTGAACATACTCTGATCGATCTGATTTATAATCCATCCCAGACTCAGTTTCTGAAATTGGGTGAAAAGGCTGCTGCCAGGACCATGAACGGCCTACCCATGCTTATTGCTCAGGCCGAAGCTTCCTGGGAATTATGGAATAAGATGGGTAATGGGGAACAGGAATAAAATAACTCTAAGACCAGTAAACCTGATTATTCAGTTTGAGATAATGTACTAGAAAAACTTAAAAAAGGGAGGCCTGGGTGTTGTTCGGAACTTCTCTTCCTGGTATTCCACATTGGTAAGAAAAAGTCCTTGAGCCGGTGCCGACTGCCCTGCTGCTGAACGGTCTTTGGCAAGGATGATAGTGCGGAAATCATCAGTATTTATCTTCCCGGTGCCTACATCAACCAAAGTACCCACAATGGCGCGAACCATATTACGAAGAAACCGGTCGGCCCTGATACTAAATATCCAATTATCACCCTCTTGCTTCCAATTTGCCTTGAAAATTATGCAATCATTGGTTTTGTTATCCGAATGCAGGCGGGCAAAACTTGTAAAATCCTTGAATCCAGAAAGAATTTCTGTGGCCTCACAAATACTGGCAAAATTCATGTCCCTTGAAAGATACCATGAGAAGTCTTCCAGGAATGGTGATTTTTTTCGTGAAATAATATAATGATATGTCCTTGATAGTGCACTAAAACGGGCATGAAGATCAGAGGGCACTGCCTGGATCGTATCAATACGAATTCCTCCCTTCAGAAAGCGATTTGCCCTAAAAACCAGGTCATCCGGATCCAAAATCGGGTTCTGCACATCCATATGCGCCACAAAATGTGCAGCGTGCACGCCTGTATCTGTCCTGCCAGCTCCAAGCATATTTATTTCCTGATCCAATAAGGTTGAAAAGGATTTATTCAACACTTCCTGAACAGTAAGGGCGTTGGGTTGGATCTGCCAACCATGGTAGAACTTACCGTTATAGGCAAATTCTAAAAAATACCTGAATTTATTGGTTTCCCGACTTAACATACGTTAACAAAAGTATGAAATAATTAATACTGCTTTCCTTTATTTTCGCATCTTGAATACCAAAAATGAATTTTGGTATTATGGCAAATAAACAAAATATAAAGAAGAATGAACACCACAGTTGATATCAGGGAAATCAATGAAAAGATCCAGCAGGAAAGTGCTTTTGTTGAATTGATTTCGATGGAAATGAATAAGGTAATTGTCGGTCAAAGGCATCTGGCAGATAGCTTGCTTATTGGCTTGCTCTCGGACGGACACCTTTTGCTTGAAGGGGTTCCCGGACTAGCTAAAACTTTAGCTATCAGCACCCTGGCCAGCATTATTGATGCTGGGTTTTCACGAATTCAATTCACTCCCGACCTATTGCCTGCCGACCTGATCGGGACACTGATCTACAGCCAGAAAAAGGAGGAATTCCTGGTTAAGAAGGGCCCGGTATTTAACAATTTTATACTGGCCGACGAGATTAACCGTGCACCTGCAAAGGTGCAAAGTGCTCTTCTCGAAGCCATGCAGGAACGGCAGGTCACAATAGGTACCGAAAGCTTTAAACTTCCTAAGCCTTTCCTGGTACTGGCTACCCAAAACCCTATTGAACATGAAGGGACTTATCCCTTGCCGGAAGCTCAGATTGACCGCTTCATGCTAAAGGTGATAATCAATTATCCTGAAAAAGATGAGGAAAAATTAATTATCCGGCAAAACCTGGCGAAAAATTTCCCAACTGCCAATACCGTTATAAGTTCAGAGGCCATCCTTCGTGCCAGGGAGGTTGTAAAGGAGGTTTATCTTGATGAAAAAATTGAAAAATATATCATTGATATCGTATTTGCCACCCGCTTTCCTAAGGATTATGGATTGGGTGACTATGAAAGATATATAACCTTTGGAGGAAGTCCCCGAGCCAGCATTTCACTGGCCCAGGCTGCGAAGGCTTTTGCCTTTATCAAGCGCCGTGGATATGTGATACCTGAAGATATTCGTGCCATATGCACCGATGTTCTAAGGCACCGTATCGGGCTGAGTTACGAAGCAGAAGCTGAGAACATCTCCACTGAGGACATTATTGTAGGGATATTGAATGCGGTTGAAGTTCCATAAACGGGGAACAGGGAACAGGGGAAAAATATAGAAGAAGTTAAATGGATTATTAAAGAATCATTTATTGAATTCAGCGGAGTTAATATCGAAGGTCCGGAAAATCGAGATCAAAACAAGGGGACTTACCAACCAGATCTTTGCAGGAGAGTACCATAGTGCTTTTAAAGGTCAGGGAATGGCTTTCAGCGAGGTGAGGGAGTACCAGTATGGAGATCCGATACGGAATATTGACTGGAATGTGACTGCTCGTTTCAGCAAGCCTTTTATCAAGATTTTCGAGGAAGAGAGGGAGTTGACAGTGATGCTGCTGGTTGACGTTAGTGCTTCAAACGACTTTGGCACAAAAGAGCGGTTCAAGAGGGAATTCATGACGGAAATCGCTGCAGTAATAGCATTTTCTGCCATTCAGAATAATGATAAAATCGGAGTAATTTTTTTCACTGATCGGGTAGAAAAATTTATCCCTCCTAAAAAAGGCAAAAAGCATATAATGCGCATTATTCTGGAACTGCTTGATTTTGAGCCCGAAAATCATGGAACCAATATCCCGGAAGCATTACGCTATTTTACTAATTCGATAAAAAAACGTTCAACGGCCTTTCTGCTTTCCGATTTTATTCAGTCAGGCGAACTAATCAAAAATCAGCTGCTTGACAGTCTGACCCTTTCTAATAAAAAACATGATCTCATTGCATTGCGGATAAAGGATGTTGGGGAATTTAGTTTACCTGGTTTGGGCTTGGTGCGTTTTGAAGATTCTGAAACCGGACAAATGCAATGGGTTGACACCTCCAGTAAAAGGATCAAAACCCATTTGACCGAGTGGTGGAAAAATGAAGATAGCCAGCTTATCGAAACGCTGCGTCGGAGCGGGGTGGATTTCACTGAACTCTATACCGGGGCAGACTATGTTAATGGCCTCATCAAATTGTTTAAGAAGAGGGGAAGAAGATGAGAAAGAGAATTCGAATATTAATAATGCAGGCCTTTGTATTAACGGCAGTACTTCACCTGACAGGTGCTAAAGGTACTGCTCAACAATCCCAGGCTAAAGCTACTGCAGATACTTCAAGGATTCTTATAGGAGACCATGTTAATATTGTGCTGGAACTAAATCAGGAAAAATCCAAAAATTTTGAATTCCCGGTTTTCCGCGACACGATTATTGACAAAATAGAAGTTCTATCCGTCTCCCCTGTTGATACGCTGGAACTAGAAGACCGTTTAAAGCTACGCCAACACCTGGTGGTCACCTCATTCGACACCGGTTTTTATGTCATTCCCTCATTTACCTTTCTCGACAGGATAACAAGTGAAAGCCTGAAATCCAATGCTCTGCCACTGGAGGTTTTAACTCTGGAAATAGATACAACAAAAGGAATTACTGATATTAAACTTCCATTCGATGTACCCCTTGGCTTCTGGGAAATCGCACCTTATATCTTTGTTGCTCTCCTCCTGATAGCTATTGCTTTTTTTATCTGGTACTATTACCTGAAGAGGAAGCTGGAGCCTGAAACACTTGCCATTCGCGTTAAACCGATGGAACCGGCTCATTTGTGGGCATTGAAGAAATTGGACCAGCTTTCGAAGGAAAAACTATGGCAAAAAGGTAAGATAAAATTATTTCACAGCAGACTTACTGATATTATTCGTTCCTATATCGAATTTCGCTTTGATATTCCTGCTATGGAATGCACAACTTCAGAAACTGTTGCTGCCTGTGGTCCTGTGCAGGAAATTACGGATGAAGTTTTCAGTAAATTGCAAACCCTGCTGGAAATGGCCGACCTTGTGAAATTTGCAAAATGGAATCCTCTGCCCGATGAGAACGAAAGCAGCCAGCAGATAGCATATGATTTTGTTCTGAAAACAAAACTTGCACCTGTATTGAGAAAAAGTGATACTGATTCAACCGTTATATCAGGATCTCCAGTCAAGGGAAAGGAGGAGAAAAATGCTGAATAATATCCAATTTGCTGATGAATCTTTCTTGTGGGGTCTCATCATAGTCCCGCTCCTAATTGCCCTATATATATTCCGACAAAAAAAAGGATATTCCAGCCTGCGTTTGTCCAGCTTGAACGCTCTTTCTGAAGCACCATCATCTTGGAAAAACTATTTCCGTCATCTGCCATTTGTTTTTAGAACACTTGGGATCGCAGCACTAATAGTTGCTCTAGCCAGGCCACAATCAACCAGCTCCTGGGAAAATGTCGCTACTGAAGGAATTGATATTGTCCTGGCTTTGGATATTTCGGGAAGCATGCTAGCCGAAGATTTTAAACCGAATCGACTGGAAGCTTCGAAGGACGTGGCTATGGAATTCATTGCAGGAAGGCCGGACGACCGTATGGGACTGGTGGTTTTCAGTGGTGAATCCTTCACACAATGCCCCCTGACAACAGATCATGCGGTTTTGATGAATCTTTTTCAGGATATCAAAAGTGGAATGATTAAAGATGGTACAGCTATTGGCTTGGGACTGGCAAATGCAGTTAGCCGATTGAAAGACTCAAAAGCTAAAAGCAAGGTCATTATTCTACTTACCGATGGGGTAAATAATCAGGGGGAAATTGCACCAGTAACAGCTGCAGAGATCGCCCAGACTTTTAACATAAGAGTTTATACGGTAGGGGTTGGAACAATAGGGACTGCCCCATACCCCTTTAGAACCTCTTTTGGAGTCCAGTACCAAAATATTGAGGTTAAGATTGATGAGGAGGTTTTGCAGGAGATTGCCCGCATGACTGATGGGAAATATTTCCGTGCAACAAATAACCAAAAGCTTAAAGAGATCTACCAGGAAATTGACGAGCTTGAAAAATCGAAAATTGAGGTCAGGGAATTCTCGAGAAAAACCGAGGAATATCTATGGTGGGCTATAACTGCTGGATTGCTCCTTTTATTGGAAGCTGTGCTTCGTGTTACTATTTTTAAAAATAATCCGTAAGACAGGAATGGAAAGCTTCAGGTTTGAAAATACGGTATTCCTTTATGCACTGCTGGTTATTCCAGTATTGGGCGGTATTTATATGCTTAGCAAATACCGGTCGAGGAAAATGCTTATCAAATGGGGTGATCAACACCTTCTTGAATCATTAATGCCCCTTGCTTCACAATCAAAGAAAAGCTGGAAGTATATTATCTTTCTACTGGCCATTGCAGCTACTATATTTGGACTTGCCCGCCCGCAATTCGGGTCCAAACTAACGGAGGTCAATCGTAAAGGAGTGGAGTTGATGATCGGACTCGATGTATCCAACTCCATGCTGGCTGAAGACATACAGCCTAATCGCCTGGAAAATGCCAAAAGAGCCATCACCAAACTAGTTGATGAGCTTGAAAATGACAAGATAGGCTTGATCGTTTTTGCCGGTGATGCTTATATTCAACTGCCGATGACCACAGATTTTGGAGCAGCCAAGCTCTTTCTTTCAGCGGTAAATACAGAGATTGTTCCGCGGCAGGGCACCTCAATAGGAGCCGCCATTAACCTTGCAGCCCGCTCGTTCACACCGGAAGCCGACAAGAGTAAGGCCATTATTATCATCACAGACGGGGAGAACCATGAAGAAGGGGCAATCGAAGCTGCTAAAGCTGCAGCCGAAAAAAATATTGTTATACACACTATTGGAATGGGACTGGCAAAAGGGGCACCTATTCCTGTAATGACCCAATATGGACAAAAAGATTACAGGAAAGACCACGAGGGTAATGTTATAGTATCCAAATTGAACGAGAGCCTTTTAAGGGATATAGCAGCAGCTGGCAAAGGGATATATATACGTGCGAATACTGCAAATGCCGGCTTAAAAACACTCTTCGATGAGATAAATAAAATGGACAAACAGGATATTGAAGCACGTGTATATTCTGAATATGAAGAACAATTTCAATATCCGGTAGCTTTGGCAATCTTTTTGTTAGTTCTGGAGTTAATTATCTTAGAGCGGAAAAACCGCTGGTTAAGAAAAATGAAGATTGAAGATAGACAATAAAACAGGCCGTCATGAAACATAAATCACTGATCATATCAGGATTGTTCCTAATTAGTATCCCCGCCATGGCCCAACAGGAGCGAAAGGACATACGTGATGGGAATCGCCTGTTCAGATCGGATAAATTCAATGAATCTGAAGTTTCTTACCGAAAAGCCATCGATTTGCAGAGCAATACAGTACCGGGCTCATTTAACCTTGGTGATGCATTATACCGGCAGGAAAAATTTGAGGATGCCGGGATTCTTTTCAACCAGGTGGCAGACAAAAATGTCGATAAAAACACAAAGTCCCAGGCTTTTCATAATCTTGGCAATTCTCTGTTAAAAGCCGGCGAATTGGATGATGCCATTGAGGCCTATAAAAATGCCTTGCGCAATATTCCGGATGATATGGAAACCAAGTATAACCTTGCCTATGCGCAAAACCTGAAGAAAAAACAAGAAGAGCAGAAGCAGGAGAATCAGGATCAGAAAGATAAGCAGGAGAATCAACAAAAGCAGGAGCAACAGCAACAGGACCAGGAAAAAAAGGATCAAAAGCAGCAACAACCTCAGGAAGGAAAAATATCTAAAGAGGATGCTCAACGCTTGCTGGAAGCTCTGGCCAATGATGAAAAAAAGGTACAGGAGAATGTGAAAAAGGAAAAGGCTAAATCTCAAAGAGTAAGAGTATTGAAAGATTGGTAATACAAACTGCACATAATGAATTAAGTAATATATGTATTAGAATGAATTTGGTGATTCGACGGATATTGATCTTTATTATCCTCCTCTTTGCGGGATGGAATTCATTTGCACAGGATGAAGAGGTACGTCTTACTGCCACCGCACCTCAAGTAGTTGAAGTTGGGGAGTATTTTCGTCTGAGCTATACCGTGAACGGTAAAGGATCTGAATTCGCAGGGCCGAGACTCACAAATTTCCTCTTTTCAGGACCCATGCTTTCCACAAGCATGAGCACACAAATAATAGGAGGGAAAGTATCTCAAACCTCCAGTTATACATATAATTACACTGTCCAGACTCAAAATGAAGGAACTTTTACAATTCCGAAAGCAACTGTTACCGTAGAAGGGAAAAAGTACACTTCCAACAGTTTAAAGATCGAAGTAGTTAAGGGATCAGCAAAACAACAGCAAAATACTTCAACACCACAACAAACAGGTGATCAAAGCAGTATTGACGACAAGGATCTTTATGTCAGGATTAATGTTGACAGGAGGAACATTTATAAAGGGGAACAGATTCTGGCAACAATAAAGGTATACACACGGGTTAACCTTGCCCGGTTTGGCGACATAAAAATACCATCATACAGTGGGTTCTGGAGCCAGGAAATAAAAGTTGCTGATCAGATCAGTCTGGTCAGGGAAAATATTAATGGCGTTATATACAATGTTGGTACAATCAAAAAAAGCATACTTGTCCCACAACAAACCGGGGAAATAATAATCGAACCCTTTGAACTGGAGTGTTTTATAAACCAGCGAAATCAAAACAGAAGCGTTTTCGATGATTTTTTCGGATCCGCCCAAACAATACGCAAAAAGCTTGTTAGTCCGGAGGTGAAAATTCAGGTTAAACCTCTTCCTATTAATGCTCCAAGTGGTTTCACAGGAGCTGTTGGATCCTACACACTCTCGGCTAATCTTGACAAATCAAATGTCAAGACTAATGAAGCAGTTAATCTTTCCGTCAAGATAAACGGGAAAGGCAATTTTAAACTAATTGATCCTATCAAGATCGACTTTCCCGTCGATTTCGAATCTTATGATCCCAAGGTCAAGGATAATATAAACATCAATGAAAACGGGATTACCGGCAACCGAACCATGGATTACCTGGTTATTCCAAGGTTTGCCGGTGATTTCAAGATCCCTGCCGTTAACTTTATTTATTTTGATCCGGTTAGTGAAAGTTATAAAAGCCTGGCCAGTAACCCTTTCACTATTATTGTAGAAAAAGGAGATGAGGAGTCTACGGGTACGGTGATATCCGGGCCCAGCCGGGAGGATGTCAGGTATCTGGGTGCAGATATCCGCTTTATTAATACTGGGAATATTAAGCTTTCTCAGATAAAAGGGACTTCCTTCAGCACACCCAGGTTTTACCTGATGTATGTGCTCATGTCTGCTATTATGGTGGTAATCTTTTTTCTGCTGCGACAATGGCAAATAAAAAGATCAGATACGGCGGGGATGAGGATCAGGAAAGCAGGAAGGCAAAGCCAATTGCGCCTCAGGCAGGCAGGAAAATGTCTGAAGGACAACAATAAGGAAAAATTCCTTATTGAGATTTTGAAAGGCACCTGGGGATATCTCGGAGATAAACTCAATCTGGACCAGGCCAATCTTAACCGGGAATTTATTGAGATGTTCCTGGCGAGCAGAAATGTTGATAGCTCAGTTGTTGAGACTCTTATTGGATTACTTGATCATTGTGAATATATCCGGTATGCTCCGGGGGAAAATTCAGGAGAGCTGGATATTATATTCAAGGATGCTGAATCCGTTATCAATCAACTGGAACAGGCACTACGTAAAAGCAATAGAAAATCATGATTAGGAAAGGCATCATATCTATTCTAACAACAATACTGGTTGCTGCTGCAGTATATGCGGATGGAAATGAATCCTTGTTCGCCCTGGCAAACCAGAAATATTCAGATGGGAAATATGAAGAAGCCATAAAGTCATACAATGATATTCTTGCTTCAGGGTATACCTCAGGTGCATTGCTTTATAATCTGGGGAATGCCTACTATAAACAAAATGAACTCACTCTGGCCATTCTTAATTATGAAAGAGCTTTGCTCCTAAGCCCTGGTGATGATGATATTAAATACAACCTTGATATTGCCAATCAGCTGGTCGTCGATAAAATTGACGCCCTACCTGAATTCTTCCTTTCCAAATGGATAAAGCAATTGCGCATGGGGCTCTCCCCCGGCCAATGGGGGAAATTAAGCCTTATTTTCTTCATGCTGGCATGTATATCCATTCTCTTGTTTTTCTTTTTAAGGCGTCGCTTCTTTAGGAAATTATTCCTTGTGGCAGGTGTAATAACAATACTTTTTAGTGGATCAACCCTGCTTTTTGGTTGGGAGCAGAATAAGCGATTAACCGATCGGAACACAGCTATCATTTTCAGTTCATCAGTAACTGCCAAAAGTTCACCGGATGAAAGCGGTACTGATCTCTTTGTCCTTCACGAAGGTGTAAAAGTGTGGATTACAGATCAACTCAATGGTTGGCTGGAAATACAACTGTCCGATGGAAATAAGGCTTGGATTACGGAAAATTCATTAGAAAGAATTTAATTTCAACTAATTACCTTACCTTTGCGCAGTTTTTTAAAAATATTCATGATAGAGGCTTCCGGAACAAAAATGAAGACAACTTCTGAATTCCGGATGAAAGAAAGTAGCCAATGCGGTCATTTGCGTTTATTCCATATATAATTCCCATATTTCTTCTTATTGATCTTTACGCTTATAAGGGCCTTCGTAAAGTTTTGTCCTGCGAAAAGCCTCAATTAAAATCCTGGTTTTTCTGGTTATGGTGGGTGTTCTCCCTTGGCATGGTTGCAGGGATCATCATGTTCTATATCAAGCATATGAAAGATCCAGGACAGGAGGTTATGGCTCAGCAGATCATGAAATACAATGCTGTTTTCCTGGTTCAATTTGCGGTAAAGTTAGTCTATGTTTTTTTTGAATTTTTCAGAGATCTTGTATGGCTTATGGGAAAAATCGCAAAGCGATTTATGCGACAAAAATCCCAAATACCCAAAAGCGAATCGCGCAGGGAATTCATAAGGAAAGCAGGAATTATTGCCAGTATAATCCCCTTCGTAGGCATAATTCATGGCATTGGCTGGGGACGTTTCAATTTTACCCTTCATCGTAAAAAGCTATATTTCCCAAATCTGCCAATGTCATTCAATGGCCTTAGGGTTGTTCAGTTATCAGATGCCCATCTGGGTAGCTTTAATGGGCATCAGGATAAAATTCAGGAAGTAGTCAACCAGGTTAACCAGCTGGATCCTGACCTAATAATGTTTACAGGTGATATGGTGAACAATTTCTCCCATGAAATGAGTTCCTGGGTTCCAATATGGAAGATGCTTAAGGCAAGAGTGGGAAAATTTGCAGTACTAGGGAATCACGATTATGGAAATTATTCTGAATGGCCCAGCCCTCAGGCAAAAAAGAAAAATCTACTTGATATTATCAGGCAGGAAAAAGAGATGGGATTTCAGGTTTTGCTGAATGATCACCAAAGAATAGAAAAAAATGGTGAGAGCATAGTGGTGGCTGGTGTGGAAAATTGGGGCCGCCACCCCTTCCCTCAATTCGGGAAACTTGAAAAAGCACTTGAAGGAGTTCCAAAAGAAGACTATACCCTGCTCCTTTCACATGACCCGGATCATTGGGAAAATAAGATCCTACCAGATAGTCGGGCCGACCTTACATTGGCAGGGCATACTCATGGTTTCCAAATGGGTATTGAAATAGGAAATTTCAAGATCAGCCCTGTTCAGCTCAGGTATAAACAATGGGCCGGCCTTTATCAAAACGGCTCTCAGTATATTTATGTGAACAGGGGGCTGGGTTATCTTGCATTCCCAGGTCGCGTAGGAATATGGCCTGAGATAACCCTGCTGGAAATTTACAGGGGATAAATACTCTTCCCCTATTGAATATCAAAACTATAAAGGAGCTCAAAATGCCATTTTTTCTCCAGTGGATCATAAATTATCCTGACCCCGGCATCTAATTCCACTCCGATTCTTAACAAATAAAAATTCGAACTCAGATCAATACCTGTTTTTAAACTCCACTGCTCATCAAGTGAGCTCGTATGAGCCCCATCAATAAAGGTATTGGCTTTAAATCGGGTGACATAAAGTATAGAAGGTATTGACCAATCAGGATATGCAATGGGGAAAGAATAATCAAGCTTAAAAGAGGAATAATTATAATTGACCGGTTCATAAATGCCCCGGGGAAGGGATACAAAGGGTAGCCGAGGCATTGAAAATTTGTCCTGACCAGAAAACCCGATATAAGTTCTCAGACTGTGGTTCTTCATAATTCCCGGTGTATATAGTCGTACATAAGCTGAAATCCGCCTGAAAGCCTGGACTTCCGGATTAGCAATTCCTGCCTCAGCCTGGAAACCCGAAGAAAAACCCCATCTGGGCTGAAGGTCCCGGTAACTCATCCGGCGGAGTACCTGACCGGCAAAACCCAGGGTAGCAGTGGCATAGGACAAATCAATAGGATTTACTTCCCCCGGCTTCGAATCCATACTTCGTACATCGGCTAATTTATGATGGGTCAGGAAAAAATAGGGCTGAATACGTTGATAATATGACCCTTTTGAAAAAAATAAGGGAACCGACAAAGAAAGTCTGGATTCCAGATCAAAATATTGAACATTACGAAGGGTGTCCTGATCAAGGAACAGAGTATCAGCTTCGCGTTTTCCGGCCAGGATATTTAACCCAATTTCCGGATAGAATCCCGTATATGTCAGATCTGCAGAATAGTCAATTCCTCGTGTCTGTTTGTTTTGTTGTATGCCAAAGGAGCTAATGAGTGTATTCAGGTCGTTTTGCGACATGATCAAAGCTCCAGGACGTATGGAATAGCTATCTGTATCAAAATATACCGGAGCCCAGGAATGGAAATTAAACAGGTGCCCAATTTTGCTATACTTTGTGCTGCTAATATCGGCCGTGTCGACAGGAAGATAATTAATAGGGTATTCCTTCTCTGCCCTTTCAATATTTGACAATATAGGTTCCTTAAGATCCTCAATTTCATCTACGGGAGTCCATTGCTTATCATCCTGATAGATCTGAGCCGGTCTGTAACCATCAGGGGTAAGAACCGATACACAGAGCTTATCATCCGAAACGGCAGGATATCCTACTCCGTTTTCATTGGCAATAAGTTTAATAATAGTTCTTTTCCCCAGGTCAAAGGCATATAAACCCTGAATTGTCCCTATCGGGGCAGTAAAGACCAATTGATTCCCAATAAGATCAAGCTGATTAACCTCCTTGAAACCAAAATCATACAATATATGTATTGATTCCTCAGCAATATCCCACTCCACCAGCTTTTTACCGTCCCGGCCGGTTAAAAGGGCGTAAAGCTGGCCTCCATTAGCCGACCAGACTGGTTGCCGGAAAGTACCGTCCCCGATTGCCCCTGTAGAATACAAGACAGATCCCTTTTTATTCATTACCACAAGCTGGCTTAAACCATTGATAAGCTCTTCAATACAGGCTATGGAAGTGTTATCAGCATTTAGTACCGGGTACAAATAGCGTTGGTTTTTTGTGATCCTGATTTTCTTACCCTTGTCTATATCATAAAGAAAAACATCAGAAAATGAGCGCATTTCCCATCGCGGATCAGCAATCTGCTGCGCCCAGGCAAGGGTACCCCCGGAATAGGAAAAAGAGGCACCATTAATACTTCCAGGGTAAATGATAAATTCTTCCACCCGGTTACGAAACAACCTCACAATAGCAGGCAGGTCCCCATACGACCGTTTAAGGCAAATCCAGCTTGTGTCCGATTCTGGATAAGGCTTTATGTAGTTAAAATAATCAGACGAGTCGTTAAGGATCAGATCAATTTGTCCTATACCAGTAATTGTTGAATTTTCCCTACAAAATTCACAAAGATATTCTTTGGTTTTCAGGAATAACCCACCCTGCCATAGGCCAGTACGTTTGCGTAGATACCTGTTGAAATTTGAGATCCTAAATGGTTTGCGGGCTACATTATCCATTACATTCGACCAAAACCTGTCCTGATCCAGAAGTCTGGCCATCGAAACCATATGGTAACCTAAAACATAATGATCCGGAACATAATCCCTATAGGAACCGAGCCGCACTTTGTCATATTTGTAATCGCGATTGTCCAACATTAAGGCCCGCATGCCTTCTGAAAACATAGGATTACGCCCCCGGCCAGAGTGGCTGAGAAGGCTTTCTGTCAATACAGCATCCCCTTCTGAAACCCAGTCTGGAATTTGTATGGCCTGAACACTTGCAGCTGCCTGATCACCTAAAAACCAACCCAGTACCCTGGTAAGGCCCTGGTCCGACTTATCAAGCTGAACGATATGCCTGAACTCGTGAATCAGCAAATGATCAGCATATTTTTCTGCCATATTGTAAAGAGAAGGCATGGGTGCTAATTCTACCTTTCTTGGGACCCACATAGTCCATCCATTTGACTGAATGGATTCAGGATGTACCACAGCTCTGAAATGTCCAGGCTTAAGGTAAAGGGAACTACCAACAGATGAAAGAATTTGGGAGCCGGATCGACACAATTCTTTGGCCCTGGATTCATAATAATCTGGATAAATAAGGCTAAATCCTGGGCGTTCTATCCTTTTCCAACGAATTCCGGATGGATCATTGCCTACTGAAAAATATTGCCCGTAAGAATACTGTAAGCCTGAAATAATCATCATAAGGCAAAACAGTGCAATAAAGCCAAGGTTCTTCATGGCACAAAAATAAAAAAACCGCGTCGAGCAGCGGTTCAAAAAGGAGAAATCTGGCAATTATATTAGAAATCAAACTTAAAATCGTCGAAATCAAAACCATCGGTAAAGCCTTTGATACCCTCTAAATCATTAAAATCGATCTTATCCATTGCTTCAGTGATGGTATTCAAATCAATACGTCCGAGCAAACTAGCCATTATGAACTTATCTTCTCCTTTTATCAGGACATGCATTTCTTTCACCACATCCTTGTTTTTCAGAATCTGGACTGTAACTTTTGACCCACTCTTATTTATACTCATTAACTCTTCAAAGTTCCTTTTGCTGAGCATCTGATCAACCTCTTCATATATAGACTTGTTATCCTTGCCCACTACTTTATCATCAAAAATCATTACACGTAGATCACGTATCTGATTTAACAACTCTTTTTGCTCTTTCTGGCTTTCATCAACGAATTTGTCAACGAAATTTGGTGGAAGAGCAATCATGGAAAATCCGGGTTGATCATTGTACTTGTCGTAAATGACATCACTTATTTTTTTCTGACTTTCACAAGCGAATAAGCCGGCGATAATTATCATACCCAGAAAATAATATTTCAATTGGTTCATGGTTCGGATTATATTAAATTTATGTAAACAATATAGGTCCTTCTATCTCTTCAAAAACGATCATTTTTTCTTTTTGGTATCATCTATTTTATCCAGGTTTCCCATTCCCTGAATCCCCATACTTTTTGAAAGTTTCGATACAGTCTTCATATCAATATTACCGGTAATGGAAATGAGGACATTGCTTGTTTTTCCTCCCACAACCATCAGCAATTCACTAACATAGTCCTTTTCCTCCTTAACAAGGAATTTTATATCCTGATCGCTGTCATGTATAACCATGAGTTCTTCATACTCTCCCTCAGTCAGTTTGGAGTTTACCTCATCATAGAAGTTAATCCCTCCTGCATTTCCTTCCGGGCCTGATAATATCCTTATATTATTGAGGTTCTTAATCATGTTCATATAATCATCATCATCCTCGGTTTCCACATTACTGAAGAGATTGAACATATGTTTGGTTATCACCACCGAAGTGTAGCCCTCCTGGTCAGCGTACTTCTCAAAAAGCTTATCAACTACCTTATTCTGGGCCGCCAGCGATATGGAGGCCAGTGATATGATTAAAATTATTAATGATCGCTTCATGACTATCTGATATTATCCGTTATCTGTTATCCGTTATCCGTTATCTGTTATCCGTTTTTAAAAGCCCATGCGTTTCGTTGACACCCTCGTCAAACTTCTCAAGGTATTTTAGATTCTTTGAGGCTTTCCCCACATTTTCAAGTTGATTCAAAGGCTGCATGGCACGGTCCATTTCCTCCAGGCCTGATAATTTTTCAATTCCCTGATTGAATAATTGTGAAACCATTTCCAATGCCTGCTTTGTCTCGGCGTAGGCTATCTGTGGATCATCATAAGTCCCCAGGTTGGGCTCTCTGTTAAGAAACAGGAAAGTAGATACAATTAAAGCAAGTCCCGCTGCTACGCTGGTCAAAGTGTACAAAAACCTGGTATTCAATTTTCTCACTGGTCTTTGTTCAACTGCAAGGCGGGCCAGGATATTGGATTCCAGATCGGCAGGTACTTCAATCTCCTCATTTTGCATGTCGGCTAGCGCCAGAAAATGCTTCCTGTCGATGTCCAGTTCATCAGGAACATCACTCCCTAAGAAGTAATCCATCAGTTTTTTTTCTTCGTCCTGGCTGCTCAAAGCATTATAATATTTCTGCAACAAGCCGGTTATTTGATTCCGTTCCATAGTATAATTGAATAAATGATTCACGTATTTTTTTTCTTGCTCTGGATAAAACCACCCTTACATTACCGGGTGTTAATCCAAGTATTTCTCCAACCTCCTCATTCGAATATCCTTCAACATCCCTTAATCGAAGAACTGATCGCTGGGGCTCCGGCAACTCCTGGACCAACCGGCCAAGTTCTTTCATAGTGTCGGATTTTACCAGTTGTTCCTGGGGATCACTCATATCAGAGATCCTGTCTTTGAAATATTCATTCACATCGAGGCTCACTGTATGCTTGGTTTTTATCTTATCCAAACAATAATTCCTGGTTATCCGAACCGCAAAAGCCTCAATGTTAATAACCTCTGTCATCTGATCCCTCATTTTCCACAATTTAACAAAGACCTCCTGAACAGCATCCTGAGCATCGTCCCGGTCTTCGAGAAACCGATAGGCATACCTGAACAACCTGGCGTTCATTGGTACTACCGATGTATTGAATTCCTCTGCTGTCATCACTGAGTAGACGAATATAGTTTAAAGATGTTACAGCATTAGTGATATTCCTATTTTTCTCCCTTGATAATCATATTATATTGGCTGGAAGCCCTGGCATAAGCCGATAGAATCCCAAACCCGTTCTCAATGTTATTGTATACCTGAACCGGTTCGGAAAATGGGTTTCCATCTGCCTGGTAATACTTTTGTTTTGATACTGAGTAATAATAATAGGAGGGATCGATGTGATCCAATCTTACATCCAACATAACTGTATCAGCCATTCCATAAAAAAAATAGGATTCAATAGCCACAGAAAACTCATGCTCCTGCCCATCGAAAAGAGCATCAGACACAAAAAGCTTATCATCAATAAAATAATTAAGATCCTGATTTACCAATTCCCCTCCTATCCCAGGATCGCCCTCGTCGATTGAGTTTAAATAAAGCATGTGTGTTTCAATACTATCGGTAAGCTCCTGTGTATTCCAATCAAAAACTCTGCTGGTTGCGGCCACAGACAAAGTATAAAAATTATCTTCACCACCTGGATCGGCAATTTTGACATTAACTATATATGTTTCATTTCCGTATTCACTAATTGTGCTTGAAGTATCTATTTCAAGTATAGGAACTGTCTTAGGAATTCTAATTTCCGATCGAACAGATGCCAGTACCTGATGGTTTACCTCAATACGATATGTTCTTTCATTCACGGGATAGAAATCAGGCAAAACATACCTGGAGGATCCTGTATAATTTAGTGTACCAACATATTGATTCTCCTCAAATAATTTCACTTCTGCATCCTCCAGTAAAATAAAATCATTATCCTCCAGAATAGATTTGCTTTCTGATAGACGCACAACTACGAGATTATCGGAGTTTATAATCGAACCAAGAACTATTTTTCTTGACTGGTCGGGCACAGAAATATCTATAATTTTTTGACAAGAACCTAACAGTAAGGCAATTACAATAAAATATAAAATTTTCTTCATGATGAAACCCATGGTTTACCTAATCCGGAAACTATAACTAACAGATGGAATTATTGGAAACAGACTATATTGTTTAAGAACCGTATAAGGAGGTTGAACAATGTCGAACTCTGTTTCAAAATTAAGGAAGAAGGGATTCTTGCGATTGTATGCATTGTAAACCCCAACAGACCAGGTTCGATCGCCCCATTTGGTCTGTTTATGAAAGTTAACACCTATATCCAGACGGTGATAGGCTGGCATACGGTAGGAATTTCTCTTTTCAAAATATTCAATCATTTGGTAAACATACTCCATTCCAATCCTTCCAGGATTAGTCTCAGAACCATCATACCAGCCGCTATATAAATCAGAGTACTTCTCCAACGCCAGAGTCACTGCATTTCCTGTCCCATACACCCAGGTTATCCCAATATCAATATTATCCTTGATCTTCTGATTCAGGACGATTGATACATCATGCCTTCGATCGTACCGATATGGAAACCATTCTCCAAAGCTTATATTTTCAAACTTTCTGTTCGACCAGGAAAGAGTATAGCCAACCCAGCCTGTAGTCTTCCCTTGCTGTTTACGAACCAGAACTTCCCCTCCATAAGCCAGACCCCGGCCAAATTCTAATTTATCCTGCCAATCATTGCTAAAACTGAAGAAACTGGCACCCTCCTTGTATTCAATGAGGTGATCCATAGTCTTATAATACCCCTCCAGGCTCAGTTCAATTCCATCCCTCATTTCATAGGATAAACCCAGGGCATACTGCATGGATTTTTGAGGTTTTATAAAGGCTGTAGAAGGAACCCATAGATCCGTGGGTAAACCAATAGTGGAATTGGTTAGTAAATGGATGTATTGTGTCATATGGGTATAAGCAGCCTTGATGCTCAGGTTTTCACTAATCAGGTAACGCGCTGAAATCCTTGGCTGTAAAGCGGTATATGAACTGTCATCAACAAGAAAACCTGAAAAGTGCATTCCGAAATTTGCCTTAAAACGAGTTCCGATCTCCCAATCATCCTCAACATACAGAGCCAATTCATGTGCATTGATATTCGTGTTACCAAAAGTGGTGTCTACAGGCACATCCATGTTCTCCTCATCCATACGAAAAATGGTAACCCCGGGGCTGAAAGTATGGAAAATATGATTGTAGCCGAATTTAATAGAGTGATTGGGATTTGGAAGAAAATCAAAATCAATTTTCCCGGCAACATCCTCTATACCTGAATCATAACCCAACTCGAACATCTCTGTAAGCACGTCATCCCTTTTACTCTCAGACTTCATTTTGGTGAGAAAATTGTACTTGCTATAGGTCAGTGTGGTATTGGAAAATAACTTTGGACTGATAATATAATTCCATCGAAGAGCGGTGGTGAGATTTCCCCATCCCAGTCCAAATTCGCTGTCGGAACTATAATTATTATAACTATCATAGCTATTACCCTTATCTCTGACATTCAGATATGCTTTATCCCGCCCTATGTAAGTACTTAGAAAGAGTCGGCTTTTATCTGAAAAACGATGATTTACTTTGGCAGTAACATCATAAAAATAGTAGCCTCCATTCACCCTTTCAGAGCTGGATGTATTGGCCAGGGCAATGAAAGGCCGAGCCAAAACATCCAGATAGGTCCTTCGGCCAGAAACGATAAAGGAGGTTCGGTCTTTCCAGATTGGGCCTTCAAGAGTGAGCTTAGAGGAGATGATCCCAACGCTGCCTTCTGCCTGGAATTGCTTATTGTTTCCATCTTTAAGCCGTATATCGAGTACTGACGAAAGGCGGCCCCCAAACCTTGCAGGAAATCCACCCTTTATAAGTTTTACAGATTGAATACCGTCAGGATTGAAAACGGAAAAGAAACCAAAAAGGTGGTTCGCATTATAAACAGGCACTCCGTCGAGAAGAATAAGGTTTTGGTCTGGGCCCCCGCCCCGCACATAAATACCACTTGTGCCCTCGCTGCCGGATTGAACACCCGGGAGTAACTGCAAAGCCTTTAAAACATCTACCTCTCCGAAAAGCACAGGAAGACTTTTTATAGTTTGTGAACTTAATTCCGTCATTCCCATCTGAGTGCTTCTTACAGCCGAACGAGATTTCTGTGCAGAAATAACTATCTCATCCAGATTAATTATCGGATCCATAATTAATTTGATCAGAGTATCCCTGGTGAGATTAAATGCAATATTTAAAGACTGGTACCCCACAAAAGAACAGGTCAATTTTACTTCTCCCGATGCCAGTGTAAGACTGAAAAATCCAAAATTATTGGAGATTACCCCCCTGTATGTATCCGGATCATAAATATTGGCATTCAGCAGCCGTTCACCAGTTTTTTTGTCCTCGACAGTTCCACTGATAGTGTATTTCTGAGCAATCGAATTGGTCAGCCCAATAAAGGTTAAAAGGAATACAAGAAAAATGTTCCTAAAATTTTCCTTTTGGATAAATTTCATCATTTATAATATGGTTTTAGAGCGTCTACTAAAACATCTGGAGGACGAGTGGGTCTCCGGCTTATTCTATTAGTAAATACCAGGCTGGTCTGACCCTCGTTAATCTTTTCTCCGGATTCGTTAAAGATCTCATAGCCAAAGCGTATTCTTGCTGTTGGCATTTCCAAAATCGTGGTTCGTACAGTCAGGAGGTCATCGTATCTGGCTGGTTTCAGGTACCGGCATTCCAAATGAACAACGGGGAGAAAAAAGCCACTTTCTTCCAAAGAGCGGTAGGTCAATCCAAGTTCTCGGATCATTTCAGTCCGGCCAACTTCATAATAAGTAGCATAATGACCGTAATACACATATCCCATTGTGTCGGTCTCACCGTATCGGACCCGGATTTTTGTTTCGTGACAATACATAAGTTCAAGATACAAGATACAAGATACAAGACCTAAGACCAAAGACGTAAGATAAACCAAAAACCTGCAACCTGCAACCTGCAACCTGCAACCTGCAACATCCTTTTTATCCAACTACCTCTCCATACAGATCAAACTCCTCGGATGAAGTTATTTTAACATCAAAAAATGTTCCAACTTCAAGCGGCTTTGGGCCTGCGGGAATCAGGATCTCATTGTCTACTTCAGGTGAGTCGTACTGTGATCTTCCAACATAGTAATCATTTTCTAAACGATCTATCAAAACGCGTATAGTTGACCCCAGCTTTTCAGCATTGATTTCTGCTGATATTTTCTGTTGGATTTCCATTATTCTGGAAGCCCTTTCTGTTTTCATTTTCTGGGGGATATCATCTTTATAATTAGCATAAGCGTGGGTTCCTTCCTCATGGCTGTAGGTAAAAACTCCCAGGCGGTCGAATCGTGTTTCCTTAACAAAATCCATCAACTCCTGGAAATCAGCCTCCTTCTCACCCGGATGGCCAACCAGCAGAGTGGTCCGCAGGGCCAGATCCGGAATTCTTTCTCTCAATTTCCTGATTAGCCCTATACTTTCTTCCCGTGTATGCCCTCTTCTCATGATTTTCAACATGTTATCACTAATGTGCTGAAAGGGTATATCAAGGTAATTACAGATTTTATCAGATCCTGATATCAGTTCAATCAGCTTATCTGGAAAACGATTCGGATAGGTATAATGGAGTCGTATCCATTCGAGCCCTTGGATTTTTTCTAGCTTCTGAACAAGTTGAACCAATGCTGATTTTTTGTAAAGATCGATTCCATAGCTCGACAGGTCCTGGGCAATTAAGATCAGTTCTTTAGTGCCATTTTCGGTAAGGAAGGATGCTTCCTTAAGAAGTGATTCCACAGATCTCGAAACCTGACGTCCACGAATAATAGGTATGGAGCAGAAGGCACAATTCCGGTTGCAGCCTTCAGCTATTTTAAGATATGCATAATGCCCCGCAGTGCTGTGCTCCCTTTTCTCCAGCTTATCCTGGTAGTAGCGCAATCCCAGGTCCCTTACAAGCTCGCTAACCTGATCAACGCCGTAATAGCCATCTACTTCCGGAATCTCTTTTTGAAGGTCAATTTTATAGCGTTGGGAAAGGCATCCCATTACATATACCTTTTCCAGACCATTCACCCCTCCCTTGTGTTGAATAGTATCAAGAATCGTCTCAATAGACTCCTCCTTGGCATCACCAATAAAACCACAGGTATTTATTATAACGATTGGAGCTGTAACCGGATCTGGGTTTATCCTGACAAGTACACCGTTAGATCTTAGCTGTGTTTGTAATACCTCGGCATCAACAAGATTCTTTGAGCAGCCAAGATTGATGATATCAATTGCTTGCAAAATTTGGACTATTTAGAAAAAAGTGAATCGACAAATTCATGTTTATTGAAAATCATAAGATCCGACATTTTCTCTCCTATCCCAATGTATTTCACAGGAATATGGAACTGATCGCTGATGCCGATAACCACACCGCCTTTAGCTGTACCATCAAGCTTGGTCAGAGCAAGTGCAGTTACCTCAGTGGCGGCTGTAAATTGTTTTGCCTGCTCGAATGCATTTTGTCCGGTTGAGCCATCGAGGATAAGCAATACTTCATGGGGTGCATCCGGAATAACTTTTTGCATTACCATTTTTATCTTGGTAAGCTCATTCATGAGATTAACTTTATTATGCAATCGGCCTGCTGTATCAATAATAACCACATCACTTTCCCTGGTCAAGGCTGACTTAAGCGTATCAAAGGCCACAGATGCAGGATCCGAACCCATTTTTTGCTTTACTATAGGTACATCCACGCGATCGGCCCAGATCTGCAGCTGCTCAACCGCGGCAGCTCTGAATGTATCAGCTGCACCCAGTACGACCTTTTTTCCTGCAAGCTTATAATGATGAGCCAACTTGCCTATAGTAGTAGTTTTTCCAACTCCATTAACACCTACAACCATGATCACATAAGGCTTTTGAGCTGGCGACCATGGATCATCAACTATACTTTCTTTTTGATTCTCGTCCAGAAGGCCTGCAATAACGTCTTTAAGAACAACATGTAACTCCTGGGTACCCAGATATTTTTCTTTGGACACACGGTTTTCAATTCTTTCAATTATCCGAAGAGTCGTATTTACACCAACATCTGAACTTATAAGAACTTCTTCAAGATTATCCAGGACATCATCATCAACCCTGGATTTGCCAGCAATGGCCCTGGATAGTTTTTTAAACACACTTTCCCTGGTCTTTTCCAGTCCTTTATCAAGATTTTGTTTTTTATCCTGGGATAGTCTTTTGAAGAGGCCCATATATATAAATGTGTAAGGGATTAAATAAAAAAAAGCTTTCCCCTGGACAGAAGAAAGCCTTTTACCTATATTATCTGAAACCGGGTTCAGCCGGCTTATTTCTTTTCAAAAAAATCCTTGACATGATCGTTGTGTACGATCATTTCTTTAAAAGAATAGGCTCCTGTTTTTTCTGATTTCACCATTTTGATAACTTTGGCGAAATGCCTTCCCTTACCAGTTTGCAGTGAAGCAACTACTTTCTTTGCCATAATTCAAAATTATTTAATTTCCCTGTGTACGGTAACTTTGCGTAGAATGGGGTTGAACTTCTTCAGTTCCATACGATCAGGAGTATTTTTCCTGTTCTTAGTGGTTATATAACGGGATGTTCCCGGCATTCCGCTGTCCTTATGCTCAGTACATTCAAGTATTACCTGAACCCTGTTGCCTTTACCTTTCTTAGCCATAACAATCTTACCTTTTAAACGTTAGCAATTAATCCCTTTGCCTTAGCTTCCTTTAGGCAAGCGGCCAGGCCATTCTTGTTGATATTCCTGATACCGGATGCGGATACCTTAAGTATAACCCACCGGTCTTCCTCCGGTAAGTAGAATTTCTTGGTAAAAAGATTTGGGTAAAACCTTCTTTTCACCCTCCTTTTGGAGTGTGAAACATGGTTCCCCACCATCATTTTCTTACCTGTGATCTGACAAACTCTGGACATCTCTATGTATTTTCTTATCTATTAATTACTTCGATTTTCAAACGGAACGCAAAATACGGGATTTTTATTGAATTTATCAAATTTTTCAACAAATAATCAACAAGGGAATTTATGAACATAAGGAAGTTTATAAATAAGATGGAAAACAAGGAACGCGGGTACGCGGGGACGCGGGGATGCGGGGACGCGGGGACGCGGGGAAATGGGGAAATGGGGACTGGGGACAAAATAGTGTTACGTAAGGTTACGGAAAAATAGTTACGTAAGGTTTGGAATAAAACTGACAGCCAATAACTTATTTCAATTCCACTATGGTACGATTGAGGGGTAGTTGTCAATCCTTTTTTTCATAGCCTGAACGATATTTCAATTCCACTATGGTACGATTGAGGGGGCGACCCGTAGATACTACACCGTAGATACTACATTATTTCAATTCCACTATGGTACGATTGAGGGCATGCACCCGGCATACTCTATGAATCATCGACCATATTTCAATTCCACTATGGTACGATTGAGGGGTTACTGTCTTCTGCCTCGAATACTCTTTTTAGATCATTTCAATTCCACTATGGTACGATTGAGGGTTAAGGCTCCTGCTATCTTTAGCCTCTCAATATCATTATTTCAATTCCACTATGGTACGATTGAGGGTCCGCATAAGAAGCATATCAAGATAATCAGGCGAAATTTCAATTCCACTATGGTACGATTGAGGGTCGGTGGTGTTATCCACTGACTGTAGCATTATCTTCATTTCAATTCCACTATGGTACGATTGAGGGTCAATTAATGAGGCTAATTGCCTTTGCTCTTTTGTCATTTCAATTCCACTATGGTACGATTGAGGGTAAATGGCAGCACATCAAGCTATAAGCTTTCTCTTAAATTTCAATTCCACTATGGTACGATTGAGGGAGGGAAAAGGGACTTACTACTACCTTAATCAACCTCAATTTCAATTCCACTATGGTACGATTGAGGGATGGATACGCAAATGGGCCGGAGTCAGCGAAATGTATTTCAATTCCACTATGGTACGATTGAGGGACGCTTCCCGTATGGGAGAATTTGTTTCTACTCTATTTCAATTCCACTATGGTACGATTGAGGGTATGTAATTCGCCGCGTTGTCCTGCAGTGGTGCGTAATTTCAATTCCACTATGGTACGATTGAGGGGAAAAAGTCTGATTTGTTTAGGTGTATCTTGACATTATTTCAATTCCACTATGGTACGATTGAGGGTCTAGCCGGTCCGGGCTCTTGCGTTTGCCTGGCATATTTCAATTCCACTATGGTACGATTGAGGGTTTTAACTTCAGTGCGACTGCAGCCTTATACCTCATTTCAATTCCACTATGGTACGATTGAGGGTTGACGGGGTGAGTGGCACGTTTGTAGATAACGGATTTCAATTCCACTATGGTACGATTGAGGGCCCAAGCCGCCCGTTTCCAGAACGGCGGACTAGAATTTCAATTCCACTATGGTACGATTGAGGGACGCCGTCCTTGTCCTCCCAGCTCCGGGTCTTGAATTTCAATTCCACTATGGTACGATTGAGGGCCAGGCGGTCCGGGCTCTTGCGTTTGCCTGGCATATTTCAATTCCACTATGGTACGATTGAGGGTACGACAAAGGGGCGGAGCTGCGCTGCGACACCTATTTCAATTCCACTATGGTACGATTGAGGGGAAACCTCTTGCGGGCCCGCTCAGGGAGCGCCATTATTTCAATTCCACTATGGTACGATTGAGGGCATGGTGACAGCGGTCCTGCTCGTAAAGGGCGGCGAATTTCAATTCCACTATGGTACGATTGAGGGGGGCAATGTGGATCCAGCAAGTATCGGGATATTACATTTCAATTCCACTATGGTACGATTGAGGGTACCGCCCGGAATTGCTAATAGATACGATATCCCATTTCAATTCCACTATGGTACGATTGAGGGCCAGATCATTGATGTGGATGAGGCGCACAAGGAAATTTCAATTCCACTATGGTACGATTGAGGGACATGGCTTTTTTTCTTTCAAATGTAACCTATTGCATTTCAATTCCACTATGGTACGATTGAGGGCAGATATTGAAAATGGCACCATTCTGGATTATATAAATTTCAATTCCACTATGGTACGATTGAGGGTTGCAGAAGCCGGTGAGGGGGACTTCGAATACCTCGATTTCAATTCCACTATGGTACGATTGAGGGTGTACCGCCCGGAATTGCTAATAGATACGATATCCCATTTCAATTCCACTATGGTACGATTGAGGGTGCCAGGACGGAGGACGGTGAGAAAGCGACAGCAAATTTCAATTCCACTATGGTACGATTGAGGGCTGGCGCTGGTTCCTGCCTAATGTATATTTTTTCAAAATTTCAATTCCACTATGGTACGATTGAGGGATTTACACCCAGCAGACAGCGTCGATAGTTGACTAATTTCAATTCCACTATGGTACGATTGAGGGTCATAAGCATCCGTTCCCTGTACCGAAGGTCCGAATTTCAATTCCACTATGGTACGATTGAGGGATAGGAATGAGTAATGACTATGAGAATATTAGTGCCATTTCAATTCCACTATGGTACGATTGAGGGCCCACTCCCTTGGTCTTGTTTCACCAATCGGACTATATTTCAATTCCACTATGGTACGATTGAGGGATTAAAAAACAGGGTATATGGCAGAGGTTTTTGACCATTTCAATTCCACTATGGTACGATTGAGGGATAACGATCTCTTTTATCTCTTTGACCGTTACCCTCATTTCAATTCCACTATGGTACGATTGAGGGCTTTGATACCCGTGAGATATGTATTAAAATATCTTTATTTCAATTCCACTATGGTACGATTGAGGGTCTATCCTGGAGTTTATGTCGAACCACCTTTGAACATTTCAATTCCACTATGGTACGATTGAGGGGCTTTTATCCGTTCCATAACCATATCAAAAAATCCATTTCAATTCCACTATGGTACGATTGAGGGGCATAGCTCAGATATTACGCAACACGGGGCTAACATATTTCAATTCCACTATGGTACGATTGAGGGACAATCCCCTGGGTGATCATCGCCTTGATAGTTCTTTATTTCAATTCCACTATGGTACGATTGAGGGATATTGCGACTTTTACGACCAGAACAATCAACTAATTTCAATTCCACTATGGTACGATTGAGGGGATCAGCGCCCGGACTTCCTTTTCCTCATTGACCCAGATTTCAATTCCACTATGGTACGATTGAGGGCATCTGGGCCCTGGTGCCTGGGTGGACCCTCACTCATTTCAATTCCACTATGGTACGATTGAGGGGTGCTATCTGCCGGGGGATCATCACCTCACTGAACCATTTCAATTCCACTATGGTACGATTGAGGGAGTAGCATCTGATATATTTACTAAATTTCTATCGAAATTTCAATTCCACTATGGTACGATTGAGGGAAGATCAAAAACATACGCCGGTATTGCCAAAGCAAATTTCAATTCCACTATGGTACGATTGAGGGTTCTGGCGGGATCTGGGTGACGCCCTGCTGGTCCATTTCAATTCCACTATGGTACGATTGAGGGATGGAGCCAGGTGGGACGAATGGAAAGCCACCGAGATTTCAATTCCACTATGGTACGATTGAGGGTGTTGTGCTATTCCCAAGCCCGCCAATAGGAGCACCATTTCAATTCCACTATGGTACGATTGAGGGGCCCCTGACTGGTCCGGGTTTTTCTTTTTGTATATCATTTCAATTCCACTATGGTACGATTGAGGGCCATAATGAGCTCATAATCCCGACCGGGTTCTCTAATTTCAATTCCACTATGGTACGATTGAGGGTCTGCCGTCCCTGGTGCCTCCGACATAGACAACATGCATTTCAATTCCACTATGGTACGATTGAGGGAGACCGTCCGATAAACCCATATATCGCCATCCGAATTTCAATTCCACTATGGTACGATTGAGGGGGTAAAGCAATGACAACGGCATTAATGCCAGATCCCATTTCAATTCCACTATGGTACGATTGAGGGGCCACCGGGCTGCAGGAGACACAACGAATAATTGAATTTCAATTCCACTATGGTACGATTGAGGGAAAAAGCGAGGTCATAGGACACCATGATCTAAATTCATTTCAATTCCACTATGGTACGATTGAGGGGCGACTACAGAACGTGACATCCAGCTAGGGATCTAATTTCAATTCCACTATGGTACGATTGAGGGTGGCGCGACTTCATACAGGGCGAGGATCTTTATCCATTTCAATTCCACTATGGTACGATTGAGGGTGCGGAGGCTGGTGAGGGGGACTTTGAATACCTAGATTTCAATTCCACTATGGTACGATTGAGGGGGACCGCGCTATCCCACTTGATGTAAATTAAATTACATTTCAATTCCACTATGGTACGATTGAGGGACACCACCGAGACCATCAGCGACCTGGCGACGGTCATTTCAATTCCACTATGGTACGATTGAGGGTTGCTGCTCACCATCTCGCCTCCCTGATTCGTTTATTTCAATTCCACTATGGTACGATTGAGGGTGGGTACTGGAGACCAGGGGGATAGGTTACTGCCATTTCAATTCCACTATGGTACGATTGAGGGTCCATCCTGATCCTGTGGTATTTGCCCGCCCCTTCACATTTCAATTCCACTATGGTACGATTGAGGGTTATCAGCCTCCATGCCTCCGCCTGCCTGATGGTAATTTCAATTCCACTATGGTACGATTGAGGGAGTGATGTTGTGTCGATCAAGTATTATGATACTACATTTCAATTCCACTATGGTACGATTGAGGGCTCCGTGTTGTCACCCTTATAAATGAAAATCATATTAATTTCAATTCCACTATGGTACGATTGAGGGGTCAAGCCCACCCCAGCACTTAGCGCCCCTCAGATATTTCAATTCCACTATGGTACGATTGAGGGTTGCTTCAGACACAAACTCTTCTATGCGGAAATGTTATTTCAATTCCACTATGGTACGATTGAGGGTGCGGTCGGTAAGTAACTTCCTTAGTCGTTTGTATATTTCAATTCCACTATGGTACGATTGAGGGCCGTGAGGTAGTCTAATGAAACCGTTACTACCGCATTTCAATTCCACTATGGTACGATTGAGGGTAATCTCGCTGTTGCCTTCAAACTGTATCTCCCAAATTTCAATTCCACTATGGTACGATTGAGGGAGCCGGGGCGTATTGCCCTGGCTCCCGATTACTCAATTTCAATTCCACTATGGTACGATTGAGGGTACAAGAATCGAAAAAGGCAAGTTTAATCTTCCAAATTTCAATTCCACTATGGTACGATTGAGGGTGAATAACAAAGTACCTGTTGTCGCGTGTCTTGAACATTTCAATTCCACTATGGTACGATTGAGGGTCTTTTGCTTCCATTACTGTTCCTCCTGATCCCCTTATTTCAATTCCACTATGGTACGATTGAGGGGCATCGGTATGAACATATCAGATATTTGTTTTGCTTATTTCAATTCCACTATGGTACGATTGAGGGTCAGCAGCCAGAGCAGCAGCGCTGGCACCATCTTAAATTTCAATTCCACTATGGTACGATTGAGGGTCAAAGAGGCAAGGGAAATAATATTAGGATTGATGTAATTTCAATTCCACTATGGTACGATTGAGGGGGACAACATCCGGGCGGAAATTGGCGACGCGGGCCTATTTCAATTCCACTATGGTACGATTGAGGGTAGCACAGACCGAGACCATCCGAGCCGCCAACTTATTTCAATTCCACTATGGTACGATTGAGGGGGGATCAAAACCGTCCTGAGTATCGGAGTCAGAACCGAGATTTCAATTCCACTATGGTACGATTGAGGGTCCTTCAGACCTTAATGGCTTCGGTGTTGTTGTAATTTCAATTCCACTATGGTACGATTGAGGGGTTTCATGGTCGCTTTCTGATATCCATTTTCCACCATTTCAATTCCACTATGGTACGATTGAGGGCAAGCTAGCAACTGACATGAAGTCAATGCATGACCATTTCAATTCCACTATGGTACGATTGAGGGTAAAATCAAATGAATAAACACCCGGATTTCCCAAATTTCAATTCCACTATGGTACGATTGAGGGGAAGATCACCCGATAAAGTACGCTCATAACGGAGGGATTTCAATTCCACTATGGTACGATTGAGGGAAGTGGTGGGCGGTTTTGATCCTGACTTTGATATGTGATTTCAATTCCACTATGGTACGATTGAGGGTTTCATGAAGTTCATCAATAGATAAGGGCTTGAGTATTTCAATTCCACTATGGTACGATTGAGGGTGTTATCGAGTCAATAGACAGCCCCTCGTTGATTCCCATTTCAATTCCACTATGGTACGATTGAGGGCCCACTCATCAAAGACCGGCTGTTCTTGCTGCTTCCCATTTCAATTCCACTATGGTACGATTGAGGGTGGTCCAGCCCAAAGAGCCATATCTCTGACCCATATTTCAATTCCACTATGGTACGATTGAGGGAATTGTCTGGGACATTTTCTCGGCATTGGTATATTATTTCAATTCCACTATGGTACGATTGAGGGCTGGATCTACTGAAGCAACCCAGGCCAGGGATCACCATTTCAATTCCACTATGGTACGATTGAGGGTCATTTCCTTTCTGTTAGTTATTATCCTTATTGTGATTTCAATTCCACTATGGTACGATTGAGGGATTATCTTGCGCCTGTTTAAGTTAATTTTAATCATATTTCAATTCCACTATGGTACGATTGAGGGATCCGCCCGCTCGCTCAGACGACTCAGACGAAATCAATTTCAATTCCACTATGGTACGATTGAGGGTGAAAAGGAAAAGATTTTAAGCAAGCACACCGGAGCAGATTTCAATTCCACTATGGTACGATTGAGGGACAGCTTACCAACCAAGAGACGAATTATTCACACGCATTTCAATTCCACTATGGTACGATTGAGGGAAGAATGTACGAGGGGAGAGAACTCCACTATACGCATTTCAATTCCACTATGGTACGATTGAGGGTCCGCCTTCAGTCATGGAAGCACTAAGGAGTATGTCATTTCAATTCCACTATGGTACGATTGAGGGTAAACTTTTCATTGGGAGTACCTATGTTGCTTATCATATTTCAATTCCACTATGGTACGATTGAGGGTATCAAACGATATTATTAATCTAATTGTATTTTCTTATTTCAATTCCACTATGGTACGATTGAGGGGGGGCTGCGATCACTGCTAGCCATGTAACTTCTTTAATTTCAATTCCACTATGGTACGATTGAGGGGGATTCGGCAAGGTTCTGAGGTATGTGAGCAAACCCATTTCAATTCCACTATGGTACGATTGAGGGTTTTTTTCCCTCACTCATTTCTTGTCCTTATTGTGATTTCAATTCCACTATGGTACGATTGAGGGTTATCACCTTCTGCCTCTGCTGAGCTGTTGCATTTGAATTTCAATTCCACTATGGTACGATTGAGGGTCGCTTGCGCATCTTCAGTCTTATGCCACTGATCTATTTCAATTCCACTATGGTACGATTGAGGGTTGACATCATATACTTCTTCTAATACAATAAGTTATTTCAATTCCACTATGGTACGATTGAGGGCGTATCCGTATTCGGACTGATCAAACTTGTAGCCTATTTCAATTCCACTATGGTACGATTGAGGGTTTTCTCATGCCGGGGCGGGGGCTTTAGCTATTAAATTTCAATTCCACTATGGTACGATTGAGGGTTGATGCCTTTGTGTCGGGAATTAATCACTCTGGTGTATTTCAATTCCACTATGGTACGATTGAGGGCACCCGGCGGAGCAAAGGTAACAATTACCGAGATCATTTCAATTCCACTATGGTACGATTGAGGGCTTTGATGTTTTTTCTAAAACTCCGTCGCTGGTCAAGTATTTCAATTCCACTATGGTACGATTGAGGGCATTGACCGCTGCAATGGTTTTGCGTGGCCTACCGTTATTTCAATTCCACTATGGTACGATTGAGGGCCGTTCGATGACCGAAAAAAATATACTCATAATGAGTAGGTTAATAATGCTAATATAGAAAATTTGGATGAAATAGTTGTCGATCTATGATAATAAGAAAAACCCCTATCATCGACAACTAGTCTAAGATATTGTTTTCTAGCATGTCAAAGAACTGCGATTATTTTCGTTGTGCCTTTCTCGGGAAAAAACATTCTATTCGACAAGCTAAAGAAATTGTCCAATTGAACTGCGCTCAATTCCTACAATCTCTTTATCAAGCCATTTCTCTTGTCTGGTTTTGAAGATAATAAGGCTGTCGGACTCTTCTTCCATTATACGACGGGCACCAATACGAAGTTTTTCTAACTTTGACTCAGTTATTTCACCTTCAAAAACAGAATTCTGAATCCAATGCAAATACCTCCGCATATGCTTTAACATCTTGCCAACCCGCTTCTCTCCAACATCATACATGGCTATCACATACATTACCAGTACATTTTAAAAGGTTTATACGGTTCAATATCTAAAAAGTCTTTGATGAGTTTGTAACACTCAAGCCGGATAAGATATTTATAGCTAACATTGCGCTTTAAACTGCGATGCCTTATGGTTTCCTGAAGCCGGGCCTCAAAAGCCTGGACAAATATTTTCTTCCCGGATTCCTTCATGACAATCCTGTTAAGATCATTTTCAAAATGTTTTGCTTGTATTTCTCTTTTGTTTAGAACTTTGAAAATAACCCTGTCAACCAGGATAGGTTTAAAAATTTCTGCTAGGTCTAAGGATAGAGAATACCGCCTTTCCCCGGGCTGATGCAGAAAAGAAATGGTCGGATTTAATTGTGTTTGGTGGATGGCCCTGAGGCACTGCGAGTAACACATCATGTTGCCGAATGAAATCAATGCATTCACCTCATTAAGCGGAGGACGATAAGACCGACCATCCATAGAGAAGTTATTGAGAATCTGGTCAAAAGCATGGTAGTATGATTTTCTGATGTTTCCCTCAATACCCATCAGTGATTCAATATCAGTTGTTTCCGGGATTGATTGGTTAAGTTGTTCGATCCTGACGATATCAGCCTCAAGATCTTTACCCCTGGTTTGATAATACCGAAGATTTTTGAGCATATTATATACTGCTCCGTCTAATATTCTGTGTGCTATACTGATTCTGCTCTTTTTGTTCATATGATGCTTCACCTGGGCCAAAAGGACTTTCCCGGAAAGCAAACTTTCCTTTGGCATAAAAGAACCAGTGTAGTTTTCATAATAGTCAAAGAAATGAGCTGAAATATTGTTTTGGCCCATAAAATTATACATTGAAGAGTTTGCATCCAGTGAGCCAAAAACATATAACTCTTCTACATTTTCTACAGGTAAATACCTGGCAGGCAAATCATTTCCATCCTCATCATTAGGAACAAACTTTATAGTGTTGTCTTTACGCGAGATTCTTCCAGGGTTAAAAAGGTAATAGGTTTTTTTCATAACTCCTCCTCTGCTGACCAGCAAAAATCAAAATATGAACAGTTTCTGCAAGCACTAACTTTCTTTCGTTCGGGAACATTTGGATTTTCAGTAATCCGTTCTATTGATTGCAATATTTCCGGGATTATTATCCGGTCGTCATCAGTTAAGATAACTTCCTCAGTTTGCCGAAGTTTGGGGTATTCTAATAATCCGGCAACTCCGGCAATTCCTGCCTGCTCAAAAGTGTAGATATAATACTTAACCTGCCATACATGAGCATTTTCCATTTTAGGTGACTTCTTGACTTCCCTAATCAGCTTCTTCAAAGGATCATAATAGTCTACTTTTATCCCCCCAATGGCCACCTCCCGATATCGGTCACCCCGGTTCTGATAAGTTGATTCATGAATGAGTTTTCCCTGGGCAACAAGTTCGGAATTATGTTCCATAGTGATACCACTCGCAAAAAGCCATAGCTTGCGGTGGCATATATGGTAATAATTGAAGTGTGTTCCGGTGGGTTTCATACTTAATGGACCTCATTCATTGTGATTGTACTAGCTCCATAATTTTCCAAATTCATCTTTCATTGCACGGCGATTCTGATAAGTATCTAATAACTCGGCTTTTAGAAGCTTTGCTTCAGGTAATCCTCCTTTCAAACCTGCCATTTGTTTTAAATATCCAACCAGTTCCTTATAGATTTTCCTGCCGGTATTTTGTGCATAGTTGGTAATCCTGTCGCGATAAAGGGATACTAGTTCTGTTGAGTAGTTAGTTCTTAAGCATTTAGTGTAGTGGCTTAATATTTGAATACTATTGTTGGATTGTACCTCCTCAAAAAGACGGTTCCACATTTTTTCCTCGATGTAAACCTGGGCTAAATGATGTGAAAAACTGTTGCCAAAAAAATGGGTTGATTTTTTCGGCTTCAGGTTTGTAATTATCTCCTCACGAGCTTGTGCCCAATCTGCATCAGAGAAAGTTCCTTTGTATATTTGAAAGTATTCAATGCTATCCGGATTATCAGAAAACAAGTCTTTTGAGATGGCACGTTGTTGGGTTGAATTATTGGTGGCTTGGTATATGTCTAATAGCTTTTTTTTCCATTGCCTCACGGTCCCATATTCTCTATTCTGATCGGCAATTTTAATACCCTCATTAATCAGTTGAATAGCCCTTTTATGATCATTCTGTTCTATATATTGCTCTACCCGGATTTTTCTAAAATCACTTATGTGGATATTCTCATCAATAAGCCTCTCTATTTCTGCGCCTTTACCTTCTTTTTGCAATAGCATCATTTTATATTGGAGATACTTCGTGATTTTGTATTCTGCATTCCAACTCTTTTCGCTTTCAACACTCATTATTTGCTGGTCTATCAAACTGTAAGCGACAAGTAACCTCTCAGGTCTATCCGACCACTTGAAAAAAACATCTTCTAGAGAATCGCAACAACCATAGTTTTCGTAATCATTATTTTGCATTTGCCCATAAAGCCATTCATAAACTTCATTGGCAAAACCAGTGTTATTTGTGGTTTTCAACAGGATATCAATTATCTGAAACGCTTCTTCAATTACTCCACCACATTCACCATTTGAATCGTCCATGAATTGAATAGCTTCTATACATTCGGGAGCTATGGCCGAGGCTATACTAAAAGCTTCACGGAAGTTTGCCTTTTCAATATGCTCCTCGGCTTTAGCTAATAAACTATGAACGGGAAGCATTGCTGCGTATGTATGGCCATATTCAATCATTCCATGACGTCCAGCAGCAGCATTAAAGACTTCAGTTATCATTTTCCTGTATTTTCCTGAATTATCTTTTTGTTCCAGCATTGGAAAGTTAATCATCAAATCATTCTGCAGCTTTTTGTTTTTCATCGCAAATCCGGTAACAAAATCACGAAGTTCATCTTCGGGCAGATTTTGAACTATTTGTTGCCACTCCGGTATTTTCTTCCGTGTCCTTTTATCAGGGGCAACGGATGCATCGGCTTCAATAGCTAATAAAACTGCGACAACATGTTTGCATACCTCACCGTCGTACGGACAGTTGCATAAGTATTCGATTATCTCTCCTTTTTTGGTAAGGGAAATATCTACTTCGTAATCGTCAGTCCCTTCAACTATGGCAAAACATTGTCCATTTTCCATCATTTGAAGATCTTTTACGGCATTATCGTGATAATAATCCTCGCCTCGCTCGAAGATTACTGGTGATATTTTTGATTTAAAATTTGATAGGTTCATTTTATATTGAGTTCATTATTTATTTCGTCCTAAGAAACATAATCGCCTTTCTTTTATTCTATCATACTTTGTAATAGAAGTCTGTCTTCTAATTCAGAACCAGAAACAACTCTATGAGAGAAACCAAGTTTTTCTAAAAGAGCTATTAAAAAGTCTAAATCATTATTGCTTTGTGGCTGAATAATTATCCTTTTGTCCATTTATCATCCTCTATCAGCCGTATTATATTCCAACGATCTTTCATTGTGTGATAATTAATGCGTCTATTAATTCCAGACCATGGTTTATTAACTCCTTTTGTTCAACTTTTTAGATCTTGCTAATTACCCATTCATCTCCCACTCATTATATGCTTCGATAATCTTATAGTTTTTCGATTTCTTGTCAACCACAAGTAATTCGGCAAGTGGGCAATACAATGTTTTCCTGCCTTTTTTTATTTTCATTAACATTCCGTACAAATCAATAATATCTTCAACTCCCGTAATTTTCACAATGTCGCCATCGTGCAGTGCTTTGCTGTATGAGTACAAACTAACCTCGACCTCGAACGGAAAGTCGAGCTTTGATTGCAGATAGTGCATCCACTCAAGTTCAATATCCTCGTGCTTTTTGCTTGAAGCAATTTTAAGGATTGCATCTGTTATTTCGCTTTGTGTCATTGTTCTTGATTTTGTTATAAGGTATGATATGTTCCTAATAAAAAGTGATTCCTTGCCGATTTTATTTGCCTGTGGTTTTTCTTTTTACCAATATCCAAGTAATTATATTAGCCCTTTTTGTTCTACAAAATAATTTGTCCCAAACGGCGCTTCACTGCTATATGTCCTGGTAGGGGCAAAATCTTGGCGGGAAATATCATAAAGAGAATTCATCAAATGCCATCAGGCAAGAAATAGTATATGTCAAAAGATAGTTATGTACCGATCATAATAATCAATAAGGCTGTTCAAACAGAATAGGAAAGCCTTCACAAATAAAAAAGATTTTTTAACTATCTGAAATTGTTAACTGATTTTCGTAATCATAAGCTTTCATTAATTCTATTAATTTTTCTTCTGCTTTTTCTAATGCGTCAACAGATTCTTTTTTAGTACGGATATAGCCTCCAGCAGCTAAAGTCACAAATGATTCAACTCCCTTCATTTCTTCTTCGATAATCGGTTCTGCTTTATTATCTTCTTCCTCTTTGAGTTTTGCCCGGATACTACCGGCAATTCTGTTTGCATTATCCGAAATAGAAACGGCAAGTGTTTCCATTAAACTAAATGTGCGTGATTGATTCGACGTGATAGTCCAGTTGATAATAGCTGATGCCAATGCTGGAATCAGTTTTTCTCGTACTGGTTTGGGCGCAAGTAAACAAGTGCCAAATACTGTTGTGGTTTCTGCCCAACCTTGCTCACGTAAATTGGCTTCTGTTTCCGTAGTAATTTCTGGTTCTAATTTATTTAAAAGAACACAAAACAAACGACGCAAGTCTATGGCTATATCTTGAACAAATAATCCAGTGGCTCTGCGATTATCAGGTATCCACTTACGGCTTAAACTTCTGTCTTTACCTGTTAGTAACTCTGAAATTTGATCTTCTGTTAATTCTTCTCCTTTTTCGTTTCGAATAATTACCTCATTATTTGGCCTATCACTTCTATCAAACGATACATTTTCAGAATCTACGCCTGCCAGCAAGGGATGTAAGCCTCGCATTGATGAAATAGAAAGAGGGCTTCGACGTTTTATTGTTCTATCTTTACCTCCTTTTGCTGCTTTCATCCATCCGCCAAACAATTGGTCAGCAAATGTTGGATTACATGTTGCATAAACTTCACCTTCCTTCATCTCCCCTGCTTTGTTTACATCAAATAGGAATGTTGTCGGAGAAGGCACCTCATTTAATGCCTTGGATAAAGAATCAATTAATGACCGTTTAATCTGCTGGCCGCTTGAATATGGAATTCTTCGGCTAAACTGTGGATCATAATATGTCTTTTGCCCATCGGCAACACAGAAAACTGTATGATCGGCTCTCTTTAAGGTTCTAATATAAATTGTACTCATTTTATCATGTTTTATAGGTTTATAAATTTCTTTCCGTGTAGGCATAATCAAATTTTAGCAATACTACAAAATACCCAAAATCTTCAGATGACATTAAGTGTACACGATCTCTGAGATTTTTAAAGATTTCAAGTGCCGTTATATCCACATCTTTTATTATGGTAGAAAGTGCATCCAAAAAGGATTTTTTCGACTTGGCAACCAATAATTCAGATTGGATTAAATTTTTCCGATCTAATTTTGTTGCCCCTAATCTATACTCATGAAGTGCTTTTGCAACTTCTGCGGTATATTCCAACGATTCTTCTTTGTTTTTTGTAATCATAGCTAATAACCAGGTTTTATAAATTCTAAATGGAATAATTTTATTTTCGTAATCCTTCTTTTCATTTTCTTTATATGCAAGCTCAAATGCTTCATCAGTTTCCCCTTTCCTTCGAGCCACTTTCGTCTTTTTAAGGTCAGGCATTTTGTCGGGCTTAAAATAGTCGCGGAGTTTGTCAGGCTCTAAGGCTTGCAATCCAATAGCTCCCAACTCGCAAGCCCGTTTAATATGAATACCATACATTTCTTCGTAGTACTTTGCATTCTTTAATGCTGCATTCTCACCGAATATTTTTTTGTAGAATAAAATAAGCTTTTGTGCCTGTTGGAATCGAAAAGGATAGAACCCCAGTGTTTTATTGGTTTGTCCTAAACTAAATACGTAAGCAGTACGTGTTTCTTCTGGAAATTGTTGAGATAAATTGAAAAACAGTTTGCTCCATTTTACAGTATTTAAAACTGCTGTTGTTTTATCAAGCCTAAAGAAACCAAGATTGTCGAGTGATCCATAATCAAAAGATTCGCGATAATCTTTACTGAAAGCATAGCTTAACCATTGCCCATTCCAACTGGTAATTTTATTTCCGGCTAATTTATCAAGTGTCGGGTCATTTAAGAACTTTCGGTACACTTTCCACCCATCAAAGGTTTTTAGCAGGATATCAGGCTGATTAAATAGTATTGAGAAACCGCCTGCAACACCAACGCTTAAACCGCCACCAAACCAAGAAAGATAAATTTCATCTTCACTAAAAGCTATATTCATGTCAGTATTCAGACCTGATGTAGTTGCAAATTCCTTTTCTTCTGAGGCAGGAAAACCGATAGCAATGCTTGCATCTTTTTCGCCATCTATAATTTTTTGATGCAAGTTCTGCAATTTCTCTTGTCGTTCTTCTTTATTAAGATTGTCTGGCGATTGCCCTTTCTTCATCTGCACAAAAGGAGAGTTTGTTGGCCATTGCATATATTTTGAATGATTAAAGAATAATTCAAAATATTCCTGGTCGAAGAACTCTTTTGCAGAAAGCTCCTGTTTGTATTTCTTATTGTAGGCGGTCAGGAATGTTCGCCCAATATTTACGGTTACCATAGGCCTATGTTTTATAAAAAATTATTGTTTATGTTAAACTTTAGTTTAGCTATATCTATGTCAAAACCTATTTCGGTATTGTATGAGTTTGTAGGGACAATAAAAGGCTTATTGCCATAGGACGATTGTGCGAAATTCTTTACTGACCAATACCTTGCTGGTATTTCAAGCATCATGCGTTCCTCAAATTTTGCTTGCTCATAGTTTTCTATGTCCTCTTCAGTAATGCAGCTAACACTATCTATTTCGAGCAATTCTAACAAGTATGATTTTGGTCGATGGGTTAATTTGTCAATAACAATTTTGTTATCAGTCTTAAAAATTGAGTGCTGTTCAATATCGAGCACATTCACTTCCGGGAACACAGTATCAATTTTCTCTTGCAAATAACGTTCGTGCAAAACTTCACCATCGGGCAGTATTTCAAAACTGGCTTTTAAAATATTTAGATCGTAAGGCTTTGCTGCTTTTTCGTCGTCGGGTGGTGGAATTAAATAAACCGGCTTGAATTTGCCAATAGTTTCAGAAGTCCGTTTTCTGTTTATCCGCCCAAAACGTTGAATAAGTGAATCTAATGGCGCTGTTTCGGTGATCATTACGTCGAAACTTATATCCAAGCTGACCTCGACTACCTGAGTAGCTACAACAATGCAGGCCTTATCCGATGTGTTGTATTCATTGGTTGTTACACCGTTTTCATTTAGCCCGATTAGTTGTGACTCCTTTTCATTTCGGTCACCTCTTTTAAATCGGCTATGAATAAGAAGGATTGGAATATCATATCGTTTTTTTAAATACTCATATCGGACTTGTGCCGAACTTACCCGATTGCAAACAATCAATATTTTTTTTTCACAGCGAACGGCCTCATCAATTATTTCATCTGCATCCTCCCATTTTGCTAATTTATGCACAGTGTGCCGGTCGAACATATCCTGTTCTGCTTCCGGTAAACTCACTTCATACACATTTTCTTTTTTCAAGATATCAATAATTTTATTGTATAAATCAGTTGGCATTGTTGCAGTTCCAATATGCAAGCGGCAATCTAACTTGTTTAAAACTTCAACCATTTTAATTACAATGGCGCGTGATATTTCCGTGTATGTGTGTATTTCATCAAGAATCACATCATTTCCTTTGATATCTAATATGCCAGCCTCGAATGCTCTTGTGCCAAAAATGATTGCAGCAATTTGGTGAGGGGTCAGTATTTTTATGGACGAGCCTATTAAAGCTTGTAGAGTTTTTTCTTCTGTCGATTTCCCTTTTACTACTATACGCGAAGCAGAATGTAAAACGCGGATGTCTAAATCGGGATTTATTTCTTTTAAATCGTTTGCCACCCGCTTGTACATTGCATTGATTGATGCTTGAAATGGCAAAGTATAGAATACCCTTTTTTTACACCTTCGAAATAGAAAATCAGTTTTTCCTGCACCAGTGCTTGCTACAACTAATGTGTGCTTTTTATCCGAAGTTGAATCGATCAATGAAAGGGGATACAGTTCATGCTTGCGGTTATAATAACTCAGGTTTGGAGTTATAAATAATCTCGACAACTGAGTCTCTGTTTCTGAGATCATAGCAGATGCAAAATGGTCTGCTGCCATAAGTAAACCTTTCCATTCCGAATAGCCTTGCACTCGAACCGTTCTTTGAGCATATTTCAAAGCCTTGTAATAGTTTTGCCCGGCTTCCTCCACCGAAATCTCATGTGTTTTTATTCCAAATGAAGCAAGTATACTAAGGGCATCTTTCGACCATATCTCCCAATCAACAATATGCAATTTTACAACGTCTTCATAATTTTCCTCTAAATCCAAAATTCCTTTATCTCGTGTATCATGCTCAATAGATTTATGATGTGCTATCACCATTTCAATAAGTTGCGGATGGATGTCATCATCAAATAGCGAAAGAAAAAACAGAGATGCCACCTCGTGCCTATATGGGTTGTCGCCTGGTTTTGGCTTATAACTTGGGCGCAATCGCTCCTGAAAAATTGGACTAGCCTTGCCAATATCATGTAAGACTGCTCCTTGTCTGGCAATTTCTATATTGAGATGTAAATAGTTAGCAACCTTTTCTGTAGCTATTAATACATGCTGCAGATGTTCTTGTAAAGACGTATAATCAGGTTTCCCTTTGGCCTTAATATGTTCACAAACAATCATTATTGCACATTTTTAACAGGGGTACCAACTACCCTTAACCATCCATACATCGGCTCATTGTTATTCATTCGGTTATAACCAACAAGAAATGAATTGTCATTCTTCTCGAAAACAAGTTCAAAGCCATTGAATAGCTCTTCATCTTCTACAAACTGCTGTTCTGAAACTTCCATAATATCTTCAGTTGGATATAAAATGTCTTCATTCCGAGCCAAACAGATGTGCTGGGTGGTAGCAATTTCAGCATCTTGTCTTGTTTGAAAGGCCAGGTTCAAAACCGGATTTAAAAGTACCCCTCTAGTTAATATCGCGTAAGGTCTTGAATACTCTTTCTTTGCCCCATGTCCTTTCTCATTCCATCCACGCGGCTGGGTTTGTTCTTGCTGCTGCGAGATTCGTGCATAAGATAGTCGATGACCTTTTATTTTATAAATTCCCCATTCTTTATTTAATAATTCAGGAAATAGTTTTCGTTCTATGCCTCCAATTATAGATTGTGTCAGAAACTGTTGGCTATAGACTTCCTCGTCTCTTACAGCAGTCCAAGTCTTGATAAATCCGAATGGCCCTGTGTATTTTACTAGATAAAGCATTACGTTCTCCTTTTATTTAATTGCACCAAATCCAATTCCTGTGGAATTACCCAATCCAACATTCCAGATAAATCGCTTGGTTTCCGGTTTTGCATGGATAGATACCGAACACCAATTGGCTTTATTGTTAATTCCTTTATAATTTATTTTTTTCGTTCCAGCCCAGTGACAAGTTTGTTCGAATCTGATTTGTAAGGCATCATCCTCTAATCCTATATCCTGCATTTTATTTCTGGTGGTTTCTTCTAAGTAATCTCCAGCTTCTTCTTCATTGTAAAGAATATGCTTAATGTTCCCATCAATTCTTCGTTTTATGAAAATCGGACTTGCAGGGAAGAATGTGGACTGTTGCGATAAATCAGGATCCTCCTGTAATATTATCTCCACAACTCTGAGTGTTAGAAACATGTCAGGTGATGATTGTACCCCTGATAGAAGACGTTTGACCAAGCCCGGATCATGTGAGCTGAAAAAGAATTTTCCACCATACTCGAATTGCAATCCATCCTCCTGCTTTATTGCTCCTTCAAGTCGGGAAAAGGAATAGAGGGAAAGCCGACCATGCTCCATATTCTTTCCTAACCATTTGTGAATAGCACCAACCAACATGGGTTGATGATCAAATGGAATAATAACTTTTTTTCCTTCAAATCTAATGTGTGCTCTCATATTAATGGCAAGTTTTTAAATCTGTCCTTTAAATATACCACCCCAAAATGCCTGATCCTGGTAGTCTTGAATGTTTTACTCGAATTACTTCCCATAGGTTTCAGTATTGTTCAGGTCTATTATTTTCTCCGAAATGGCTATTGAAGCACCTAAACTGAATAATTCACAAAAAGCAAAAAAAAGGGAAGATGAAACTTGTTAACCTATTGATATTGCTCATTTTTAAGGTGACAAAACAATAGAACCTCCCATATGACTAAAAGTAGGAATAAATATCCAAATCAAGGTAAGAAATTTCCAAAATCCTGCCTGATATCTGTTTGATTCATTCTAGCCAAGGGTTGGACTTCAGCCAACCCTTGGCCACCGCGTCACCAATCACTGAATCATATGCACATCCCTCTGAGGAAAAGGAATCTGAATATTGTTCTCCCTGAAAAATTTTTCAATTGCGAACCGGATATCAGATTTAATATTCTCCACCCTAAATGTATTGGCTGTCCAAAAATACAGGCTAAAATCCAGGGATGAGTCACCGAAATTCTGAAAGCGAACAAATGGTACCGGGGAAAAAGAAATATCAGGATTAACATGGGCACATTCAAGGAGTACCTTTTTTATGAGTTGAACATCGGAACCATAGGCTACTCCCACTCCAACATCAAACCGGGTTTGCGATTCAATATGTGACCAATTGATGACTTCCTGGCTTATGAAATGTGAATTGGGAATAATCAAAATCACATCATCCCTTGTTTTAACTTTTGAAGTCCGGGCACCAATAAAGGTAACTCTGCCAATTGTTCCATTGGTTAGCTCCACCACGTCATCTTCTTTCAAATTCCCTTCAAAAAGTAAAAAAATACCAGAAATTAAATCTGCGAAAATTTGTTGCAAGCCAAATCCAATACCCACCAGAAGAGCGGCTCCTGCCCCCCACAAGACAGTGAGTTTTAACCCGGTCAGGTTAAGTATCATCAGGAAGGCTATCACCCAAATAATATATGAGAAGAATCTAAGTAAATTCTTTTTCTTCGAAGAGTCTCCCGGGGTAATTAATGAATCCAATCCAGATAAACAGGTGAATAAATAATAATAGTCTCTTTGCGAATCCCGACACAACTCTATTCTGAGCCTTTTTTCTATTTACAAACTGCCCGACTAACCAGTCGAGTGCAATGGCTGCAACAAAAACAATAAGGATCCAGAAAACAGAAAGCACCGAAACCTCTACATCCAAAATTTCTACAAGCGTTCGATTAAGAAACTGTTCCATTCCTATTATCTTTAAATACTTCCTCCAATGCGATTTTCAATTGCTCAGGAAGAACCCTATAATGTACCTCTCCTTGATTAGCATATGTTATATCGCCGGTTTCCTCAGAAACAACAATGACAAAGGAATCGCTATTTTCCGACATACCGAGGGCAGCCCGATGCCTCATCCCAAGGTGCGGCGGTAAAGTAGGATTCTCCGTAAGAGGTAAAATGCAGCGAGCCGCCCGGATCTTATTTTTTACAAGTATAGCAGCCCCATCATGGAGGGGAGCCCCATTATGAAAAATATTTTCCAATAAGGCAGTGGATATCTTTGCATTTAAAATTTGCCCAGTCTCTGTAAAAACCCTTAGCTCAGAGGTCTTGGCGAGGACAATCAATGCGCCGGTTTTGGATTTTGATAAATGATCACAAGCCTCAATAATCGGTTCAAAATCCCACTTGGATTCATGTGCTTGCCGAAAATTAAATAACTTTTCCAGTGAATATTTTTGATTCCGGGAATATCTCGTTCCCAGGATTAGCAGGAAACGTCTCACTTCCTGTTGAAAAACTATAAGCAGTGCTATCAACCCGAGGCCAATAATTTGTCCAAGAATGGAACCCAGCAATTGCATATTTAATGCTTTGACCACTGTCCACATCAGGTATAGTATAAATACACCATAGAAGATGTTTATAGCCACTGTCCCCCGGATAAGAAGATAGAGCTGGTACAACAGGAATGCTACCAGAAGAATATCCAGGATGTCAAGAAATCTAATATTTTCAAAAATAAACCCCATGAGCTTTTAAAAAAGTAAAATTAGGCATTTATCAGAATACGGATACCTTTTTCACCATTTTCCGGCAAATATTTGCTGCAGCTATATCATGTGTTCTGATTATCTGCGCTCCTTTTTGTAAGGCTATCACCTGCAATGCTATGGTGCCTTCCAGTGCTTCTGATGCATTTTGATCCAGAAACTTATAAATCATTGACTTACGAGACAAGCCAACAAGTATAGGCAGGTTAAATACTTTGAACTGATCGAGTTTTCCCAGCAGCTCGTAGTTTTGATCAAGGGTCTTGCCAAAACCAAAGCCGGGATCAATAATTATATCCCTCAGTCCCCTGTCGCGTAAAGTCTTAATCCTGAGGTTGAAAAATAAAAATATTTCAGACATCATATCAGTATATTGAGGATTATCCTGCATGGTTAGTGGTGTTCCCTTCATATGCATCATGATGTACGGAACCTGTAATTGAGTTATAGTATCGAACATCTGATCGTCAAGTGAACCTGCTGAAATGTCATTTACCATCGAAACTCCATAATCTTCAACAGCCCGCCGGGCAATTTCGGAGCGAAAAGTATCGATGGATAATAGTTGGTTTTCGAACTTGTTCTGAATCCTTTTTAATAATGGTTCCAGCCTCGACCATTCTTCTTCCTGGCTAATCTGTTTTGCACCTGGTCTGGATGAATAAGCACCAATATCCAATATATCCATTCCTTCCCCGATCATATCCTCCACCCGCCTTTCCTGATCATCAGATGTGGGGTATTTCCCACCATCGAAAAAAGAATCAGGAGTGACATTCATAATGCCCATAATCAAAGGTTTGGAAACGTCAACAAGACGACCTTTGCAGTTAATATATTTCTGGGTTTCCTTCAGCATCATGAGTAGAAATGGAAGTTTTTCTTTAAGCACAAAAGTATAACAATACCAATAGTTTCACTCCTTTTTTTTACTTTTAGATCGTTAATTTTCATGTATGGAGAGAACGGAGAAACAATATAATGAGCTGGTACGCCAGTGTAAGGACGTCTTTCTCAGAAAGATGAAAGATTATGGTACTTCCTGGCGGATCATGCGCCCAAGATCAGTAACAGATCAAATCTTCATTAAAGCACAGAGAATTCAAAGTATTGAAGTGAAAGGCAAACAGGAGGTAGATGATGATATTACATCAGAATTCATTGGTATTGTCAATTATGGAGTAATTGGACTTATACAGTTAGAGCTTGGCCTTGGGGAGCCGGCTGAATTAACAGAGATAGAAGTACTTGATCTGTATCAGCAAAAAATTGATCAGGCTAAAGCCCTGATGATGAGGAAAAATCATGATTATGGAGAGGCCTGGAGAGAAATGCGTATCTCCTCTTATACAGATCTTATCCTGATGAAGATCTATCGAACAAAGCAAATAGAGGATAATAGCGGGCAGACTATTGTATCAGAGGGAATTGAAGCCAATTATCTGGACATGATAAATTATGCCATCTTTGGGTTGGTAAAGTTAATATTTGAAAAATCGGAGAAGTAATGGGTTTAATACGAATCATCAGTAGAATAATAGTTGGACTGGTTTTTTCCTTTTCAGGATTTGTAAAATGCGTCGATCCACTGGGGACTGTCTATAAATTTGAGGAATATTTTGAGGCCTTTGGGATAGATTCCCTGGTTTGGTTCGCATTGCCGGCAGCAATCCTTATGTGTGCAATAGAGCTATCCATAGGTTTAATGCTGCTTTTCAATATTAAGATACCATGGGCAGCCTGGCTGGCTGTGATATTTATGGCAGCCTTTACTCCTTTAACCCTGATATTGGCATTAACAAACCCTGTTAGTGATTGCGGATGTTTTGGAGATGCCCTGATTTTGACCAATTGGCAGTCTTTTATTAAGAATATTATTATTGACATTTTGGTTGTCATTATATTTATTGAAAGGAAAAAATTTAAGGAATTATTTGGCAAAAGATATAGTAAGTATGCCGCTTTTATAACCCTATCAGTGGCCCTGGGGTTAGAAATATTTAATTTAAATCGATTACCGATAATAGATTTTCGTCCGTACAAAATTGGAGTAAATATTCCCGATGCGATGATTATTCCTGATGATGCTCCTCAACCGATTTACCAGACTACCCTGATTTACAAGAAGGATGGGAAAACGCAGGAGTTTACTATCGACAATTATCCCCAGGAAGGCTGGGAATTTGTCGACACCGAAAACAAGTTAATTCAAAAAGGCTATGAGCCCCCGATCCATGATTTTAGTATTCGGGAGAATGGTGTAGATATTACTGATGAACTCCTGACAGGTGAAAATTATGTCTTTTTACTAATAAGCCAGGATCTGGAGAAGTCCAGTCGTAAAAACCAGGAAGAAATAAATTTGCTGGCCGGAAGAATGATGAATTCGGGTTATAGGTTCATCTGCCTGACCAATACTAGTCAGGAAAATATTGAAAAATTCAAGCAGGAAACGGGTGCTCCATATATCTTTGGATTCACTGACCAAACAACCCTGAAAACAATTGTCCGGTCTAATCCGGGCTTAATCCTCCTGAAAAGTGGAACCATTATCGATAAATGGCATCACAGGAATCTGCCTGAGGTGGATGAATTACTGGAAAAACTGCAAACTTCGAGTTATTGACAAGTCTTGCTAACTTTTATCCTTAAGCGGTTATTCAATGGATTTCTGGTAATCCTGGGAGTCATCACTCTCGTGTTTTTCCTATTTGCACTATTACCGGCTGATCCTGCAAGGATGGTGCTCGGACAACGTAGTGATGAAAAATCACTGGAAATGGTTCGCAAAGATCTTGGACTGGATCAACCCGTTTGGAAGCAATATTTTAAATACCTGAATGACCTGAGTCCTCTTTCATTTCATGAGACTGCAAATTATGAAAGCTTTTTTTTTATGGATAAACTGGTATATCCCAAGTCGCACAAGATCCTCAAAATATCAGGGACTACAGCCATTTACTTAAAATCACCCTACCTGAGGAGATCATTTCAATCCAGGCAAACAGTGGGTAGCATCCTGTTAAATGCCTTACCAAACACCTTTATTCTAGCCCTTTGCTCAATTATTCTTGGATCAGTTATTGGTATACTGTTCGGTGTAATAGCTGGAATTCGGCCAAATAGTTATATCGACCGATTCTTGATATTTCTCTCGACCCTGGGTATGTCCGTGCCATCCTTTTTTGCTGCCATATTGATTGGCTGGGTATTTGCTTATCTCCTTGGCCCGATAACAGGATTAAATATCACCGGCAATATCACGGAAATAAATGACCTGACAGCAGAATCCCGGATACAGCTAAAAAATCTAATATTGCCTGCCATTACTCTTGGCATCAGGCCGTTGGCAGTAGTTACTCAACTTACTCGCAACTCCCTGATGCAGGTCATGAAACAAGATTATATCAGGACCGCCAGGGCAAAAGGATTAAGTGAATCGAAAGTAGTTTTTAAACATGCCCTAAGAAATGCCCTAAACCCGGTTATAACTTCAATATCCGGTTGGTTTGCTTCTTTAATGGCCGGGGTGGTTTTTGTGGAATATATTTTTGGATGGAAAGGATTGGGTAATATTATGGTTCAGGCATTGAATAATTTGGATGTTCCTGTCGTTTCCGGATGCATTCTTATTATTTCAATTATTTTTGTCCTGATCAATATCATAGTAGATATTATGTATTCCGTTCTTGATCCTAAAGTGAGATTATCATAAAACTATTGAAAAATGAGAAAGAAAATTGTGGCTGGAAACTGGAAAATGAATACCAGCGTTACAGAAGGCTTAAAATTGGCTGCTGAAGTAAATTTATTAGCAGTCCTACGGGAAGACAAGGATATTGGAGTTGCCATTGCCCCGCCTTTCACCCATCTTACAGAAATTGCTAAGATTATTGACCATGAAGCTATTTGCCTCTCCGCCCAAAATTGTGCTTCCGAATCCAAGGGAGCTTACACGGGGGAGATTTCAGCAGGTATGTTAAAGGCTATCGGTGTTAAAGCTGTAATCCTGGGACATTCTGAAAGACGTGCATATTTTAAGGAAGACTATAAAACTCTTGCAAAAAAAACTGACCTTGTACTTGGAGAAAATATGAAACCTATATTTTGCGTTGGCGAGTCTTTGGATGAACGTGAGGCAGACAAACAGGGTGAAGTTGTTAGCAAACAACTTTCTGAGAGCCTTTTTCATTTAGATCCCTCTTCGATAAAAAACATTATCCTTGCCTATGAGCCTGTTTGGGCTATAGGAACTGGGAAAACCGCAAGTCCCGCACAGGCACAAGAGATGCATAAATTTATCCGACAAGTCATGGCAACAAAATACGGGAACAGCATTGCAGACGATTTAACTATTTTATATGGAGGTAGTTGTAAACCGTCTAACGCAAGGGAGTTATATAGTCAACCGGATGTTGACGGAGGCCTGATTGGTGGAGCTGCACTTAAAGCTGAAGATTTTGGGGCCATTATCAGCTCTTTCTGAAAGTAAAGTAAAGTTTCAAGATTGAATATACCTTTTATATCAGGCAATCCGTTAAATTGAGGATTGCCTGTTTTTTTTATGAAGAAACTGTGCTTAATAATCGGTGTCATTATTGCATTGCTTCCCCTTCAAAGTGTTACTTGTCAGGGGCAGGATGAATATAATTTCCTGCCTGAAAAAGAGGCTTATCAAAAAGAACTTGCCCGATTTTTCGACAAATATGGAACGCAAAACAGCAAAGTTATTCTCGATGAATTCATTAATTATACCAGAGATACTGAACTTGAAGAAAATGAATGGATTGCCATTGCAGAAATCAGTAATTATATTATTTCCCGGCAGGTAAGCTCGTATTCATGCATTTCTGGTTTCATTCAGGCAATTACCTCTTTTAAGTTTAATCCCGACCGGAACCGCAATTTTCCTGTTTGGAGCCAACAAGTACGAAGTATTCTAAAGCAGGAAAAGAAAGAGCTGGAACGTGTTGCTTCATTTTGCACTTTCACAACAAATCTGCATCAGGAAAATCTTTTGTTTAGTTCACCAACCATCAGATGGAAAATATCATCATCCGATTATCGGTTCATTTATAGGGATGAATTTTATATTCAAACCGGCAATATTAACCTGATTGGATTTGTCGGAAAAGATAGCAGCCGGATTCAATCGACTACCGGCAAATTTTACCCCTTTAATCAAAAATGGTCAGCAACCGGCGGCAAGATCTCCTGGGAAAGGGTTGGGATGGATAATAATTTGGCCTTTATCCGACTAGATGATTATCTCATAGATCTTTCTCGATCTGTTTACACCCTGGATTCTGTTAACCTTATCGACAGGAGGCATTTTGATCATCCCATCCTGGGAAAGTTTGATGAAAAGATAGTTGTAGGTGTTAAACCGGAACTGTCCGGATATCCACGATTTTCATCTTATGAGGTTAATAACCGGATTAAATCAATCTTTCCCAATATGGATTATACCGGGGGATACAGCCTCGAAGGATTAAAAACTATTGGTTCGGGGGAAAGTAAGGGAAAAGGTGAACTTATTGTTTTTCAAGAAGATAACCCAATTATGCAACTGACTGCCCAAAGGTTTGTCTTCGACGAAGAGGGTGCCAAAGGACTTAACACGGCCACGCACATCTACATTGATAGTGATTCCATTATTCACCCTGGTTTGTTTTTCCAGTATAAAAAAGCAAAAAATGAGCTCGTCCTGATGCGGGACGGGACAGGTTCCTCTAACTCAAGGTTCTTTGATTCTTTTCACCAGTTGACTCTTGATGTAGAAATGCTTAAATGGTCCCCAGGGGATTCACTCCTCTATCTTTCGGGAATGTTTGGCTCACTGGAAAATATTGCTGCTTTTGTATCTGCAGATTTTTTTAGTCTCCAATGGTTTAATGAAATTCAAATGGCAGACCTTAAAAACCCTTTGGTTTTGGTTAAACAATGTGCAGATCTTTATCAATCCAGATTCTTTTTCTCTTCGGATCTTTCAGAATTCATGAAACGGCCCTTGCATCTTGTTGAAGAAATGCTGTTCAATGTGTCTTATCAGGGATTTGTAAGATATGATCCAAAAACAAAAATGGTACAGGTTCTGCAGCGAACTTATGATTTTTTACAGCAGCATTCAGGAAACATGGATTACGATATTATTAAATTCAATTCCAATATCCTTCCTCCGAATCCCAATGGGGTTATTAACCTCAGGACTGGCAGCATGAAGGTTTACGGAGTACCGAGTGTAGAATTAAGCCATAGTAGATCAGTGCAGTTTCATCCCACAGGGGAGGAAATAAGCATCGACCGGGGACGTGATATGACATTTGATGGTAAAGTGGAGGCAGGTCTGCTCAGTTTTGAGGGATCAGACTTTATTTTCAATTATGAGGATTTTCAGTTGCACCTTAACACCGTTGATGTCATCCGCTTAAAAGTACATATTCCATTAGATAAAAATTACCAGGAAACCATGATCGTTGATCTTAGTTCAGTTATAGAAAATACAAATGGTGTTTTGCTAATTGATGCTCCGGATAATAAAGCGGGCCTTGAACCTGAAAAAACCCCTCAGTTCCCTCAATTCAGGTTCGATACCACTGCATATGTGTATTACGATCAGAAAATTATTCAAAATGGAGCGTATACCAGGGATAGTTTCTATTTTGAAATCGATCCAACCGTAATATCCGGGCTAAATGACTTGCATTTCAAGGATAATCTTTTTCTTCCAGGCACTTTTAAAACATACAATATATTTCCCCCTTTAAAATTAGATTTGGTATACAGAGACGACAATTCACTTGGTTTTGACACATTAAGTACTCCAGTTGAAGGATACCCTGTTTACATAGACCGGGGCATTTTTTATAATGAAATCAGCATGAGCACTCAGGGCCTTAGGGGAAACGGCACTCTAAGCTATCTCGGGAGTACGATTATTTCAGATGATTTTCTTTTTCTGCCTGATCAGGTGAGAATCCAGGTGGTAAGCCTGGCCATAAAAAAGAACAGTTCAGAACTTGGTAATCCTGAGGTTGTTGGTCAAAACCTCACTGCCGTCTGGTTTCCAAAGGATAACAGCTTGACGGTTGGACACAAGGACAATTCTATAAGTTTGTACAGCAATGGTGAATTTATTGGGGAATTGTATGTGGAACCAGAGGCACTGCGCGGGGCAGGAATATTATATATGGATGAATTTACTGCCTCATCTGACAATTTCACCTTCCTGGAGGAGCGAATTGAAGTTGAAGATGGTCGATTTACTATTACCAGCAATTTCCAGGATAGCCTGGGAAAACCGAAAGTTTCGGAAGAAGCTGATTTCATTGCCAATCATGTAAGCGGGTCTGTGGACTTAAAAAACAGGATGGCCGAATTTTCCGGGACAGAAGATCAAACGGCAAGCCTTTTATTTCCCATCAATAAATATCAATCTGATCAGAGTTCTTTCAAATGGGATATGACTGGGAATAAGCTGTTTCTAGAAAAAAGTCGTTTGACCTCAACCAGAAAGGATCAAAATTCACTGAGTTTCGAAGCTGAAAATTCTATTTACGACATCAACAGTTATACTATTGAAGCAAATAATGTCCCCTTCATTGATGTAGCAGATGTACGTGTTTACCCTGGTACCGACAAAGCCGTTATTCGCAGCAACGCAAATCTGGATTCCTTGCCGGGATGCACAATAATGCCTCAGGATACAAGTCTCAGCCATGAATTCAGGAATACCCTCGTCCAAATCAGGGGGAAAAATAATTATTCCGGTTCGGGGAATTATGTATATACAGATATTTCAGGCAGGGAACTGTTATTGCCTTTCTCTGAGATCGGTGCAAGACCTGGCAGACAAAGTGAGGGCCAAGCCTTTGTGGATTCGGTAGCACCTTTTATGATAAGCCCTGAATTTGCTTTCCAGGGAACTGTGGAATGGAAAAATAATGAAGACTTATTAAGATTTGATGGCTCTTTTAATCTCACTCAGGATTGTCCGAATTTTACTGAGAAATGGATACGGTTCAATTCCCAGATCAATCCATCCAATGTTATTATTCCTATCGACAGTCTGCCAAAAAGTATTGACCGGGAATCCCTATTTCAGGGGTTTTACCTGAGTAACCAACCAGTTGAATTATATTCTACTTTCCTTGGGCCCCATATTCGCTATTCAGATCATCCCGTAATCTCCACTTTCGGACAGGTATCTTATGATTATGTTCAAAATCAGTACCTTATATGGTCAGGTTCTTTGCAAGACTCCGTGCAGGCCGAGACTGTGTTAAGTTTTGATCGCGACAAATGCCTGACTAAAGGAACAGGTCCTCTTGATCTGGGCCTTGATCTGGGTCAGCTTAAATTGATTACAACAGGTGAAATAAGCCATGACATGGTTAATGATTCCATATTTTCAGACCAGGTTATGGCAGTTGATTTCTTCCTTGATGAAAAACTGCTGTCAAATTTTGCCAATAGTATTAACAATACCCTGGGATTACAACCTGTTAACTATTCACGTCAGTCCTATAAATATTCCATCATCAATTGGCTTGGTAAAGAAAAAGGGCAAGAACTTCTGAACGAATTAAGTTTGATGGGGAGCTTTCGAAAAGTCCCGGAAGAGTTTAACCATACCCTGCTGCTTACCGATTTAAAAATGAAATGGAACCCTGTCAGGGGATCTTATCAATCAGTGGGGAAAATTGGAATAGGTAATATTCAGGATCAGTCTGTCAATAAACTGGTTGATGGCCATCTGGAATTAGTCCATCGCAGAGGTGGAGATACGTTCACGCTTTATGTGGAATTAGACCCAAATTCCTATTATTACTTTTACTATAACCGTGGGCTTATGCAGGTTCTTGCCGGTCCCGCAAATGAAAATTTTAATAATCGGGTTAGGGATATCAAGCCTAAAAAAAGACGTATGAAATCCAAGGCTGGGGAACCCCGCTATGAGTTTGCTCTGGGCCAATTCCGGCTGGTGCGGACCTTCCTGGATGAGATCAATTTAAAATAATCAACTTAACTTTCTTATTTCAAAAATGAACCTATTCTACACACCTGATATCAGCGGAAAAACCTGGATCCTTTCTGAAGAGGAATCCCGGCATGTGGTAAGGGTGCTCCGTTTAAAACCAAATGACCTTGTATACCTGACTGATGGACGTGGAGGAATCTATACCACTCATATCCTGGTGGATCATCCAAAAAAATGTGTTCTTGAAATTGAAGGTATACAAAATGATTATGGTAAAAGGGAATATTTTATTCAAATCGCTATTGCCCCGACTAAAAACATTGATCGTTTTGAGTGGTTCCTGGAAAAAAGCACAGAAATAGGTATCGATGTCATTTCTCCTATCATCTGCTCCCGCTCTGAACGCAAGCAGATCAAACCGGAACGCCTTATGCGGGTGATTACTGCCGCTATGAAGCAATCGTTGAAGGCTTACCATCCCATTCTCCAGGAACAACAAAAATTTTCTGACCTCATCAACAAAGAATTGCCCCCCGATAGATTTATCGCTCATTGCGGTCCAGGTTCAAAACAATTATTGAAATCAGTATCACAATCCGGCAGGAGTAGTATAATCCTGATTGGTCCTGAAGGTGATTTCACTACGGATGAAACGGATCAGGCTATAAGCAAAGGATTTATTCCTGTTAGCCTGGGTGATAGCCGGTTACGAACGGAAACTGCAGGTATTGCCGCAGCTCATACACTTTCCCTTATCAACCAAAAAGATGTTTAATTTTTTGAATATCGGATGAAGGTTTAGAGTTTAGGAAAAATCCCGCATCCCGCATCCCGCATCGTGGTTCTAACGAGAGAAAAACTTATCCCAGAAGCCCCTGCGTTTACGATCAGAATAGGACATGTAGGTTTTATCCTCCAGTGGCCCAAAATGCTCATCACCAACAAAGCTGATCATTCCCATTCCTTTTTTTCCCACCCTTTTTCTAAAACGGCTGAATTCACCGAGAGAGAACGGTTTATCCTTCTGAAAATACATCTCTCCGCAGAAATACTGCCAGTATGGATTTTCCAGCCAGATATCCAGTGCTTTTTCATCACTAATGTTAAATCGATTCTTAAGTAATAGTAGTCCCGCAATCTTCCTCACGGGTACACCAGGACGCCCTCGATCGGAGTAATATGGCTTAAGATTGCTTTCAAGTTTACCCCAGTCTATTTCTTCTCCAATCCTGACAAATTCATGCTTATCATCAATGTACTTTTTCATTGGTACATCGAACATATCCATTTGTTTGTTTTTCCGACTTCTACCCAGCATAAGGATTTTTTAAGCCCGAGGGGTTTCCAAATTACAAAAAAGAACTGAAGAAAAAAAGGCCCCTTTACAATCACTAAATATACTGCTATCCTTATGTATTTTTTCTTTAAATTTAGTGTATGAAGAAAATAGCACTTTGTCTGGGGCTTCTGATAAGCATAACCTTAACTCTAAAAGCACAGGAATCAGATAAGTTCTTAAGAATGCCTATTGGTGGCGGAATCGGATTGGTCCTGGATAAGGACAATGGAGCAAGCATGGGTTGGGGACTTCATGCGGGTCTTGATTATTTCCCTTTTAAAAGGATTTTGACTCTGAACGGGCTTTATACCGGCGCAGAATTCCGATATGAATCCTTTCCTGTTCGAGAAAGAAGAGGATTTGTGTATGGCAAAATCGCCTATCTTTTTAATAATAATAAAGAGGCTAAATACTGGCTCTATGCGGGAATAAGGCACGTCCTGACTTTTGGCAAGGAGTCCTTTAACGATAAAATCCATAATCAGGTTATCAATACGCGCTACCTTGTTGCGGAACCATTTATTGGTGTACAAAAAAACCGTTATGCTATGGATATCAATCTATTGACTGACTATCGTTTAAAGACAATTAAAACTGCCAGAGGGGAGTCGGTTAATACTGCCCTTCTGATTGATAGCTTCGGTTTTTATGTCCGTATGCACTTTTATCTGTTTCGCTAGCACCTACCACGAGAATAAAGAATGAGAGGGTCGATATCAATATGTAAATTATTAATCATGGGCTTAATATTTTCAGGCAGCCATTCAAATTCCTACGGGCAATTAAAAACCAGAGAACCGGTTGTGGCGGGATCATTCTATCCGGGGAATGCCAAATCACTAGAAGATACTCTGGACCAGCTTTTTGCCAAAATAGACAATAAAACGCATGGAACACATGTTCAGGCATTAATCGTTCCTCATGCCGGTTATTCCTTCTCAGGCTTTGTGGCAGCATCAGGATATGGACAGATAGATAAAAATAATTTCTGCCAAAACATTTTTATTCTGGCCTCCAGCCATCATATAAACATTGGAAAAGCTTCTGTTTATAATCAGGGCAATTACCTGACACCGCTTGGGGAAGTGCCGGTGAATTTGGAAATTGCCAACAAACTGATCGAAGAAAATAATTGTTTTACCTATAATGTGGGAGCACATGCACGAGAACACAGCATCGAGGTTCAGCTGCCTTTCATTCAGTATCATTTTGAGAATTCCATTCCTATAATTCCAATAGTATTGGGGACACAGGACCCCGGAATTTGCAAGGAAATTGCTGGGGCGCTTGCTCCTTATTTCACCGAAGAAAATCTATTTATTATTAGTTCCGACTTTTCTCACTATCCAGATTATAAGTCGGCAAATAAAGTTGATAGTATTACTGCTAATGCCCTATGCTCTGGAGACCCGATTCAGTTTCTATCAACTATAGAAACCAATTCTAAATTAAATATTCCTGGACTGGTCACCAGTATGTGCGCATGGCCGGCAGGCTTGACCCTGCTTTACCTTGCCGAGAACTCTTCTGACCTTCAATTTAACCAGATTATTTACAAAAATTCAGGGGATGCCAGAATTAATAAAGACAAAACCAGTGTTGTGGGATATCATGCTATTACCCTAACCAGAGAAAAGAAGAATGAAAGTTTCGGATTAACTGCCAAAGACAAAAAACAACTACTGGAAATCTCCAGGGACACTCTCACCTCCTATATTCCGGGAAGAAAAAAAATCAAATTAGAAAAAGAAGAATTTAGTCCGGAACTGAAATCTATCCTGGGCGCTTTTGTCAGTTTAAAAAAGAATGGCCAACTGCGGGGCTGTATCGGAACCTTTAAACCTGATGCAGGTCTATACAGCCAGGTGCAATCCCTGACCATAGCATCTGCGACCAAGGATACTCGTTTCCTTCCTGTTCAACAAAAAGAATTAGAAGAAATTGATATTGAAATTTCTGTTTTAACACCAATGAAGAAGATTGAAGACATCAGCGAAATAGTTTTGGGTAAGCACGGAATATATATGACAAAGAATGGGCGTTCTGGCACCTTGCTGCCCCAGGTTGCAAGTGAAACCGGATGGAGCCTTGAAGAATTCCTTGGTCATTGTGCAAGGGATAAAGCAGGTATAGTATGGAATGAATGGAAAGACGCAGAAATTTTCATATATGAGGCCATCGTTTTTGGGGAAAAAGATAACCTGAATTATAAGAAATGAAAAAAAGAGATTTTATAAAATACGGATTGGCTGGCGCCGGAGGATTATGACTGCATTTTCCTCCTTTGAAAGCTCTGAACAACTTGTCACAAAATTACTCAAGTATGAAAAACCAGGAAGTCAAAATTGAAGCAAGGTATGTGATTGAGACCCCTAAGGGGCTGCGCTGCCTGATTTGTCCTAATGAGTGCACCCTGAATGAAGGGGAATTGAGCGATTGTAAAAACAGGAGGGTTATTGATGGTAAATTATATGCACTTGGCTATGGTACTCCCTGTACAATCCATTCTGATCCTGTTGAAAAAAAACCGTTATTGCACTATTATCCTGGCATGTCGACACTCTCATTTGGATCAGCAGGATGTACCTTTTCCTGCCTGAATTGCCAGAATTGGGAAATTTCTCAAATAAGCCCTGAAGAAACACGAAATTACGAAGCCAGTCCGGCTTCGATTGTTGAAAGAGCGTTAAAAGAGGAACATCCGGCCATTGCCTACACATACACAGAACCAATTTCCTTTTTTGAATTTACGTACGATACTGCTGTTCTGGCCAAAAAAGATGGAATCAGGAATATTATTATTTCCAACGGGTATATCAATCCCAAACCATTAAAAGATCTCACACCATTTATTGACGCAGCCAACATCGATTTGAAAGTATTTGATGATGAAACCTATCAACAACTCACCGGCGGAAAGCTGGATCCGGTTCTAAATACTATCAAATACCTAAAGGAAAATAATGTCTGGCTGGAGATAACAAATCTTATCATACCGGATTGGACCGATGATATGGAGATTATCTCCAAGATGTGCAAATGGCTTGTATCCAACGATCTGGCAAGCACACCTCTGCACTTTAGCCGGTTTCACGCGGCATATAAGCTTAAGAACGTAAAATCCACTCCCGTGAAAACCCTTCTGCAGGCCAGGGATATTGCTCGGGATGCCGGCATTCAATACATTTACATTGGGAATGTACCCGAAATAGAGGGAGAGAATACTAAATGCCACAATTGTAATAAAATACTAATCAAGAGGACTGGTTTCTCTGTAATATCAAATGATCTGAAACAGGGACATTGTCCTGAATGCTCCGCTGTAATTCCGGGAGTATGGGGCTAACAACCTCCTGCTGCCCTCTTTTTCTTGGGTTTTGCTGTGATCTGTGGCTTTGCACTGGCTGAACCGGTGGAACTTGTTTCAATAATACTTCCTCCCAAAGCCATCCCAGCCCCTTTACGGAAATCATACCTGGCAAATTCTTCATTTGAGCTGGTTGATTCCGGAGCAGTAGGATTCATGATAATCTCAGCCCAGTAATTTAATCCGCCCTCTAAGGCAAAATTGTTTTTATATCCTAGCTGGCGGGTGATCATCCATGCCTCGTTAGCCTTCAAAGCACCGTTGGAATAGAAAATATTCATCCTGATATCCTTCTGTGAATACAAGAACCCCTAAAACCAATCCGACAACAAAAAGCATGGCATCTATCTTTCCAATAGCCAGTGCGCAAAAGCTGGTTCCCGGGCAGAATCCACCCATACCACTGTATCATAACCATAGAAAACACCTGCCAGTTTTCGGCTGGGGATTCCTTTTTTCGTGGCTTTGGCCTTATTGATTTAGGGCCGTTTATGATAATAGTCTTACTTTTATGTCCTGATTATTGAGGATGAGTATGAGTGATATCAAGAGGAAAAGGTTACCAGAGTGGATGAAAATGAGATCCAGGCTGCCCAGGGATGGGAAGTACACTGAGGTACAACAACTGGTGGATAAAAACCAACTGCATACTATTTGCAAGAGTGGAAATTGTCCAAATATTGGGGAATGCTGGTCATCAGGCACTGCTACTTTTATGATCCTGGGTGAAATTTGCACCAGATCATGCAAATTTTGTGGAGTCAAAACAGGTAAACCGCTTGATGTTGATTGCACGGAGCCAACCAGGGTGGCAGAGTCTGTTAAAACCATGGTTTTAAAACATGCCGTAATTACATCAGTTGACAGAGATGACCTGGAAGATCTTGGAGCGGAGATTTGGGTTCAAACTATAAAGGAAATAAAGCGGGTCAATCCCGGTGTAACAATGGAAACACTTATTCCTGATTTTGATGGAAAGCCACATCTGATTGAGAAAATAATAAAAGCCGGACCGGAAGTTATATCCCATAACCTGGAAACAGTAAAGCACCTTAGCAAAGGGGTCCGCTCTAAAGCAAAATATGAGATAAGCCTTAAAGTTATAAGACAGGTATCTGAGTCAGATTTAGTTTCTAAATCCGGGATAATGCTTGGGCTGGGTGAAACCCGACAGGAAATATTAGAAACCATGGATGATTTGATAGGTGTAGGATGCCAGGTATTTACTCTGGGCCAATATATGCAGCCAACCAGGGATCACATGCCCGTTGACGAATGGATCACACCGGATCAGTTTGAAGAATATAGAAAAATTGGCCTGTCAAAAGGTTTCCGACATGTCGAGAGTCATCCTTTGGTTAGATCTTCCTACCATGCTGAAAAACATATCAAATGACTTTGATACCTAAAATAGAATACCATAATTTAGGGGAACTCGATTTTAAATCTTCATGGGATTACCAGGAGGCGGTCTTCAAAGAACGGGTGGCTCGTAAGCTGGAAAACCGCAAACTGCAGGAAAAAGATCGACAATATTTAAAAAACATTCTTCTTTTTGTCGAACATCCAAATGTTTATACCCTGGGTAAATCAGGGAGAAGCAACAATATGCTCATAACAGATGAACTACTAAAAAAAATTGAGGCAAGTTATTTTCATATCGACCGTGGAGGAGATATTACCTATCACGGCCCAGGTCAGATTGTGGGTTATCCTATCTTTGACCTTGACCAATTTGGAATTCACCTGAAGGAATATGTTTATTCCCTTGAAGAGTGCATTATCCTTTTTCTGAAGGAAAATAACATTAATGCCTCCCGCCTTGCCGGTGCTACTGGAGTTTGGCTTGAACCATCCACAACCAATGCCCGGAAAATATGTGCTATTGGGGTGAAAGCCAGTCATTATATCACAATGCATGGTTTTGCTTTTAATGTGAATACAAATCTTGACTATTTCAATTACATTAATCCATGCGGGTTCACCGACAAGGGGGTTACTTCCATGAAAAAGGAATTGGGAAAGCCGCAGGATCTGAATAATATCCGATCCCGACTCAAGGACATCATTATCTCATATTTTCAAAATCTTGTTAAGTAATGATGGGCCTTACTCATGGAATCCGAATAAAAAGAATAACTATATTTATCGGCTAAACTAAACCATGGGAAATGAAATCCCAGGACCGCAGATCATTTATTAAAACCTCTGGCCTTATTGGCGGATCGGTAAGCTTGATACCTGGGCTTGCCGCTGATCTATTTGGATTAAGCCCGGGTCAGGCTGTCGTTGGAGACCTCCCTTCAGGAGGTTGGATACGGGTCGGTTGTCCAGCACATAATTGTGGTGGCCGCTGTTTGCTCAAAGTTTGGGTAAAGGATGGATTAATAGCCAGGATCGAAACAGATGACCGCAGCTCAGATGACACCTCAGACCCCCAACTACGAGCTTGTGTGCGAGGAAGAGCTTACCGGCGTAGGCAATACCACCCTGATAGACTAAGATTTCCGATGAAACGTATTGGAAAGCGGGGCGAGGGATTTTTTGAAAGAATATCCTGGACGGAAGCACTTAGCCTGATGGCGGAAAAACTTAAAGAAATTAAGGGAAAATACGGAAACGAAGCCTTATATGTCCCCTATGGGACTGGCAGTTATAGCCAAACCAACGGAAGATGGCCCGCTGTGCGTCTCTTGAATATTTTGGGTGGCTCACTGAATTACTATAATTCCTACTCCTGGGCTTGTATTAGTAAAGCTACTCCAACAGTATTCGGTACTGGCGTTACCGGGAATCAGCGCCAGGATTGGCTCAACTCAAAATTCATTCTGATGTGGGGCTGGAATCCTGCTGAAATGCGCGATGGCACCAATACAGAATATTTTTTAAAAAAGGCCCGCGGGAAAGGCGCTCGAATCGTGTGTATAGATCCGCGTAAAACCATGTCAGCAGTAGCTCTGGCAGATGAATGGATACCTATTCGTCCGGGAACAGATACAGCTATGATGAGTGCCATGGCCTATGTAATGATAAAAGAGAACCTGATTGACAAAGAGTTTATTAAAACACATTGTATAGGATTTGATGCCAGTCAGATGCCTGTGGGATATGAAAATGATGAATCGTATTCCGACTATATCTTAGGCACTTCAGACAATTTACCCAAAACTCCGGAATGGGCAGAATTCATAACTGGTATCCCATCCGAAACAATTGTTCGGATAGCCAGACAATATGGAAGCATTAAACCAGCCATGCTCTACCAGGGTTATGGGATGCAAAGGCGTGCCTTTGGAGAACAACCTGTTCGTGGTGGTTGCGTGCTGGCTGCAATTACTGGTAATATCGGGATACATGGCGGTTGGGCCAGCGGAATTGCTCATCAGGCAGGAGGCGCACCCTTCTGGAATGTTTTTCCCATGAAGGACAATCCAATTAAAGCCTCAATCCCTTCCTTTCTGTGGAGTGAAGCAGTACTCAGAGGAACTGAATTAACTGATAAGGAAGGGCTTGTGGGAGTGGACAGGCTGTCAACAAATATAAAATTTATCTGGTCGGTGGCTTCCAATGCATTAATCAATCAGCATGGAAACATCAATCGTACCGCAAAAATTTTGGAAGATGAATCCATGGTAGAATTCCTCGTTGTGCAAGACCAGTTTTTAACACCAACTGGTAAATTTGCCGACCTTCTCTTACCTGCTTGTATGCAATTTGAAACATGGGGATTAGAGGATGGTTGGAAATATGGTGATGAAGTGATCCTTATGCCTCAGGTGGTTGAGCCAGCCTTTGAATCTCTATCTGATTACCGGATTTGTGCCGATCTTGCACGTGAACTTGGGGTTTTTGAAGAATACACGGAAAAGCTGGACGAAAGAGGCTGGACCAAAAGACTATGGAATGAATACAGATCCAACCGTTTCCCAGATATACCCGATTTCGAACAGGTTGTTAAGAACAACCAGGGTGTTTACAGCTTACCGGTGCTTGAGCCCAAAATCTCTTTTGAGGATTTCGCGAAGGATCCAGAGAGATTTCCTTTGAAAACACCTTCGGGCAAGATCGAAATATTTTCTTCTGATCTGAAAGAATTAGGACAGCCGGATGAAATCCCGCCTATACCGAAATATATTCAGGAATGGGAATCTCCATTCGGACCTGAAAAGAAAAACTTTCCTCTTCAGGCTATCGGGCCGCATTATATGGGAAGGGTTCATTCTACCCACGCCAACGTTGATTGGCTGCAAGAAGCCTTTCCGCAAAGGATTTTTATAAACCCTATTGACGCTGAGCCTCGTGGAATCAAGGAGGGCGATAATGTTATTGCCTTTAATGATAGGGGTAAATTAAAATTGCCCTGCAGGTTTACCCAGCGTATTCTCCCAGGAGTTGTGTCCATTCCGCAGGGTGCATGGTGGAAGCCGGATAAAAAGCAAGTGGATATCGGTGGATCCGTAAATACATTAACTTCTGAAAAATGGACACCTCTTGCTTTTGGTAATGCCCAACATACGATTATGGTCGAAATTATAAGGTCGAGATAATATTATTGGATTATGAGCCAATTTGGTTTTTATATTGATTCAACTTGTTGCTCCGGATGCAAAACCTGCCAGGTGGCCTGTAAGGACAAAAATGATCTCAACCCTGGGATGAGATGGAGGCGGGTATATGAAGTTTCGGGTGGTAATTGGAAACAGAGCCCGGGCGGTGGGTGGACCCCTCAGGTGAGCACTTACAATTTGTCGATCTCATGCAACCACTGCGAAGATCCATCCTGCGTAAAAGCATGCCCTACCAAGGCTCTCTATAAAGAGGCTGAAAAAGGACTAGTACTTATTGATCCGGAAAAATGCGTAGGCTGCCGGTATTGTGAATGGGCTTGCCCCTATGGTGCTCTCCAGTACAATGAAGATACGGGGATTATGTCAAAATGTAATTTTTGTAAGGACTACCTGGAGGTGGGTAATGCACCTTCCTGTGTTTCTTCATGTCCCCTCCGTGCGATAGACTATGGTGAGTTATCTGAATTAAAGGAAAAATATGGTTTGATCAATCAAGTGCATCCCATGCCGGAACCAAGCCTCACAAAGCCTGCCCTGATAATTGGCCCACACCATGAATCTGGAACAGCCAAAGCAAATAAGGCCCGCATTGCTAATTTAGAGGAGGTGCAAAATGATTAGACAGGATATCCCTATAATTGGTTTCACACTCCTTAGCCAGCTTTCCGTGGGAGCCCTGATTTTGTATAATTTAATTGTATACCTGCCTACATACAGGAATAAAACCCACCTGCCTTCCCAATTTAAAACAATACCAGTTTTGGTTTTCACATTTGCCGTCATTTCAGTAATGTTCTCTGTGTTTCACATGGGCCGTCCCCTTAAAGCTTTAAACACTCTTGATAATCTATCTTCCTCCTGGTTGAGCAGGGAAATTCTCATGATCATAACTTATTTATTGTTATCAGGACTATTCACCCTTTTTCTGTTTATTAAATCTGAATGGAAGCGGCTTGGATTGGTCCTGCTTAACCTGGCCACAGTTTCCGGAATTGTATTGATATTCACCATGTCAAGAATTTATTCCTCCCTCCCAATTCCAGTCTGGCAGCCAATTTTCACTTTTTTGAATTTTGTAGCTACAACTCTGGCCTTAGGGGGAGGGCTTATGTTGATTATGCAAATTCAGATTGGCAGTTTGTCGGGACAGCAAAGCCTTGCATGGATTCTGGGTATAGTTTTACTTTTGGAAATTATTTTTATCCCAATTTTCTTAAGTTACCTCGATCAAAACAGCACGGCCAGTCAGCTGAGCCTGAAATTATTACTGAAAGATTTTACCCTGTTTTTCTATCTTCGCCTTGGCTTTCAAATCCTGTCTATAGGATCAATATCTTTGGCAATTATTGGCATCCGATCCAACACAGCGGAATTCAAAAAACTTTTTTGGCCTGTTATCGGAGCCACCTGTTTTATTTTCTTGAATGAAATTATGGGAAGGATACTTTTTTATGCTATTGAAGTCCCATTTGGGAGCATGTAACAATGCATACTCAATAATTAAAACACTTGATTTATGAATGGAGGAATAAAAATCCCGATACTGGACCTTGCGATAATAATTATTTACATGCTAGGTATCCTGATTGTGGGAGTATGGGTGGTTAGAAAGCAAAAAATGACCACCAGCTCATATTTCCTGGCCGGACGCTCATTGAATTGGGCTTTTATTGGCGCAGCTCTTTTTGCTTCAAATATATCTACGATCCACCTGGTTGGACTTGCCGCTGCTGGGTACCGTGACGGTATGGTTCAGGGAAATTTTGAATGGATGGCCACTTTTCTGCTTATCCTTCTGGGCCTTGTCTTTGCCCCATTCTATTTCAGGAATAAAATATCCACCCTCCCCGAATTTCTGGAAAAAAGGTATGGTGGAGCATCCCGCTCTCTCCTGGCTTTCCTAGCTATTATTGGGGCCCTTTTTATGCATATAGGTATTAGCTTATATGCTGGAGCCGTTGTATTTGAGACATTCTTTGGGATCGACAAGTGGTTCAGTATTATAATTATTTCAGTAATTACCTCGATTTATACCGTTTTAGGTGGTCTTAAATCTGTGGTAATCACCGAAACAATACAAACTGTGATCCTGATCCTCGGGGCTGGTATAATGGCCTTAATCGCAATATTTGCACTGCCCGATAAAGGGATTCATACCCTGGCAGAATTAAAAGAAGTCCTTCGCCCCGACCAGATGATCCTCCTCAGAAGCGCCGAAAGCAGCTCAAACCTTCCCTGGTATTCAATACTTCTTGGATACCCGGTGATTGGGATTTGGTATTGGTGTGCTGATCAGACAATTGTTCAGAGAGTGCTGGGAGCCAGATCTGAAAGAGATGCACAGATTGGCCCAATTTTCGCCGGTTTTATCAAAATATTACCGGTTTTTATTATGGTTATCCCCGGTATTCTGGCATATGCATTGTTTGGGGACATCATTGGAGACAATGCTAACAATGCTTTACCAGTATTGATTACCGAACTACTTCCAACAGGTCTCAAAGGCTTGTTATCAGCCGCTCTTCTTGCAGCCCTTATGAGTACGATTGCTGCAGCTCTAAATTCTTCGGCAACTTTGGTTTCAGTAGATATTGTTAAAAGAATTCGCCCAAAAACATCTGACAAACAGCAAGTAACGATTGGCCGCTGGACAGCAGTAGTTGTGATGATTTTTGCCATTGCCTGGTCGCCAATGATTGAGCAATTCCGTAGTATTTTCGATGCAATTAATACAATTTTAGCCGTTCTGGCCCCACCAATTGCCGTGGTCTTTCTATGGGGGGTATTTTCAAAAAGAGGAACCAAAGAAGCCTCATTCGTCACAATAGTAACTGGTTTTATCTTGGGTGCTATAGCATTTATGATCGATTTTCCTGCATTTGGTGATGTCAAAATCATCACCGAAAACTGGGGGATTCCATACATGATGCAAGGCTGGTGGCTGTTTGTCATTCTTAGTGTTTTGTATTTCGCTGTTAGTTCTGTGACACCAAAACCCAGACCGGATCAGCTTGATCAACTTACACTGGATAATCCCCTGAGCTTCCTCACAAAAGGCAAAATCACCGGAATATCAGATCCTCGCATCCTGTCGGGCATCCTGGTGGTGATTATGATTATTCTGTACAGTATCTTTTCGTGATGCGGGATGCGGGGAACGGGGAACGGGGAACAGGGACTAGGGAATTGACCAGTTAGACCGGTCCCTGAGCTTGCCGAAGGGGCATTTTCATTATTTAAGCATCCGAAACTGCGTATAGTTCTTTGACAATTTAGGAAGGTCTGTCATTTCACCCCTTATAAATGCTTCTTTCTTTTTCCTGCTCCATCCCTGAATTTGTTTTTCTCGGTTAAAAGCGTCATCAATTCTCTGATATTTTTCATAATAGACTAATTCTACTGGCAGATGTTTTTTTGTAAAATTAGAGCCTCGACTCCAATATCCCTCTTACATTATCTATGGTAATATCCTTGCTGTTTCCGATAAGATTCACACCGCGATCAATTAACCGTCTTTCTATCAGGTCAATGGTTTCCATACCAATTCCATAGTCAGATAGGTGAGTTTTGGTTCCGAGACATTCGAAAAAATTCTCGGTTCGCCGGATGGCTTCATCTATAACAGCAATATGGTCGAAACCACTGAGCCCCCATATTCTTTCAGCGTACTGGAGTAATTTTTCCTTACGGTTCTCCTTTACTGAATTCAAAACCCCGGGTAAAATAATAGCCAGGGTAACGGCATGATCCAAACCATGCAAGGCCGTCAATTCATGGCCCAAGGTATGTGTAGCCCAGTCAGTTATCACCCCCATGGAAAGGAAATGATTCAAAGCATTTGTTGCTGCCCACATTATTGTAGCCCTGTTATCATAATCAGGTAAATCAAAATTGATTGCTTTTGGCCCTTCTACCTTTAATATTTGAAGAAGGCTTTCGGCATATCGATCCTGAACCGGAGCATAAACCGGATAGGTAAGATATTGTTCAATCACATGTACAAAGGCATCTACAACCCCGTTGATCACCTGATTCATTGGCAGGGAGTAAGTCACCTGTGGATCCAATACCGAGAATACCGGTAATACCATTGGCGAGGAAAATGCAAACTTTTCTTTTGATGAATGCCGCGATATCACAGCATTGCCATTCATTTCACTTCCTGTTGCAGGTAATGTCAATACTACACCCAAGGGAATGGCCGACAATACTTCTCCCTCTCCACTCAGAATGTCCCAGGGATCGTTTCCTGCATACCGACTGCCAGCAGCTATAAATTTTGAAGCATCGATAACTGAACCTCCACCGACAGACAAAATAAAACTCACCCTCTCCTTTTTCACAATCTCAATTGCTGGCAATAATGCTTCATATTTGGGATTAGGCTCTATACCACCAAACTCAATTACTTCCATCCCTTCAAGAGCTCTCTTTACCTGATCATAAACTCCATTGCTCTTTATACTGCCTGCACCGTATATCATCAATATTACCCCTTCCTTAGGAAGGAATGGCCGCATCTTAGCAATCTGATTTTTACCGAATAGTATTCTAACCGGGTTGTAATACTCAAAATTCTTCATCTGTATAATCTGTTTTGTTCCTGTGCATAAATATATGTACTCAATAGACAATTCAAACATAAATGGGTTCAAACCTGAAGGAAATATGCGAAATTAAGGACATATTTTGATTACTTTGCAATTAAACCAGAATCAGCATCATGAATAGTACTATTCGAACTGCAATAATTATAAGTATCCGGACTCTTTTGACCATCAAAGTATCTCATAAGCTATTGATATTCACTTTGTTTATTACACTGTTCTCACTTCAATCCTGCAAGGAACCTGAGAGTCAGAATCTGCCAAATGTCGTGTTTATTATGGCCGATGATATGGGCTATGGCGACCTGAAATGTCTTAATCCTGAAAGCGGGGTAAATACCCCTAATATGGATCGTATTGCCGAGGAAGGTATGATATTCACTGATGCTCATAGCCCTTCAGCAGTTTGCACTCCAACTCGTTATGGTGTTCTGACGGGACGTTATTGTTTCAGAACTAGCCTGAAATCAGGCGTTTTAGTTGGTCATTCCCCTTCCCTTATCGAAACAGAACGATTCACCGTAGCTGAATTACTTATTTCTGCAGGATATCACACAGCATGTATCGGTAAATGGCACCTTGGACTGGATTGGACCCGCATTGACACTAGCAAGCCTTTAATTACCGGATCAATCTGGAACCGGCCAAATACGGAAAATCTGGATTATACGGCAAATGTGAGTGAAGGTCCAACTGACCATGGTTTTGATTTCTCTTTCATTATTCCGGCATCATTGGATATGACACCGTATTGCTATATCAGTAATAAAAAACTAATTGCACCCATCACCGATACGACTCCGGGTTTAAATAATCCCAGGGGTGTGTTTTGGAGACCCGGGGATATTCAGGAAGGGTTTACCGTGGAAGGAGTGCTCCCGCGAATAACAGCAGAAGCAACCAAATATATTAAAAGTAGATCCGGATCAGGTCAACCTTTTTTCCTTTTCTTTCCTCTTACCGCTCCCCATACCCCATGGCTGCCTCTTGAAGAATTTCAAGGAAGTTCTGAGGCTGGGATTTATGGAGATTTTGTTGCACAGGTCGACTGGACTGTAGGCCAGGTATTAAAATCATTGGATAAGAATGGATTTTCAGAAAATACCCTGGTCATCCTCACCAGTGACAACGGTTCACATTGGACACCAAGTGATAAAAAACTTTTTTCGCACAGGGCTAATGCTGGTTTTTCCGGTATGAAATCCGATGCCTGGGAAGGAGGACATCATGTACCCTTTCTGGTCAGATGGTCTGCCCGGGTTAAGGCCGGCAGCACAAATAATGAAATTACCAGCCTGACTGACCTTTTTGCCACACTTGCTGATATTACCGGTCAGATTATTCCTGACAATGCCGCCGAGGATAGCTACAGCATGCTGCCAGCTATTCTTGGGGAGAACGTTGAACCAATAAGGGAAGGAACTATACACCATTCTATATCAGGTATGTTTGCCTTGAGACAAGGAAAATGGAAATTTATCGACGGAAGAGGGTCAGGTGGATGGAGTTATGCCGGAAACAATAATGAGCCGGCGGGTCAGCTTTATGATATGGAATTAGATCCAAAAGAAACAACCAATCTATATTTGGAGAATCCTGATCAGGTATCAAAAATGAAAAATCTACTGGAACAGTACAAATCCAGCGGCAGGAGCCGTTGATAAGCTATTGCAACTATACTTTTCAAAATGAGGTATATTAATTTTATCCAATTATTTATCCATTAATATCAATGAAATGAAATTCAAACACTTATCTATTCTACTCAGTATCTTACTGTTAACATCAACTTCTATGGCCCAGAATGATTATATCGATCTTTTCAACGGTAAAAATCTGAAAGGATGGAAACAATTAAACGGAAAAGCCAAATACGAAGTTAAGGATGGGATGTTGGTAGGAACCACTATACTCAATACCCCAAATAGTTTTCTGGCTACTAATCAGGATTATTCAGATTTTATTCTGGAATTTGATGTTAAAGTTGATCCCAAGCTAAATTCAGGGGTGCAGATCAGAAGCCATAGCCTGAAAGATTACAATAATGGTAGGGTTCATGGATACCAGGTGGAGATTGATCCCTCAGACCGGGCCTGGAGTGCAGGAATATATGATGAGGGACGCAGGGGATGGTTATACACTCTGGAAGATAATCCCAAGGCAGGAGCCGCATTCAAGGTCAATGACTGGAACAATTACCATGTGGAAGCCATTGGCAATGAACTCAAAACATGGATAAACGGAGTGCAGGCATCCAACCTGATTGATGATATGAATCATAGTGGTTTCATAGCTATGCAGGTTCATGGGATTGGAAATGATAAGGAAAAGGAAGGTATACAGGTAATCTGGAAAAATATCAGGATTGTTACAAAAAACCTTGTCAAGTACAAATGGCCAGAAAACCCGGAACTCAAACAAATATCCACTATCCCTAATACCCTCACTAAAAGGGAACAAGCCGATGGCTGGAATTTACTTTGGGATGGTACAACCAGCAATGGTTGGAGAGGCGCCGGCAAGGAAAATTTTCCATCGGCTGGCTGGGAAATGAAGGACGGGATTCTTAAAGTGTTAGAATCAGGAGGAGGCGAAAGCACCAACGGCGGAGATATTGTGACTATTAAGAAATATTCCAATTTTGAACTCAGCCTGGATTTCCAGCTCACAAAAGGAGCCAATAGCGGGATTAAATACTTCGTCGTTGATGGACTAAACAAGGGTGTTGGTTCTGCAATTGGCCTTGAGTACCAACTGCTCGATGATGCGGAACATCCAGATGCAAAAAATGGAGTAGGTGGAAACAGAACTTTAGCTTCCCTATACGATTTGATCCCTTCTGATAAAAGCAATAAAGCAAACCCTCCTGGTCAATGGAACACTGCCAGAATATTAGTTAATGGTGTATATGTTGAACATTGGCTTAACGGATCAAAAGTTGTAGAATACGATCGGGGAACACAAATATTCAGAGCCCTGGTACAAAAAAGTAAATATGCCGGCTATGAGGGTTTCGGTGAAGGTAAGGAAGGCCATATTCTTCTACAAGACCATGGAAATAGTGTAAGCTTTAAGAATATTAAAATTAGGGAATTATAATATGAAGAGATTAATATTTTTTGCCATTCTAGCTGTTGGGCTTGTAATACTTGCTCAATGTACCCTTAAGGAGGAGCAAGCCATGACAGTAATTCCAAAACCGGCTTATTACCAGGAGCTGCAAAGCAGTTTTATTATTAACGATGGAATGGATATTGGTATATCCAGACAGGAACTTGCCGGACTACAAGAATACCTGATAAAGGAAATAGAATCATCGGAGCAAATTAAGCTAATCCCCGGCGATTTCAATTCATCCATTCAATTGGTTCTAAACAAAGAACTACCTGACTCACTGGCCAATGAAGGATATCTTTTAAGGGCTGATAGAGCCGGCATTAAGATTGAATCCCCAGGGAAAGCCGGTTTGTTTTATGGCTTACAAACCCTCCTCCAACTGATTGGTCCGGACGGCAGGGTTCCGGGTGTTTCTATTTCAGATGTGCCTCGTTTTGCATGGCGTGGTTATATGTTGGATGTTTCACGTCATTTCTTTTCAAAGGAATATATTCTTAAGGTAATTGATTATCTGGCAATGCATAAAATGAATACTCTTCACCTGCATCTTACCGATGATCAGGGATGGCGTATTGAGATTAAAAAATATCCTAAGCTCACAGAAATAGGGGCCTGGCGTGTCGACCGCGAGAATCTGAACTGGAACGCACGCGAGAATCAAAAACCAGGTGAAGAGGCTACTTATGGGGGCTTCTATACACAAGAAGATATCCGGGAAATTGTTGCTTATGCTCAAAGCCGGTACGTGACAGTTGTTCCGGAGATAGAAATGCCCGGCCATGCTACTGCCGTTCTTGCTGCTTACCCGGAGTATTCCTGCACCAATGGGCCTTTTACTGTCCTACCAGGAGGAGTCTGGCCTATCACAGATATTTTCTGTGCAGGGAAAGATAAAACCTTTGATTTTATTCAGGATGTGTTAACAGAGATTATAGATTTATTTCCTTCAGAATATATTCATATTGGTGGTGATGAGGCAAATAAGAAGGAGTGGAAAGTATGTTCAGATTGTCAAAAAAGGATTTCAGATGAAGGCCTGGCAGATGAGCATGAATTGCAAAGCTATTTCATAACCAGGATCGAAAAATTCCTGAATAGCAAAGGACGCCAATTGATTGGTTGGGATGAGATCCTGGAGGGTGGACTTGCACCCAATGCAGCTGTTATGTCCTGGCGTGGAATGGAGGGAGGAATTACAGCAGCCAAATCTGGACACCCTGTTGTTATGACACCAACATCACATTGCTATTTCGATTATTACCAGGGAAAACCGGAATTAGAACCCCTGGCAATAGGTGGGTTCCTGCCGCTTGAAAAGGTATATGCTTTAAATCCGGTTCCGGATGAACTGACAGAGCTGGAAGCTCTCAATATTCAGGGTGTTCAGGCCAACTTATGGACTGAATATGTATCCACTACTGAGCATGCTGATTATATGACTTTCCCCAGACTTTCCGCACTGGCTGAAGTAGCTTGGACACCCCAGGAGAACAAGGACTTTGATGATTTTGCTGAAAGACTAAGGAGCCATTTGTCCAGACTTGAAAAGAAAAACATTAATTACTCTAAAAGTTTCTCAAATGTTGAACTTGAAACAGAATTTGATCTTGAAAAAAGAGAATTCATGATTCAGCTTTCTAATCCTATAAATTTTGGCGAGATCAGATATTCAATTGATGGAACTGAACCAACGGTAAGGTCAACTCTTTACAAGGAGCCTTTTATCGTTAATCAAACAACTGTAGTAAAGGCCGTTACATTGTATGCAGACAAGCCCTATTCTGTAGTGTCGTCAGAGAAAGTCTGGATCCATGAGGCTACGGGAGCTCAAACAAAATATTGCACAGAATATAGCCAAAAGTATACAGCTGGCGGATCAGGAGCTCTAACGAATAGCCTTCGGGGTTCTGTGAATTCCGGTGACGGTCGCTGGCAGGGATTCGATGGGAATGATCTTGAGGTTATTATTGACCTGGGACAGGAAAAAGATATCACCAAAGTATCCCTGGGATGCCTTCAATCGGTTGGTAGCTGGATATTTTTTCCAGAGATAGTTGCTGCTTCTGTTTCTGTTGACGGCATTAAGTTTGATTCCCTGGGTGAAGTAAAGAATAAGGTGTCACATCAGGACCCGGACAGAAAAATCCAGGATTTTATCATAAGTACACCTGGGAAAAAAGCCAGGTATGTTAGAATAATTGCGAAAAACATAGTTACTTGTCCCGAATGGCATAGTGGAGCCGGAGAACCGGCCTGGCTTTTCGTCGACGAAATCATAATCGAATAGTGACAAGTGACAGAATGGAAAGCAGACTGGGAAGAATTACAAAAAAAATAGATATGAAAAAACAACTATTGCTATCAATTGCCATGGTGGTCTTTATGGGTGCTGCCATAGCTCAACGTGCTGAACAGAAATATTATCCGGTTACAGATCCACTGGTTAAGGAAAATCTCGAAAAATGGGAGGACGTTAAATTTGGATTACTGATGCACTGGGGCCCGTATTCCCAATGGGGGGTCGTAGAATCCTGGTCTATCTGTTCCGAAGATGTTGGATGGGCCAGAAGAAAGTCGGATAATTATGTAGAGTACAAGAAGGAATACGAGAACCTCCAAACAACCTTTAATCCAAAGAAATTTGATCCTGAAAAATGGGCAAAAGCGGCAGCTGGCGCAGGGATGAAATACATGGTATTCACCACTAAGCATCATGATGGGTTTTGTATGTTTGATAGTAAATACACTGATTATAAGATAACTGACCCCAAGACCCCTTTTCACAAAAATTCCAAAGCGAATGTTACGAAAGAATTATTTAATGCCTTTCGCGCTGAGGGAATGATGGTAGGAGCCTATTTCTCCAAACCTGATTGGCATTGCGAAGATTACTGGTGGCCCAACTTTGCTACTCCAGACCGGAATGTGAATTATGATGTTACCAAATACCCGGATCGCTGGGAAAACTATGTGCAATTCACTCATAATCAGATCATGGAATTAATGACCGATTACGGGGATGTTGATATCCTTTGGCTCGACGGAGGCTGGGTACAGAAAATGACTCCTGAAAAGGTTAAGGAATATAATTGCAAAGAAGGTTATCAATTTACAAATGTTCAGAGCCAGGATATCCGTATGGATGAACTGGCAGCGAAGGCTCGTGAGAAACAGCCAGGATTGATCGTTGTTGACCGGGCAGTTGTAGGGCCCAACCAAAACTATCTGACCCCGGAAAATACAGTTCCCAAAGAGATGCTACCCTACCCCTGGGAATCATGTATAATTATGGGAGGTGGTTGGTCCTATTCATTTAATGCCAAGTTTAAATCAGACAGAGAGCTTATTCACATGCTCGTCGACATAGTGAGCAAAGGAGGCAACCTCCTACTTAACATAGGTCCCAGCCCGGAGGGCACATGGTATGATGCAGCATACGAACGCCTTGAGGCAATGGGTGAATGGATGGACATTAATTCAGAAGCCATTTATGAAACCCGCAAAATAGCTCCCTATCGAGATGGACAGGTTTGTTTTACAGAGAATAAGGATAAGAAAGCTATCTATGCCATCTATCTTCTCAATGAGAACCAATCTCTTCCTGAAACTTTGAAAGTCATTCTTCCTGAAATCCCTGCCAACGCCAAAATGACCATTTTAGGCAGTGGGTCAAAGGTCAAATACAGCAAAGTCGGTGATGCTTATGAATTAGAAATTCCTAATAGAATCATCTCGAAACCTCCTAGTGATAAGGCTGTTGTTATTAAGATTGAGAAGTAGGTCGTAGGTTGAAGGTTGTTTGGATAAAGAGGATGTTGGATGTTGGATGTTGAGTCACTGAAATAAAAAAGGGCATCGATCGACGCCCTT
>CAYXJR010000004.1:0-33020 GCA_964465145.1 uncultured Porphyromonadaceae bacterium | reverse complement strand
TTGGATGTTGGATGTTGAGTCACTGAAATAAAAAAGGGCATCGATCGACGCCCTTTTTTATTGTTATCATTACCTGGATTCTCAGTCAAGATCCCAGAAAATTTTAGCTTTCAGATTATCCTTTGAGCTTACAGCTGCGTAATTGTCTGCATTCAGAGCCTGCTCTGAAGTAGGATACAACCAGCGCAAAGGAGGAAGTGTTTGACCACTGGCTGAATTATTATCAGGAGTAAAGTTAAGCACAGGCTTATTTAGTCTCCTTAATTCAGACCAGGTTTGAGTCATTGAACCCAATCCTGTATCCAGCCATTTCTGAATAGCAATCAACTCCATCTTATCGCCATTGGCAGCCCATGATACTTTGGGTCCATTGATATAAGCAATGACTTCTTCAGCAGTGGGCCTTGGAAGTGGATCACGGTATGTGCCAGTGGCATTCACATTGAAATAGAAATCGATCGATTGACTGATTCCCAATTCATAAGCAGCTTTAGCCTGCCCGTCGACACCGGCTCTGAAAAGGGCCTCAGCCTTCATGAAACTCACTTCGGCAGCACCGATAATCCATCCCGGGAACAAATTATTCCGGGTAAAGGTAGCAGTGTCATACCTGGCAACCATGCCGTCAGACAGAAGTTGATTCTGAGTAGTTGAATTTGCGAGTGGATCCATTCCGGCATACTCTCCATTTTTGTTAGGATCAAACATGATCGGAAGCCTTGGGTCGTTTCTGTCAAGCATGTTATCACAAACCGCTTTAGGTGCAATATCATACTGGCCCCATGTTTCCATGGCACTACGAATTCCACCAGACCCGCTTGCAGTAGTAGCCTGCAAATCACCTGCTTTAATCAGCATGATGTTATCATCATTGCTCTCAACCAAGGGATAAGTTCCGGGATTAGTAAGTATCTGGGTTACATCTGCAACAACATCCATAGCTCCTGATGCTCTTACAAGCATTCTGAGCCTTAAGGAGTTGGCATATTTCTCCCACTTAGATACAACTCCATCATTCAAATAGTCCTTGTTAGTGAACAAGCCCTGATAGAAAGAAGGAACATCAATGCTATGAAGCTCATCGGCAATGGCTTTGAGGTCAGCAATCATGGTTGTGTAAACCTCTTTAGCATCATCATACTTAGGTAAGGCAGCATCAAGATCGCCTAACTCACGCACCCTGCCGGCTTCTGACCACGGGATATCCCCGTAAAGGTCAATAACCTGTTGGGTTTGATCATAGAAAAAGACCTTGGCAGCCAGGTAGAAAATCCTGTACTCTGCTTGTGCGCTCTCTTCCAAATCCATATATAGCCCTTCCATTACCCTGAATTGGGTCATCGGACCATTGTAATACAGATTCCATCTCCAATCGATGGCAGCAGTAGGAGGAAGATACTGGTCATTTCCGTTGAACCAGCCCATGGTTTGAGTGTAGTGACCCAAGGTGGGCTGCTCTACAACAAAAAACCTCCAATACCATGGCAAAACCCCCTCGTTGGCACTTATTAATAATCCGGTGAAGAAATTCTCAACCGTTGCGGAGGAGGATTGTGCCGGATTAGCGTATAAATCTTCAAGTTCACTTTGTTTGCAACCATTGAAAACAACGGCCATAGAAGCGAACATGACTAAAACGATATATATTTTCCTTTTCATATTGTTATAATTTAATCATTTCACTTTTAGAAACTTGCCCGTATTGAGAAACCTAAGCTTCTCGTAGCAACGGTAGAACCATTAACAATAGCTGCATTTACCCAGTTTGTACCAATATTGGTTTCCGGGTCGAATTGTTTATGTGTACGATAGATGTAGAATAAATTACTACCAACCAATGCAAGGCGAATATTGTTGCACTTTAATTTCTGGGCAACATTCTGAGGAAGGTTATATCCAACAGACATCTCCCTGAACTTAATGTAGTGGTTTTTCTTAACGGCATCGTCATAGCGGCTCATACCACTTCCCCAGGCCGGGTTGGAACCCCACTGGAAAACATTCATGTAGTATTCACCAGCAGAAAGGATGATATTATTATCAGTCCCATCCGGCAAAACACCAGGAAGGATCAGACCATCATTATATACCCTTTCTCCTCCAGGTCCTGTTGCACCGTCATAGGCTACACGGTTGCCATCGCCATTGAGATAGTAGGAAAGTCCGCCATTCTCAGCATCCCTGTATTCCATGGTTTCTTCGAACATACCGGCACCTTTCATGTACTGGCCGGCAAGTGAAACAACATCACCTCCCCAGCTGTAGTCAATTGCGAAATCTATGAACAAGCCTTTCAGATCAATATAACTACCGAAACCACCAACCAGCTTAGGCATGGCATTACCGACTTTTTGCCGTGTATCGCCATAACCATAATCTACCGGGTCGCCGTTTGCATCATATTCTTCATAGTTGATCTGGTAGAATCCAGAACTAGGGTCAACGACATTAACACCTGCATCATTCAAACGAGGCATGTAGGTAATAATATCACCCATTGATCCTCCGGGAACAGATACAATAAGAGCTGCACCTGAATCCATATTTGAATGAGTCAACATATCAACACCTGGCATCAGGCTAACAACAGTATTTCTGTTGACTGAAAAATTACCACGTAGATCCCAGCGGAAGTCTTTTGTCTCGACTGGTGACCCGTACAGGGATGCCTCAAAACCGAGGTTCTTCAGTTCACCAATGTTGGTAAGCATACGGCCGGCACCAACGGTGGTCGGAACATCTAACCACAGAATCTGATCAATAATTTTGTTGCTATATACGTTAGCTTCAAGGCCAAAGCGGTTGCCAAAGAATTTCATCTCAGTACCAACCTCGAATTCATGCTTTTCCTCCGGGCGGATACCATCGTTTCCATAACTACTTGAAACGGAATTATAAATTATTCCGTTAATTGAACCCTGTGAATAAGCATTATTAGCTGCATACATTGGAGGTGCGTTACCAACGATACCCCATGCAACACGCAGTTTACCATAGTCGAAATTACCTTCTAAGCCAAGAGCATCAGAAAAGATAAAGCTGGCATTAACAGAAGGATAGAAGAAGGAGTTGCTGCCCGGAGGAAGCGTTGATGAATATTCCTGACGACCTGTGAATTCAATAAAGGCAAAATCACGATAGCTCAAACTGGCAGTTCCAAGGAAAGCATATTTCAATAGTTCGTTATAAGAAGAACTTCCATTTCTGGTTGAGTTGTTAACGGACGCATTTTGGTGGAACCAATTCTCGGTACTCAAACCTCCGCTTGTTCCGGCACTAACTGCATTATACATCTCACGTCTTCCCTGCCAACCGGCATTAACGATAAGGCCAATCTCATTGGTCAGGTCTTTGTCGTAAGATAAAAGCACGTCACCATAGGAAGTACTATACTTCTCGGTACCCATACTGAAGCCACCGGAATTTCCAATACTCAGGGGAACAGTGTTTGGCGACCTTGATTCTCTAAGGATTCCAGTGTAGTCGTTCCCGATCCGTCCGCGAAGGGTAAGGCCGTCAGTGATAGTCCAACGTGCTGTTGCACTTGTCATTAAACGATCCTGGTATTCATCCTCCTGGTTGGAAAGAATCCTCCAGAAATAATCCAGTAGGTCGAGGCCACGTATTGACATGGTGATATTCTCCTCTGGAGTTGCGCTGGGCTGACTTCCGGTACGGAAATAATATCCCTTACTGGTTTGATACTTATCAAGATACCATTCAGCTTTATCGAACCTGCTCAGGAATCCACCGTAGTTGTTTGTGATGCGGCTAATCAGGTATGGACGGTTCAGGGTATGCTGGTTCACATACTGTGCAATCAGGTCGACCTGAAAGTTCCTACTTAGGTTCAAGGTTGAGTTCAGGTTGAAAGTATTCCTGTTGTGTTCATTACCGCGGGTACTTCCTTTATAGTCCATCCGTGTATAAGAAAAGCGGAAATTACCCCATTCACCCGCCTTATTCACAGCCACGTTGGCCGTAGAATTTGTTGCAGTGGCAAAAAGATTATTCCAGTTATCAGGTTGGGCAACATAAGGATGGATCTGACCATCCCAGCCAATTACATCACGACCGTCAAATTTTGGTCCATATTGTGCATATGACCGGTAAATAGGATATGGAAGTGTTCCATTATAGGTCTGCCATGTATCCGTATCCGGATCGTAATAATTCGGATTGTCCATATATAACCATCCGTCTTCATCGGATCCAAAAGAATCCATGTTAATAGCCTGGTAATAACCCGGGCCGTATTCATTTTGGAATGGAGGGGTGAAAGCAGGTGTCTCCCTGGTGTAGGTAAAGCTTGCATCAACGCCCATACCTTGTGTCCGTGTCCCTTTCTTGGTGGTGATCACAACCACACCGTTTGCAGCTTCTGAGCCGTACAGTGCAGATGCAGATGCACCCTTAAGAATTGACAGGTCGGCTATGTCTTCTGGGTTGATATCCACGAGTCCGTTACCACGGATACGCTGGTCACCCCAATAGCCTGAGTTGTTGGCCTCACCATTCCTGATAGGTACCCCGTCAACGATGATCAGCGGCTGACTGCTGAAGTTGATTGAGTTCATACCACGGATCTTGATGTCGACAGCACTGGTAGGACCACCAGGTGCGGATGAGATTCTTACTCCGGCAGCTTTGCCATAAAGTGCAGATCCGAAATTAGTGGCTCCGACCTTGGTAAGCTCCTTGGAGTCGATCCTGGAGATAGCGTATCCCAGAGCCTTTTGATCTCTCTTGATACCCAGGGCTGTAACCACAACCTCTCCAAGTTCGGTGGTTTCTGATTCCAGTACAACATTAATAGTTGTCCTGTTACCAATAGCCTCCTCGACAGTTTTCATTCCGATGAATGAAAAAACAAGTGTCTGTGTTTGGCTAGACACGGAAATCTGGTACTGTCCATTCTGGTTGGTGGTTACACCGCCGGGGGCATTTAAAGCCCTAACGGTCACACCCGGAAGGGTCGCCCCATCCTCAGCAGAAGTTACAGTTCCAGAAATGTTTCGTGTCTGTGCCCAGACACCAATACTCATAGTTAAAAACACCATGAGTAAAACCAGTAACTTTTTTTTCATAGAAACTAATCTTTAGGGTTAATATCCATTGCACGGTTACCCATGTCAACAAAGTCAGGCTCCCAGTTGGGATTGACACCACCAGATCCACGCTTACTACTGCTAATGGAATTATCTATGGGCATTCCGTCAACAACAAATAATGGTTGATTTTCACCACTAAGCGACCCATTTCCACGTATTGTTATCCGTGACGATGATCCGACATTACCATTGGCACTGTTAACATACACCCCTGCAGATTTTCCTGCCAGGGCATTTACAATATTTGTTTCAGCTGTCCTTTGGATTTCTTCACCTGAAATGTCCTGCACTGCATAGCCCAGTGCTTTGCGCTCCCTTGAAATACCCAGGGCCGTTACCACCACCTCATCAAGTCCTAATACATCTGGTTCCATCGTAACATTGTAGGTGTTTGAAGAAGTGATGAGTACTTCAACTGTTTTCAATCCGATAAATGAAAACACCAAAACACCTTCATCCCTGTTAAAAGAGATGGAGTACATCCCGTTGGAACCAGTAGTGGTCCCTCCCGAGAATCCCTTTATTCTGACAGTAACACCAGGTAAAGTCTGGCCATCCTCAGATGACGTTACCGTACCTGCTAATTGGCGCGCTTGTCCAAATGATGCTCCAATAAAGAACACCATTAACGCTACAATAAATGAGATTTTTTTCATAGAGATTAAAGTTTTGATTAAAATTATAGCACTTCCATGCATGAGTAAAACTAATTTTTTTAGAAGCTCAAAAGAAGATGTTTCTTTGCTCCTTTATATACTATATTGACAACAAAGGGCCATTAATTAAACGTAATATTAGAAAGTTGGTGTAAGCTGTTATATCATATAGTCTGACAGATGTTCCTCTTGTATTCTATAGGTGAAAAACCTGTCACCCTTCTAAAATGCCTGTGAAAATTAGATGTACTGTTATACCCGCTTTCATAACAAGATTCCGCAACTGTAATATCCTTCTGCAATAAAAGCTTGCAAGCAGTGGCGATTCTCGTTTCTATCAGATAATTAGAGAAAGTATTTTTTGTTCTTCTCTTGAAGAACCGGCAAAAAGCACTTGGAGTCATATTAATCTGTGATGCAACCTCTTCAAGACTAATCTGAGTCTTATAGTTCTGGTTGATATAATTGAACACTTTATTGAGCTTATTACTATCCAAAGGATCATTTACAGAATACTTCAAAGCAGACATCAAACGTACTTCATTATATTTAGTTAAAAAGGTTAATATCTTAACCAATAAAATTATTCGTTCAAAACCTTCTAACTCCAAGAGTAAATCCACCCATTCCTTTAGTTGAGTGCCACTGGCAGAAACCATTTGTATCCCCTGGCCAGAATTCTTTATAAGGTTGACCAACGAATGTGCTTCCGGAAATTCTTTGAAAAAACCCGTAAACTGATCACCATCAAAAAAAACCGAAATTGCCTGTGCCCCCTCTCCTGATTCATCTGAATCAGAGGCTGTTTTATCCGACCTGAAAACATGAGGAACGTTCTTCCCGATGAGATAGAACTCGTCCTCAAAGAAATCAGTATTGAAACCAGATGAATATAATTTACCTTCTCCCTTTATAATATAGGTAATCTGGCATTCCTGGTGAAAATGATAATAATCGTAGAAATAGGGCAAACTCCAATGTTCAACCCTTATTGTTTCCTGGATATTACGTGGTACTTTAAAACATAAAGGGTCCATTTTCTACTTGCTTTGAAATGCAATATATGAAAACTTTCTAACTCCACATTATAAAGTTGAAAAAATGTTGAAAAAAAGACATTGGAAAATAAATCATTACCGATATTTTCCATTATCGACAGAAGATTTCGTCTATAGTATATAGGTTGCAAGTTGCAGGTTGCAGGTTGCAAGTTGCAGGTTGTAAGTTGCAGGATAAGAGTTGGAAAATGAAAAGTTATCGTGATTTGGATATTTATAATAGTGCTTATGAACTGGCTCTGGAGGTTCACAATTTGTCAATGAAACTCCCAAAGCATGAATTATTTGAGCAGGGCAGCCAGGTTAGAAGAGCTGCCCAAAGTATTAAGGACAATATTGTCGAAGGATTTGGCAGAAGAAGATACAAAGCTGAATTTATCAGATATCTCATCTTTGCCCAGTCATCACATGACGAAACCCTAAACCAGTTGAATATGATTAATCAGATATACTTTAAAGAAAATCCAATCAGTGAGTTAATCGAACAATATGAGGTTCTTGGGCGAAAGATTAATCGATTCATTCAATATGTAGAGCAGGAATGGAGAACCTGAAACTTGCAACCTGCAACCTGCATCATGCAACCTGTCTCTACCTCAATTCCAACCCCAGAACTGAATCAAGTACCAGGGCTAAAGAACCGATTACGGTGGAATACTCTTTAAAACTGGCAGGTTCAATTTTCACCGACCTGTTTGGAATTAGAACACGATGATAGGTTAGCTTAGTCAAGGTATCCCAAAACACCTTGCCGTTTAATGAAACGCCACCCCCCAATAAAACATGAGTCGGATTTAGTAAGTGGATCAGGTTTGCCAGTGCAACACTCAGGGATTCAAGAGCCTGCTTACAAACCTCTTTACTAAATTTATCTCCGGCAGCAAAAGCATCAAACACCATTTTTGCATCTATCCTGGATGGATCATTGCCGCATAACTCATTTAACAGACTATCAGCAGGGAGTGATTCTCTTGCAACCTGACCAATTCTACGGCCAGAGGCTAAGGCTTCAACACATCCTGTACGGCCGCAATCACAAACTACCTCACTGTAAGGATTAACAGTCATGTGTCCGAATTCGCCCGAAAAACCTTCGCCGCCATCAACAACCTTTCCATCAACCACAATCCCGGCTGCAATTCCATACCCTACGTTGACCACAATGAAATTCTCCAGCTCTTTCCCCATGCCATATCCCAGCTCGGCTAGTGCCATCAAACGCGTTGAATTCTCCAGTGAAATGGGGATCTTAATCTCTTTGCAAAGGTCGGCATAAAGGTTCACATCAGTCCATCCAAAATCCGGTGAAAAACGAACAATAGTCTTTGATTTATCCAGCAAGCCTGCAACACCCACTCCAAGGCCTATCACAGATGAAGGATCAGCTCCCCTGCGGGTAAGTAACCTCTCAACACCTGAAACAAGGTTATGTATTACCGTTTCATAACCTTCTTCCTTTCCGGTCGGGACCTGTATCTCCATCAATATCTCAGCATCCAGATTCGCCAGGACACCCCTGATCAGTGTGGCTCTCATATCCACTCCCAACACGTATTTGTCTGTACCGTTGAATTCAACAATCACCGGGGGCCTTCCTCCGCTTGAACTACCTATCCCTGAGTATTTTACAAGATTATCCTCTTTAACCAGCCTGTCAACAATTCGTGAAACCGTTGGTGCTGCCAGGCCAGTAATCTTGACAATCTCAGCCCGGCTGATTGAGCGCGATTGACGAATAAGCTGCAGAATACGACGTCTGTTGATCATATTCATCACTTCCGAGTCAACCTTCTGGAAATCTTGTTTAGCCATATGCTTTAAAAAGTCGTAAAATTAATAAACTCAATCAAATATCCTCATTTGCAAAAAAGCGAAGCAATTTTTTATGTCAGATATCGGTCTTGTTTAGATTATCAAAAATAGGCCTGACAGAAAAGTTTTAATATGCCGATCTTAACTCAATCATGGATTATTTTATCCAAGCAATAATAGTCATGAGAATATTGATTAGTTTTCAATCTCAAATCAACCTTCGATTAATTTTCTAAATTATTTTGTCGAATATTTATATTTCATACGCATATGAGCAACACCCTTGATGCAGTTATTATTATCATTTACCTGATTGGCATCCTCACGATCGGGATTCTCTCGGTAAAACTCAAAAACATGTCCAGCGACCAGTATTTTCTTGCTGGTCGTGGCTTAAAATGGCCGGTTATTGGTGCGGCTCTCTTTGCTTCTAATATCTCTACTATTCACCTGGTTGGTCTTGCTGCATCTGGCTATAACGAGGGCCTGGTTTGGGGAAACTTCGAATGGCTGGCTTCCATCACTCTTATCCTCCTGGCTCTGGTGTTCGCTCCATTTTATTTCAAAAGCAAGATCTCCACCCTACCGGAGTTTATGGAAAAACGTTACGGATCAGGAGCAAGAACTGTTCTAGCCATTATCGCTATCATAGGTGCTCTTTTTGTGCATATAGGTTTAAGTTTATACGCCGGAGCCGTTGTTTTTGAGGCGTTCTTTGGGATCCCTGTTATGTTGTCTATCGTAATCATCTCTTTGGTCACCATGCTTTATACTGTATTAGGCGGATTAAAAGCCGTGGTTGTGACTGAGACGATTCAAACAGGCCTCCTTATCCTCGGGGCAGTAGTCCTGACAATGGTGGCTTTATTTGCATTGCCCGAGGCTGGAATAAATTCTATCGCCGACCTGAAAGCACACTTAAAACCAGGCCAATTAAACATGTTGCATACAAAGGCCAGTTTACAAGCTCTTGGAGAGGGAGGTTTCGAATCCGGTCTTACCTGGTACGCATGTTTGCTTGGATACCCTATACTGGGATTATGGTACTGGTGCTCTGATCAAACTATTGTCCAAAGAGTACTTGGAGCCAAAACCCAGAAGGACGCACAGCTAGGCCCGATCTTTGCCGGCTTTTTGAAAATATTACCAGTCTTCATGCTGGTTCTTCCGGGTGTATTTGCCTATGTTCTTTTTAAGGATAAAATTGGGACCGACGCAAATCAAACACTTCCGGTTCTTATCGCTGAGCTTTTACCAAAAGGGCTCCGGGGTTTAATGGCAGCCACCTTGCTCGCCGCCTTGATGAGTACTATTGCTGCAGCTCTGAACAGTTCAGCTACTTTATTCGCATTTGATGTGGTTAAAAGAATCAAACCCAAAACTTCAGACAAAAAGCAAGTCAGTGCCGGCCGATGGGCCGCTTTAGTTGTTATGATACTTGCGATGATTTGGTCAACCCAGGGTGATAAATTTTCAAGCATCTTTGAGGCTATTAACAAAATAGCCTCAGCTATTGCTCCCCCGGTTGCAGTTGTTTTTCTATTTGGCGTCTTTTCTAAACGCGGGACCAATAAAGCTGCTATGATCACATTGATCGCAGGACTTGCACTGGGGATTACAGCCTTTTGCTTTGATTTTAGTCCTATCAGCGGTAAAATGTACCTTACCCATGAACTGCATATTCCATTTATGATGCAAGCCTGGTGGCTTTTTGTGATTTGCAGCTTTATTTACTTTGGCGTCAGCGCATTTACTCAAGCCTCGCCCAAAGAAAATCTGGAAAAATATACCTGGAAAAATCCATTGGCGGTTATAACTACCGGGAAATTCGATGGTATAAAAGATCCAAGATTGTGGGCCCTAATATTGATCTTAGTCTTAGTTATCTTGTACACCATTTTTTAATCCTGATCCCCGCTAATAATGAAGCAAGCTATCATGCATCAACCCGGTCAGATCGAGATCAAGGAGATTCCGGGACTAAATGCCTCAGAGCTAAAAGACGACGAAATCCTCTTGGAAATCAAACGTATCGGGGTCTGTGGCAGCGATATACATGTTTTTCATGGTGAACATCCTGCTACCCCATACCCTGTTGTTCAGGGGCACGAATACTCGGCCACTGTGACAGCAGTGGGAGGCAGAGTTAAATTGGCCCGCCCGGGAATGAAAGTTACCGCCAGGCCACAACTGGTTTGCGGAAAATGCGGTCCCTGCAAAAGAGGACAGTACAATGCCTGCCAGGAGCTAAAGGTTCAGGGATTCCAGGCTCCGGGAGTTGCTCAGGACCAGTTCGTGGTTCCGGAAGACCGACTCATCATCCTGGATGAAAACATGAGCTTTGAGCAGGGTGCCATGGTAGAACCAGCTGCGGTAGGAGCCCACTCTACCCGCAGGGCTTCAGACTTGTCGGGGAAAAATATTGTTGTATCTGGCGCAGGAACTATTGGTAACCTTGTAGCCCAATTTGCCAAAGCCCGAGGAGCAGATAAAGTATTGATCACCGATGTTAGTGATTTTCGTTTGGGCAAAGCTCAGGAATGCGGGATAGATAATGTGTTGAATGTTGCAAAAGAATCCTTTGCAGAGGGCATCAGACGGATTTTTGGAGACAAGGGATTTCAAACCGGTTTTGAAGCAGCCGGAGTGCAAGCTTCACTGGATGTCCTCATAGCCAACGTTGAAAAAGGTGGTGAAGTGATAATCCTTGGTGTTTATGCACAAAATCCAACAGTCAATATGTATTACGTAGGGGAACATGAACTTAATGTGTTTGGATCAATGATGTATCGTCATGAAGATTATCAGGAGGCAGTTCAATTGATATCATCCGGAAAAATCATTACAGATCCTTTGATTTCCAAGCACTTCCCATTTGAAGAATACACAAAAGCATATGAGTATATAGAAAAGATGGGCGACCATACAATGAAAGTTATGATAGATGTCAATGACTGATCCAAAATCAGAATACAGGATGGCCGGGATAGGAGAACTATTGTGGGATCTTCTGCCGAAGGGGAAACAGCTCGGAGGATCACCAATGAATGTTGTTTACCATTGCCAGGCAGCCGGTATCAAATCAGTAGTTGTTAGTGCGGTTGGATCGGATACACTGGGAGCGGAAATTATTAAGCAGGTTAAGAAGGGAGGAAATTCCACGGAATTTATCCAGATATGTAATGATAGTCCCACCGGAACAGTTTCTGTTCTATTGAATCACGGCATTCCTGATTTTACAATTCATACTGATGTTGCCTGGGATAAGCTTCAATGGGATAACTCTCTGGCAGAACTGGCGAAAAACATTGATGCAGTGGCATTTGGCAGCCTGGCTCAGAGGGATCCAGTTTCCAGAGCCACCATTAATAACTTCTTGAACAATATGCGGCCCGATAGCATCCGCGTATTCGATATTAATCTCCGGCAAAACTATCATTCAAAAGAACTAATTTCGACAGCTTTAAATAGAGCTACTTTACTAAAGATAAATGATGAAGAATTACCTGTGCTGGCTGATTACCTTGATCTAAAAGGTTCTGTAAATGATCAGATCAGAAACATCATGAATAGTTTTAATCTGGATCTGGTTGCCTATACCCGAGGGAGTCTTGGCAGTGTCCTTTACTCCCCTGTACTGACATCAGAAATTACTGCTCCCGGGGTAAAAATAAAAGATACTGTTGGAGCTGGGGATACTTTTACAGCCGTAATGATTGCTGGACTGCTAAAAGGGAAACCTCTCGAAGAGATACATAGGGAAGCTAGCGAGACGGCAGCATGGGTGTGCACGCAAGAAGGTGGAACGCCACCATACAAGGCAGAGGGCAGAAGGCAGAAGGCAAAAGTAAGATTAAAGTGAAAAGAACAAGGCATTAAGTAGGGACGCATATTTGCGTCCAATGAACGAAATACGAATAACGAACGACCAAAAAGAAACATATGAAATCTTTCAATTTCCATCAAACCACCAGGATCGTTTTTGGATCCGGCAAGATTACTGAACTGCCTGTCATTGCCAAATCATTTGGACTGAAAGTACTCCTTGTCACTACGCCTCCCTCAAACAAGGCTCTGGAGGATCAATATAAGCTTGTGCAAGATTTACTGACCTATAATGGCTTAGAAGTGATCCATTTCGATGGTGTAGTACCCAATCCAACCGTTGAGTCGATCTCTACGGGAGCCAAACTAGCCAAAGATTATGGTGTGGAAATGATTATTGGCCTTGGAGGGGGATCCAGTATGGATTCTGCGAAGGCCATTTCAGTTGAAGCAACACATCCTGGAAGCGCCTGGGACTACCTGTTTTACAAGGGACAACCGGATCCGGAAAAATTGCTGCCGGTAATTGCCATTTCTACTACATCTGGTACCGGATCGCAGGTTACACAAGTGGCTGTAATCACCAATCCAGAGGAAAGAGATAAATCAGCATTATATAATAATATCCTGTATCCACAGGTCTGCATTGTAGACCCTGAATTGATGCTGACTGTACCTAAATTTGTGACTGCCTGTACAGGTTTTGATGTTTTATGCCACTCTTTTGAGAGCCTCCTTCATCCCAATAACGGAGCTTACGTTAACATGATGGCATGGCAGGCAATTTCCCTGGTCATCGAAAATCTGCCTGGGCTGGTTAATAATTTAGAAGATATTAAAGCCCGGGAGAAAATGGCCTGGGCCGACACTATGGCCGGACTATGTATTGCAAATGCCGGCGTCACACTGCCCCACGGTATGGGGATGGCTATTGGAGGAATGTATCCCCATGTGGCCCATGGAGAAGCACTGGCTATTATATATCCTGCTTTTGCCGAATTCACACAAGCTTATGAAATTCACAAATTCGCCAAATTGGCTAGAATGTTAAATAAGGAATTGGAAAACCTGTCTGATGAAGTCGCTGCGGAACAATCCCCGGTAGAAATTAAAATATTCCTGGCCAAAATTGGATTAACAAAAACATTGAGAGATGTAATGATTCCGGAGGAAGAATTAGAAGCATTGGCCAAACAATGCATGGTCTTGCCTGATTATAAAGGCAATCCCAGGGTTGCAACAGAAGAGGAGATGCTGGAGTTGGTGAGGAAATCATATTAAAGGAAACAATGTAGAGACGGATTTCAATGCGTCTCTAAACAAATTAGGCCATTCCCAGGTTGCGGGTGCAGGTTTTCATTAATAATTTCAATGAAAAATCTGACAATAATTTTCCTATTTTGCCTGACAACAGCTTGCTCAGTTTCATCAAATAATAAACCGCCTGAAACCCAATCCACTGAAGTTTTTCAATCCCGCTTCTCCACCAATAAGCTAAAAGATGCTCCTGTTAAACTCTTCCCTTTTCCACAGGAAGTTGAATGGAGAAAAAATAAATTTGAAATTAGAAGTCTTAAAATCCTAAATCCCGAAAAACTAGATAATAACACTATATCTGCCCTGAAAAGAATCTCGGATGAGTTTGGAATCCAAATATCTTCGGAGGGAAAGTATGTACTTCAATATCGGGAAAACACAAATCTCCCTAAAGAATCCTATCTATTGGAGATAAGCAACAAACTGATTTCCATCGAATCCTCATCCGACAAAGGTCTTTTTTACTCTCTTCAGACAATACGTCAATTGATTGATAAGCAGAACGATAAAATCCGAATTCAAAATTGCTTAATCAAGGATTACCCTGAACATTCAATAAGAGGATTTATGCTTGATGTGGGTAGGAATTATCAAAGCATAGGTTCCCTGAAGAAACAGCTAGATATCATGGCAAGATATAAGCTCAATGTATTTCACTGGCATCTGACCGACAAACCTGCCTGGCGTATCGAGAGTCATATTTATCCTGAGTTAACGGCAGCAGCAAACCACAGACCGACCAGAGACCCGGGAAAGTTTTATAGCTATAATGAAATCAGGGAGCTGATTGACTATGCCAGAAATCTAAACATTCAGATTATCCCGGAGATAGATATGCCCGGCCACAGTGATTCATTTGTCACTTCAATGGGAGTAAAAATGGAATCTAAAGAAGGAATGGAGATTTTGGAAAATGTGCTCAAAGAATTCTTTTCTGAAATTACAGTAGAGGATTGTCCGATTATTCATCTTGGATCTGATGAAGTACTGATCCCAGAACCGGACCTGTTTATTGTAAAAATGGTAGATATTTGTGAGGATCACGGACGAAAGGTGATGATCTGGAATCCAGGATTGAAGGCCCATAACGGCGTAATCCGGCAAACCTGGCAGGCCAGGCACCTGGAACAGGGAAATTACCAGGAGGTAGACTCTTGGAACAACTATGTAAATAATGATGATCCGCACAATATTGTTTCAAAGCTATTCTTTAAACCCATAGGATTTGGATCAGAAAATGAGGTGATTGGCAGCATTTTATGTTTATGGCCTGATGTAAACCTGGATAATGGTGAGGACGCATTCAGGTTCAATCCGCTATATCCGGCATTACTTACTCATGCATGGACTTGCTGGACAGCTGATGTAACTGTCCCCTACCCTTATTATCTCACCAGATTACCAGATCTTGGGAGTAATGCTGCAGAATATTTTGAAGCTTTTGAAGATTATATTCTGGATCATCAAGAGAAGTACTTCGCTGATATTCCTTTTCCCTATTTCAGGCAATCAGACAAATCATGGAGAATTGCCCTGGCTGATTCCTCAACTGATGAATCAGAATTAGTTTGGATTCCAGCCCGGGGCAATACATTGATATTCAAAGACCGGTTTAAGCTGGGCGGGCCCGAATGGGAACACCCGGGCTGGAAGCCATCCAAATCCTCCGGCTGGGGAAGCCCTGAAGACCAGGAAATACCCTGGAGGGACGAGGAGTTTTACTGGACTCGTAAACCGGTAAAAATCAGCCTTAAAAAAGGAGACAACACAATCCGGATCATGGCTCCCTATACGCATGATTTCCAGAACTGGATGATTTCGTTTGTAGTAATGGATTGAAAGCCCCTCCCTGCCAGGAGGAAGGGGTTTGGGGTGGGTACGAAATTACCAATTCCTCGCCGTTTTTATAAATTCCCTGATATTCTCAGCCGGTGTGCTGGGAGGTAGAGCGCAGCCAGAATTCAAGATGAACCTATTAGTTTGACTAAATACCTCGAGCAAGCTTGTGGTAGCTTGTCTTACCTGATCAACGGTTCCCAAGGCTAAAATACCTGACGGATCAACATTGCCCAAAAAGGTGCAGTTATCATTCATGAGCTCGAAAGCCCTTTTTACATCAGTTTTGTAATCCAGCTCAAGCCCGTCGGCACCCGATTCAATCATTTGGGAAAGGATGGTATCGGTGTTGCCGCAAATATGCAATACATAGGGAAGCCCCTTATCATGTGCCGACTCTATTACCTTTTTCTCATATGGAAGAGCAAACCGTTCGTATAAATCCGGGGAAATCATATCAGGACCGGCAGGACTGTCGCCGTTCGAAACCATGTCACATCCTGTCTGGGCCATCAGGTTGATAAATTGTATGCTTACTTCTGTACAATAATCCAGTAACTCCCGTACCAGATTCTCTTCGGTCATGTAGAAATCCAGCATCCAGTTTTCTGTTCCGCGGATCATGCTGGCAAGTGAAAACGGGGCCTGGTCGCAATTGCCCCTTACATATATTTCATTTCCAAAATGATCTTTTATCAGTCGGACAGCCTCCAGCCAGTTGGCTGAATACGGATATGAACTGAGATCAGGGATCCTTAATTCTCCAAAATCGCTATAATTAGTCAGGTTCCCCAGATGTGAGCGGGCAGGGTCATCCTCGGGAAAATCAACCTTAACGCCGCAGGCACCCGCCAATGTAACAGTGTCAATATCAATCAATACTCCATCATATCCATATTTTTCCACAGACTCTATAAAAGCCCTGGCTATCTCCCTGGGGTTCTCCCGGTACTGCCTCATGCTTAATCCCGCCTCCCGTGCCACCATCATAAAATTGTGCAGCATGATGGGGATCTTGTCGGGTTTCTCGCCCTTTAAAGCTGCTGTTATTCGCTGGTGTCCGTTCATGAATCTGTTATTCAGTTATTATGTTATTCAGTTATTCGTTACCCGCCATTTCCCGTCGTACCCCCATTAATCCCCATTGTCACCTTTCGTCACCCTTTGTAACCTTTTTTTGTCACTCGTCATTTGTTACTTGTCACTAATTTAAATGTCTCTATCGCAAACCCTCCGAAGCTCAGCTTAGTATCTTTTTTCATCCTTACTGCCTCTCCGTTTTCCTCTTCTATGAGGTTGGCAGGGATCAGGCTTTTGAATTCAAAGGCTGATTTAATGCCGGAATCAGCTTGCTTTCCCTCAACCTCATAAGCTCTTATGATAACGTCCGGGCTGTTCTCAGCCTTTTTGATAACTGGCAGGACCAGGTTGGCTGATTCAAGACTGAAGAAGCTCATTTCTTCCGGCAGGTCGGCACTGGCAAATTTCTTCATGTCTCCTGTAACAAGAAGCTTTTCATTAGCTTCAAGACCAAATCTATATCCGTTTTCCCAGCCTGGCTTATGTGATTGAAGGCTGAAACTGAAATAATGATCGCCTGTCTGGAGATATTCATTTCCCTCGCCATGACAGCTCCTCCTGGAGGCAAGCAATATGGGCTGGATGAGTGTGTTTCCTGATGAGGTTCCGGTAATATCAATATAATCCACCCCTATAACGCTGGAACTGAGAGTCACCCCGATCTCTTCTGAGCTCACGTTAATCCAGTTTTGCATTGATCTCGGATGAATCTCCTTGCAGTCGACCTGGTACCGCTCGCCTGCTGCCCCTTCCATTTCATCCTTTCCAACTTCCAGTTTCCCATATGGCACTTCATAAACAATCTTCCCATTTTCAGCGTTTACAGGAAGGGCCATTCGATACTCACGGTAAAGTACACCTTCCCAATTCAGGACAGCTGTCTCAAAATCAATCTTTTTTACATCTTTATAAAGAATGATTTTTTGCTCAATAACCGCATTCCTGATTGGCTGCCTGTAAGAATAGGCAGTATAAACCGGACCTTCTTCAACCAGCTTCCATGCGATCTTATAATTACCTGTTTTGTCGAAGCCTGATGTATCCGGCTGCTGAATCAGGTCGAACTCCCCTGCCCCGTTGCCAATGGATCTCAATGTGAATACTTCGCCTGCATCAAATCCATTGGGAGCAATAATTTCCTTTTTCAGTTCCTTATCAAAAATCCGCTTCAGCCCCCCTGATCCAAATTCAAGTACATAAAACTGATTTTCAATACTTTTACCCTGCTTGGGCATAGGGACATGAATACTGTTTTTAAGAGTTTTGGCATAAAATACTTTATAACCTACCGAGGGAATATCAGAGGCTATAAAGTGAATATCTGCTGATTTAATGCTCCCATCCGGATGCTCCAATAAATTGTTAAGCTGCACAGGTACATTATTTCCGGCCGCATCAGTCAGGGCCACATCACCGGCCTCCCCGGGATCAAACTGAATGTGGTACAATGCCGGACTGCTCCTTTTCCAGTTCAGGCTGTTAAATACCATAATTGGTCTGCCTTTTTTGCCATCATAATTAATTCTGGAGCCAAGGTCATTCAATTGAATGCTGATCATCTCAGCTGCCTCACTGCGGGCAAATTCATATTTCCTGAGAAACCAAGCATCTGTGATCAGTCCCATTTTACCGCCCCATCCATGATCGGGGTAAATCTTTGCTTCCCATGCCTCCTTCAGCCTTTGCTCCGGATAGGTTTTAAAAGATCCCTCGAGAAGGGAATTGATCGTGGCAACCTTCTCAACCTGTGTTAGCATAATATCGGCCTCACGGCTTACTTTGAGAGCTTTCTGGTGCGACGGCCCGTGGATATACATCCATAAGGCAGGCCGTTCACCATGAATCCCGGGAACAACAGGATTGGAAGCTTTGAAAGCCTTAAACATATCCGGGGCAAGAGCTTCCCTGAACTCTGGCAAAGAAACGGGAACAACCTTACCATCTTTGGTTTTCAGCTCCTTTAAACTGGCCCAGGAACTCAATAAATGGCTATAGTCTTTGGCTGGACTCATATCCCAGTCGGATAATACAGGCACAACCGGTTTGTTGGATGCCTCATTATAAAATGGTTTCCATTTAAAACTGTATTTGGAAAGATAATCGGCAGCTATATAGTATTCATCACCCAAGGGACCGAAAGAGTTTCCGTAATGGCCGTTGGAAAAACCGGTAACCTTGGATCCATCCGGACTGTACCAGTTATAAAATCCCAACTCCTGCCGGGTCATTACCAGGTTATCCACTCCTGCCTTTTTCATCAGTTGCGGCATCTGCAGGGTCCGGCCGGGAACATCAACATTCCAGTAGGTATCGGCAGTATAACCAAACTCATCCTTGAGCCATTTGGCCCCCAGATAGAACTGTCTGGCAAGTGCTTCACCAGAATACATCTCCTCGTATGGCTGTATAAAACTTGCACCGCAGGATATCCGGCCATCGCGGAACAGCTCAGCTACAAGCTCCTTTTTATCCGGATGCCTCTGTATATATTCCTTCACCATAAGGGCATCTTCTATATCAAAACGATAGCTATCATCCACAGCAGCCCGGTTGAACAGAGGTTGGAGCAACATTGTATCCCTCTCAAGCACACATTTTTCCGGTGAATCCATCCAGGCAATATCCTGGTGACTGGAATTCATCAGCAGAATTTGCGATTTTCCCATTGAGCTTTCAGATAAGGCCAGGATCCCCACAACCAGGTCAGGCATATAACTCCTTTCTCCAACTACAACTATATCCTTACCGGATTTTTCAATAAGGCTGTTTTTCAAAACACCCTCTGCCATCAATATCGAATTGTCCGTTGATTCCTCATTCAGGCCCCAGGCAAGTATTTCACCCCTGTCATCATAAACAGTCAGATTTTGCCCCATCTTATTTTCAGGGATACTGATTTCAGTCAGGGCAAAACCGTTGGCTGATTCTAATTCAGCCTTCACAGTAAAATCAGCCGTTTCCAATCGTATTTTTTTGCCTGCCATCGCGGGAGCAGAAACAATATTGATTTCATAATTGCTTCCTTTCAGGCTCGAACTCAACCTGTATAAACCCGAGAAATCAGCTGATCGCTGCAAAAAAGCCAGGGCATCAGCGGCCTCATAAACAATGATCCAGGTGGAATTGTTTGACCCGTCGCCCTGTATTTTTATTTCCTGCCCTGCACCCTTTTTAATCCATTCCAGGGGGACTGACATTAACATGTAGCCATGTGCATCGCCATGACGGTCGGTCATCAGGGAATAGAACTCCATCCTGCCCCCACCCTCACCCTCAATGGTCCAATTCCTTTCCTGTGAAGCCATAATTTTGAATCGTTTCACCCCGTTGAACCATACATCGAAACATGCACCCGTGCTGCTCATATCCATAGCAGCTATCCAAATGAAACCAGCTTGATTTTTACTATAGCCCACAGGTACTGAAGCTGTCTCCCATGCTATCGGCATCGGGGTCTCCACACATCGTGTAATCATGGATGCTCCAACATCATGCCGGAAGCTATGATAATTGAAATTGTTCGGAATAGTCTTTTGGCTATAGCCTTCAAAATATCCATTTGTTTCATCGGCCAGTTCCTGAATCATCTGAACCTGCTGAAAATTCTGCGCATTTATGCCGCTCAATGCAGTCATAAAAACTCCTAATGCAATAAGACGCTTTATCATAAGTTATTCCTTTTTTTTTACTCGCAACCTGCAACCTGCAACTCATCAAAATATCTGATTGGTTCTCTTTATCAGTTCCATCATAGCCCGGCCATTATGATATGGACATTTCCAGGGATCAACCTTCCAGTCGTTCCGGTAATATGGTGATGGATCATCCTCTGGTTCCTCAAGATAAGGCTTTCCCAAACGGTTAATCTTGGTAAACCATTCCCCCCTTTCATGATCTACAACAAACTGGTTAACAAAGTCCCAGGATTGTTTTAAAAGATCCCAATATTGTGAATCCTGGGATAACTGGAAAGCATTCATTTCACCAACAAGCACCTCGGCCTGAAGCCACCAATGTTTGTTGGTCCTTACATGACTGCCAAATCTTGTTGATTCAAGGAACAACCCTCCGTCCTGGTCGAGACCTTCCCTGAAAACTGCTTGAGCCATTTTCAGCATCATAGGTTTGCCTATTTCCAATAAATTCTTGTCACCCAGGATCTCCAGGGCTTCCCAAATAAGCCAGGAAGCCTCAATATCGTGACCAAAGGAACAAATACTCTTTGATTCCTCAGTTTCATTGAAATCCTCATCGAAGAATATCCCCAGATGGCCGTCTGGCCTGATAATCTTGTTCAGAAAAAGATTGATTAGATCTGACAAACGATTTTTCACTACTTCCGTTGAAAGCACCTTATAAACAGCAGCATACGCCTCAAGAACATGCAAGTGGGTATTCATTGTTTTTGGTTCGTTATTATCTGCCATTCGATTTTCCTCAATGAGCTGCCAGTTTCGGGTAAAAGCCTCAAGATATCCGGGCTTAACTTTATCACGAACCTTTTCATCAAAAAAAATAAAATATTCTTCGATTTGCTTTAGGATGACCTTCCTTGGCTTATACTGATAATATTTGGCCAAAGAATATAATACGAAAGCCTGAGCATAGGTATGTTTTACAGGATCCAAAAGATTATTGGATGAATCCAGCTGCAAATAATACCCATCATTCTCCTTATCCTTGAAATAACGCTCAAGCACAAAATAAGCTCTGTCTGCGATTGGACCATACTCATTATCAGGATATGTTATTGCAGCTTCGGAGAAAGTCCATAGAATGCGGGCGGTTAACACACAAGATTTTGGTGCATCCATAACAGGCTGATTATTCATGTCAACAGCACCATAAAAGCCATCTCCATCCTTTTCCACCGTATAATGCATCCAATAATTGAGAATACTAAACAGCTCTTTCTCAAATACATCCCTGTACTTCAACAATTCTGACAGCGCCGGCATAACTTATTCTAATTTATAGACTTAAAAATAGGCTTAAAATAGTTGACTAACAAGGTTTGCATCCTCCATATCACCCTAAATCCCTCTCATTGGCACCACGTCATTGTTTTTGGCTCATTATTAACAATTAGTTGTAAACAATATTACAGACACCTTGTTTGAGTACATTGAATGATTGATCCAACTATTTTATTAATAATAAGTATGTAACTCTAATAATCCTTTTATACCATGAAACTCCTAAACATTATTTGCTCACCCAGAGGCGAGAAATCGAGAACAAATGAAATAGCAAAAGTTTTTTTAAAGACAGTGGAAGAGAAATATCCTGACATTGTCATTGAAAACCTTGATCTTACCAGCGCCAATCTTCCTATTGTCTTAGGTGATGCGGTTGATGCAAAATACAGCTTTATGGCTGGTGTGTCACCTGATGAGAAATCACTAAGAGCATGGAATGAGATATCCAGGTATTCCACTGAATTTGTTCAGGCTGATATATATCTGATTTCAACACCTATGTGGAATTTCTCAATACCCTACAGGCTCAAGCAATATATTGATATCATAATGCAGGCGGGCACTATGTTTAAATTTACTGAGTCCGGAGTTCAAGGATTGGCTGAAAACAAGAAAATGTTCGTTATAAGCTCCAGGGGAAGTGATTATGGACAAGGTACCCCAATGAATCAATTTGATTTCCTGGAACCTTATCTAAGATCGATTTTTGGCTTTGGCGGCATAACGGATATTTCATTCCTTCATGCTCAACCATTGGATTATTCGCCTGACCTGGCTGCTTCTGTAATGGAAAAAGCGAGAAAGGATGCTGAGCTGCTTGCCTTAACTATTTGACGGGAGTTTATCCCCGCGGAGCGGATCTTTATAGCCCTATTTTACTGATATTCCAGCGACAGTTGTAAAGATTTTTACTGAACAACGAACTGCAAATCGTTTTATTTACCACCGAATTTGGAATAAATTAAATTCCTTTTTAAAGATGTATTTCTTAATGGATCGACAGACCCACAGTAGAAACACCGGTTGAGAGGTCAAGGAATAGGCCGATCATATTATTTAAATGGTATTCTGCTCCAAGATGGAAATCAAGAAACAGTGGACTCCCGGAATGGTAGTCACCATCATGGCCTTCATCCCAAACTATTGTGGTTAAAGAAAATCCAAGTGAACCGGCCAAATAAAAATCCCAATTAGAATTGGCTCCAAGCAAATGGTCAAGATAGTATGAACCTTTAACTCCCATAGGGATAACAGATTCCCTGTAATAATTGTCTCTGTAGGAATAAAAAGTCAGAAAAGGAGCTAATGTGAAATTCCTTGCCGCATCCAATTCATAATCGACATGAAGAACTGGCAAAGTATGCCCTATATATCCGTAATATCCAGAATAACCTCCAATTCCTAATCCAATATTAAAGGTTCTTCCAAATCTTTCAGGAGAGTTTTGCTGTTGGGCAAATAAATTTATTCCCCCAATCATAAGAAGCACGAAGGATGCAATAATTACTTTTTTCGTTTTTATTAAGTTTAGTGTTGACTATTAATTTTATATCTGTAACAATACTTAGGTAGCGGGAGTTATTTCAATAACAACCGAGCGATTGTAGAAACGTTCCTCTGGAAGTATATTATTGAAGCGTGAAAGGTTTGGTTCCTCCCCAAATCCTATTACATCAAACTTGACATCATTTCTGCCAGACTTTGCCAGACTTTTTCCAATGATGTCCCTGACGTCATTTGCCCGGTCTAATGACAATCTCTGATTATAAGCTTCTCCTCCAATAACATCAGTATATCCATGAATATTTACCCTTCCACCAATAGGAATTTGTGGAGTTACAACATTAGTCAGAAACTTTTCATATAAGGAGATAGTTTTAGAATCATCAATTTTAAATATAACACTGAATTTCAATACATTGTCAACTTTTTGCGGGACCCAGAGAACCAAATGGGTGAAAGTTTCCTCAGTAACAGTTTTGCCACTTTTTGTTTGCCCAATCATCTTTATTTTGAAATGTGCATCGGGTCTGGTTCCTAAAATAGATTTTCCTGGGATACTCACAGAATCCTGTTTGAAGGGGCCAAAATATTGCATTTCTCCTTCTCCATCCATGATTTCCAATGACCACGAGGAGAAAGCCTCTGCACCTCCTGCTGCGTTAAATGACACATAGCTGTCAAGCGGCGCTTCTTTAATCCCGAATAGCTCAACAGGTTTTAATGGAGCATCCGGACCGCTGGTGAACTCCATGAGTAATGCCGGGGAGTCACTCAAGATGGTTACCCTGCGGTCTTCCTCACGAAGCAGATTAATTTCGAGTATACCACCTGGCTGTTCAGATCTGATCTCGGGTTTATTCTGACCTTTGGTATGAATCCTCGAAGAAGTTATTCCGAATATATCAACCAGGTAGCGCTTCACCGATTCTGCCAACAACAATGCATCTTGCTCGCCCTTCCTGGAAGATCCTACCAATGTAATACTCGTACCGGGATTTTTCCCCATACGGTCACCCAGGATGTTTAAAATATGATAATAGGCAATCAATTCCCGGTTTGATCGACCTGAAACTTCTTTAGGTAGGAATGTATCCAATTGATTCTCCCGGAAGTTGTTTGCCTGATCTTTTGTCAATAAAACATAACGATCTGGTATATCGGAAGACTCTGCATTAAAGAAAATATAATTACGAAGCGGGAAAACTTCCCTCACTTGAGGCTCAATTGTTTGATTTAACGGGGAATTAACAGAAAACTTGACTATCGGGTCAATGACAACTACTATTTCTGGTACCGTCACCAGAACTATTTCGGGAGGTACCGGAATTACCTGGCCACGCCCAAACTTAAGTGCCGCACCTACCCTGAAGGTGGTTATATTCCATGATTCAATTGAACGCGGGAACTGCCCAAAATAAGGTTGGTAAGAAAAAAAAGGAGACAGGATGAATTGCATTCTTTTAAACTCTGGAGTCAGCGAGATGTCATATCCAGCACCAATCTGCATTGAGATCAATGATTTATTCATATCACTCATTTCTCCTTTCACGTCGATGAATTCATCCTGTTCGGGATAATTGGGATTAACCTCTTGGCTGTAGGTGAATGATTTTGATAAATTGAATGCCAGGCGCGGCCCACCAAATAAATAAAAATTTGATTTAAAGGGGGCGAATCGCAAGCTCGGTTCTACCGTAAGATAGCTCAGGTTTATGTCTAAATCGGCCGGACAGTCACATGGAGTAATTACTTGATCGTATGATCCAGAGCGGTTGTCGAATCCTGCCTGTAGCATAAACCCCCACCTTGAATCTGCAGGATGATACTCAACTATGGGTGCAAGGAAGAGTCCAACACCAAAGCCATTATGGAAAGCAGTGGGCACGGTCAAATCCGAATTCAATTCCTGAGTGGTGCCTCGATAGAAATTATAGTTTACCCCTGCAGCTGCTCCAAACCACCATGAGGGTTTTGTGAACTGACTCGTCTGCGCCTTAAGAGGAACCTGAATACATGTTAATATTAAGGTTAATAAAATAAAACCTTTAATGGTCAGTCTATAAAAGGACCCCGTCATGCGCGATCTCTTTTTTATATTTGCTTTTAACTTCATTTTTATAGTGAATTAAGGTGATTTGATCTCGATTTAGTTGGGTTGTATAATAGTACTGGCAATTAACGTAACAGCAGTCTGGGCCAATAACCTGCCGGTAACTTTGGCACCTGAATTCATTGAAATAAGTGTCTGACTCAGAATGATGCCGCTGAAATCAACGTCAGTTCCCAGAATCGCTTGCCCTGCAACTACCCAGGCGATGTTTTTGACCTGAGCACCTCCTGATAAAGTGATAACTGCACCATTAGCTATTGTAAAGTCTTGTGCCACCTGGAAAATCCAGGTATCATTGGGTCCGCCAGCGAGCGTGATGCCCGTTGTTATTGATACCCCGGTACTCCATTTGTATAGGCCCGGAGCCAGAGTCTGACCATTAAGATTTCCGGCATATAACTCAACAATGGGTGCTGTAACAAAACCATTGCCTGCGGTATATGCAGTCTCTTGGTCACTTATAGCAGTGGATATATACGCTGGTGTAGGGGCTGCATAATCAGATGCATAAACTTTTCCAACCACGTAAGGCGAGCGGGAAAACTGATTGGTTGCATCCATGATCAATCCGAACCCTGTTATTGCGGATGCGGCTGCCGGACTTACACCGATATCACCTGTTATTGAAGTGGTACCGGTAGTTGAAATCCCTGATTTTGTTAAAATCGCAAAATTACCGGCTGTTCCCAAGTTAATTACCCCAGGTCCTACCGGCTCACTGGAAAAGTTAGCAACCAATTCCATGTTCCCGGAAATAGTAAAAGTGAAGCTCGAATTGGAGGATAAGACGTTGGTGCCTTCGGTCCAGTTGATAAAGGTATATCCTGTATTAGCAGTGGCCTCAACAGTTACCGAAGCACCTGAAATATAGGAGCCTCCGCCTGTGGTTGTACCTCCTGCTGACGGGTTTGATGACAAGGCAACTGTGTATTCTTCTGGTGCAGTAGTAAAACTCCAAACATAATTTGTCTGTAAGGCATTGCCCATTAAATCTCTAACCGATTGCAAAACAGTTCCTGTATAAGAAGTGTTTGGAGTTAGCGAAGTGCTTGGAATAAAACTGAATGTGGGCGTGGTCCCATCATAAACCAATGTGCCGGAAACTCCTGTTGGTCCTACTAATTTAAATGATTCCTGTGTTATTGTTGCAGGATTCATCTTTTCATTGAAAGTGACCGTTATTATTTGGGTTATTGGAACACCCGTTGAGTCATTTGTTGGAACCGTTGATATTACATTCGGGCAAACTCCGACTTTTTCAACGAAATCATCTTTTTTACATCCTACAATTAAAACAATCAATGCAGTAGCAAGAATTGCCAATAATCTTTGCGTTTTCATTTTATTTTTGATTTTAGATTGACACAGTTATCACAATACAAAGGTGAATCAAGGATAGCGGGAGAACGTTATACAATTCCTTTAGAAAATTGCAAAATTCACACATTTGAGTAATCGTCGATTAGGCTAAGAAAAACATATACAACCAATGATTTTCCAATTCATTTCTAATCGTATGTTATAAATAATTAATCAAGATATGATTGACTATTTATCTTTCTTAATCTATTGTTTTCAAAATAGAATAAGATCGTCATATTGCCTTCAGGATTAGAAATCTGTACTATGTTCTTGTTAGATTCTGGTATTTGAAACTTTTGGAAAAACAGATCTTTTTTCATTCCGGGTCCAATATTTTCTTTAATTTTTAATACCCGGTTTGTAACGTTAAATAAGTAAATAAAGTCCTGGTGACTGGCTCTGTAAACTTTAATTTCATTTTTGGGATTTGCGAAAGTATATATAGTATCAATAACAGTAGGATCATGCCAATTTGCAATTGGTTCTAATGAGCAATTCAACAGGTATGAAAACTTGTTTTTGAAAATCTCAATTGAATATTGATTCAAAGCTTCTGACACATAATTCTGCGATTCCAAAAAGACAACATCACTGGAACCAGAATCGGAAGAAACAGAAGATGATGGCACTGCTGCAGACATATCAGACACCGGCCTGTTTTTTTTAAACTTTAGAATTCCACAACCTGACAATAACAAAATGAGGATTATAAGTATCATATTTTTAACTACATACATCGTATAATGTTTGCTAGATTAATAGAGATGCTACTCCCCGGGAATGTGTACCAATCTTTGAAAATTTGAGCGTTATTCAATCGGGATAATTTGCTGATTTTTGACTTTTACGGATGTTTCGGCTTTGGAGGCGAAAACAATAATAGGATTCCACCCACACCTATTACAGCTATACCAATCAAGGGTGACCAATTGAGGTTATGCACTTTATTCCGTGTGATTTCAACCGTACCCATATCCACTACCTTTTCTTTGGTGAAAAAAGTAAAAGCTGTCACAACAGTTAATAGTAAACCAATACCTATAATTACAAAACTAATTTTTTTCATTTTCTCTTTTTCTTGATTTTTTATAATGAATCCAGTTTCCATTTATTTAGGCAAAGTGTCAATAAATGAATCTGCATGTTTTCTACCATGTAATTTTATTTTATTCTTTCCCTTTGTTTTAAATAGTTTTATGGTTCTTTTGTAATGGGGTTTAGGTGGTTTATGTGGATTCTTAAACGATCCTCTTTGCTGGTTAAAGTTTCCAGGAATAAACACAGTGCAGGATGAGGTGCCTAATATTAGCACCAGGCTAAAAATTATTAAAGCAATAATTCTTCTTTTTTCCATTTTGTATAATCATCAGTAAAATAATAATGCCTGTGCCCAGCGTTTTTTTGGGGGATAAATAAAACCTCTGAAGAGTTAATCTCCCACTACTTTTTTCGTTAAGAAATTCTAACTAACAAAAGTGGGGCTCAGAGAAACTAAAAACATTACATAATTTCTTAAAAAAGCTACATCATTCACACATGTTTCGGCGTTTTTTCATCTCGCATTTGTTATTTAACACCGCCAGATTAAATGAGTTATATATAATGGTGCATGTGTCCCCTGGCCCGGAGACTCGGTTGCCCAATTCGAAGTTGACTTAAATGCTGAGGAAGAGTCCGATTTTAAATTTATATGTAGTCATAAATATCGAACTCAAGCAGATCACAGCTCAATATTTGCTTATGATATTGGAATTGAAGGAACAAAACCTGAGAATCTGGTTTTGGCAGACGAGAATCAACCTTCCATCACGAAATTCATGCATTCGATGATATTGTAAGCAATCGGAACACATGGCCCAAATAATAGACAATCGGGAGTCATTTATTGTGGTCAGAGTCAATAGGGTTAATGCCTTGTGCCTTGTGCCTTGATTATCTGCCAAAGGCATATAATCCCTCGTGAGTTCTCACATAGATCTTACCATCAACCAGCGCCGGGGTTGCCTGAATACGTTCTTTAAGATCGTTCTGAGCCAGTATCTCAAACTCCGGGCCTCCTTTGAGTACTGTAATTACTCCCCTTCCGGAGCTCAGGTACAATTTCCCATCCGCAAATACAGGTGAAGAATAATAAGGCCCGCCGGCATTAACTTTTTCCTCGAATAGAAGATTACCCGTATTGGCATTAAGACAGCTTAAAATCCCCCCATTCTTAACCATATAAACCAACCCTTCATGAATTAGAGGGGAAGGACACTCCGGAACACCATATTCATGCTGCCATACAATTTCAGGCATACCGCCCTTATCCTCCGGAGCCTTGAAAGCAATCAATGCGTTGTTCCAGTCGAAACTGTCGATCCAATCGATAATCTTTTGCCAGTCAGCCCTGCCAAATTTTCCGTCACTATCGCGGTCCAGACCCCTGAAAAATCCCCTGATAGGATGGTCACCCTCACCATCGGCATCAAAGCGGGACAGAAAACTCTTGTTGTCCTTAATCTCATCATATGAAAGAGAATCATCCTTATTTAGGTCATAGCTCAATAATAGGGAATCATAAGGCGGGGGACCTATAACCTCCGGGTTGGTTTTCATATTGTAGGTTGTCACATATATCATCCCTTTATACGAAAGAGGAGTGGTTGCAGGCTCGTCGGTTAGTTTTGGAAGTGTCCATAACTCTTCCCCTGTTTTAAAATCATAGGCCTTCATGGAGAACACCCCATAGATCAGAATCTGATCACCCTGCTCGGTTGCATGAAAACCCGGTGTCGACCAGTTGCCCGGGTAATCAGGCCTGTCGGTATGCCAGATTGTTTCCCCGCTGGCAGGGTCAATCAATTCCAGGTAGGACAGAGCATCACTGTCGCGGCTGAATACCAGCTTCCCCTTGTAAATAACAGGCGAAACAGAAACCCCGTACATATTTCCCTCAATGGGAAGCTTTCTTTCCCATATCAGATTCCCTTTAGTATCGTAACAGACTAAACCATAGGATCCAAAGTAAGAAATAACATGCTTGCCATCAGTTACAACAGATGGTGCTGCGGCACTGCTGATTGGATGAAATCGTTGAATAGTTTCGGCGACAACCTCGTTCTTCCAGATAAGATCACCAGTCAGCCGGTCATATGCCAATGATTCAAATACTTTTTCATTATAACTGGTTAGATATATCATATCGTCCCATATTACAGGCGAAGAAACCCCGGTTTTGATTTCAGTCTTCCAGATCAACTTGTTGTTCAAATCAAACTCTGCCGGATAATGAGCCTCATCCAGGGCAATCCCATTGCCGCCAGGACCGCGAAACTGATTCCATTGGTGTTGTGCGGTGATCGATATGCTTGCGATCAGAAAGGCTATGATTAGGGTTGCAGCTTTTATCATGAGTTGATTAGTAGATTAGTAGATCAGCAGAATTATAATGCTTTTAGGTGTGGGTTTAGGGTATTAAATTAATAAAGTTTTTGCTTAGTTTTATTCACTAGCAATCAAACTCATGAAAAGTGAAAATCAGATTTGCAGAGAATAAAGACCTACCAGCCATTGTCGACATTTATAATCAGGCAATCCAGTCGCGATGCGCAACCGGGGATATGGATGAATTCACTGTGGTAGTGAGGGTTGAATGGTTCAGCCAGCATTCTCCCGAGTCATATCCAGTCTATGTCGCTGAACTGGATAATGTAATATTGGGTTTTGGATCTCTGTCCCCATACCGGCCAGGAAGAAGAGCGATGGATAAAGTTGCTGAGATAAGTTTCTTTCTCGACTACAAACACCACAGAAAAGGCATTGGATCAGTTTTGCTTAAACACATGATAGAGGATTGCTGCAGGCTCGGAATTGATAGTCTTGTTGCTATCTTACTTAACATCAATGAAGCAAGCATCGCCCTGCTAAAAAAACATGGATTCGAACAATGGGGCCTGATGCCCGGGATTATACAATTTGAAAATAAAGTCTGCGACCATCTTTATTATGGCTTATGGCTTAAGGCTTGAGTATGAGAATAAGTAATTGGTAATAAGTTAATAAGGGAACAAAATAGTTCATAATTCATAACTCATAAATTCTTTTATTTCTGATCCAGGTACCTCTCAGTATAGGTATTTTCAGTTTTAATATACATCATCATTTCATCGAGCGGAACCAGCTTGAACCCTGGCCCTAACTGGTCGAGAATAGCCTCTACCCGGGAAATATCACTCCACTGCCGTACATGAATCAGGCAATAATAAGGCCGTTCGGAATTCCAGTTGGCTAATTCCTTCAGATCAGCAACCGCTTCATTTGCAGGCCGGTCTGGTGACAAATAGTAGTCATAGCTGATAAATGGCGTCTCTTTAGTCCCTCCAAAGGTAAAAGCCGGGGCATAACCATTAATAAATCCGAGTACATCAGGCATGTTTTTCCTGTAGACTTCAACAATATCCTTTGTGATTTCGGTATTCCCTTCAATAGTAGCCCCTTCAGAGTAATCCATAATCTCAAAAATATTCAGATCCAACAACTTCATAAGGCGCACTGCTTCGTCCAGTATGGGCTCCATTTTCTCCGGTGGAATGGCTTTGGGGTACATATAACCCGGACCCGATAAGGAACCGATGAAGTAATCATTGGGTGTGGCTGCTGAATAGAAGTACTCCATCATGGCTGGCGCTAACCAGATCCAATTCATCGTAACTTCCCAGGCATAAGGAATGGCTCCCCTGCCCGGCCTTGTCCATGCACCAAGACCAAGGCAATCGGTTTGAACGCACGACAGGTAAACTTTCTTGTCAGGGAAATACTTCTTATTGGGATCAATACTATGATTGTTTTTAAAAATAAAGCCTGGAGTAGCCTGGATATGGGTCATAAAACTCATATTTGGCAAGGTATGTAAACCTTCAACCCTTAAGCCGTGCTTAGAGCTTAACCGTACATGATCCCGCTCCTTGTCTTTGGCATAACTATGCCAGCCAAAAACCATCCCCATCTCATTCATTTCAGATAAAAGCTGATCAGCCAGTTTGTATTCATCAACATCCTCCAATTTGGTGCTCAGGTCGTTAAAAAAAGCTTTTTGCCTGATCCCCCAGTCAGCAACACCGGGACGCATTTTTGATCCGGCATCACCACCCATCCACACAATATATTCTTTGCTGCACCGATCCCAGTATTTGTCTTTTGCCCAGGTATAAATCTCAAAATCTGTCCAACCGGTGAAGTCTCCCCTAAAATCTTCAATCCCGGATATCTCATATTTTTCCATGAGAGGGATATCCTCCGGTGATATGACAATTGCGTCTTTTAAACCCGCAAGTGTGAAACTTATGATAAGGGATGTACGCACCTCCGGATCCCATACTATATAGCCTTTTATCTTATCCTTAAAGATTTTTACTGCCTCTTCAAGGCTTTTCAGCTCTTTAAAACTATAGTAATGCTGACCATTAAGAAAATCTTTCACTTCCGGTGTAAATCGAAAATCCCAGGAATCCGGATAGACAAAATAGAGGTTCGGTTTATCACAGTTTACAATTCCCTGCAGAGAAATGCAGGCAGCTTTATTGCCTAATGCCCCATTAACATTCCAGTTAGAATCGAAATTCATTAAGTAGGCATCGTAATCACACTCCTTTTTAAACAAATAACGAATGGGCATTTCGGTCCTGGAAGGACGAATAATCTCATAGCTTAGAATATTGCATACTGGTTCAAGATCAAAACGGTGTTCCGCCATAAAATCCTTATCTCCCTGCGACACCATACCGGGGAAAGTTTCGGAAATATGAATAGTTAACTTCTCTGGATTCCAGTCAAGCTGACACACTCTTTCCTGGTCCTCTCCAACTTTCATCCCCATAAATACGTTGGTTGGGAAAACCCTGGAGCCGACGATACTGGTTTGCTTTCCTTCTCGATCAGCTAACAAAAAAGTATCCCGAAATATCCGGCTCCCGGTGCCCCAGATTCGAACAATCCGGATTTCATCATCATGAATATCTATTTCCACATCCAGCTTCCCAAATAAATCGATGTGGGAACTCTTTTCGGGAATGAACTCCCAATGTCCGTTAAGTAAGTGATCCTGAGATACTACCGTGCCGGAAAATAACAAAACCATAAAGGTTAAAACGACTTTAGTTTTAAGCATTAGTAGCGATTTAAGTACAGTTGAAATTACAAATTATATCGTAGTGCCAGACAGTAAATTCGCCGATGGAAAATCAAGTCCACAGGATTTCCTGAATGTCTTAAAAAGTACCGAGGCTTTTGTAATTTTATTCGCTTTTTCCCCATTTTTGACGACCTTTGAAAAGGTCAATGTTTTTTAGGGACAAACCATTTTCAATTAACCATTAATAATCAATATGAAA
>CAYXJR010000003.1:15000-111924 GCA_964465145.1 uncultured Porphyromonadaceae bacterium | reverse complement strand
TCCCTGTTTTTTCTTACATCTGAGCTGTATTAAAAAAGAAAACTAACGAAGTCTGCGGTTCAATCAGTTCTTCATTTTCACTGAATTTTGGAGCGATGAAGATTATATCATATACCTGCCACTGACCAGGTTCAAGAGAAGCATTGACGAGGGGTGGGTAATTACCGTAAAATGCGGCAGCCTGACCGCTAGGATTTGTTTTATTATTGTATGAATTGAAAACCTGAATTTCATATTTACTCATGAAGTATATTCCCGAGTTGCTGCATTTCTGTCCCGTTTTCCCTTCCATAACATCTTCCTTAGATGTTTTCCACTCAATATGCAGTTGACAATCACCGAATTTCTGCTTTGTCATTATATCCTTCGTCCCGGGTTTTACAGTAAAATTATCTCCTGATACAATCCATTCAGGGGCTCCACCCGTTTCCACACTAACAAAATTGATAAGGGTATCCTTGTCGAACAAAATGATAGCATCAGAGGGTGGCTCTCCATTTTGGCCCGGAGTTACTATTGGCGGCTCAATTAAGTCAGGATACCACTTTCTGATAAGGTCCTTTTCTTCTTCGTTTAACAGGCTGATATCAATAGGTTTGTCCTGAGGCCGGATCCCCTTTTGGTTTAGCCTGTTCATCAAACTCCAGTTGCGGCTATGCTGGCCCGGTTCAGGATCAGCTGGTTCCTGGGCTTTAAGATCATAACGGGTAAAGTCAATCAGTTTTCCGGGTGCGTTTTCTTGCCAATCCCTCAATAGCGCAAGTCGAAAATCCTTGTTCATAAACCATTGGATTTCCAATTCCGGCTCCGATCCGCAGACGCCTGATCCGCGTTGGACAAATCTATAATTGACATCATTATTATTTTTGAATTGCTCCCGCCAGAGCATCCCAAATTCTCCCAGTGTGATACACTTTGCATCAGGCCAGCGCCGCCTCATTTCACTGAACCAAATCAACATTCCCTCCATTCCATTACGACCTTTATAGCCATATATTTTGCGTGCTTCTACAAGGCCCAGCTCCCAGGTACAGGTTACCCAGGCAAAATCATTTAATTCGAAGCCCTTGTCGAAATGGGCAGCTGTTACGGCAAGCATTTCTTTGGTGCCTCTCTCAGTCCCTAATCTGATAACCGTTTCAATTGGACCTACACCTTGCCGACTACCGCACCATTCTCCATCAATAGTTCTTCCACCCGGGAACCTTGCACTCAGGAAATCCATGGTCCAGCCATCAAGATTTACACAATCGATGAAATCTTCCTTACCCTGGGCGGGTTTTAAGAAATGTTCTCGTGAGGGGTAATAAGGATAGGATATCGAGCCGTCACCATCGCCGTTGTCAATTGCATACTGGCTCCAGATATTACCCTGGCAAACGTGAATCCCTTCCTCATCTGCCAGATATCTGAGATTTTCTGCAGAGAGATAACCTGCAATGACACTTAGGGGCCGGTATCCATCTCCAACCATATCCGAAACCATCTGTAAGCCATCATGCAAGTCGCGGTTAACCTGCTCACGAGTATTATACATATTGGCAAAATAACCGCCTGGAATAAAAGTAATCTCATCGCCATACTTTTCATGATAGGAGACAATCAGCTTCTTCAAATCACGATAATTAGGGCGCTCATCCTTCAGGGCCAGCCAGCTGAAGGCCCAGGTAATGCGAGCACCCGGCCAACCTTTTTCTATAGTTTCCCGAAAAATACGGGCTTCTTCCGGAGAGTGAATACTCGATTCATCTTCGCCATTAGTTACATCGCGGGAGGTTTCAATCTGGTTAACCCTCACAACCGTATTAAAAGTAAAATAGCGATTTCCCAGAAACTGGCTTTCAGTAACTTCTTGTGCTGTAAGAGACCCGGCCATTACTAACGGAAAGCACACAATAAAAATGAATGCTCTGAATGTTGTTTGTATTTTTAACATATTGACTTCAAATTTCATATTTAAAAATAGGAATTCCTTAAGGTAATATTATCCACATTTTAAACATAAAAGACCTCAATATTCTTTTGAACCATTGGCGATTATTTTTTAAATTTTAACCATAATGACCTATACTATTAATCCTGCCTTAAATCAAAGACGACAAATGAAGAATATAATTAAATGTTTTGCTCTGGCCATTCTTATTATGGCTGCCAGTGAGGCCTCCCTTTTGGCTCAAAGAGGATTCGGAATGAGACAAAGAAATGAAGGCCTCGCTGAAACTTTTCGTTGGAGAAGTATCGGGCCGGGAAATATGATGGGCCGCATATCAGCTCTTGATGCTCTGAATAATGATCATAAGACAGTGCTTGTTGGCGCTGCTTCGGGTGGGGTTTGGCTTTCACGTAACGGGGGATTAACCTGGACTCCCATTTTCGATAATTATGGTGCAGCCTCAATAGGCGATGTAGCCTTTTTTCAACCCGATCCCTCTGTTATCTGGGTGGGCACCGGTGAGGCAAACAATCGTAACAGCAGCGCCTGGGGCGACGGGGTTTATAAATCAGTTGACGGTGGTAAGTCATTTGTCAATGTGGGCCTGAAAGAGACACACCAGATTGCAAGGATAGTTACGCACCCTACTGACAAAAATATTCTGTATGTAGCAGCTGTAGGACATTTATGGGGATACTCAGGGGAAAGAGGACTATTCAGAACAAGAGATGGTGGTGAATCATGGGAGAAACTTACAAATGGATTGCCAGACGATATTAAGACAGGTTGCACGGAGATAGCAATTGATCCATCAAACCCAAACATATTGTATGCAGGAATGTACCATCGTATCAGAACACCCTGGTCGATGTACAGCGGAGGCACGGAGGGAGGGATTTTTAAATCAACCGACGGTGGTGACAGCTGGGTAAAGCTCACAAATGGACTGCCTGAGGGTGAGACTGGCCGTATTGGCATATCGATTCATAGAGCCAATCCTGATATTATTGCAGCATATGTTGAAGCCAGTCAGTATTTACCTGATGATATGAGCGTACCCGGACCCGGGGTTTACCGCTCTGATGACGGAGGAAAATCATGGAAATATCTCTATAGGCATACGAGCCGACCGATGTACCACGGCAGGGTAGAGATCAATCCTATTGATGATAATCTGATCTATGTTATAGCAAGGGAGTATTCTTTTTCATCCGATGGTGGGAAAACTTTCGGCCGGAAACCATGGGGAGGAGCAGGCGGCGACGACCATGATCTGTGGCTCAGTCCGGTGGATAAAAATGTGTTCTATACCGGCACCGATCAGGGTGCACATCTTACTGAAGATGGAGGTAAAACATTCAGGAACTTTACCAATATGGCCATCGGTCAGTATTACGCTATTGGAACGGATATGCGGGATCCTTACTGGATTTATGGGGGGCTGCAGGACAACAGTAACTGGGGTACGCCGAGCAATACGCGTGACAGGAGAGGGATACTCAGTCACCATAATATTGAGATAGCAGGAGGTGATGGTTTTCATAATCAGGTTGATCCAACCGACTGGAGAACAGTTTATACAGACTGCCATGTAGGTGGTATTGGCAGAATTAATATGGAGACAAGGGAGCACAAATTTATTTCCCCCACACCTGCAACTATAAGCAACTTTAGTGATTATGCCACAGCCGATTACGAAGAGACCTTAATCGATTATACAATAAATCCAGGTGAAGGATGGCTATGGGGTGACATACCAAACAGGCTGATTAAAGGGAGTGCTCTCCCTCCGCATTTCAGGTTCAACTGGAGTACACCAATGGTGCTGTCGCCTAATAATCCGCAAACATTATATGTGGGAGGTAACCATTTGTTTAAATCAACCAACAGGGGCGATTCGTGGAGGATAATCAGTCCCGACCTCAGTACCAATGATCCTGCAAAGCGTAATTCTTCGAATACCGGCGGACTAACAGAAGAGGTTACAGGCGCTGAGAATCACTGTACAATTATCACAATATCAGAATCTCCACTTAACGAATCATTGATCTGGGTAGGAACAGATGATGGTAATGTACAGATCACAAGGGATGGTGGTTATTCATGGACAAACGTTCGGCCCAATTTTGCCGGAGTGCCTGAAAATACATGGGTGAGCAGGGTAGAGGCATCACATTTTGATGATGCAAGAGCATTTGTAAGCTTTGATGCCCATAGGAATGATAATAACACTCCTTATGTTTTCATGACTGATGACTACGGCAAAAGCTGGAAAAATATCTCAGGAAATATCTCCATGGGTAACGCAGTATATGTCATAAGAGAAGATAATATTAACCCTGATCTTCTTTTCGTTGGAACAGAACTTACCTGTTTCGTTTCAACAAATAGGGGAGGGTCATGGGAAAGATTCATGAATAATATGCCAACTGTGGCTTTTCATGATCTGATAATTCACCCCCGTGATGGCGACCTGATAGCAGGCACCCATGGCAGAAGTCTATGGATTCTTGACGATATAACTCCCCTTCAGCAACTTACTAATGAGGTCAGAACCAAGGATGTTCATATGTTTAAGAACCGGGTTGCAACAATATGGATCGACCAGACAATGGGTAAGGATCAGTCTTCCTTCCTCTTCAGAGGTGAAAATGCCCCAAGAGGAGCATCGGTAGCCTTTTACTTAAAGGAAAAACCAGCAGGAATGGTAAAGCTTACAATCCAGGATCCTGAAGGACAGAATAAGAAAATTGTCTCCTTTGAAGCAAAGCAAGGTATAAACAGGATTCGGTGGAACATGGAGTTTCCTGTTGGAGATGAATCCATTAAGGAATTTAAAAATACCATGTCAAAGGCTGTAAATGAAATTAATATCTTATTGAAATCGGATAAAGAAAAGACCCTTCTTGCGGCAATTAATGAAGAATTGAATCAAGCAACATCTTCACAGGCTTTGAATGAGATCTTTGTAAAACTCACATTTAACTTTGGGAAGTATAATAAAGGCAATAACTTTTTTGGCGAGCAGCTGACCAGATCAGTTAAGGCGGCCCCCGGAACCTATATTATTATGCTGGAAGTAAACGGATCAGTAAACAAGGGAACAATTACCCTCAGGCAGGATCCACTGCTTTCATCATCCTGATTTACTGGAAGATGTATGTCCCTGCCCCGGATCCTGGGGTGTCCAGATGCCTGGATGGATAGGAGGATCCTTCCCGGCAAAATATGTTGTAAGAACACATTCAACCCTGAAAATCTGTAATGATTAGAATAAATGAACGTCTTTCTATTGAAAACTAGTCTAAATCATAGGATAAGATGAATTATTATACACAGTTATGGCTGCTTTTTTTGGTACGTTAATGTTTCAGGTAAATCATGTTGGTGCTCAGGATTGGTTGCAATGGGGCGGACCAAATGGCGATTTCACTGTCGAGGCCATTGGACTATCAGACCAGTGGCCGACAGATGGACCAAAGCAATTATGGAAACGGTCGATGGGTGAAGGTTACTCAAGCATCCTTCATAAAAATGGAAAGTTGTTTACAATGTACAGTAATGGGGATAATGAGATAGTCATTTCCCTGGACGCAAAAACAGGAAAAACGGAATGGGAACACAGTTATCCCCGTACGTTTTGGCCTGATATGAGGGAACAATTCGGACGAGGTCCAAATGCCTCTCCACTGATCTTTAATGACCATATCATTACTGTTGGTATAGCAGGAGACCTACATTGCCTGGATCTAAACTCCGGGAAGTTATTATGGAAGCATAACTTGACTGCAGAGTACGGCCGGAGGGAGCGTATGGAGGAGTATGGTTATAGTGCCAGTCCGATACCTTATAAGAATATGGTTATAGTCCATGTCGGCGGTGATGACCATAGTTTGGTGGCCTATAATCCGGAAGACGGATCAATTATATGGGAGGCTGGTCCTGGTGGAGTTAGTTATGCTCAGGCAACAATCATAAAGCTTGCCGGGCAGGATCAGTTTATTTATTTTTCACCGGAAGGTGTTAATGGGCTTGATCCGGTAACTGGGAAATTGCTGTGGCATCATACTATTCCTATTGACAATGGGAATCATCTAACACCCATTGTACAATGTGATGAGGATCATATTTTTGTCTCTAGTCAATTCGATACTGGTGGCGGCAGGCTACTAAAAATCAGTAGAGTAGAGCAGAAAATGGAAGCAGAAGAGTTATGGTTTGAAACAAATCTTCGCGGTTCTTGCTGGACCCTCTTCCGAATTGGCGATTATATTTATGGTTCTGCTGGCTCCCACAGTTCATCCAAATTCACTGCTTTTGAGTGGAGAACCGGAAAAATCGCCTGGGAGCATCGTATGTTTACTATGGCTCAGTGTCTTTATGCTGATAATAAAGCAATTTTTCTGGATCAAAAGGGATTCCTGACTATTGCTAAAGTTTCTCCTGAAAGTTTTGATATTCTAAGCTCTGTGAAAATGACTGACCAGGTTTCATGGACACTGCCCACTCTTATAGGAACAAAACTTTATCTGCGGGACAGGAAGAGTATTTTGGCCTTGGAGCTGGGAGAGCAGAGAGAGTTAATATATCCTTAGATTGGATCCCTTACTTTAATCATCCTGATGTACGCAAAGGTGTACCTGGGAGAACATAAAAACTTTTATCGTTTTGAAGCAGGCTCGGGTGTCACCTCCAGCTTCCACTCCTCAATTGCAGCCTTCATTTGTTTTGTCCTTTCCGGGTATTTATCCGCAATGTTTGTTGTTTCCTTGATATCAATACTCAAGTCGTACAACTCAACTACATCGCCCTTGGTCAGCATTTTCCAATTTCCATCGCGCATGGCCGTGCCCAATTTTGGTTCGTAACCAAAGAATACTTTTCGATCAGGTAAATCGCCTTGATTCAGCAGGTGGTCTTTGATGCTTATCCCATCGAGTTTTCTATTTTCAGGAAGATCGATGCCAACTATATCCGTTAGGGTGGGCAGAAGATCCATTCCAACGATCAGCTCATCCGATGTCCATCCCTCATTGATATGGCCGGGCCATCTTGCAACTGCAGGAACTCGGTGACCTCCTTCATAATTACTGAATTTGCCGGCACGGTAAGGCCTTTCATTCGGATTCATCTGCACATCGCCGTTGTCAGAAAAGAAGAACACCAGGGTATTCTCCTCAAGATCATATTCTTTCAAGGCATCCAGTATTTTGCCTACTTCCTTATCCAGGTCCTCAAGCATGACAATGTATCTGGCCTGAGCTTCCTTTCCCGAGAGCGGTATATCCCTGCCCTTGGTTCCCGGGGGGTCTGATGGGATCTGGTAGTAGTTATGTACGGCCTGATGAGCGACATACAGAAAGAATGGATTATCCTTATTACGTTTAATGAAATCAATGGATTTATCAGTGATGATATGAGTGCCATAGCCCTTCTGTTCTTTGATTTCAGTACCGTCCATCCAATTCGTATGGCTCAGGTAATCGCTTCCCCCGTTAAGGAAACCAATATATTCATCAAAGCCATGTCTGGTGGGGTTTTGGCGAATGTCAGTGCCACAATGCCATTTTCCGAAAATAGCCGTCTTGTAACCTGCATCCTTAAATAATCTGGAAATGGTCACTTCGGAGGGTTCCAAACCTTCCTTGTCTTGAAACCCTACAATCACATCTGCAATTCCAACCCTTTGTTGATAACGGCCGGTCAGAAAAGCAGCTCGTGAAGGACTGCAAACCGAACTGTTTGAGTGGAAATCGGTAAACCTGGCGCCTTCCCGTGCCATCTGGTCGATTCGGGGCGTATTGATCCATCCGTCATAAAGGCTCATGTCGCCACAACCCAGATCATCAGCAAGAATAATAACGACATTGGGCTGTGGATCACTCTCCATAATATTGCAGGCATGTACTGATGCTGCCACTACTACCAAGGCCAATAAGTATTTGATTTTGTTGATTTTCATATGGTTTAATTTTCATCTAATAACTAACTCCCGAAATCCACTTCCTGTAAAGGTATTCCTCAACTCTTTCCCTTTCCTTTTTACTGAGTTTGGAATCAAAAACAAGTGCTTCACATACCTCTCCCTCCCAATGTCCATCAGTAATTTTAAAGGGATTATCCATTACCTCTGAGAACTCGTAGCTGGCAATATAAAAGTCGTGAGGCATTGAAGCTGACTTGACATCCACTTTCTCTCCATTAATCCAAACATTACCATTGACCATTGATGAAGATATATCATTGGCAAAAAGTTTATCTCCATAATCGCCAATTCCAATCAGCTTATCAAGTTCTCTCCATGGAGCCGTACCCTGAGAAGAGAAATCACTTTCCTTCCTCACCATGATGATTGTCTGGTAATTATTAACCGCTTCACTCAACCTCTGAACCCAGATGGTTCTCCAGCTCAATACGGGTTTACCATTCTGCTTATTGGGGAAATAATTGAAAAAATGAAAGTTCAAATCACCTGCTTTGCTTTTCCCACCGTTGGCTGATCCTCTTCTAAAAAGGTTACCATCTGGCATGCCGTCAGCATCTAAGTCGTTTGCATCAAGCCACATTAGTAGATTTGAACTCTTAATGTCGTCAGGTGAAATTGACTTTCCAGTATTCCTTTTCACGTTTTCAGTAATGGCTACACCTACCCTGTTCAAACTTCTGGCTCCTGTTTTCAGATCAGATGCTTCTACATAGTAATTCCCTGGTTTTTCAGGCTTGAATTCGATGCCTTCACCCATCGGATCCTTCCTCCCATCGTAGAATGCTGAATAGTACATTTTAATAGTGCTATTCATATAGCCATTCTCTTTGAGCTCTATATATCCATCTCTTATTATCCCCTTCCAGGTTATATCAACCTCTTCTGTACTGAACTGGTAATTATCATCATATATTATTTTATCAGTTTTGTGATCTTTGATCACCAGCTCAGAAGCGAATCGTCCATCCTGGGATGTTAGGATGTCAAACTCCACCGGTAACTCATTTTCACCATTAGGATAGACCTTCAGATATATCCAACTGCCAAAATCATTTTTTGCTGTATCTTTTATAAAGATCCCGCCCTTATTTTCAACCACCGTTGCAACCGCTTTGAATGTATCTCCATTGGCTTTTTTCCCTGATCCGTAAAATTTGCCATTTGGGAATTTTGGGACATAATCCGGAAAATCATTCTCATACCAGTAATAGGAATATTCATTACCTGGGTTTGATATCCTAATCTTTCCCTTTCCTGCTTCTCTAAACTCCAGATCCTTGATATAGAAACCTGGCACTTCTCGTTCAGGCTTGGAAAATGAATAAGATATTCTTTTGCCTGAGGATGCGATTTCTGATTCTAGCAAACTTGAATTATCCGGACCTCTATTAATGACCCATGTAACAGATGCTTTTGGGTAATCAACAAAGGGAAGATCGGGTCTGACAAATTCAGTTTCATCAACCAAGCTGCATTCTACTATATATTCTTTTGTATCATCAAAGGTGATATCAATCTCTCTTACATCATTGGCAATTACCTCACCGTTCAGAAGCCATGACAGTTTTTGTGAACCCGACAGGTTATCTATCTTATCTACAGAAAAATGGACCATACCAGGTATTGAAACATTCAGCTCCTCTCTTGCAGGGTAAGTAACATCAAAAGGATCAACCCACATGTATAGTCTGCACACCGTTCGCTGAACACATACCGGGCATAGTCCGTCAGGATCCCCGGCAAAGGAACCTGCTCCCATAATGCAGCCCCTTGCAGTTGGCCTGTAAATATGGTGAAGTCTGTGTGTAGCTCCCTCGAAAACGCCTATTTTATCCATATTTTCAGGTGAATAAGGGGTTGGAATCTCAGTCCCCGGCTCAATCCAGGCTCTCCATTTCACATCTTCAAGAATATAATCCAGCGTTGTATTGGATCCTTCACCTCCCTTGCCCCAAACACCGTTTGATGTATACTCGTCAGGTAAGCCGGGAGCTGTATGAGCGAATTCATGAATAAATGCCTCAGTTTCCCTACCTGCTATCATTGCATTACCTGTTCTGGTTTCAATATTCCGGGCGGCTCCTCCACCTCCACCATCTGTATTCAACATTGCAAGGCATGATACCCATCCTTTTCCTTCGGTATTCCACGGAAGGAATAGTCGATCCCTTATCTCATCCAGGTCAACTGTTGTAAGTCCTTCCTCCCAGTTATATGCTGGCATTCCAGGCCACCAGATAGCATACAAATTGAAGAAATCACGATATTCAGGGAAGGGAGCAATTGCATACTCATCACCAGGAATAAAAGTTCTGAATGAGTGCTTTGCATCGTTAATAAATTCTTCACGCAGTTCGGGTGTATTATAACTGTTTGGTTTTCCCTCTTCCCACCTGTTGATAGCGCAGAAATTTATCCTGTTATCCTTATCCCCTGTCACCCTGATGGGAATAAGCTCAATCTCACCATTAGCGAAAGCCTTATCTATCTCAGGGATATATCTTGAATCACCTGTGTTTGTTGATCTTCTGGTAGTGACTTCGTAAATTTTAGTTGCAGGGATTATTTCAGTGTCGCGGCCTGCTATCCTTGCCCTTGCAATAAAGCTGCAGGTAGTTTCAGGATTCAATCGCGAGTTCTTGAATTCATTTGAACTCTGCCAATCACTGCTGTATCCAGGACCACTGACACATTCAAAGCGATACTCCAGCGGCTCTTGAAAATCTGGAATTTTAACGCTCATAACAACTTCTGAGCTAAAAACAGAGTGAGGTTCACTTAACCATTCAAGGGGGTCCTGTCCAATATCTGAATATTGACAATATACATCATTATTATATCCACTGAAAAAACTAAAAAGAAATATTAAAATAATTTCTATTCCTGAAAATCTTAATGGTGCTTTACACATGATACGTATTTCTATTATTGTATTTAAATTCCTTGCAATAAACAATCAATCCTATTCCATTTCGAGCATCGCTTCTGCAAGAGCCTTACCAAAGCGAACAAAGGTCTTTCCACTACCCAGATAGTGATATTCAGCGTTTGACGCACACTTATCCCAGATGCTCTGTTCCTTTTTTGTTAGTCCTCTATCAGTAAAACCATACCGTTCGCGTTCTTTTCTGGCCTCCTTCCGAGTCATCTCTCCTTGTTTTACGCGCCATTTCCATTCGTTTGTCAGCCGCTGCTTCCAGTAAATGTCGCTAAGCCCGAGTTCATAATAGGGGCCACTATCTACCGCTTTCACATTTCCACGATATTGTGCTTCTACCTTCAGATCATATTGTTCCACAGCAGCGAACTGTGCCTTGCGAAAATCGGTGACGGGCAAACCTTTGTCGAACTTTCGACTATCCGGATCAATCCCATAGACTCCCAGAATACCAACAATAAAAGGCAGGTCAGGTTGATCAAATTCTTTACGCACATCACTGATAAAATGTATCATATTCTCAGTATATTGTTCGATATGGTGCCGGTTACACATATCGTTCCAGCCCTGAAACCATATGAATCCTGCCAGTTCATATCCCTGCTCCGGATCGTAGCCCGGAACGATCTTCCTTATGCTCTCTGCGTTTTTTAGTGTTGCCCTGATGTGCCGGATCATTTCACGGTAGTAATGTCCAACCTCATCCTTCTCAGGTACATTTCCCCTTTCCTTCTCTTTCAAGCTGGGTTCATAGGGTCCGGCACTGGGTGGGCGAAAGTCAACCGCCAGGGATTTTCCGCCCCAGGCGGTCTTGATAATCAAGACTGGTTCATCGTGCGCTTTATCAATAAAAAGGCCAAACGCGTATTCCGGTCCAATGCGCTCATGATCAAAACCGTAACCCACCTTAACCTTGCCCTGCATAAGTGTATCGCGCCCGCCCTGTTGAGTGATGTAGCTTATCCATGCATTGTCGCAGACAACAGGATCACCGTTCTTGTCGAGTATCATACTGAGAAGCGTCGCAGTTGCCGGATCCTCACCAATAGCTTCAAATGTGCTAAAGTGAGCTGAACCCTGCATATTCGACTGCCCGGCCAGGATATAAACTTTCAGCGGCTTCCCGGCAGCCATCACAGTGCTGCAAACTACAACCGTCAGGACCGCTGCTAACATTATTCTTGTTATTGATTTCATCTTTTTTATTGGCTTATGGTGAACCATACCCGGATGTCACAGGGTGATTGCCAGGTGGTTTCGCTGATTGGCCTAAAAACTACCGGATATTTCCCGAACATGTCAGAATGGATATGCTGCATAAGAAGATAAGTGTTTTTTAAGTTTGATTCTTCAGGTGCCGATTCCGGATTGAATTTCAACTGATCCGCCAGTACAATATAATTGCTGTAATTTGGCTCCGCATCAAAGAAAGGTTGAAAGTTATTGTCAACCGACATCAGGTAGGGACCATAAAACAGTGCCGCCTGCACTTTGCCATCAATTGGAAATGCAATTTCCTGTTTATCACGATTAACCCATTTCACCTCATATTCCACCGCAACATCAATCTGGTCGCCGGCTTGCAGGCTTTGATCAATAACCAGGTAATCACCTACCTGCTTCGTTCGAAGCTTTTTCCCAGCGGAAGTTAGCTCAACTTGCCTGGCCCAGCTGGGTTTTCGCACCGCCAGACGTGAATCTGGACCGACTTTTATCATACGAATTTTAAATTGGTTGGAGTGATTTTTTACTTGTTCTGCTGTTAAATGGATTTCGTTGTCGGAATATTCTCCGTCGAAGTAAAGGTTGAATTGAACCGTGTTATTCGTTCTGGTAAAAATATTTTCTTTCGCTTCATGAAGGGCACGCAGGCCATGGAAATTACAGCACCACCATGACCTTGCAATATTTTTGTCATTGACGAAGCCCATTTTCGGATCGATGCTTCTATGCCCGAAATCGCCTGTTTGATACTGGTTTGCAAACAGATGATTGATGAGGCAATGCTCTGATTTTTCAAGGTATCCTGTTTCTCCTGTAGTTTTCCATAAGTGCAGCGACAGCATAATAAAATCAGCTTCTGCGCAACCTTCATCGCGTACCTCTTCAGAAATACCCACTTCTCCAAAATATTCAGGAATGCCACCAAAAATCAGATATTCCGGCGAGTTGACCAATTCATTGTAGCGGTCGGTGACAAACTTCAATTGTTCAGCTTCGCCTGTCCGGTCGTAAAGCATCAGGGTGCCCAATAAGGTATTCAGATATCCATGACTGTGTTGCTTGCCGGGCGGAGGAAGCAATGTGAATACTTCCGAGGCAGTCTGCATGTATTTTTCATCCTTGGTTTCATCCCCAAGCAGTACCAATCCTTCCATCAATTGCGTAAAACAAATGTAACCCATGTAATCATTATCCTTCAGCCGGTCCACCACTTGCGGGTTGATACAATTATCCGCGCATCCAATGATGAAATCTCCCAGTTTTTTTGCTGCAGCAAGCACTTTGGGTTGACGATCCATTTGATAATATTTCATCATACCAACCAGCAAACGTCCGTTTCCCCAAAGCAAAGCCATTTGCTTACCAGACAGTTTTTCAGCATCAAACTCAAGATCAGGATTTCCAAAACGACCGTCCATATGCTGGTATCGAAGAGCTTCATCCATCAGCTCATTAATGTTAATAGGATTGTTTTGAGCCGGGTAGGAGGATAAAACATCGAAATAACGCCCGGAAATATCCCCGCTGAAATCTGTAAACCGACGCTTGAATTCCGGTTTAAGAGAGATATCTGCCAATAAAAAATCAGATGACATTTCTGGTATTATACCAAACATGATCCGGTCGCTTGCCATCTTTATCCGTTGGTTAATTTCTCCTGCAGTAATTTCGTCATTATAGATTGCTTTTCCGGGGCAGATACCTTCGGCATGAACAACAATAAAGACTGCAAGCAGTAAAAAGATATTTTTCATAACTATTTTGTTTGATACTCTCTTAACTATTTCTCCAATCCCTGCTGAGTAACAATAGGAACATATCCCACTTCCATACCTTTAGGTGGAGTAACAATTAGAGCCGGGTCAATTTCAGCCAATTCCCCAAACATGGGTGCAGGAAGGTATTCGCGGTCCTTTGTCCAATTCCTGTGAAGCAATTCCACGCGTCGCTGCAATTCTTCCCGCTCCTCCTTACTCAAATCCGCATTTAGCAGAGCAGGCTGATCGGCAAACCGATACCAGTAATAGGTCACAGTGCTGCCATCTCCCAGTTTCGCCTTGAATGGTCCTGCTACCGGACCGGGGGTTTTCCAGCTACTCTCTTTATCCTCAGGAGTAACATAAGCCGTCTTGTTTCTTGGGACCTGATTGCTAAAGTCAACATTGTGCAGTCCGGTTTCTTCCGGCACCTCCTCAGGTGCTACAGCAATCCACATACCAATGGTATCATTTTCGGGTTTCACCAGTTTATAATATTCAGGAAGTGTGACAATATATCCGTTCTTGGTTTCTTTTTTAGTGATCAGATCACCATCCCAGCGAACCCTTAGAGTTGCGTCGTCGGTGACATTTACATCCATAAAAGAAGTAATATTCATTAGTGCACGCTGATTCTTAGGAATATGATCTCCATAAAAACTCCAGTTTGATCTTACACCTTTCTTAAAAACTTGCTGGGCTGCCTCGTTCACATCAATCTTACTGTTGGCTGCTTCTCCTCCCTTAAACCAGGCCTCAACATCATCCCAAAGAGCCTTTTTTTTATAAACCATCAGGCGGTGCAATAATTCCGTATTGCCATCTGGTCCGGCGGGATACTGTGTGGGAGCCATACGGGCATATCTCTGACCCTTTGAGTCAGTGGCTTCAAATGAGTGAATATGCTGTGTTTCCATCTGAAATGCTTTGTTGGCTCCAGAAGGGCGTTGATCCAGAAACAAGCCATCCAGGCGGGGATCATCAACTGATGCACGGGTCCAGAAATAAGGGGTAAAGAATGCAACGGGGCCCTTGAAATTCGCAGTATTAAGAAACAAGGTCCAGCATTGATTCCCGGTTGTAACATCTGCACCAGCCGTGGTCGATTTGGGCTCAGTTAATGGCAAAGGCAGATACCCGCTGCCAAACAATTCACCGCAGGTACCCTGCTTCAGATTCAGTCCATCAGGTGGCCATATTACCCATGGGCTCAGCTGAGCTACACCATATTTCCCTTTTGGTTTACTCCAGTCCCTTCCTTGTCCGGCCCCGGGTCCGTTGGCCCATCCAACAAAGTCGCGCTGCACTCCGCCCATAATAAATTTTGGTGTTGCTGTTGCATACTCTGTATCGCGCCACCAACCAAGTCCACCTTCAATATCTGTATACAATTTCTCCACTGGCAGCGGTTTGTCATAATGTGGATGCATCCATGTTCCGAACAGGCCTGATTGAAATTCCCTGCCGGGATATTCGCGCAGAAGAGGATATGCAGCAACGTACATTGAATATCCTGCATTATAGGATTCATCAACTTTCTCTCTTTGTGAAATCAAATATCCGCCAACATTTCCTTTTTTCATCGACTTATTTGCATTTTCCTGTGCCGAAGCAAGAGGAGTAAGCAGAATAAAAAGAACAATAACGATGAAAGATTTTAGTGTGCAAAATTTTTTAAGTGATTTGAGATTATTCATCTTTTTATGTGTTTAAATTTTATGTTCTGTTTTTTTCGGAATTTAATAAACCATTCTGATTAATAAGGTTCAAGGGTAATTTTAACTGGCACAAATTCTTCTAAGGGAATGTAAATTACCAGGTCGTCACCGTGGAGTTGGTGATTAATCCCAACTTTACAGTTTGTGTTTTCTTTGCCGTTCACAAAAACCTTTGCCCCTTTTGATTTCCAGTTTTTTACAATGATAGCTGGATTTATAACTGGTGATTCCTTGCTGCCCTTTAGAGTCAATTCGATTGGTATGGCCTCAGGATTAGTGTTTTCCAGCTGGTAACATCTCTCTGCTCTGTCGTATCCTTTAGATATACATCCATTACCTGTTAGAGTGAGTTCGGGGGCGTAGGCCCACGAACGGCCAAAGCTTACCAGCTCGTTCATACTCATGCCATTCATACCGTACAGGCCAATCCAGTACAGACGGTTACCATCCTCGTGAATAAGCGGATCTGAGCATGGTGAACTCATGAAATGTGTAGGGCGGTCGGTAGTTTTGGCCCATCGCCCATCACTGCGCGCCTGGTTTACAGGGAAATGGTTATACCCTCCACCAATCCATCTTACCCACATATTATTTCCCGGTTCGAAACAAATAAAAGGTTTGTTTTCAGATTTGAAATTGAATTGCTGAATGGTATATTTCCCGGTCCAACCCTCAGGCTTACTGTCAGGGACTACAGAAACAGCTAATATATTGTTATTATAATCTGCAACATGCACGTAGTCAGTTTCGATAACATCTTCGCTACGCTGACCAGGCTGGGTAAGGGGTAATGATTCCTGGTACTGTATTGCACGACCGGTTGTCCCCTCATTCCATGCTACTTTTCTTATGGCCGATCCATCGGGATAGATATAATAGTATTCGTCGACCCAGCACTCCCAGCCGGTTTTGGGATCAGGCATCCAGGTGTGATCATAAGCACTAACCAATGCATAGCGCCAGTGAACCACTACTCGTGCTTCATTATTTTCAATGATCCTAACATGTGAAAAACGGCAATGCCTATCCTGCATATGCTCGAAACATCCTTCGATATCATTTTTCCCATTACCCCAGGTTTCAAGGCTTTGATCGCTCATCCAGTTTTCATTCTCAGAAACCCATCCGGGGCCGTACCTTATTCCTCTCCAGAAAATCAACTTAGAAGGATTGTTGTCGAAGCAAACTACGATATCAGGATCCTGATCAACGGGCCAGAGAGTGTCCCATCCGGGGTAGTATTTCAATTTGGTATAGTAAGCACCAAAATGACCCGGATTTTTGTCAATTGTTGGCAGCCTGCGCTCTTGAATATCAGGTGCTTTAACATTATACTTTTCAAAATCGCCTTTGATCTGGGCGGCAGTTAATGCTTTGTCGAAAACCTTTACTTCATCAATAATCCCATCCAATCCGTAGTATGTTGCGATTGTTCCCCAAGTCCTGATAGTATTGCTTGGCCTTTGAGGCACTGCCACCATCCCGATAATACAGCTGTTCTTGGAAGGGAAGGTTAAAGAGCCTGTGATCTTCACTGCTGACGCCAATTCACCATTTATATATAGTGCCATTTCTTCATTCTCAGTATATACGCCGGTGAGGTGCATCCATTTTCTGAGCGGCATTGACTCATTGGCACTTGTACAGGATATCCATTGTTCACTGATCGCAGTTTCAAAAGAAACCTGCCCGTAGGGGCCGATCATAAGGCGGTATCCTTTCACCTCATCAGATTCGGTAGTGATCACCGGACACCAGTTCAAAGGATACTCCCCCAAAGAAACCCATGCCTCAATCGTAAATTCCGGACCGGGTTTCTTAATATCTTTTCCTTCACGGATAACCCTGGTTGTAAATCCATCCAGGCGTAATCCGTTTCCGCTTACTCCTTCTACACCTTCAAAATTCCCTTCAATGGTATCAGCGATATTGGTGGAGGCTTCAATTGCCACCCTGTCCCTGATAGTTTCAAAATCCCATGACATGACAGGCGTCTGTGCCTTGGCTGCATTCTGTGCGACCAGAGTAATTAACAGTAAGAGAGTGAGATGCGTGAAGATATATTTCATGTTTATTTGTTTTAACGAGGCTTTTACTATTTCTGACCTATAACAATAGGAACATATCCCAATTCAAATCCTTTGGGAGGTTTTACAATAAGTTCAGGATCCAGGGAAACCAGGGTCCCGGTTCCTGGAGGAGCCATATATTCAGTATCGATACTCCATTGGTAATGTATCTTTTCAATTAATAATTGCAGTTTTTCCCTCTTTTCTTTGCTCCAGTTAAACTGTTGTAATGAGGGCTGATCGATAAATCGATACCAGCAATACGTAACAGTTGAGCCATCAGCCAGAATAACATTTTCAGGTTTGGAAGCAGATCCCGGATTGGACCATGAACCAGATGCAGGGGAAGTGTATGGTTCACCTTTTTCTGCAAGCGTAAATTCTTTTGACACAAGTTCCGGAGGTACATCATCAACAGATACGGGTACTCTTTTACCATCACCCACCTGCATATAATATTGCGGAAAATTACCTGCTGATGTTACCTCATTATTATTCCATTGCATTCCAAATATTTTGTCACCGAAAACTTCAGTTTTAAAGATTCCTTCCATATTTTCAAGAACAATTCCATCCTGATCAAAGGCTGGCATTTTCGTAAACAATTCTGGTTCCCATGTACCCTGATTTGCGAATATCCCATTACAGGATCCTTCTCCATTTCTCCAGGATTTAAAGGAATTATAAATAGCATCTTTTGAATAATATTTTACATCCTGGACAAGTACAGTTTTACCATTCTCATCGACAGGAAATTTCATCTGAGGTATTTTGTAAAAAACTGTATCCCCCTTGCTTTTAGCAACAATTTTCGGGACCGTATTAATTTCAATTGCTCCACCACCCATCTCAGCGGGTCTGGCATCCAGTCCGCGTCCATAATCAGGTTTGTAGTCCTTTGATATTTTGCTCCATGTTTCTGCAATATAATAGGCAACCGGACCTTTAAAATTCATAGTATTCAAGAAAAGTGTCCAGCTTTGATCTCCGGTTGGTGGCGGTCCTTCGATGGCATCTAACAGGGGTAAAGCCATCCAGGAATACCCAAGGAACTGTCCATCCGGATTGCCAACAAAAGTAAGTCCATCGGGAGGAACAATAATTCTATTACTCAATTGTGCTATTCCCATTTTATCATCGGGCAAAGCAGTGCTGCTATAGAAAAACGACCAGCCTGGTGTAGCAATCTCAAAATCGTAACAACTCGAGGTTGCATTCATACTGAATTTTGGAGAATTATAACGGAATTTATTCCCCTGCCAATATCCCACTCCTCCTTCAATGGTCTGAAATACTGAACTATAAGTAGGGGCTCGTTCATCCCAATTGTCCCTGGCATATGTTCCTTCAGGGCAAAGAGGGAAATCAACATCAGAGTTTTCAGGAGCGACCCATGCGCTGGGTAATCCTATCTGGAAGTTCGCAAGTGGTTTATCAATCAGCGGCCACACAGCTGTGTAAAAACTGATCCCGGCCCGAAAGCCTTCCGGATGATCACTTGTACTGTAATTAATATATCCGTGTAATCCGTTTGACACCTCTGACAGCTCATAGCTTTCTTTCTTATCTGTTTTGCATTGGGAGCAAAAACACATTGTTAAGAAGATTGCCGGCAGTAAGCATAATTTATTTCGTGACATAATACTTCTTGTTGATTTTACTTCAATATTACAATTAAGTGATGTCATAAGATACATTCACATCTGATTTCTGATTGATCCAGATTACAAGTGTAAGTGTACCGTCTGTGTCCCTGATAAGACCCTGTTTGACCATGCTGCCTGTAGCCTGGTTTTTATTGTTAATCTTAATCCGGGCTTTCGAGTCGGATCCCCAGTTCTTTATAACAAAGCATGGATTTAATATGGGGCTACCTTCAGATCCTTCCAGGCTGAATGATATTTTTGCTGATCTTTTGGTAAGTACGTAAGCTCTCTGTCCTTTTTCATAACCATTACTTTCAGCTCCGCTTACATTGCTCAAAACCGGTGCATAGTTCCATGACCGGTTAAGGTATTTGAGTTCAGCGGCGGGGAGATCTGTTATTCCATAAATATTATACATATCTGTTCTGCCGTCGTCAAGCAGATGATGCGGTCCATATAAAGTTATTATACAGGATGAACTAACCCTGTCGATTCCTGTGGCTACCGTTCCGTCACTTGGCAATAAACCAAAGGGATAATGGTTCCATGCATTATATTTGGTATGTCCCGGTGCCATCCTCATTGACTCCCACTGACTGTAAGGCACGAAATATGATCCTATCTCACCGATATTGAAATGTTTGTATTCAGAATTGAGATTCATATAGATCAGGTTTCTGTTCTCCTCAATCCCTTGCCCCTTTATGTAAGGAACCCCGGTGGAGTAATTCCAGGTTTCAGTTTCTCCCTTGATATTGGAAACAGTAATTGCATCATATGGAACATTATCTTCCGGCCTGGTCCCCGGCTGACTCAGTAATTCATTTTGCTGGGTCTGGATATCCTTGAAATCCTTCAATCTTCCACTTACCTGGTATCTTACCGCTACGGCATCAGGATATATGTACCAGTATTCATCTGTCCATAATCCCCATCCATCATCATCCACAGTCAACCAGTCGTAACTAACTCCCACACTTGCATTTCGCCAGTGAACAACAACTCTTGCCTCTGTATTTTCAATAAGCCTGACATGTGAATAGCGGCAGGTCTTATCCGACATATGCTCATAGCACTGGTCGGTATAATCTTCAGGTCCCTGATCACTGTTCCATATCCCTTTGGGGCCTGGTTCGGTAACGATGCTCGGCAGATAATTTGTTCCTCTCCAGAATACAAAACGACTTGGTTTGTCGTCAAATGCAACTACTATATCAGCATAATCACCAAAGCGCCATAAACCATCCCATTCAGGACTGCATTGCAGTTTGGTATATGTTGCGCCAAATTTGTTGGGAATATCTTCTCCTGCCGGCAGGACCCAAAAATCAAGAGGCTTAGGGTTCAAAGGTTTATAATTCTGATATCCTGACATAATCTCAGAGTGATTCAGTGCTCTGTCGAATAAGCGAACTTCATCTATTAATCCGCTGAAAACCATATTCGATAAGTATGATTTTGTGATAGCACGTTCATAGGCCCATGGGGAATTCTTTTCATGGGCCATGCCAATATAAAGATCATGATTGACCGCATCCGTGATCTTGCCTTTAATGTCAGAGGTGCCAGCTAATTCACCATCAAAGTAAATGCTGAATCCTTCATCCTCCTTGTATACACCAGTTATGCAGGTCCACTTCAACAAATCAACAGTCTCCTTAGTCCATAACCCGACCCATGATCCGTTAATAAGGGCATATAGACCAATCTGGCCCAGGTGATTTATAGATAATGAATAACCTGCCTTTTTATCCTGGTCGTGATCAGCAATTCCAGCCACGTTCCAGGGGTATTCCTGTGGAGCAATCCATGCTTCAATGCTGAAATCGCCGCTTATCTGAGGCAGATCAGCAGCCGGCATACTTACTTTATTGGTGTAACCATCAAAAGAAAGGCATGATCCTGATATTCCGGGTCTCCAATAGCTATCAACTCCTTCTATTATACAGGATGAACCTGTTTTACCCTCTTTTGTATCATGATTGTTTGGTTTTAATCCCTCATCGAATTTCCACCATCTCAGGGGAGATCGGTTTTCTTTACTTATCACTTCTGATCCCCTTATTGCTTGCCCCGGAAGATTCTGAGATTTCGCAGGTACAAGATTTACTGTTGCAATTCCCTTTGAAGAAAGTTGAATTACCTGGGTAGTAACATTCATCGGGTCGTTCCATTGATCAAGGGAATAGCATCCTTTTTTCACTTTCCTTGTAACAAGGCCTTCAGGCTCTATAATAAAATACTCGTCAACATAATCGGCAAAATACTTTCCGATATCACCCTCGTAGCTTTTCTTAAAATCGGTGAAGTTCAGGCTGCTCTGGTCAGGAGCATATCTCCAGTGAATAATTATTTTCTCCTCATAATTTTCTATTATTCTTACGTAAGAACATTTGTTGATCCTGTCGGGACGCTCCGGTGGGCCATCACCTTTAAAAGGAATTATACTCTCGAAAAACTGTTTTGTGCCATTTGCCTCCCAGTATGGCAAATAACTGTTTTCGCGACTGAAAACCAGTAGGCCTGTGTTGTTTACGTGGACTACGATATCCGCATATTTACCGGTGTTATTATTGTCGTTAAATTCAAGCCTTGTATAATAGGCGTAGAATTGGGAAGATTGGGAAAAAGCGTCATTACCAATGCAAATTAAGACAGAGATCAAAATAATTATGCGGGCAAAACATACCCTTTGTTTTCTTTTCATAATTTAATATTTATTTCCCCTTAGATTGAAATTTTCTAAAATCAAAAGTCAGCTTGATCATAACAGGTTCAGAATCCCAGCCATATACTGTTTCAAGCTGTGATTGAGGGCCAAGATCTTCTGCTTTTTTAAACATGGTACCCAGAGGTGGTATAGCATTCAAAAAAGAAAGATCACCCTCAGGGCATACCAGGGCATCAGAGCCCCATCCCTCCCTGACTGGTCCTGGTGTCTCAGGCGTAAATAACCGAAGAAATGTATAGGGTGTATGGCAATAAACTGTTATACTGCTTTTATCTCGATTTATCAACCGGGCCCAATAGAGAGAGGAGAAAAATCCCTTGAACTCGGGATAATCATACAAGGATTCCGGATCTCCCGTAATAGTATTGTTATACTCATCCTCCCATACACCCAGGGTGGTTCCTTTCATCCGGTTGCGCCAAACACGGAAGGGACCATCTCCCAGTCTTTTAATGGATTGGATCTTATCCTCAGTGTAATCAAAAGTAATGCCCTGCATATAATGACCTTTAACGGTAAGATCAAGCAGACCGTTGGTCCTGATGATCCATTTGATCTGGTATTGAATGTTCCTGAATTTATCCTGTCCGCCCTGGAAAGAAAATTCCAGAACGTACTGACCATTATCACCCGGGTAATGATTAAGACCGCTTAATTCTATCTCCTCCTTGGAAATGAATCTTGGACCGTTATACATTGGGATCTCCTTTTCATCCAGAAATGCCTTGGCCAGTGTGCCGGTCTTCTTATTGAATTCAAAGGATTTATTCTTTGATTGGACCTTTACTATCAGGTCTGTTTCTTCGACAGAAAGAGATTGGGATGCTTCCAATTCCGGGAAATCATACTGAAATTCTTCCGGCCCTTTCAGTGGAAAGCTCCATGTGAAAATCTCATTCTGGTGAGGATCAATAGCTTTAATATACAATGCATCAAATGAAGCCCAATCTTCCGGCAAATTAACTAACAAGGTTCCTACGTCACCGGGTTCAAGATGTATTTGAGGCACATTTGTTTCCTTTACCGAAAGTGGAATTGTCTTCTCATCATCAGAACCCCTGAATTTTATCCATTTCGCTTCGAACTCACATTGATCCAGGTTGGTATAGTGGTATCGGTTTTCTATGGTAAACTTGCCGTCAAATGAAGGAGTAATGAACTTTTTTTCAAAGTGAACCGGCGCCCATATCTCCTTAACAGTATAAAAACTGCCTTCTTTTTCACGGGCTGGTCCGGTTATTCCATCTGTAGCATGGTTTCCGTCAACATCAAGCTTATTATTAAGATCGGTACGAACGATTGCCTCATCAGAAAAATTCCAGAGAAAACCACCTGCACAGATCGGATTATCCCACATCAATCTCCAGTAATCATCCAGACCTGCTCCATGACCTTCATCCCAGCAACCATGCAGAAATTCAGTTGTGAAAAAGATCCGGTCCTGCTGGTAGCTGTCATAGGCCAGGTAATTATATTTAAAGTAATGAAGAGTATTTGTTTTACGGAACATCTGTCTTGGGCGTATGGTCTTTCTCTTCTGAATATCCCAAATAGAAAAATCATCATCCAGATCAGGATTCCACCCGCCCTCATTTCCGTTGTCCCAGAGAACTATGGATGGATGGTTTTCATCCCTTAATACCAGTTCTTTAACCAGCTTTCTTCCTATTTCCGTATTATATGCTGGAGGGCCCCATCCTGCCAATTCATCAAGCACGAATAAGCCCAGGGAATCACAAGCATCAAGAAAATGCTTATCGGGGGGATAGTGTGACATCCTTACCGCATTCATATTCATTTCCTTTATCAGCTTAACATCTGATATGCTTATATTCTTATTTGTTGTACGTCCCGATGTTGGCCAGAAAACATGTCGGCTAATCCCCTTGAATTTTATCTTTACACCATTTACATAAATGCCGTCTTTTCCCCTTACTTCAACGGTACGAAAACCGGTTCGGACCGTAGTTTGATGAAGTAGATTATGGTTTTTATCCATTAATTGAAAAACCAGCTGATAAAGCCTGGGAAATTCAGGATTCCATGTTTGAATATCCTTAAAATGATTTGAAATGCTGATTTTTTCTTCAGAAGAATCGAGTATCTCTTCCTCAATGGTTGCAATTTTTTGTCCATTTAGATTTTGAAGTTCCACTCCCAGATAGGTCGCTCTTTGTGAGTCGAAATAAACATCAGCACTGAAATCTCCATTTGCTCTAGCATCTGTTGCAATCCTATCGATATGATCAGATGGCAATGCTTCAAGGTAGACAGGACGAAAAATCCCGCCGAATATCCAGTAATCAGCCCAACGCTCAGCTTCGTTAACCGAGCTGTCGGCTGAATGCTTGTGTACCGTAACTTCAAGCTGGTTGGTCTTTCCAAAATTCAGCAGTTTGCTAACATCATATTTGAATTCATAAAAAGCACCCTGGTGTTTTGGTCCTGCTGATTTCCCGTTAATTCTTACATCTGCATCAGTCATCACTCCTTCGAAGACAATATTCACTTTTTTCCCTTTCCATTCTTTAGGTATGAGGAATTCATGGCGATATTTACCGTACTCATTCATTCGCTCATCCCATGGATCAATACCATAATTATAGGATCCGAAACCCTGGAGTTCCCAACAGGAAGGTACCTGAATCGTTGTCCATTTTTTACTGTTCATACCCTCGGAGCAGTAAAACTCCCAGGGGACTGTATCATCATTTCCTGTTCCTGTAAGATATCTAATCTCTGATTCCTGGGAATATGAGATAGTAGTTACGCATAATAGGGCTCCTATGAGAAATGATTGGAAAAATAGAGGTTTCATTATTTTGAGGTTTTTCATTTAATATTTAACGATCTCATATATAAGCTGTTTGCCTTGATTTATGACCTCAGCCGCTGATCTCTTATAAATAGTGCCTGCGTCAACTGTCGCCAGGAAATCATTTAATCTTTTCAATTCAGCTAAAGCCTCTTCTGAAGATTTTCCCGACAGTTCTTCACGAAGTATCCTTATCTTCTCATAGTCCTGGATACCTTCCCTGAGTCTCTCAAAACGGACAGAGCTTTGTGCATCGGGGTAAACAAAATATGTATCACCGCTAGGCCATTTAGTGTACCTGGAGTCAAGTAAGGGATTTTCAGGCCAACTGTTATAAGCCCACCGCAAAAAGCCGTCAAATCCCATTGCTGAGGCTAACCATCCTTCAAAACATGATTCTGCCTGAGGAGAAAAAGTAAAATTATTTGGCTTTGGTATTCCACAGGCGACATAATAAGTTGTTATCTGGCCGGCTTTCTTTCTCGTTTTTATAGCATCTTCCGGTATTCTGCCATAATCCCTCCAGTTTGAACTGAATTCATATAAGGATGAGTTGATATCCTCGTAATAAAACCCGGCCATAGAAATTTTAAACTCTGGTGCGGTTTCTTCCAGAAATTTGAAATTAGCTTTCATTTCCTCCTGCTCCCTCTCATCCAATGCGAGAGCTGTAATTTCAAGCCAGCCTTTTCCCTTTAAATGGGTTCTGAAGTCGAGCAGGAAACCCCTCCAAAAATTTTCGTATTTCTCAGTCCCAGGCTTTGCCTCCATTCTTAAAGTTTCGGATGTTTCCTCGTCAAACCATGAGAACTCGTTTGTGATTGGTACCATTGAATAGCAGTTAATCTGCTTATTTATACCGCATTCCATTGCAAAGCTGACGTACTTATCGAAAATAAAATAATTATACGCCCACGTTCCGTCCTTCTTCTTTGTCCAATTAATCATGCTGCCAAAAGGATCGAAACAAGCGCCACCACCCCAGGGTTGGACAACCAGGGTTGCTGTAATGCATTTTTGACCCGCATCAGCGAGCTTTTCGAGAAGTGGTTTTAAAAGTTTAAAATGATCTCTGGACCACAGTTCAACTCCATGAAATCTTGCAACCGCAAAGGGATTTTGCCACAGGTCGAGGTGGAAAGACCAATCTGATGGATCAGGAAGCACTTTATCGAGTACTTCCAAAGTGATCATGTGATCAACAGTACCGGATTCTGATTTACTGGTAATGCTTCCTTCATATGTTCCGGCAGGGGTGTCATCAGGTATATCCACAGATATCCAAACAGGACGGGTTCCCGCAGTTTTAAATGTAAAACTCGTTTCGTCACTTAGCAGGTCAGGTTTGATATGGACAGGGGTTTTATCATTATCCCTGGGCCCGCAAGAGCCAGATTTTTCATTCAGAAACTGATCCACAAGGACATATTTTACAACTGATATTGAAATGCTTTCTTTACTGATCTTACTATCATTATTACTGAAACCATTAGCTTTCAAAAGGATCGTTTCTTCATTTCCGTTTGACCAGAAAAGCAATAAACAGCTAATCCGTTCTCCTTTCCATCCCTGGATTTGAGTAGATTCTGTAATATTTCCTGATGGAGGGATGCTTCTTGAATAGGCAACATCAAGAGACCCGAAACCAGAATGGATGCCGGATTCAATATTTTCCCAAACTGACATGTCATATGTATCCGGATCAGCGGGTTCCGGATAAGTTTCAGTTTTCTGGATATTTGTACAAGAGATCAATAAAACTGTTATCAAAAGAAAAATAAAAATGTCTGGGGTAATTTTTTTCATGATTTCGACATTTAGGATTTATTTCCTGTTTATCATTTCAGTAGCCTGATTTGCAGCACTGTTTACCACGTTGCGATGGGATTTCGTATTGCCAGCTTCTTGTATAAATTTCAGGTCAGATTTAGAGCCACACTTACCAATTGACTTAAGCGCCTCAGCCATAACAAGATAGCTGTCGTCAGTATTGAAGATACGTTTGAAACTTTTAATATTCTTCTTATTCCCGTTATCGCCAAGGGCAGTAATGGCAGCAACTCTTACCTTTGAGTTTTGGTCTTCTACGGAAGACGTGAAAAGATCAGCAAAATCCTGGTTATGATATTCTGACAAATTCTTTAGGGCAGCTTCTCTTACAGCCCAGAAATCATCATTAACAGCAATATTACTCCAAGCCTCGATGGTGCTTTTGGATTTACTAAAGGCTTTAAGTTCATCTACAGCCCATAATCTTCCAGTCATATCGTCATTCTTAGCCTGATAGATCAATTCATCTTCGGATTTTTTGAAAGTCCATTCCTTTAGCAGATGATTTCCATCATCAAACCTTACCAAAAGAGGTTCAGAATCAAGTTTGAATTCAAAGGATTCGCTTTTTTCTTTTAGCCAAACCTGCTTTACAGTTTTCTTTCCATTACTATAAAAACCAATATTCACAGGGATCTTATAAATTGGAACATTATCCCATTTATCCTGGGTCTGAACTACTTCTACAGTTAAAGTTCCGGTGGCTTCATCCCAGTCCTTACTGACATCAAAAACAGCATGTCCGGGGTGGAAAAGAAATTGATTAAAAAACCAGTCCATATTCTTCCCACTCACATCTTTGACACATTTCATGAAGTCCTGAGTTGTTACAGGCTGGAATTCATACTCATGTAAAAATGTACTAAGAGTTCTGAAGAAAGTGTCATCTCCCAGTATAAATCGCAGCATATGAAGAACACAGGCTCCTTTTGGATAGCTGTGACTGTCGAAATTATCTCCGGGTGAATTGTACCTGTTAAATACAATTGGCCTCATATACCGGTTATGTGCTTCTCTGAGGTATCCGTTTTTTTTTCTGATAAGATCATAAGCAGCTTCATCTTCTCCCCAGGCATATCTTTTATATAGATGGTCGGAATAGGTGCCAAAGCTTTCATTCATCCACGTATGTTCCCAGCTTCGGCAAGTTATTAGATCTCCCCACCATTGATGTGCTATCTCGTGAGCAATAACTCCTTCATATGAGAAGTCAATGGCCGCTTTCTCATTCGTTACTGCAGCCTCTCCAAGCAAGGTTGCTGATGTTGCTTCAGCTCCCCCTCCCATATAGGCTGAAATTACCTGATCATATTTCGCCCATGGGAATTCATAATCAAATATTTTATTGAAAAAATCTATCATGTAGGGCGTTTTCGCAAATGATCTTTTAGCATCTTCAACATTCCACTGATAAACCCAGTAATTTATTGGCAGTGCTCCTAAAGAGTCCTTAATAACAGCGTAATCAGCTATGCTAAGGTTAATAAGATATGTTGAGTGGGGTTTATCCTGACTCCAGTGCCAGGTATGTTTGCCTTTTGCCACATTTTCATTGACGCCTGATAAAGTGCCGTTAGAAAGCACTTTATATTTCTGATCAACAGTAATTATCATTTCCTGAGATACTTTATCGTGAGGATAGTCATAACAAGGAATCCACTGTCTGGCTTTATTCGGGAAGCAATCGGATGAAGCCTGGCGAGGACTTGTTTCTGTATCGTCAGAAAACCTCAGGCCTTTAACCTGTTCAGTCAGGTAATACTTTACAGTTATGTCAACTGTGTCTATATGTGAATAAGCTTGCCGGAGCCTGATAAAAACCTTATCCTCAGTTTGATTATATTCCAGAGGAGCACCCTTACTATCGATAACATCTGTTACTACCAGAGAAACAGCATCCAGTGTAATAGATTGGAGATTGTCATTTAATGGCGACAGGGTGATCCTGTTTTGTCCTTTTAAGCTTTTTCCTTCCAGATCAACGTCCAGCTCAATGCGGTAATGAATAGCATCAAAACTTCTGTCAGGTTCATGTTGCACAGGTCTGCTGTAAACATCGATCTTCTGAGCATTTGTCGAAAGACAAACGGATAGAAAAAGGAAAGCAATGATCAAATTCTTAATTTTCATGGTTTCTAGCTTATAGGTAGCATTATTATTTCTTCATAAACATTTCTATCTCTTTAACAGTCAGGGGAAGGCCTGCTGATAGTATTTCACATCCGTCCTCTGTTATTACTACGGTGTCTTCAATTCGCACACTTGTCACAGAATCAGCTTTTGCCATTATGTCGCAGGCAAAAACAAATCCAACCTGTAGCGCTTCACTTCTATCAAATTTATCCATCCTATCATGAACAGCCATTCCAATGCTGTGATTGTATCCTCCATTTCTTATCCATCCACTGAACCTTTTTTCACTTGCATCATATCCATTTTCCTTCAGCATCTGTTCTACTTTTAAACCAACATCGCTAAGTGAAATACCGGGACGATAATTATTCTGGCATGTCTCCCTTACTTTAAGTGCTAATTCGTATACTTCCTTTTGTGTCCCTGAAAACTTCCCGTTTACCGGAAAGGTTGTCGAAATATCAGCATCATAATAATCCACATCCGGCCCTGCATCCAGTATAACAAAGTCTCCATTCGCCAGAGTTCTGTCATACATAGCATAATGGCCGTAGGCATGGTGTTCTGCCGACATTATGATGGTGCTGAAGGCCAGTCCTTTGGCTCCTCCTGCCATGCATATATATTCAAACAATGCAGCAAGCTTCACTTCTTCTGCCCCTGGTCTGGTTCCTTTTATTACTCCTAAATGTGCTTCAACACCAAGTTGAGCAGCTATACGGAGGACATCAATCTCTTCTTTTGATTTTATTTTTCTCAGGCCCCATATCTGTGGCGTACAATTCTCCACTTTTGCCTGAGGGAATTTATTTTTTAGGTTTTCGGCAAACTGTAATTCCCGTGTTAGTCTTCCATCCCATTCATTCTCGGTTACAGAACGCTGGAATTTTCCGAATTTTTCTCCTGAGCATTCTCCTACCAGCTCTTCAGAGCTGTATGGCGTATAGATTATAGTTTCCTTATTTACCCTTTCATTTAAGAATGCAGTGAAGTTTTCAAATGGTAAATAGTTTTCAATACCTGTGTATGACACCGGATTTCTTACCAGATCAAGAGAAATATTTTCACCATCGGCAGTGTTTTCAGTGATACTGAAAAACAGGGTACTCGTCCTGTTTTTTCCATCAATTACAAGAATTACATCGGGCATTTCGACCCCGGCAAAATACATGATGTTGTTAAACTGGTAAAAATGACCATTACCCAGAGGAACTGATGCACCTCTGATTATTGCAATACCCTCAGGTATCATATCCATTAGGCTCTCTCTCCTGGCTGAGTATTCGTCTTTGCTAAAAGTCAATTGAGGTTTAGCATCTTCTATTGAGAAACAAAAAAGAAAAGCTGTAAGAATTATTATTTGTTTCATAATTAATTATTTATTGCTGTGATAGATTCTATCGCTTGTTTGGATGCTGTGCTTACTACATCCGTGTATGAACTCTGTAATCCTGCCTTTTTTAAAAAGGATATGTCAGATTTTTTACCGCATTTTCCTATCGCTATCAGGGCTTCTGATTTTACTGCATAGCTGTTATCTTTTTTAAACACATCTTTGTAAAATCCCTTGAGCTTAGGATCTTTCAATTCTCCTAATTTATTTATTGAAACTGCTCTTACTCTTGATCTTTCTTCTACTGCACCAGCTTTTAGCAATTCAACATTATCTTTGCCATGGTGAAGCCCAATCTGCTCAATTGCAGCTGCTCTTACAGCCCAGAATTCATCCTCTTTCGCGATCTTTTTCCAAATGGCAATAGTCTGAGGATCATTCTGATATTCTGATAATTGACCAACTGCCCATAATCTTCCAATCATATCATCATTATTTACCTGATAAAGAAGTTCTTTCAGACTTTTCTTATATGTCCATTCTTTTAGTAAGTAATTTCCATCATCAAATCTGACCATATCAGGTTCAACATTCAGCTTAATCCTGATTGTTTCAGTTTTTTTCTCGAGCCAAAATTCCTGCACCTCTTTACTATTTCCTGTAAAAATGCCTATCCTGACGGGTATTTTATAGATGGGCACATTCTCCCATTTGTCCTGCTCCTGAATTATGGTAATTACGAGTTCTTTATTGGCATTATCCCAGGTCTTATTGACATTAAAGACAGGATGGCCCGGTCTGAAGAAAAACTGATCGAAGAACCAATCCATATTTTGACCGCTTACATCCTTTACACATTTCATAAAGTCATAGCTTGAAACAGATTCAAATTCATGCCGGTGGAGGAATTCACTAATAGTTCTGAAGAAGGTGTCGTCTCCCAGAATATATCTTAGCAGGTGAAGGTTGCAGGCACCTTTTTGATAAGTATGGCGATTAAAATTATCTCCCGGTTCCTCGTAATCAAAATATATTATAGGCCTTTGAAAGCGGTTATGGAACTCATCTAAATACACAGTTTTCTTAAAAAAGAGGTCATATTCACCTTCGAGATCTCCCAGATCAAACTCGGTATAAAGGTGATCTGAATAGGTGCCAAAACTTTCGTTGAGCCATGTATGTTCCCAGCTTCTGCATGTAATAAGATCTCCCCACCATTGGTGAGCTAACTCATGGGCAACAACATATTCACGTGGATAATCCTGCTCAGAAAACTCATCCGTAACTACTCTTTCTCCTATTATTGAGGCCGAAGTGGCTTCTGCTCCACCGGTCAAATATGGTGATACTACCTGATCATATTTTTCCCAGGGGAAATTGTAATTATAGGTCTTATTGAAAAACTCCATCATATAGGGGGTTTTACCAAAAACTCTCTCAACCCTGTCAGCCATTGAATGGTATACCCAGTAATTTATGGGCAAATCTCCCAGCGAATCTTTAACCACAAGGTAATCAGCAATACTTAGATTTATCAGATATGTTGGATGGGGCTTCTCCTGCTTCCAGTGCCAAGTTGAAGTCCCGTCAGCATTATCTGTCGTGCTAATTAATCTGCCATTGGATAATACTTTGTACTTGCTTGGTGTAGTGATAATCATCTCCTGGGTAACCTTGTCGTTCGGAAAGTCGTAGCATGGAATCCATTCCCTGGCCTTGTTTGGGAAGCAACTTGAGGACACCATGAGCGGTCGGTCACCTTCTCCATCAATAAACTTCAAGCCAGAGACAGCTTCAGATAAATAGTATTTTATTGTAAAAGAGATACTATCAGTTGAATCAAATGCTTTATTAAGATTTACAAATATGTTGGAATCTGTCTGAGAGAATTTCAGGGGAAAGCCTCTTGCATCAAGAACATCAGTAGCTATCAACGACTCGGCATCAAGTTTTATAACACTGAGCTTATCCCGCAGGGGTTTTAGTGTTATGGTATTTTGTCCTTTAAGATGCTTCAGTTCAGGATCTATTGAAAGTTCAATACGATAGTGTAAGGCATCATAATCCCTTGATCTTTCCTGTGACAAAGGGATCATCCCGTTTTCGGATACCTGGGCTGACAATGGCTGTAGCATAAATGCCAGAAGACTTACTATTAATATGTTTCTCATTGTTGATTTTTTTTGCGTAATCATCATTAATTCCTTTTTATGGTTACAGGACCTAAAAGACCGGCTTTTTGCATGTTTTGATCCCTGAAATTATATTCCTGGGAGATGTAAGTTTTACGCTCTGTTTCTGGCAGCCTGGAATCTGCCAGTACACGATTATACCAGGTATTGGCAACGCTGATTTTCAAATTATTTCGACCGACAATAACATAATCACTTATATCAACTTCCCATGGGCTTGTCCATACAGTGCCGGCAACCGTACCGTTAACATAAACTGTTGCAATTACTCCCACCTCGCCTAAATCCAGGATAGTTTTTTGATTTTTATTTATTTCTTCCAGACTAAAAGTCGTATTATAAGTTGCCGTACCTGAGAAGGATTTGATATCAGGATTTTCATGGGAAGGCCAGGAAACTAGTTTATCGAAAACAATCTGCTTCGGAGAATCGATTTCTTCAAATTCTACTGTCCATGGGCCATCCAGCCTGACTGTTGTAGTATAATCCGGTGTGTTTGAATCTTTCGCACCCTTTTTATTCTTGCCGATCTTTCCCTCCAGGACCACAAAAATACTTTCAGATGCTTCGAGATGCAGGGGAATCATTGTCCGGCCATCTTTCTGCTTGAAGGCAATCTCGTCAGATATCTCACCTGTAACTGCATTCCACAGGGATGGCTTTTGAGCGCTGCATCTGAGAGAGGCTGTAAAATCCACTACCTCATTTGAGGTATTGGCAAGAAAATAGATATCAGTATCCTTACCCTTACGATGATTAAATACAATACCACCATTGGTGCCAATACCAAGGTGCCCGGAACCGGCAGCAGCACATCGTATATCCTTATCGCTTATTATGCTGATATCTTTTTCAATACCAAGATCCCGGAAAACCTCATCAATACCAAGACCATTATAAATATACCCCTTGCCAAAACTTCCTTTCCTGATTTTTTCCCCAAGCATGTTACCCCACAATTCATCAACAATTTGTGCAAGTTCGTCATCACCCACAGGGTAATTTTCCAAAGACGGACTTCTTTCGGGTTTCGAGCCGATTATTACTACACCCTGATTTACAAGGTTTTTGATCGCAAGGGCTACTTCCGGTCGCATTTTTTCCTGTTCTGGCAGGACAAGCAATGAATAGGCAGGGCCATTATCAACGAGCAATTTCCCATTTTCACCCCTGGCATGATTTATCAGTACATCAGAATTAATAAAATCAAAATTGAATCCGTCGGGCAAATCAGGATTCATTGGCCCCTGCATCATAGGAGCATCTTCACCAACATAATATACTACATCAACAACAGGTAAGCCTGCTTTTAGTAGTACTGAGCTCCGGCGGGTATAATCAATAAATCCTTTGGATTGCTCAAACCATGTATTGTGCCGGTTAAAATCGGTTCCAAACCATTGGATAATGCCTGGCTTCCTTTCATCCGGCTGATGGATATAAACATGTAGTATTAAATGATTAACGCCAACACCATACACCCAGTCGCACCATTTCTTAAGAGTCGACGGACTTTCCTGGAAATTCTGGCCGGAGGTGAAGGACTCCGCATAAATACTTTTCTTGCCATAAGTATGAGCGCAGCTCACAGCGGCCCGGCATTCAATATTGTCGGATACTCCTCCTATCCAAAACTCCCCGCCAACCTGATTTGTCTGACTGCCATAAAGAAGGAATTCTGAGGGGAAGCCCCAGTGGCCATAGTCCTCAAGCCAGAGAGTAAGATCATTGTCATTGCAAATCTCACGAAGGCCGCCAACATAATCGTAGGCAATTCCTTCCACAATCAGTCTTCTCATATCCCATAGGAAGCGATCTGAAACATCAGGATTATCAACTATTCTTCCTGTTAATACCGGCATATATTTTTCGGGGGAATACCCGAATCTCGATTCAAATCTATCTGAAAATCCGTCTGTCCAATTTTGAGGCCCTGTTTCGTAGCTATCGGCGATAATATATTTAAGTGCTTCCCTTTCCTCAGCCGGTGTTCTGCGTAGAAATTCACCAACCATACCATCAAACAGACTATCGACATGATTCTTGTTCATCTTGTCAACCTCGAGTCCCCTGCTTTCCGGACTGCTGGGTGCATTCTGTGTACCAATGGGGATCATTCCCATCCTAAGCACTACCCAATCCCCGGGAGGGGCATCCCATTTCAGCCGTCCTTCAGAATCCATCTTGTCGCTCAGGTCAAGAACCTCCCCGGATATCAGGGTGGATCCCTCTGCCGGTTCAATTTGGCTGCCCCATTGATATGCATCCCATTCAGGTGTTGTTGAAGGGCTGGTTTCTCCCATCTGTTTGCGAACATAATACCCTAGCAGGGCAGTCCGGCTTAAAGACAATTCGGAAAATCTCACCCCTTTGCTGACATTAAAAATCAGCCTTAGATATCTGGCTTTTGTTTCCTCAAAGGGAATATATATATCATCTGTATTCTTTGGGCCCTGGTGCCCTCTTTGTTCAGAATATTCTGCTATTTGCCGGTATGTTTTACCATCATCTGAAGCCTCGATATTACATTTTAGAACAAATCCAAAATCCTCGGGCTTTATTTTAATACTTTGAATTCCTGTTCCGATCTCTTCGGGATCCGGCAGTTTTAGATCAATTTGCAGCTCAGTACTTCCCGGAAAATAAGCAGTGCTTTCATGTGATTTATCAAAAAGATTTTCAAGCTCTGCTATTTTTTCGGACCTGGCATCAACCTTGCTCATATCCAGATCATTAGCTTCCTGGTCTGGTTGCCTGAAAGCAATGAGCCTGACATCCTGAAAATCCTGCTCAGTAAATTTGGGCCCGGTTTGAACAGGCCTGGATCCTCCTGCATTTGGAAATGTTGTGACTTCAGGCGGCTGAACAATTTGATCAACCAGCCTTCCCCCTTTGATAACAGTCTCACTATGTGCAAGGTATCGCATGGATTGGGAGGGCTTCATCCAGGGCCCGCCTGATTGCGACCAGCCGGGTGAATTGAAGAAGCCTATCTCAACTCCCACACGTCCTGCTTCTTTTACAGCCCACTGGACAGCCTCCCACCAGGCATCAGACATAAATTTTACATTACCAAGAGGGGTCTGAGACCTTAGGTTTGCCGGTGAATCTCCTGTTGGGGGCCGGTAATTATATATATGACCAATGTAAGCCCTGCCGATACCCACACGGGCCATGGCCTCCAGGTCTTTGGTGATCCCTTCCTTGCTGATATTATCGTTGATCCAGTACCAATAGCAACCCGGGCGGCTTGCATCGGGAGAATTAAGGAAATCTTTCCTGATCCCCTGCATATCGCTTGCAGGAACATCAGCCTGATCCTGTTTGGAACAAGCTGTTGAAAGAAGCAGTGCTGATATTATTAAGGTAAAATATTTCACATTTATTCTCCTTCAATTTTTTTTAATGACATTTATAATTCACCGGCTCATAACTTTCCTCACAGCTTCAAGATGGCTTATTTTACCAATTGTATCTTCTGGAAACATATTCCGTAATGGCTGCCGGGAGGATTCCGTTCCCAGTTTTCACCATTGAGATCCACAGAAAAATTCCCTGAATAAAGGAGCCACATGGTTTTGCCATCCTTACTGATAAACTTAGTTGGGATATTCACAAAATAGGCCTGTACACCAAAGTCTTTCATGTAATTAATTATCTTCCAATCCCCATCAATCTTGTCAGATTCAAGTATATAGGTATTCATCTTTGATAGAGTATTTCCACCATCAGTTACGCACATTATGTATTTTTTCAGAGGTGCATTATAAGTTATGGTTACACATCCCATGTTGTTGTTCCATTCCAGCAAGGGCTTAATCTTTTTAAAATCATTTGTCCATATTGGCTCACCATTAGCATCTTTCCCACCATAAAACTCATATTTGGAAGCATCATTGATATTTTCAATTGAGGGGGTAACTCTGATCAGATAAACCTGGTCTCCGTTAATCCAGCTGTCATTCCAGAACCGCCATTTGGTATCGCTGGTATCCGCACCATGGGCAACAAGGTAAGCCTTGCCGTCAGGCGAATACTCCATATTTTTACCAAAATCAACAAAATGGGGAGCGCCAATCTTTACCGGATAACCGTACAAGCCGGTTTCGCCGAATAATGGATCTGTTGGGGTATGCGGACAGTCCTTCCACCTGTGTCCATAGTCTTTTGAAGTCCGGAAACCAACAAAGGGTCCGATCCATGGCCAGTTAACTTTTAAATCCCCATATTTTGCATTGTCGTCAGGACCAAGGCAATAGGTGCCATAATACCAAACACCATTGTAAATTAGTGATCCACATGGATAGCGTCCATTGTACGGGAATGCAGGTGAGCTCTTATCCAGCCCGATGCTGTATGCCGTCATAGTAAGTGGATCATCGCCGATAATAACTCCCTGGCCGGTTGTAATATGTACCGGATCTACCCATCCCTGCGACCAGTCTGTGTATCCATCCAGCCTTTTGGTCTTGCCATCAGTCCAGGGCGAGTACAAGGTGTCATTTTCTGCCCAGGTTGGGTACCAGGTATCGCCATAATGATAGCCACTTTTTATACCTAAGAACTTTATCCCGGTATATTCTATTGATTGTTCAAACGGACAGTCAGCCGGTATTTTAGACGGCCAGACAAAAGGTTCAAACTTTAATATTTCAGGCCGAAGATCTACAGTTTGTGACATGGCCAAGGTACATGTCAAGGTCAAAACAGAAAGAGAGATAATTATTTTATCGATTTTCATAACTCTGGTTGAGTAAGTTGATATTCAGCATCATAAAACCCGAGATGGCGTATCCTCCAACTCGGTGGTTCGAGAAAAACAGGGTGGGGAAGATGTATATCCCAGTTGCCCAGTTTTTTCAGCATTGCCTTTGTTCGGTCGAGGTTCTGAAGCACAACATTATTTTGTTCAGATATATCATTCGAAAGATCATAAAGCATAGGAAGCCGGTCAGGCAATCGTATAAGTTTCCAGTCTCCCTCTCTTATTGCCGTACTGACTGTATATTTCCATTCCATTGAAGTATGGGGTGTTTTATCCGTTTGGCCTGTGATGAAAGGAATAATGTTAATCCCTCTGTACCTGTCATTTTCTGAGATAGTTCCTCCGGCAGCTTCAACAAACGTAGGACAGATATCGAGCGATAAAACCATATCATCGATTTTCACCCTGGCGCCAAGTTTTGAAGGCCATTTTAAAATGAATGGCACTCTGATTCCTCCTTCAAGTACGGTGGTCTTTTGTCCCCTGAGTGGTGCATTTATGGAGCCGTTGGAGATAGAGTTTTGTGGTCCGCCGTTATCACTTAGAAAAACAACGAAAGTATTCTGCTCCAGGCCTTCATCTTTTAGAGCTTTTAATATTTTGCCAACATTCTGATCAAGACGGTATACCATGGCGCAATAGGTACGCCTCAACTCATCTTCAATGTGACTAAATAGTTTCAAATCTTCCTCCAAAGCCTGCATGGGCGAATGCGGTGCATTAAAGGATGCAAATAAAAAGAAGGGCTCATTTTTATGCCGCCTTATAAAATCGACGGACTCATTGCCTATGTCATCTGTAATGTAGGTAAGAGGTTCAGGTGTTTTATAAGTGCATTCTATTTGGCACTCCATGTTTACACCATCGGGCTCTGCTTTAAAATAATCGTGTCCTCCGGCCAAAAAACCCCAAAACTCATCAAATCCTCTTTTTGTTGGATAAAAATGAGCTTTCTCTCCAAGATGCCATTTGCCTATCAGACCATTCACATAGCCAAGCGGCTTAAGCTTATCTGCTAAAGTAGATTCAGTAAGGGGTAGTCCCACATAATTTGGATCAAATCCCGGTTGAGCCGGAAAAAGGTTATTGTCAAATCCAAAACTTAATTGATTTTTTCCTGTCATCAGGCCGGCACGGGAAGGGCTACAAACAGGTGAAGAAACATAGGCCTGTGTAAATTTTATTCCATCCTCAGCAAGCTGATCGATATGAGGAGTTGGAATTTGCTGACTCCCATGCATACCCAAATCTCCATATCCCAAATCATCGGCAAGAATCAGTACGAAATTTGGTTTTTCCTGATCATTTTTTTTGATTGATGAAAGGGGTTTTTTTTCTGGCCCGGTATTGAGAAAAGTACTAATTGGATGAAGACCGAACACTATCAGTAAAGATCCGGCTAAATAAGTGAATGCTACTTTTTTCATTTTAATAGGGAGATTAACCATGTATCCATCACTACTTAAACCATTCTAAATTATATGCATCTCGTAAGCTCTTCAGTTTCTCAGCATATCTCGAATCATCGGTAAAATGTGTTGTTTCATGTGGGTCCTCGTTTAAATTTAACAACTGCTCCTCAATTCCATTCTTATCGTATTTTATGTATTTGAAACCATCCTGATCGACTACCATTCTTCCAATTTCACTTTCGACCCCAAGTGTGAATCTCCACTCATTATTATCTAAATTACCTTCAAAAAGCGGGCGTAAACTTTTACCCCTTGGGTCGGCCCGACCTTCGATCCCAGCATAATCACAAACAGTGGGAAGTAAATCCAGACCATTGGATATCAAATGCTTATCATCCACAATACCTGCCGTAATATGTCCCATCCACATTGCTATAAATGGGATGTTCGCAGATTCTTCATAAAGAGTTGTTTTGTGCTCCAGGCGATGACTGGCATCGTTATCACCGTGGTCACTTGAAAAAATAATGAGTGTATTTTCTTCCTGGCCACTTTCTTTCACTGCATCAAGAATCATCTGGACCTTATGATCAACAAATTCAGTTAACCTGACATATGCCCAACGGTGAAGCCGCCATTGTTCATCCGAAAAGTTGTCGCGGGCATTTCTGCGAAACGGCCTTTGGTCAATTAAGCTTTTAATAGCCTCTGGTTCTCCAATTTGTGGCTCATAGTTGAGTGGTACAGGGGGGCAATAGTTTTCAAAAAACTGCTCATATGATACCCCCTCAGGAATCTTCATTGCACTGTCGAGAGTAGCTATCTCAATTTTACCATGTTCAACCAGGCTCTTGGCACTCCCGGTAACTGCATACTCCCGGATTGCCATGTAGCAGATATCGTGAGGATTAATCAGGGAGATAATCATAAAATAGGGCTTTTCATGATTAGCCTTTATCACCCTGGAAGCCTCTGCTGCCAATTCCTCCCGCTCATCATCGCAAAAATCAATAAAGCCCAAACTTGTTGGCGTTAGCGACTCCGGAAGATGCTCTTTACCTCCATAATATAAATCGTAGCCGGCCTCTTTAAGATAGAATGGAATAGAAGTGCTCAATACCTCGTCGCTCACCTGTGGTATTTCCATGGATCCTCCATTCTCCCTGACCTGATTTCCATCCCCGTCATAAAAATATCCAGGCATCCTGCCGGTCATTAAACTAACTCTGGATGGCGAACAAACAGGATTAGGTGAATAGGCACGAGTAAACCGAATACCATTCTCTGCCAGATAGTCCATAGCGGGGGTCTTCAGCCATTTATTGCCGGCACAGCTCATCATGGTGGCACTTTGCTGATCTGTGTATATGTAAATAATATTAGGCTTTACCTGATTTTGCTTCACGGTCCCTGTACATCCAATCAATGAAGCAATAAACACAATACAAATAGTTGATTTAATCATCATCCTTTTATTTTTTGCACTCTAGCCTGTCAATTACAGGTCAATTTTCATCATTTTACTTCGATTTTTGCCCGGCGTAAGGCAGCCAGACTTGCATTTGCCCTTGTCCCCGGTTGTTCCATGCATAATAAGGGATGGCTGTAATATCTATTTTCTCTTTATTCGTACCAACTGAAGCTGTACCAGAGATTCTTACCACCCCGCCTAATAGATCATCCTTGAATTCCGCTGTTAATAGGGTTGGGAGGAGTTGGACCTCATTGCTTTCATCAAAAAATGCTTCATTATCAATTTCTTCGATACAATAGACCATTGGCCCACGCATCAGGACTACTTTGCCATGTGTATCTTCAATACGTGGATCACCGCCAAGCATACTGACCTCCATAGGCAATTCCAGTTCTACCTTATCACCTTCTTTCCACTTCCGTTTGATAACTGCATATCCTTTGTCTAGTAGAACCCTTCGAATCTTTTTTCCATTGACTTTAAGAATCACTTCATCTTCATTATATGCTTCATTATCAATAAAATGATAAAGTCCGTCAGGAAGTAGCTCACCTTGAGTCCAGCCCGGTATCCTGATATATAAGTTGATTTCTGCCGGAGTTTCGGGATCAATGCTTAAGCTTATCTTACCATCCCATGGATAAGATGTTTCCTGGCTTAGTTTGATATTATTATCCTGTATATTGATAGTTGTTTCACTTCCAATAAACTGATTTACAAAAATATCGTTCTCTCTCTTTCCGTAAATAGTTGACCCTATTTCCGGCAGGAATCTTACCATATTGGTAGGACAGCAAGGAGGGTCATCCCAGGCATGGCGCTTTGGCTTTCCGTCCGATTCCAGGGGATTGGTATAAAAGAACCGATCCCCGCTCAAGGAAACTCCTGAGATGCCGGAGTTATACATTGTAAGTTCCACAAGGTCGGCATACTTTGCATCAGCATGGAGGAGATTCATTCTCCTGTTCCAGAAGGTCAGTGCAATACTTGAGCAGGTTTCGCAATATGCCTGGGCATTGGGGAGCAGGTATTCCGTACCAAATCCCTCATCATGAAACTGTCTGGTCCCAATACCTCCTGTGATATATAATTTTTTCCTAACTACATCATTCCAGATGGAATCCAGTGCAGGCAAGTATTTGTCATTTTTTGTCTCCATTGCAATATCTGCCATTGAGGAGTATAAATATCCGGCTCTGACTGCATGTCCTACAGCATAAAACTGTTCTGTAACCGGGAGGTGATCCTGCCGGTATGAAGGATGACGCCAGCGCGACGGCCTACCGGCATTTGGATCATGTTCAGGAGGGATGAGAGCGTCGGCTATCCTGTCCGAGTTCCCTCTTTCATCAATGAAGAAAATGGAGAGATCGAGATATCTTTTTTCTCCAGTTACCTCGTAAAGTTTATAAAGGGCAAGTTCAATCTCTTCATGGCCAGGTACTTCCAGTCGTTTGCCCGGTCCAAATACAGAATCGATATGGTCGGCATAACGCATGGCGGCATCCAGAAACTTTCTCTTGCCCGTTACCTCATAATAAGCCGCTGCAGCTTCGAACATATGACCGGCGCAATACAACTCATGCTTCCTTTCAATATCTGTCCATCGCTGTGAAAGGTCATGCACTATCCAGTAGGTAAACAGATATCCATCCGGCTGCTGGGCTGCTACAATCCGGTCGATTACCGAGTCGATGATTGCTTCCAATTCAGGATCAGGAGTATGGTACAATGCATAGGCTGCTCCCTGGATGATTTTAAATACATCTGAATCACTGGCCATATTCCCTTTGTGCACTGCATCGCTTTTTCCTGCAGCTATGTCAAAGTATTCTATAGATTCAGCAGCTTCTTGCAAAGAATGCCTGATGCCGGCAACACGGTTTACCTCAATCTTCGGACGCCAGAAATTATCGGTAATTGTGACATCCTGGTAGGATATCTTTTCAACAAAATTCAAGTGCTCTTCACTTGGGTCATTTGGCCTATTTTCTCCTGATCCGGAATCCGGACCGGCACATAATGCTAAAACAGAACATAATACAATCAAGATAAATACTTCTTTTTTCATAACTAGTCACTTTTAATGGTATTATCTCCAACTTGCCTGAGGTATAGGTTCTACCACAATACCAGATCTCTCTGTTTTATATGAAATTAATCTATCAACTACGGTTCCAGTTACTTCGAATATCTTTCCATTCCTTACCCAGCCAAGTAAATGAACCTCGTCGGAGATATTGGTAAATGTTTCAAAATCAAGGGTCTTAAATGCACCATTTGATTTAGTTCTCCAGTAATCACAATATATAAGCCAGTCTTCACCTACTCTGAAAATGGCATTGCCTTCTGCCTTTACCATAACTCCAGGGACATTGGGTCCGGCAAATGGTTTAGTATCGGATATGTCTTGCCAGAAATCAGAGGGCATGTTCGCCCAGGTATCCAGTTTTTTCCTGCTTTTAACAACATGAAGCTGCTGAAGGCTCTCTTCCTTAATTCCCATCACATAATCTTCATCATCGACTTTTGCCACAAAGGCATCAATCACCATATGGTTTTTAGGGGCATAGAACAATTTACGCGGTGAATAGCTCTTAAAATCTTTGGTTACGATATAATAGATTCGATGATTCATGTTCTCCCATGCGTCAGGATTCCAGGATTCGGGGAATACTTCAGGATGCTCAATGGTAGTAGCCCAGAAAATTACATATTCCCGGGTTCTGTCATCGTAAAAGATAGTAGGGCTCCAGCAGTTCTTCACAAGGGAATCCCTTTTCACCGGCACACTGAGGTTGTTACCTGCCCAGGAAGAGCCATCACTCTCTTCCGTTCCGATTCCCTGGTAATCACCCCAAACATACAGAAACTCAGTCGGTGTCCAATTCACCAGATCCTCGGAATGTGTTACCGCAATCCTGTGATCAAACCATTCAGTGGTATGGGTCATATGATATTTACCATCTCCACCGATGCAAATAGAAGGATCCCTCATAAGTCCTTCCTTCTGTAAGTAAACACTTTTATAATCGTCCACCTCCTCCCACGCATAACCATCATAACTAACCAGGAGGTGCAATCCATCTTCTCCGTTTCCTGTAAAGGTGGGAAAGACGTAGCCGATTTTCTGATCACTATCAAGGCTGCAGCCCATGGTAATAGCGATTATAAATACACACATCAATTGTTTCATTATTTCAAAAGATTGTATTGTTTTATCTGGAGATGACTTTTCATTTATGGTCTATCAATAGGTAGAATAGCCGATTGTACAAGCCTCACCGGCCCCAAAAGACCAGCCGGCTGAACCACCCAGTAATTGGGTTCAGTTCTATATCCGTGTGTGGTAATATTGGTTCTCGTAAACCTTTCATTTTCTGGCAGTTCATTGTCACCGGCCAGGCGATTGCACCATAGATTCATCACCTCAACCTTTAAGTCATTGGTGCCAGCTCTGACAAGCTCCGTTATATCAGCCCTGAATGGCGGCTTCCAAAGCACTCCTGCTGATTGACCATTTACAAAAACTTCAGCGAGTTCCCGCACATCACCAAGATCAATATGAACCTTACGGCCTGAAGCCAACCAGCCGGCCGGCACTTCGATTGTTTTTATGTAAAATCCGGCACCTGAATAATATTTAACGCCTTCATTTTCATGTTCCGTCCATGAGATAAGTTTTGGAAAATCCACTTCAGCCGGAGCTCCCCATTCCACATCAAAGGCTACTTTCCATTCGCCTTTTATCTCAATAGGATCGGCCAGATCATTGATCTGCACCTTCTTTTTCTTCCCTTTTTTATTAAGCAGTTCGTAGTCACCGTTTTGCCAGCATTGAAAAGTAGATGATTCCATATCACTTTCAGCACCAAAAACAACAAATACTGAACCGCCCGGAGCCAGGTCGAGCTTAACCATTGTTCCACCATTCTGCTCATAATAATTAAAAGCAGGTTTCATACTACCATCTGTGGGATCCCAGAACCAGGGTCTTGAACCATCTGCCCTGAAAAGGCAATCGGCATTTATTTGATCCAGAGATTTATTTCTTATAAAGTATAAATCTGAATCTGCAGTTTGCCTGTGAATATAGTCAAGGTCGGGGTCAGGTTCTTTATCCAGGCAGTAAAAGTCGGGGCCTACAGCCTCCATCTCAAGCCATTCCCTTGGACTGTATCCCCACACAACATTGCCCTTTCCATAAGTGTTTTGTTTTACAGAGGTTCCGTTACATAGCCCCCACATTTTATCCGCCAAAGCCTGTAATTCAGCTTTTCTTGATTCATGATCCCGCATGCCTGGCACATCCAGGGGTCTTGGGCCAATTATAATAGCTCCGGCGGAAACTAGTTCCTCCAGTTTCTGAAGCACCTCTAGTTGCATATCCTCCTGATCCGGGAGCACAAGAACACGGTACGACATTCCATCGCGTAATACGATCCGTCCGTTTCCCACAGACATGCGGTTGAGGATAACATCGCTGTTGACAACGTCATAATCATAGCCCTGCCCAAGGCCTTCAAGCAGTGGCCTTTCAGGAACATTTGCAAATAATGGCCAGAAGTTAGGGGCCTGATCGCCATAATAATAGGCGACATCAGCAACAAATAATCCCTGTTGCAGCATATAGCAGCACCGGGCCAGGTAATCCATAAACGGCCTTGCCTTCGACCACCATACAACCCTGGGATTCATGTCCACACCTGCATGATAGCTGCGGCCCGGAAAACCAAATTCATCCGGAGAATTGGAATAACCATGATAAGTAATATGATTCAGGCCTTCACAAAATGCCCTGTCAACATACTGTTTGCGAATGAAGGGACTGTCTTTCCACCGCCACCAGGTAGTCCAGGATTCAGCATCAACCAGGGGTTTTCCATAGATATGCGATGCGCTGGCTATCTCCTTAACAAGGAAAATATTATTCCTGTTTCTTATCCAGAACTCACCACGGGGTATATCTACATTGCCCAGTGCTTTCAAAGCGTCAACCGGACAAGTATACCAGATTGGCGGTCCGGGGCCTCCGGCTTCACCGGCTAGTTGGAGCCCATATTCAGCACATATTTCACTTCCTGTCGTATAATGACTGAATATCAGGAGATCGCTGACGGTTTTTTGATAGTCATATTGGAACCGGGCACTTTCATCTTCATCAACAATGGTCCAGCCCGAAAGGACAGGAAGCCATTCTATTGGATCATATCCGTGATGCTTCATAAACCACTCACCAAACTTTGTAGTCCATTGAATACCCTCATGCAGCTCCATACTGTCCACGTCAAGGGTTTTTAGCGGAACATCAGGATCACCCCCTTTTTTTATTCCGAGTTTTTCGAGGATATATATGAAATGAAAACGTGTAGCTTCAGGATCCAGGAAATCAATAAAGGGCCCTTTAGAATTCGGACTTGCTGCAATCAGCTGCTGGCCGTTATTGGTGCATACATACCTCATAATATGCCACTTGCCGGCCGGTGCAGTCCAATTAAGTTCACCATCTATAAACTTGTCAGTAATATTGATCACCTGCGATAGATCCGAAATAATTCTATCTCCGGAGTCTGGCAAGGCCAGAACAGCAACATCAATATACCATTTAGGTAATCCATCATCTCCCCTGGGACATCTGGCCGGGACTTCTGGAAAAAGAAGTTCCTGTTTTATCTGGCCGGGACCTTCAATAACAACAGAGGAAGAAAACAGGTTCTTGCTTGCCAATTCAGGAGGTACCCAGGGCCCGCCTGCATTCCAGCCGCTTGAAGTGATCAATCCCATGTCAAGGTCAAGGCACTTTGCTTCTTTCAAAGCATGGTGGATGGCAGCTACTGATTTTTCGCCCATGAAAGGCGGGCCGGCCGGAACAATTCCACCGGGATTCCTCATTGCCTCGGTATCCCATATTTGCAGTCCGCCGAGCCCCTTGGCTTTTGCCTCTTCAAGATCATACGTTAAACTCTCAGGCCTGACATCTCCATTTAACCAGTTCCAGTATGCTTTCGGGCGAGCTTTATTGCCAGGGTTCTCAAAGCCTGAGGCCAGGTCAGAAAATGGCTGTTCCGGCGAACTGCAAGCAACAAAAACTATCAGCGTCAAGAAACATACAGTCTTTCTCAAAATCATATTTTTATTTGTCATCATGTATCTTGCATCCAGCATCTTGTGTCTTGCGTCTTGTGTCTTGCGTCTTCCGTCTTTTACCGGTATCCACCATGTTTTTTACACAGCTCAATAAACTTAAGCACCCTTTCCGGTGTAACATCATTTTGAATGATGTGTGCAGGGGATATCATATATCCTCCACCTTCACCCAGAAGGGAGATTTTTTCAATTATGTCTTTTTCCAGCTCGTCATCTGTTCCGTTGGGCAGGAGGTCTTGCTGATCGATAGCACCCCAGAAGGCAAATTTATCACCAAACCGGCTTTTCATGTCATGAGGAAGGTGGCCCGGGACTCCGGGTTGCACCGGATTGAATACCTCAAAACCGATTTCATGAATATCGTCAAGAAGCATGGATACAGCACCGTCGCAATGGAGGATAGGAATAATATCAGGCTTAACTTCCTTAAATCGCTTAATCATTTTTATATAAAGCGGTTTAAGCTGACTCCGAAAAGTTTCAGGGGCCATTATCAAAGATTGCTGAGTTCCAAAATCATCTCCAAACCAGATCGCATCCACTCCTTTTTCAATTAGGCGCAAACCAATTTGTGTCTGGAATTCTGCACAGGCTTCAAACAGGGGAACTACATATTCTGTTTCCATCATCATATCAATCAGCAACTTCTCCATACCTGCCAGCTGGTGGGCCAGTGAAAAAACAGTCACTTCAATATCCCCAATCACAAGGTATTCATCATGATACTTCTTCACCAATGCTTCAGCATCTCTAAAACGGCCGGGAGCATCTACCTCAGGAAAAACATAATTATCAATATCCGATTTCGTCTGGGCATGAGCCAGGGGATAATCCACTACTTCAACATAGATATCTCCCTGCCTCATTTTCATTCCATACTCATTGTCCCAATGCCCATTTTCATCTTTTTGAATTTCAAAGTCATCGGAAACAGAAGCCCCGGTTACCACAACATCGCTGCCCATTGCCAAACGCAATTCATTGGCGCTGATCCGGTATGTCACATCTTCGTAAAGATTCTCCGTGTAATTTACCGGAATGCCAAGCTCTTTTCCAAAGTGATCATATAATTGTCGGCATAGTTCAAACTGAACAGGCACACGATCAGGTAATCCCGGAAGAATTTTAAAGGCTTTTAGAACACGTTCTCTTGAATGCATTTTCATATATTTTCCAATTTAATCCTGATGGAAAACTTCTTTCAATTCTACGACAACAGGTGAATTATCAGGATTAACTTCCATGATATCTGACATATAATCCCACCATTTTTTAACAATCTCAGTGTGAGCAAGATTTGCAGAAGTATTAATATCTGACAATTTCTGAACTGCAAATAGAATATGGGTTTCCTCGTCGAGAAAAATTGAATAATCAGACACACCTGCTCTCGTAAGCTCTTCGGCCAATTCCGGCCAGATCTTATCATGTCGCAACTGGTACTCCATTTGGTAACCAGGCTTTAGTTTCATTTTAAAAGCTACTCTCGTCATTTTTTAGAATTTGTATTTTCTGAAACACCATCCCATAATGACTCCCGGGAGGGTTAACACCGATGCTTACACCATTCATGGTATCCCAATAATTTGCAGAATAAAGCAACCAGGCCGTTTTCCCATCCTTACTAATGAATTTTGAAGGAATATTTACAAAATACCCTTGTTCACCAAAATCCTTCATATAGCTTAGCATTCTCCATTCACCTGTAATATCATCTGATTCCAGCAAATAAGTGCTCATTTTTGAGTATGTATTTCCCCCATCCGTTACGCACATTATGTATTTTTTAAGCGGTGCATTATATGTGATGGTAACACAGCCCATATTGTTATTCCACTCGAGCAATGGTTTAATCTCTTTAAAATCATTGGTCCATATTGGATCTCCTATACCATCCTTCCCGCCGTAAAACTCATATTTTGATGCATCATTGATATTTTCAATGGATGGAGTAAGCCTTATAAGATATATCTGGTCACCGGTAATCCAGCTGTCGTTCCAAAACTGCCATTTTGTATCTGTTGTATCGGCACCGTGTGCTACCAGATAGGCCTTACCATCAGGGGAATGTTCCATATTTTTCCCAAAATCAACAAAGTGGGGAGCGCCAATTTTCACAGGGTAGCCATTTATTCCTGTCTCCCCAAAAATCGGATTAGCGGGTTCGTATGGACACGGTGTCCAGGTATGACCATAATCAGTTGAATACCGGAAGCCTACAAAAGGGCCCAACCATGGCCAGTTAATGATTTTATTTCCATACTCTGTCGAACCAGCAGGATCCAGACAATAGGTGCCATAATACCAAACACCATTGTATATTATGGATCCGCACGGATAGCGTCCGTGATAGGGAAAAGCAGGCGAACTTTTGTCAAGCCCAATGCTATAAGCGGTCATAGTAAGTGGGTCATCCCCAATAATAACTCCCTGGCCGGTTGTAATATGTACTTGATCCACCCAAGATTGTGACCAATCGGTGTACCCATCCAATCTTTTTGTTCTGCCGTCAGTCCAGGGGGAGTATAAAGTATCATTGGATGCCCATGTGGGGTACCAGGTGTCGCCATAATGAAAACCACTTTTTATACCCAGAAACTTAATGCCATTAAAATCTTCTGATTGTTCAAAGGGACAGTCATCAGGAATTTCCGATGGCCAGACAAAAGGGGTAAATCTTAATAGTTCAGGTTTTAAATCAGCATTTTGCGACTTTACTGAACCAACTAAGAATATAAAAATTATGATTAGCTGAATTAACTTAAATTTTTTCATGCTGTATATGTGATAATTAGTAATTGTAATAGATCCGATCCATTACCTTCCATCCTTTTTGGCCGGGAAGGATTCCTTGCTGCATTGGATCGCACAGTTCGAGCCATCTGATATTTTCGGGTTCGGCATCTAATTTTGCCATGTCCCCTTCCAGATTTTTACCCCAGTATTCGTAATACCCAAACTCATACCATTCGCCATCGGCAAGCTGAACTATAAAAATCGAGAAATTTCGCATATTATACTTTTTAAGTAAATGGCGTACACCAGGATTGTCATCAGCATGGAGTTTCTTATATTCGTCAACCATCTCCTTTTTTATCTTAACTACCATTCCGATACGTTTCATATTTTGATGTTGTTCTTCATCAATGCTCACTTTATCATTTGTACAGGCCATGATAAAAAGTGATGCAAAGCAGGTTAATAGAATTTTTTTCATCAGAATTAATATAGAAAGTTTAATAAGTCAAACTGGCTCTAATTCTTGTATTTACGGACAATTTTGAATACATAGGCATGTTCGCATGGCTTGGTTTCAGGAGGAGTAATTCTTAAGCCTTCTCCTTGGATTAATTCCCAGTCAAGTTCTTTACCATCACCTAACATGCTGACAGAGGCAATTTCATCAGGATATAAATAATAACCGGCGCCATTCCTGGCTGCTAAACTTTTAATTACCACCTCTTCTTCAGGCCAGGCAAGAACTATTGCATAAAGAGTATTGCCTTTTACTGTATATCTGATGTCTTCGTTAGTATAAACAATATCTGATTCGTTGAATCCTGCTTTACCTCTTTCGCTTATTTTTACACCTGTTGGCCCTTCTCCATATTTTACCCAGGATGATGTTCCATAAATAGCTTCTCCATTAATTTCCAGCCATTTCCCCATTCCGAGCAGCCCCTTTTTAGCACCTTCCGGAATTGTTCCATCCCATTTTGGGCCAATATTCATCAGGAGATAGCCGTTTTTACTGACCCTGTCAACAAGATTGTCCACGAGGCGATCAACCGATTTATATTTTAATCCTTCAATAAAACCCCATGCACCCTGATCATCAATCGAAGTGTCTGTAATCCAATCATAGTGGGTTAGTTCAGGCTCCTGCCCCAGCTCATGATCTAATAATGCAACACCAGGAGGAAGGTCGTGGTCTTTGTATGAAATTACCACATCTTTGCCTCTTTCCACAGCTTTATTGTAATAGTAAGCCACATAATTTTTCACATAATCTTCCCTTATTCTGTCAAGCGCAAAATCGAACCACATAAAATCAGGATCGTATTTATCAACAACCTCTATCAATTTTCCATACCATTCATCTAAAAATTCTTTGCTTGGCATTTCTCCTTGTTCGTGAACAGGACCGTACAAACCTGAAAATTCGGGATTGCTGCAGTCTTTGGTCTTATCCCAGGTAGGAAAGAACTCCCAGTTTGCAGCATGATGAAAAGCTGTTACAAATTTCATATTTTTTGCCTTAATAGCTTTTTCGAGTTCACCTACCACATCGCGTTTCGGACCCATTCTGGCAGCGTTCCATTCTGAATATTTGGTGTCCCACATAGCAAATCCATCATGATGTTCGGCTACCGGGCCTGCGAATTTAGCTCCCGATTTTGCAAAAAGGTCAGCCCATTCTTCTGCATTGAACTTTTCTGCGGTAAATTTCGGGATGAGGTCTTTGTAGCCAAATTCCGATGTGAGTTCACCATACTTCTTATAAAAGTCCTTGGCTGCTTCCGATTCCTGCCTGAAATACGCTGCATTACTGTTCCATGTTGCATTGCCGCGGGTGGCTGAATAACAATAGATTCCCCAGTGAGTATAAATGCCAAACTTGGCGTCACGCAGCCATTGCGGTGTGCTGTGCTGCTTAAGTGATTCCCATGTTGCTTCATAAGCCATTTTTTTTGGTTCAGGCTGATTTTTTTGTTCAGCCGGATTGGAGCAAGAAGTCGATAATAATACAACTAATACTGTTGCAATTAATAATATTGGTTTCATAGCTTGCTTTTTTATGTTATTAATAATCACTTATGCTATTTCTGTTTTTCATGTGTTTTATTTGAAAGATATTTCTGCTTTTCCCATTAACCCTGACTTCAATAAGGGACTGTTTTTAGTAAATTTATACTTTGCATTGGTTTTGGTATATGCGGTTCCCTCCGGGTTTCTCAAATCACCCACTATCCTATTGTTCCAGGTATTGGTAACATCAACCCTGATTTCATTTGCGCCAGGCTTGAGGTGTTTTGTAACATTTGCTTTATATGGCGGGGTCCAGATAATCCCACAATCATTATTATTAATATAAACCCTGGCGATTTCCTGGATATCCTCGAAAGCAACAAACACCTTTGTATCTTTTGCAAGCATTCCTTCCTCAACAGTAAACTCCCTGGTGTAAGTTGCGGTTCCTGAATAATACTTTACCCCATCCAGATCGATATCAGACCAACTTATTAATTTTTCCATCTGATAGGTCTCAGGTCCTCCCATCTCCGGATTAAAGCTTACTGTCCAATTGTTAGTTAAATTAATCGGAGAGGATTCATTACTATGTTCAGAAAACCCATACTGCAAATCTGCATTTAACTCTTTGTCATCTCTTCCCGATGATTTGTCTTTAAACACAACAAACCTTGATGCCAAAGGATCCATAATTAACTCAATACTAATCCCGCCAGCCTCTTTTGAATATTCTACATCCCGTTGTATCAATCCTGTTTCCGCATCCCATAATTCAGGAACTCTATTTGAGCTGACTCTAAACGTACAGGTCACCTGTTGTACTGCAGGACTACTGTTTGAAACAAAATAAATGTCTTCGGTTTCAGTTTGGCGATGAATATAATCTATAATAAAATGACTATTGTCTATGCCATTTACCTCAAAATCCGGCCCCACATTCATTTTTTCCAATACCTCTTTTACAGTTTTGCCCCAGTAGACCTTTCCTTTTCCATACTGATTTGAAAATATCTTTTTGCCATCAACCTTGCCCCATAATTTATCAGCGATGGATTTAACTTCATCATCGCATTCAGGATAACCCATTAGAGAAGTAGTTCTTTCTGGTTTTCTGCCAATGACAATCGCACCCTCAAACACCAGTTTTTCAATACTCTTCAGAACCTCAAAGGAAATATCAAGCCTGTCTGGCAGTAACATTACCCGATAAGAAATACCGGATGGCAATACCAGTTTTCCGTTTTCTGTACTTAAGGTAGTAGTTATGATATCAGCGTTTATGTAGTCATAATCATAGCCGTGTAATTCTCCAACATTTACGGGTTTAGGCAATCCACAGTGCAAACACTGATCGTCATTATAAATTGGAGTAATGTTCGGATCTATACGTTTTGGCGGTACCAGATTGGGTGCCTGGTCGCCATAATATAGACAAGCATCTCCAACAAAATTTCCCTGTCTTAACATATAGGAACATCTGCTTAGATAATCCATAAAAGGCCTTGCCATATCCCACCATGTTGTATTTACATTGATATGCTCCCCGGCATGATAGGCATTTCCAGGTTTGCCTGCTATTTCAGGGTTATGGGCGAAGGTGTGGAAAAAAACCTGGTTAAGGCCCTCACAGAATGCTATATCACATAACTGCTTATAATCGGTTGGACCGTGTTGCCAGTGATTCCACCCTGTTAACGATTCAGAAGCCACTAATTTTTTTCCATATATATGAGCACCACTTGCAGCTTCTTTTGTAACCCAAAATCGTTTCCTGTTCCAGAATTCCCCCATGGGTACATCACAATTTCCAAATGCTTTTAGAGGGTCAACTCTGGGATAACCTCCGTGGCCAGCCTCAGCAAACATTTGCATTCCGTTCGCATTTGCAATATCAACAGATTGAGCAAAATGATTTTCAATCATCATATCGCTTACCAGGCGGCTATAATCACCCAGAAAGCGCACCCCGACAATGCTATCTTTGCAGCTATACCCCTGAAGAAGAGGTAGGAATGGCACGGGATCATATTTGTAACGCGATTTAAACTCCTCTACAAGACGAGGCGACCAGTCTTTCATTGGCCAAACTTCGTAGCTGTCAACCTCAAGGAACTTTAATTGATTTTCTGGCGTACTTACCTTGGCCAGTCTTGAAATAATAGTATCGAAATGGATCTTTGTTGCTTTTCTGCTCAGATGATCGATCATCAGCCCATTGGAGTTTGGACTCGGGCATGCCAGATTTTGACCGGTATTACAACTAAAAAAAGAGATAACATTCCATTTTCCCTCAGGCACCTCCCAGTCAATATACTTATCTTCTAAAGTGAATTCATCCAAAGAAATCGTTTTATCACTGGTATAATCCAACTCCTTTGAGCTGGAATGTGGTATTGCAATTGAGCTTATTAATGAGTATGCATTAGCTTCATTCCTAAGGCTTTTAGGTCTTCCAATGATAATCTTTTTCTTGTTTGGCCCTATCACTATCTGCGTGCTACTCAGCAACTCCTTACTTGCATCGCCCTCATCTATCCAATCACCCCCTGCATTCCAGCTGCTGGAAGCTATCATCCCAAGGTTCAGTCCGAGCCGGGCTCCAGTCTTCAGTGCAAGGGAGATATACCCCAATGATCCTTCGCCAAGAAAAGCTGGGCCTGCAGGAATCGTTTTTTCAGGATCAGCAAGTGCCCCAACATCCCATATAAATGCCCCCTGCATCCCTTTGTTTTTCATTTCTTCCAATTCATAAACCATTTTGGTCGTATCCACGTAGCCATTCAGCCAGTCCCAAAAAGCCAGAGGCCGGTTTTCTATGGACGGATTAATGAAACCCTCTTCTAATTTTCCTTCGGTTGGTTTTTCGGTATTACACTGTGTTAACAGAAATGATGTTACTAATAAAAGGGCAACTGTTTTACCCACTATAATTAATTTATTTCTTTGACCATTCTTCATGTCCCTGTAATATGATCTGATTCAAGCAAAATTCCTGACTGAAATACCTTATGCCTTAACTAAATTCCAATTAAAAAGAAGGAGGCCTGCATAAAGCCCCCCTCTCTGATTAACCCAAGCACTAGTCTCTATGAAAAAAAGCTCGGAAGAAAGTTTAGTTTATTTTATCTTACCAACCTGGATTCTGTTTCAGATTTGTATTTAATGTTAACTCATTTGTAGGCAGAGGCAATAAATAATCTCTTTCAGAATTAAAGCCGTATCCGTTATTAGGTCCGGTTAAAGTATTCATTAGGGGATCAAGGAATCCATCAGCATTAAATGGCATGCCAGAATCCACCTCCTTTAATTCATCGGTATAATAAGTACCTGTAAATCGTTTTCCAACCCATAATTTGTGGGCCCTCCAACGCATTAAGTCGTCAAAACGAAATCCCTCGCCATACAATTCAGTCACGCGTTCTCTCCTGATTTCATATAAAACGTCGGAAAGTGAATATCCATAATCCGGCCAATTGGGATCGGTAGTGATTGAACCCATATTCAAATGTGGCATTCCAACCCTGTCCCTTAACTGATTAATAGTCATGTCAATATCACCTTGATTTATAGTACCTAATTCTGCCTTGGCTTCAGCATAAATCAATAAGGCCTCGGCAAAACGGAAGAAGATATAATCAATATTATGATTCTCCGGTCCTACAGCAGGATCAACATGTATCATGCGGAACTTTTGTGATTCGTAACCGGTACCGCAATTGTATAAATCCGGATATTCATAGATTACTGTATCCGCACCATCAATTCTTCTTATATCACCGGGGACCATAATTGTTTGTGCAAGCCTTGGATCGCGATTTACCTCAACCAGATCAAGAGTTTCGTCTCCAACAAACAGCGGGCTAACGGCAGTGGGCAAGCCATCGTTACATAAGTAATATCTTGTCAAATCCTGGGTAAGCCCATATGCATTTGGCCAATTCCACATTTGATTACTAAAACTTGTCCCGTATGTTTCTCTGTCATAATGTTTAAAGAACAGTACCTCCGGATTGCCAGAGTAATCAACCTGATTAAACATTTCAAAATACACAGAATTTGGATCACCTGTTACGAGAGAATAATTCCCATCATCCATTACTTGCTTTGCGGCATCCCGCGCCTGCTCCAAATACCCGGATCCATCTGTAGTTCCTCCAAAAACTGAGCCTTGATGATACTTCTCCCAAGTACCTGCATACAAAGCTACCCTTGCTTTAAATAACAAGGCAATATCTTTGCTTAACCTGGTTTTGTGAGTTGCAAGTTCAGATCCATTCTTCATTTTTGAGATGGCCTTATCAAGATCATCAAGAATAAAATCAGCGACTTCAGTTCTTGAACTGCGGGAACCATATAAGATATCTTCATCTTCCGCATTTAGAGATTTGGTAATAATTGGTAGGGCTCCGAAATCTCTAAACAATTGAAAGTAAAAATGCGCTCTGAAATAATGACCTTCACCAATATAATGTTCAGTCATAGGACCTCCCTCTTCAACACGATCTACATTTTCCAGAAAAAAGTTGATATTACGAATATTGCCCCAACTCCATCCACCACCGGAGGCGGGAACATTTAAAACTCCATCCAGCCTGGGGGTATAATCACTACCATATACATTAGGAGGTGGAAGAGCAAGATCTGTTCCTCTGTCATGTGTTGCAGCATATCCTCCACCGGAAACATCCCATCCGTAAAATGAATCATAAAGTCTGTTAAGGTATAATTCCAGATCCGTTTCACTGGTCCAGAATTCAGGATCAGATATTTGATCGAGTGGTGTTTTATCTAAAAAACCCTCTTCACAGGAATTTAAAAATGTCCCTGCTGCTAGTATTAGTATAATATATAAAATCTTTTTCATGACATCAGTTTTTAGAAGTTAACACTTAATCCGATTGACAATGTCTTGCTTAACGGATATGCATCGCCTGCTCCATACCATCTTCCTCCGAATGCTTCAGGATCAAAGAACATTAACTTTGTAAAGGTTAAAAGGTTTTCACCTGACAAATAAACCGTCGCATTCGAAATAAATATTCTTTTAGTCAGACTGCTTGGCAGGGAATATCCTATCCGCACATTTTTAAGTCTCAAAAATGCTCCATTTTGGAGAAAATGATCGGTTGGAACACCGAAGTTCTTGTAATTCTGCCCCATATACTGAGCATATGGACGTGGAAAATAGGTGTCGCCTTTATTTTCTCCTAAAGCGCTTGTTTCATCACGCCAATAGTCAAGATGACCTACTAAAACATTGTTATGCATTGGTCCTGCTGCGGGTCCCCTGAAAACTGCACTCCTCAGGTCGAGGTCTCTCTTACCAATCCCCTGGAAAAGGACTGAAATATCAAATCCTTTCCATTTGGCACCGGCATTTAATCCGTAAACAAATCTTGGAGTGGTGTTTCCCAAAATCACCTTGTCGCCATGATTATCTAAGGTGTTTTCTCCAATATCAATTATGTTGTCGCCGTTCTGATCAATATACTTTGTATCACCAGGATACCAGTTTCCGGAATAAATATAACTCTGATCAACTTCATAACCATCAATATCTTCTTGAGATTGGAAGTAACCATCGGTTTCAAATCCCCAGATTTCACCCCAAATCTCACCGTTGTAATACGTGTTATTGCTTAACAGCATAGTTGGGTTATTATAACTTACAACAGTTCTCTTATAATCAGATAGAACACCTCTAAATTCATAAGAGAAATCCGGGGTAACCCTGTTTTTCCAGATAAGTTCAAGTTCCCATCCACGTGTCATTATTTCTCCTTCGTTCTTCTTTGGTACAGATGTTCCCAATACTGCAGGAAGAAGCTCTCCTGGTCCAACCAGCCTGGTTGTATTGGATTCATATACTCCTAATGATATTCCTAGTCTATTATCCAGCATCATGGCATCAAGTCCGAAATCAAACGTAGTTACCTGTTCCCAGGTTAAATTTACGCTGGTAAGATTTGGAGTACCAACAGTCCAGGCACGTTGACCACCAAACAATCATTGATTAGTCTCCCTGATTGGTAATGTTGGAACATATAAATAATTGGCAACATTCTGGTTGCCAAGGGTACCATAGGAAGTTCTGAATTTTAACAGATTTATCTGATCTTTCAATGGGAAGAAATCTTCTTTTGAAATAACCCATCCGGCTGATACAGATGGGAATACGCCCCACCTTTCATCTTGTTCAAATCTTGAAGAGCCATCCGCTCTTAAATTGACCTCCACCAAATATTTTTCAGAGAAATTATAATCTATTCTTGCAAATCCACTTTGTGTAGCCCAGTGTCCCAAAGCGTCGGTAATTGTTTTCTCTCCAACAGCTGTACTCAGGGAAGGAACGGCATCACTCAATAAATAAAAGGCAGTTGCATTCAGGTTACTGTAATTATAAGTCTCTTGCTGATAACCTGCCATAACATGCAAATTGTGTGCTCCAAAGTCTCTTGTATACGTTGAATAAACATTAGGAGAAATATACCTGTTTGTTGTCAAATCGGACCTGTACTCAGTTTGAGCTCTGCTTTGCGGCAGATATGCCATTTCTCCAGTAGGCCTTACCCAGGGGTATTGTTTGACGGTTCTTATATTTTCATTCTGATTGCTTGTGTAATTCAATTCGATATTTGTCACCCAACCTTTTACCGGTTCAAGTTTTATCCTGGGAGAAACTACGAACTGATTTGATAAGATATTTTCCCGCACATTTCTCCACTCCTCTACTCTGGTTTGTTGAGTCCATATATCTGTTCCGGGATACTTAGCAGGTGTGCCTGGCTTTAATTTTCCAATCCAGTTTATGATCCACGCTCGTCCGTAAAATTGATTCCATGGAAAATCTTCATGGCCATTCTTGTATTTTGTCAGCAAAGAAACTTCCATCCACTTGGTAACTTTTGCATTGATCTTTGCATCCAAATTATATCTTTTGAATGATTCATCACCGAATTTCAACAGACCCTTTTCTTCATAATATCCACCGGACACATAATAATTAAATATTTGATTTCCACCGGAAGCACTTAAGTTATGCTTTACCCTGGGGGCCCATCGTCTTGTGATCAAAGAATTTAAGTCATCATTAGCTACCCCTTTCGTTCCGGTATTCATTATATCCCAGTTGAGGCCGTCAGGCATTGCCAGCATAGGAGCTGCACTTCCCGGATTTTCTAAATTCTGAGCTAAACGATCAAGAGCTTCTTGTGGATAATATGCTGAACCCCCTGCATTGATTTTAGCATCGTTTAATGCATGTGCCCAGCCCATACCACCTTCCAGATCAGGCCAAATTGTGGGAGAACTAAATCCATAGTTCATTGAATAGGAAACCCGTGAACCTGCTTGCCCCTTTTTTGTAGTAATAAGAATTACCCCGTAAGCTGCCCTTGCACCATAAATGGAAGTTGATGCAGCATCTTTTAAAACGGAAATAGTTTCTACATCAGCGGGATCAACATCATTAATATTCATTGGAATTCCATCCACAAGAACATAGGGGTCACTACTACCTTCAAACGAGGTTAAACCACGAATGTTCATACTCATATTTGCACCAGGCTCACCTCCTGCATTAGTAGGCGCAATGATCAGGTTGGGAACCAATCCCTGCAATGCCTGCTGAACATTACCAACCGGCCTGCTTTCCATAAGCTCTTTATTGGCAACCGAAACTGCACCAGTCAAATTCACTTTTTTCTTGGTACCATAACCGATAACCACAACTTCTTCCACACCCAGCAAATCTGGTTTCAGGACAATGTCGATCGTTGTTCGATTGCCAACTGCAATTGTCTGTGAAAGCATCCCAACATACCTAAATTCCAGGAAGGCATTCCCAGAAACATCAGGAAGGGTGTATTTTCCATCAGCACCTGTAATAGTACCAATTGTTGAGCCTTTTATTGAGACCGAAACACCAATTAATGTTTCACCGGCCTCGTCTGTTACCATACCCGTAATGGTATTGGTTTGAGCGAAGACCTGCATTGAGAACGCGAGAAGTAATATCCCGCTAAGTTTCATAATTCGTAGTAATTTGTCCATGCAACTACTTTTCGAGGCTGCATGAGGGACAGTTCGACATTTTTTCATAGTTAAGGCTATTTTTAGGGTGTAATATTAATTTGATAATCAGGAAATTACTACAATAATTGATTTTTATTGCAAGATTTATATTTGGTTTTGGTAGTCATTTTACTGTTGCATCAGTCAATAAAATGTTGGATCATCATAGAGCTCCACCTAAGATTGCAAAATACAAAATAAGACCAAGGTGAAGAGATATTATTTTAACAGATATGGTGACTATTTTGTCAGAAATCAAACATGAAAAAACAAAATATGATTATAGTAACCCTGATATTTACAGGCTTTTTCACCAACTCATGCGAAAAATTTCTCGAGTTGCAGGAAGATTCGGACGTAATTGCCGGCAAGCCAAAGGATGAATGGGAAATATACGATATAATTTTCCGCTCAGCCCGATTCGATAAAAGTGAGCCCGAAGAAAAGATTGAGAATCCTAAAGACCGGTATAGTATTCAGATTTTTGTTTCGATGATATTAGATTAAATAAAAGGGGCTGTCTCAAAAGGGTCAGCCCTTTTTTTTCTCTACCTCTCAACGGTTTACCTGTTGAATTTCCTTAAATCTTTAAAATCCCAACCAGGACGAGCAGGTTCTTTTAAGTATTGATCAAATTCTTCTTGATTTGTAACCTTCATATTAGCAGCATTATATTCAATTCGAGTATCAAGTTTTTGGGCTAAGGCACCAAGCAGTATCATTTCGTTCAAATCTGCTGCATATTCAAAGTTAGATCCTGGTTCTGGTCCGTCACCTTTAATAGCGTTAATCCATTCCAGTTGTGGTCCTGTTCCAATACGTGGGATCGTTTGTTCGGGTAAATTCTCCGAGAAACTTGCCCATTCCTCTTCGGGAACTAGTAATCTCTCACCCTCCGGCCGGGCCTCGGTCATGAGAGACTTTTTATCACCCACCATTATCATTCCAGATCCTGGGAGTTGATCCAAACCCCACTCCGGACGGTTTTCAGGTTTATACCCCCCTTCATACCATTTTAGTGTGACAGGTGGTTTGTTTCCGCGGGCAGGGAATTCATATCTGACGATAGATTCATCCTGTAAAAATCCTTCAGGCGCCGGAGTGCTGAATACTGTCTCAATGACTTTTGGCATTCCCAGATCCAAAGCCCAAAATGGTGCATCCAGGGTATGACAGCCCCAGTCGCCCAGCAGTCCATTTCCAAAATCAAACCAACCACGCCACAATCGGGGGAGGTAATTATTACTGAATGGACGAAATTTTGCCGGGCCTAACCACAAATCCCAATCAAGTCCTTCAGGAACGGGATCCGGAGCAGGTGGATAAGAATCTGGTTTTTTAAAATACCTGCCTCCCTGGAAAGTTGGGCCTCCGAACCAGGCTTCCACTTCAGTAACGTTGCCCAAAATACCTGCATCATACCACTCCTTTACATTTCGGATTCCATCTGTTGCATGTCCCTGATTACCCATCTGTGTTGTAACTTTGTAATACCGGGCTGCCTTTTTTAATATCCGGCTTTGCCAAACATTATGGGTCAGAGGCTTTTCTACGTAAACATGAATCCCCAATTCCATCGCCGCCATAGTAGCGGCAAAATGAGTGTGATTTGGTGTTGAGATAATTGCTGCATCAATTTTTTTGCCAATCTTATCAAACATTACTCTGAAATCTTTGAAACGGAGGGCATCCGGATAAGTCTCAAAGCCTTTAGCAGTCATCCTGTCATCTACATCACACAGAGCTACAATATTTTCGTTCTCACATGGTATCCAGTTTTGTTCTCCCCGTCCACCAACACCAATCACAGCAATATTCAGTTTCCTATTAGCAGAACAACTCAATAGGTGTGGAGCAATAATAATTCCTGTTGCCGCAGTAGCAGAGGACTTTACAAATATCCTGCGGGAAATCTTTTTTGGTTTATTAATCATGGTTTATTAGGTTAATCGGTTATTCAGTTATTCAGTTATTCAGTGACTCAGCAACAAAAAACAATGATTTTACCGGGCCCAGTTTAAATTGAAGGCTGGTAAGGTCATACCCCTTTTGATGGATTGTAGTAGAAGGATACTTTTCTATACTGCCGGAATGAGGGTCCCACTTATCAAGTTTCATTTTACCTCTTAACAATATAGGTATTTCCAGTTCATTTTCTGATGAATTAGCAAAGAAATAAATATCCTTCCCATCCATCTTTTTGTGGATACATGTCAGATTGCCATCACTCAGCTTATCCTCATAATCAATACGGACATCCCATACTTTGAATGCATCATTTAAAACTGTCCTGATAATTTCCTTATTCGGGGTAGGTATAAAATAGGCTTTCCCCCCCTTATCATTGCCATTGAAAGAAAACTTTTTAGGATTAATATCGATTTTATTACCCTCCCGATCAAAAACCAGAATCTCAGGAATGGAGACTTTATCAGTTAAACCGGATTCTATCACTATCCGGATCCCTGATATATGCTGAGGTTGGAAAAAGACAGACTTATTTATCCTGTCACCTTCCCAGCTTCCTGGGTCAATCCATTCCAGGCCATTTTGAACATAAAGCCTGAATGAGAATGATTGATCTTCATTTACCGGCACCCATCCTGGTCTGAAGGAGTACTCCATACTTTCCGCTGCGCTTATTTCAATATGACCGGTTTCTATTTCCTGTCCAAATATTACTTCCAGCCATTCACCATCCGGACTTCCCCTTGAGGGCCGCCATGAAGTTTCCTGATTACCATCGATTGCATAAGCAGCAATAAAGCCTCCGGTATTCCATATACTTGAAGCCCTGGCCTGGGTTAGTCCGGCCATATTAAAGGCATCTTCACCAAACATTTCCCTTATTGTATTTTGTACATCATTATCATGCCCAAATTCTGCCGAATATTCCGGAAGAACAGAAGTAGCGATCACAACCCCTCCATTATCATAAAATTGTTTGATCTTTTGCAGATTGCTCCATTGTATTGTCCTTGAGCCAGGTAATATAAACATGCTGTATTGAGAAGATTCGCTGTTATTATTCAGATTTATCCCGGAGTTTTCAATAATGCATTTTTCATCAAGTATTTCAGGATGAATGAATGTAAAATCAGTTCTGATATCAAGTGAAAGGATTTCACCAATATCCAGGTAATCTGCTTCCCCGGCAGTATTGCCTCCCAGGCCCGGGTCGCCAGGTGCAAATGTATAAGCTGCCTGCAGGGAGGCTATCGGATAAAGGATGGCAATGTCGGCAGTATGCTGTCCTCCCTGGAGCATAAGCTGCAACCTTCCTATATAGTCGTTATACTCATCGAGTGAGGGACCATAGGTGCTATTGGCCGGGGATAAGTTAGGGGGGATATCGGCTTTCTCATTATACCAAACGGCATGGGGCTCCATGAGGTTTATGCCTTTGGCAAACTGGTCCATGGCTTCCTTATAGAGATTTTCTACCGGCATATTATTAGTCGCACCATACGTTTCTGTGGCAACAAGTGTTTTATCATAATTATAAGCGGCCGAGCTGATCAGCTTATATATTTTTGAAGCTCTTCCGAAATGTGCTATCTGATCCACGCAGGGAATATCCTGATATTGAAAGGTCTTTATCAGATCACCACATATACTTACCGGATTAAGTACCTCTTCCTGGTCGACATGACCGGTGAGCTGGATATTATGCTCCCAACACCAGCGGTTAATGGTTCCTGAGAATCCAGAGGCAAAAAGCTCAGCACGAAATCCATAAAGAAAATTCCTTGCTGCCATAGTTTTGGCACCGATATCATACCATAATGCAGGATAATATTCTACCGGGCTGAAACCGTATTTATCAATAAATTTACTATTGTAAGATCCTGTCCAGGTCCTGCCTTCTTCAACCCAACGCATGCAAGGCTCATCATAGAAGGCAAAATCTATAGTCGTTCCAAAATGCCCGGGGAAAGCCTGGTAGAATTTGTCATAAGTAAGTTCGATGAACCTTTCAACTGCAGAAGGATCAAGGTAATCGACATGATTTCTTCCACTGGATTTATCAGGATTAAGAAGGAATACCATTACTCTCCATTCTCCAGCCGGCAAGCTTGCATGTAAAACCCCTTCACTTATATTACCCGACAGATCTTTTCGCTCCAGGCTATTTGTCTCCATGGCAACAGCTCCCATAAATTCACCTGAGGGAATATTATGACTGAAAGAACCCGGCCCTGTGAACATAAACTCATCCTTATCAAGTCTTTTACTTACAGCTTCAGGATAATACTTGACAAGGTTTCCTCCGGCCATACCACTCGGGAAATAAAACTCATCATACAGGCACATTTTCATTCCGAGGCTATCAGCCACTTCCAACGCATATTTGTAATGGTCGAGGAACTCAGGGCTCATGTATTCAGGCGACATCCCGTAAGATGGAAGAATCCCGAGGCCATAATATCCTTTCTTTTTTGCCTCAGTCATTATCTCGAGGGTTCGGACCTTGCTTAAGGCCGTATTCCAGAACCACAGCGGCCTTGACTTATATTGCAATGGAGGATTTTTGAAGTTTTTTTCTGCAACCTTCATCGACCTGTTGATATGTATCAGATCAACTGTTCCAGTAGCCTTTTCCTTACAAGAGTTGACGAGCAGCATGCAGGATAAGCATGGTATAATAAACAAATAGCTTTTGATTTTTCCCATAATTATCAGAGTTAAAAATGTAGTATTTGCACCTCCCAAACTCCCCGTTAACTGTTCCCTGTTCCCTGTTAACCGTTCCCTGTTAACCGTTCCCTGTTCCCCGTTCCCTGTTCCCTGTTAACCGTTCCCAATTATCTGAGCCTATACCCTGCCCTATACGGATACTCATCAAACTCATCCCCTCCCCCATTGGCACGCGGATCGCCTGACTTCCTGAGTAATTCAAAAAGCTGGTTCTTAAGGCGCTCCTGAACATCTGCATAATCAGGATCACCCGCGAGATTTACCAGCTGGAAAGGATCATTGATCATATCATACAATTCCTCCTGCGGTCTCTTTGCAAAGGACCAGTCGTGGTATTTTTTATAGTCCGGATCATTCATATTATTCACCAGGAATTGCTTTGTCGGGCCGTCATCACAATCAGCATAAGTGTTCATTGGATGAGAGGCACTATCCGGTACGCCTACGGGCCAGCGCTCTGGCTTGAAGTTATAGATATACTGGAATTTCTCTGTTCTTATGCTCCTGCAAGGATATCCGGCAATTGAAGGAAACAGTTGGGCAGGGACATGCCGTTCTTTACCAAAAATTACCTGATCCCTGGTTTTGGTAACCCAGCCTTCTTTACCGGAATAAAATATCGGCTCCAGAGAAATTCCGGTCATTTCATCAGGTATTTCAACTCCGGCCAGAGACAATAAAGTGGGGGCAAAATCCGTGAAGGACACAAAATCTTTCACTGTCCTGCATGGTTTGATTTTGTCTCCCCAGCGGATTGCAAGTGGCTCCCTTACGCCCATGTCGTACAAGTTGGATTTACACCTGGGGAAAGGGAAGCCATTATCACCTGTCATGATTATCAGGGTATTGTCCAATTCGCCGATTTCCTCCAGAAGTGCAATCGCTTCAGCACAATCGCTGTCAAACCGTTGAACTTCGAAATAATAATCTGCAATATCCGACCTTATGATTTCAACATCAGGGTAAAAATCCGGAACCCTGACCGAGTCAATATTAATACCAGAATCCTTGCCGGAATTCAGCTTGTATCCCCTGTGAGGGTCATATGAACCTAACCAAAAGCAAAATGGCATGCTATCCGGCCTGTGTTTCATAAAATCCTCAAACCCTTCGAAATTAGGACCTCCCGGGTCTGTATCCGTATATCCTCCAGCTTCTAAAACCCCTGGCCCCCAGCATTTTCTCCAATGCCCGATGAAATAGCCTCCCTCCTCAAGTAAAAGCGGGTAAACAGGGATATTAACATTCAGTGTTGACCACAGGTTAGCTCCCTCTCCGAGCCTCCAGTGGTACTGGCCGGTAAGGACAGCATTTCTTGAAGGCGTACAGGAAGGGCTGGAAACGTATGCATGTTCAAACAGAACCCCCTCCTCCGCCAGGCGGTCGAAGGTCGGTGTTTTAACAACATTATCCCCGTATGCCCCGGCATGCGGCCATCCCCAATCATCGGCCATGCAGAACAGTATGTTAGGCCTGGGCGGATCGTTTGTGCAGGAAGCGAGAAAAATAACTCCGAGAACAGCGGGCAAAAGTTTTTTAAAAGTTCTCATGATCAGGTTATTAGGTTATTCGGTTGCGCAATAATAATCTTAATCCCAATATACTAATATACCAAATCCATTCAAAATCTATCTAAAATACAAGCAGGCGAATTCATTCTTTTCGCGGTATTTTCTCATCCATCATAGCAGACATATAAATGAAACTTGCCATGATGACAGCATTTTTCATCAGGTCTTCCTGAACGATGTTCTCATAAAAATCCATATTTGTATGTCCTGTTCCCTGCCCAAACCTGTCTTGCAGAAACTGGAATCCCGGTAATCCGGCCCTGTCAAAAGGAATATGATCTGTACTGCCAACGCTTCTGATACTAACCGTATTCATCCCCAGATCGTTAAACAGAGATGTCCAGGCGGTAAAGATCTGTCTTACATATTCATTCCCCTGCATATAAATACCTCTGAATTGCCCTTGACCATAATCCTGGTTATAATAGACTGAGAACTTATCATACCCTCCCGTGACCAGCCATCCTGCTTGCATCCCGGCCTTGCAAAAGTTCTAACTACCCCGAACCTTCCACTTGTACACTCAATTAGCAGCAATGCACCCTCCGACTTCAAATAATCAATCCGTTCCTCGGCAGATATCTGATCAGGATTAGCAATACTGGGTTTGCTTTGGACTGCTAAAGGCGTGAGGCGTGAGATACTATCTTAAAAAGCAAGTAATTTGATTTTTTTATAACTTTGAGTTTATAAGAATGACGGATTATCTGAATAACTGAATAACCGAGCAATGAGCGAACTGATTGACAATTCCCAACCCAGAAAATCAAGGCTGAAAGAATTGATTTTACAGCTGCATGATGGTAAAGACCCTGAAAAAGTGCGACAGGAGCTTATCGATACCCTTGACAACATACCATATGGGGAGGTTGTTGAGGTTGAACAGGAACTCATTGAAGAGGGCCTGCCACAGGAAGAAGTATTTAGGCTATGTGATATTCATTCTGCCGTTTTACACGGCAATGTTGATTTATCCGCAGCAGCAGATATCCCCGCCGGCCATCCTGTGGATATTTTTATTCATGAGAACAAAGAATTGAAGCAGGTAACCGGGCAAATCCGGAATTTGTTGAAGGCTGTGGAAGATAATGCCGATGCCAAACTTGACAATTACCTTCCTCTATTACTGGAAAAATACAACCTGCTCCTGGATGTTGACAAACATTATCAACGTAAGGAATACCTTGTATTTCCCTATCTTGAAAAAAAAGGGATTACCGGCCCTCCACAAGTGATGTGGGGCAAGCATGATGAAATACGGGAGTTGATAAAAGGAAGTTTAGAAATTTTGCGCACTACGGATGTCGATCGGGAAGAACTGCTGGCTTCCGCAGATTTAATTTTGGCTCCGGCAATCACTGGAGTGGATGAAATGGTGATTAAAGAAGAAGAAATCCTTTTCCCTATGTGTATGGATCACCTCACCGAGGCTGATTGGTATCATATTAATAATCAAACTATTGAAATAGGGTTTTGCATTTATGACCCTAAAGAAGATTGGAAGCCTTCAGGAGTGGATACTGATGCTATTGACACAGAAACCTCCGGTTCAGGAATCCAGTTACCAACTGGTTCATTCCAGCTGACCGAACTGCTGAAAGTATTGAATACTTTGCCGGTTGACATAACTTTTGTTGACAAAAACGATAAGGTAAAATACTTCTCACAAAGTGCCGACCGGATCTTTACCCGCAGCCGGGCAATTATCAACCGGGATGTACGTCATTGTCATCCCCCATCCAGTGTTCACATCGTGGAGAAAATCCTGGAGGATTTCAAATCCGGCAAGGAGACTTATGCCCCCTTCTGGATCCAGATGAAAGGAAAATTCATTCATATAGCCTATTATGCATTGAAAGATGATAATGATGACTATATGGGCACACTTGAAGTATCACAGGATTTAACCGCTTACCGTGCTCTTGAAGGAGAGCAAAGAATTTTATCTTATGAGTAAATTAATCACACCAAAAACCAGGCTGATGGAGATTTTTGAAAATTTCCCGGGCCTGGAGGCACGCCTGATAGAAATCGTGCCAATGTTCAAAAAGCTAAAAAACCCTATTCTGAGGAAAACCGTGGCAAAGATTGCCACGGTACAGCAGGCAGCCACAATAGCCAATATCCCGGTAAATGAACTGGTTAATATTCTTAGAACTGCAGCTAACCAGGAGCTGGAAAATCTGGATCACAACCCGGATAATTATGCTTTGAATTTCACTCAGCCAGAATGGCTGGATAAATCCCGGATTGTTAATTCCATGGATCTGGCTCCTTTTCTTGATGCAGGCGAACATCCAATCCACCAGGTCGTTGCAGACTTGAAGAAACTTGGCAAAGAGGAAATCCTTGAGATCATGGCCCCATTCCTTCCCGCACCATTGATCGATAAAGGAAGCTCACTGGGTTTTGATCATTTTGTAGAGAAGGGAGATGGGGATGCGGTAAAAGTGTATTTCAGACAGAAAGAATGAATAAAAGGCAAATGGCAAAAGGCAACCTGCAACCCGCAACACGCAACACGCAACACGCCGGTTAATACCATCAGTCCGTCAATTCTTAAAACATCTTACGGAATAAGCATAATTATTTCTGACTCTGCCCCGGAAAACACCGGCGGACCATACCGCTAAACCACGCACCCATACACTACCATCTTCCTCAGCGGTGGAAGTCCAAAACCGTGTTTCATTCCCAATATCTGAGAAAACCCTATAGGGATACCTAAAGCCATACAGCCCGGCTTCAAAACCACTCATTCCATTTCTTTTAAGGTTTGTGCCGATATGTTCACCGCGGCCCCAACCCGTAGTGTCCAATTCCTCAGCCTTCATTCCCATAAATGATTCCAGCTCCTTCCATTCCTCATCTGATGGAAGATGCCAGCCTTCCGGGCAAAAGCCCTGGCCTTTTTCCTTGTCCGTATAGTCGAGTATCTCATCCCAAAGATATAATCCCCCATAGTTGGCAATATTTTCTTCAGCATTCCCATAGGCAAAAACCTCACACAAACCGTTATCATGAGGTGTTACCAGGTTATTTACAAAATGCCGTATACTAAATTCTGTGCCATGACCCATTGGTCGCCAATCTTAACAATCCCATAAACATGGTCATCCCTGTAATCAGTCAGGTAGTTATATTCATTGTATGTATTTGCTACTTCGAGCACTTTTTCAACTATTGCAGAAGCCCCTTCCGAATCAATAATTTCCATAGTTATGGTATAAAACCCGGCAGGATTAAAGAGTCTTTTTATGGTTTTTTCATCGGAGAACCCGGTGTCCCAAATTTTATCACCATCCAGATCCCAGCGAACCAATAGCTTGTAGGAGGGTTCCTCCCAGTCGAAGCTCCTGCTGGCATCCAGTGTGACCTCCGTTCCCAATGAAGCCAGAGGAGGCAATAAATCAAGAATTGGATAAGGAGTATTATTTTTATTGCTTACGCATAATTCCTTAACAAGCTCAGAGATATTACCCTCAGGGTCAATTACCTCAAGAACAACATTAAAGCACTCAACAACAGGATATTTAAAGTTAGCTTTCGGAAATTCAGTGAAATCAGTATCAAATTCACCGTCTCCATCGAAGTCCCACCTGTATTTTAAACTGTAGGCTGCATTATCCAGATCATAGCTGCCGGAGGCATCAAAATAAAATATACTGTATCTGGACCCTTCGCCTGGTGTATAAGTGAAATCAGCAACCGGGGCAATCCCTTCTTTAATGCATCCCGTTAATGCCATTGTTAAAATGATGACTATACTAATCCCAGTTCCACATCTGTCTCTCATAATCAAAACCTCCAGATTAATCCCCCGCTGGGAAGAAGAGGGAGTTGGTTAACCCTTTTATAGTCTTCACGGCTAAAGTAGAACAGGTTTTCCCGGTTATAAACATTGGTTACTGAAATCACTGCTTCCAAGGAATTTCTGTCTGAAAAATAATGTATATACTTCAGGGTTAAATCGAGCCGGTGATAGCTGGGCAATCTTGCCGAATTGTAATCTCCGAAATTCATCCCTATGAGGCCATTCTCATAAAGCACCTCCGCAGAAGAGGTATTAGACAAGCGCAGTTTTTCATATAATGCATTTGTAGGTGTAAAAGGGAATCCTGATCCGTAATTCCATCGGCCCATAATTTTCCAGTTTAAATCTTTACCCATTACATATGAACCGACGATATTCAGGTTATGCCGGCGGTCGTAGTGCGGTTGAAAATATTGGAGCCCATCGAACCGGTTGGAATTGGACAGAGAATAGGCCAGCCAAATAAATACTCTTTTCTTTTCATATTGTACCAAGCCCTCGATTCCATAAGCATTTCCTGTTTCGGTGATAAAATCTTCATAATAAACCGGGGGAATATCCCAATGGTCCATTTCGCCCCCAAACTTCTTATTGCTATTCAGTGAAATCAATTGCGGAAAATCCTTGTAGAATCCTTCAATATTTATTGTTATATCCTTTGCAGGATCCCATTCAAGGCCAATAATTCCCTGCCATGAGGTTTGCAGTCTGTTCGGCAGCTGCTTGGGGCCAGTATCATTGGCGATATTCGAAGGATCCATTAAAAATCCGGAAAAGAAGTTAACAACATCCCTGTCGGATTTACCGCTAATGAGATTCTGAGAATAATAACCGCCACCCGCCTTTATCCTGAAAGAATTGCTTAGCAGATACTTAATCCCAAATCTTGGTTCCGGAACCAGCGTTCCCAGGGATGCGTAATAATTCATCCGGATACCAGGCTGCACAAGCCATTTTTCATAATTAAACTGAAATGAAATGTAGCCCGCCAGGTCGGTAACATCGGTATTTTCATCAATTGAAAATCCAAATGTATTTTTATTGAAGTAATCGGTATGGACACCCAGTATCTGGGCTCCCATCTGCATTTCATGCCGGCCAATCTGGTTGAGGAATTCCATTCCCACCTTGATATCTTCAATTTCCGAATACCTCTTATTATTCAGCAATTCTTCCAGATCAAGGTTGTACATGGAATAATTCACGTCTGCCCTTATTAATCCGTTGGAATTCTGAGGAAGGAGAACTGCCTGTATTCCAACCCCATAGTTGGTCCACTGATATAATTGATTTTCGCTAAACTGAACCTTATCAGTAAAATGAAATCCTGTGGCGCTTATTTTGCTTCCGCTATCTCCTTTATATGTCAATTTTGAAACCAGGTCGGAGAATTTAAAAGGCAGGCTGTTTTTTTGAATTTCCGGATTCAGATATGGCGCAGTCCTGTCGAGATATGAATATTTCCCTGATACCAGAAATGTCAGCGGCGCTGACTTTTTCGAAAAATGCAAAGGGCCTTCCAGCGATGCATTTGCGCTCATTAATCCTGCCGACACCTTACCGGATAGATAATTCCTGTTGCCATCCTTTAAGTTGATATCCATAACAGAAGAAACCCTGCCCCCATATTTTGCAGGGTAACCGCCAGTGGAAATATTAGCACTATTAATAAGATCAGTATCGAAAACCGAAAACATCCCCATGGAATGAAAAGGATTATAAAGAGGAATTCCATCCATCAAAACCAGGTTCTGCACCGGCGATCCGCCCCGTATATAAAGCTGGCCTCCCTGGTCGCCGCTTGACACAATACCCGGAAGGATCTGGACGTATTGGGCAAGGTCTGAATTAATTCCCATGGTGGGGATTTTGGAGATCTGGATGGGGGTTAATCTCATTTGTGAAAGCTGGACCCTGGATTTCCTTTCCAGCAGTCTTCCCGATATTACAGCTGCATCGAGCTGAATATCTGATTTTTCCAGATGAATATTTATGTTCTCAACCTGATCGTCCTTAACCCCTATCCATTGTCGTTCCGGCTTATAACCTAATGACTGACAGACAAGCAAGTATTTCCCCTGAGGAATTTGGCTGAGGCTAAAGTACCCATCCTGACCGGATATTGTTCCAATAGTTGTACTATCCAGGTAAATATGGACAAGCACCATAGGTTCCCCGGAAGCCTTGTCAAAAACAAATCCATGGATTGTCCCGGTCTGACCGCTTACTTTAAGGCCAGATAGGAACAGTAGACAGCCGAGCATGGTAACTAAATATTGAAATAGTCTCATTGCCATGGATGATTAGCGAAGTTTAATCCCTTTGTCTCTGGATTTTCAGCAAGTTTATCATACCAATCCGGAAGCATAGCCTGATAAAACAGGCTTGTTTCATCATATGCGCTAAAAATTCCAAATCCACCCTGAATATTGCTGAAAGATTGCCCGGTATGTATAACAGTTTCATTACCTGAGAAACTCCTCCTGTAATCAAAAAGATATTGGTCACCTACAAGAAGTCTAAATTCCAGGGGACGTTCAAATGCATACCTGACCACCCCAAGCTTAACAGGGATATGTCTTCCCAGGTAACCCCACCAGTCAGGCCTTTCCAGGGAAATGCTCATTTCCAGCCCTGCATCCTTGCTGCCATTAATTATTGTTCCTACCGGGTAACTAATGGTTTTAAATATTGTATCTGTTTCTGACACCTCAACAAAATGGAACAGGCAATTAACCTCGTAAAAGAAAACTTCCGGAATACTTTTGAAATCCAAACGTGTTAAATTTGCCATAACCATTGGCTTGAAGCCCTGAAGGCTGAAAAGATTGCATGTGGAAGAAATGCTTTTGCCGTTTTGCCGGTTAAAAATGCTTAACCTGCATTCAGAATCTCCAACGAGGCCTATATCGGCATAATAAATCAATTGATTTTTTGATTCAAACAATCCGGTATCTTTTTCAACTAGCTCCGGGGTCATTACGACAGTGTATCCAACTCTCTGTCCGAACCTGTAAACCTCCAGGAAAACATCCAGGGAATCGGGGTCATAAACCGGTGGCACAATCGTTTGACCGGTTATCGGCTGGATAAAGCTCCGGGAGATCCTGACATAATGCCTGCTGTCGCGATGGTTTAGTATCGCATACACAACTGGTTCGTCGACAAGATCCAATTCCGGCGAGAATTCCTTTGTACAGCTTCCATAAATAATCGCTATGACCAGAAGGATCCCTGTTATTGTTCTATACCCCTTCATCTTTCATTCTTTTTTACACACCTCAGAGGCAAGGCATATTTCCAATAATACAGGCTATAGAGAGAATCACCCGGTTCTATAGAAAGCGGCCTTAAATCGGAAGTGTCTTTAGGGTAATAAAAAATACTGATGCCATAAGGCTCAATCTGGTAGGAACCAGAAGAAGTCCAATATAAACCACCCGGCTCAATTACCGACTGGCCCCAGCCAATATACCGCCTGCCGGAAAAGGCCAGGTTTACCCCCTCATCCCCTATTACACTGAGAAAAATAGCCGGATCCTTTCCATCCCCAACATGATCAACAAGGCTGATCCATTCATCATTGGTTGGTATATACCATCCCGGCGGACAAACTCCCTGCGTTTTTTCCCCATAACTGTAATTCATTGCCTCCCCATAGTTATAATATCCTGATTTTATATCAAGGTTATCAAAATCAGTTTTACCATACCTCTCGATTATCCCATTATCCGTTTGTATGGCATTCTCCCACATAGAAAGCCATTTCCCATTGTGCAAATCCTCAGACATCCACCATATAGAATCGATCAGTACAATTTTATATTCTTCCCCATCTCTTATATCAACCAATAGACCTTTCAGGTTCAGCAATGTAACCTCTACCTGCCGTCTGCTTTCCGCAATTTTGCCATTATTATCCCTTACCTGCATCAGCGTATTATAGATACGCCTTTCAGAAAAAAAATGGGTTGCTACCCTGTTGAAAGACCATTCCGTATCCCATGTATTGTCATCATCAAAATCCCATCTGAACTCCAATTCATGGTCACGGCTTTCCAGATCGCGGGAGCCAGAAGCATCAAAGGTAAATTGCTGGGAATAATGGCCCAATCGGGGGGAGACTTCAAAAATTGCAATAGGATCTTCGTTTTTCTGGCAGGAATAGCTGAACAGGAAAATAAACAATGCTCCCAGGAAATAAAGGAATCTGTTCATCTGATGAAAAAGAATTAGTTAGGGAGGACTAACAAATATAACAAAAAAAAGGCAGAAGGCAGAAGGCAAAAAAAACCTGCAACCTGCAACCTGCAACCAATTACATCTTGGCTTTAATTTCAATCACCACTGGTTTCTGACTTTTCATTTTCATCCAGACAATTAGATCCGTGCCCTCCAGCCTGGAATCGTATCCGACAAAATAGTCTTTGTCGGGTTTTAGTTGTTTGCCATCAACCTCAAGAGAAATCGGATCCGTGCCCCAGTTTTCTATTTCGAATGCTGGATTCACCAATGGTGATTTTTCTGAAGCATCAATCTGAATGCTCAGTTCGGATGATTTTCCCGTCTTTTTAATCTTGTATGCCCGTTCATCCATGGCATATTCCCCTCCGGAAAAGCCAGAGGATGGATCAAGCTTCATCTTTGGAGCATGAGACCAGAATCTTGCCATTTCAATCAAATCATCCATATCTGATGACTGCATTCCGTATAAAGAAGCTACATAGCTTCTTCCGTCAGGATCATCATGAACAACAGGATCTGAAATTGGAAATCCCAGGAAAGAAGCAGGCCTGTCGGCTGCCTGGGTTACCCTTCCATCACAATATGCCTGCCCAACCGGCCAATGGTTGCAGGTACCGGGATATTCAAGGCCGCCGATTGCCCTGTCGGAGATATAATTCATATGGTTGCCAGGTTCGAATATGATGAAAGGATCATAATCTGATTTAAAATTATGCTGCTGGATGCTTGGATTATCCATTATCTCGATATCCTTTTGCTTTCTTGGATTTTCAGAGTAAAACAGGGACAATTGTTTCCCTTCCAGATTGGCGACTTTCAGATAATCAAGCTCCATCACCTCTTTCTGCAACTGTCCGGGTTCAGTGAGAGGAATGGATTCCTGAAACTGCCTCGGATGACCAAAATAATCTGTTTTCCAGCTGATTTTCCGGATTGCGGCTGCATCAGGATAAACATAATAGTATTCATCAATCCAAACTTCCCATCCGGTTTTTTCATTTGCCATCCACATGGTATTATAAGCGCTCACAGGCGCATACCGCCAATGAATAACCTTTCTCGCTGGTGTATTTTCGATGATCCTCACATGCGAGTACCGGCAATGCCTGTCCTGCATATGTTCCTTGCAACCCTCTTCATCATTCCAGGTTTCAACACTCTGATCACACATCCATAGATGATTATCTGTGACCCAGGCAGGAGAAAAACGTGTTCCTCTCCAAAATATCAGTTTTACAGGTGAATCTTTGAAAGTCACTACGATATCTGCATCCGGACCGATTGGCCACTGCTCATCCCATTCAGGATAATATTTTAGCTGTGTATAGTAAGCCTGAAATTCGCCTGTTGATTCAACCCTTGGAAGATGCCTGGGATCAATTTCAGGGGCAGGAAGATTTGAAACATTGGTATTTGAAGCATTTGTATGAATCTGATCATTATTAAGAGTTCCATTGTAAATCTTCAATTCATCCAGAATACAATCCAAAGAGAACCAATAAGGTGTGATCCCCTTGTCGCCTATCCGGTTTGAAGGGAAAACTGCTTCATAATTCATCCCTATACGAATTTCTCCTTTAGGCAAATATGATGGCCTTCCGGATGTAAGATATTCTGCAACCTGTTCCCCGTTTAGGTAAATCCTTATCCCAACACCAGCCTCATAGACTGCAGCAATGTGAGTCCACTCCCTGAGGGGGACCTTATCATCAGAAATGCAGGTGATCATGTTTTTTGCCACATGCATTTTCAGTGCGAGCTCCCCCCTCGGACCAATCTCAAAGGAAAATCCTCCGGTTTCCTCTTTCATTTGTGTTATCACAGGACACCAGTTCCATGGATAGGCTGCCATAGCTATCCATGCTCCAATGGTGAATGAGGAAGACAGATCAGATAGTACCTCTGGTTTTTCCCTGATTACTGATGTGAAACCATCGAGTTTAAGTGCCTGTCCTGAGACTCCTGATACCATCCTGTATTTACCTTCAATATTCTCGGGCTGGGTATCGAAACTCCAGTATTTTACCGGCTCAAGGACTTGCGAAAAACTGCTTTGAAATTCAAAGCAACTTGCTATCAGAAGAATAAGGATGATTTTGGTTTTCATAATGGAAGTTTTAATGGGAATTTTGACTTTCCAAATCTAAAAAAATTAGAGCATAGCGGTATCCCCTATCTTAACCGATAAGGTAAATAATCAGAAATAATCAATATTTCAAAACCTCTCCAAGCCCCTTCTTAATCTGCTTGAGCTGCTCTGCTGTAATCCCCCCTAATTTCCTTATTAATCTTGATTGGGAGATTGTTCTTACCTGGAAACTTATAACCTCCGACTCCATATCAAGTCCATTCTCAGAATCTGGAGTCAAGACAATACAGCCTGCAAAATTCTTGATCTTACTTGATAAAGGACAAATAATACTGATTTCAAGATTATCATTCATGGCATTGCCACTAATGATAACAACAGGTCGGATTCCTTTCTGCTCACTTCCAACAACAGGATGCAAATCGGCTAACCAAATTCCTCCCTGTTTCATAGCTCATCAAGAATTTTAAGATAATCCTCAAGGCCCTCTTCTGCCATGTCAGCCATCTCAGTATCTTGAGCTGCATTGAGGAATGACTTTATGTATTCTGCCTTTTTAAGACTTTCGAAATAGGCCCTGAGGGATTTTTCGATGATCTTGTTTTTTGGAATCTTGAACTTCGCCGCATATTCCTCCACCTTTTCCAGTAGATCTGCTGGAAGAGAACTCGTATAGTTTAAAGACTTAGACATCATACTTATAATTTATACGTAAATATAACAAATATTTTAACCCGGCAGGTTTTCAAAGACCTGATAGGTTTATCATAACTGTTTTGTAACATTTGTTGCAATTTTCTCACTGAAACCTACGATCTTTGATCAAAAACAAAGTGCTATGGAAGAGTATCTGGATATGGGTGTTAAGGAAGTGATAAAACGCTTATTGGCCTTAATTCCCCAAATCGTTACAAAATTTGATATCAGTTCATCAAAAGATAAGAACCTGGTGCGAAATTGTGCAGATTTTATCCGGTCATACGCTGATAAATACCATCATGCCAAAGAAGAGGATATACTCTTTAAGTATTTTGATGAAAACGGATATATTGGGACATGGGGAAGTGGGGAACATAGGGACAGGTAATTCAGCTGATTTATATCCGTTATCCGTTATCCGTCATCCGTTATCCGTCATCTGACATCTGACATCTGACATCTGGGAGCGAAGCGACCTATCAAACATCTCAACAAATTTCCCTATTTTTATAGCCCAAATCATATCCCTATGAAAATCTCATCCATCGGCATCCTACTATTTGTATCTCAAGCATTTGCAACTGCTCAAACTGTCGATCCCATCGCCAATCCCTGGCACTATGTTGAAAATATTGAAGTAATTGGCTTCAATAAACTTCCTCCCCACGCCTGGGTTAATCCCGATCCTGCTTATATGCAATCCCTGGATGGCCAGTGGCACTTCAAATGGGTGAGATCACCTAAAGACCGGCCAACAGATTTTATAAATCCTACGACAGATGTCAGAAGCTGGGATCAGATACCAGTTCCATCAAACTGGGAGGTACAGGGCTATGGATTACCAATTTATGTGAATCATCAATATGAATTCGCCGATTATAAAGCCCCGGTTTCAGATGAAATTGAATTCATTGAGAGGATATACCCTAAAGATCCCGGGAAGGTTCCCCATGAATATAATCCCGTCGGGTCATACCGAAGGGATTTTAATGTTGATGAAGATTGGCTCGACAGGGAGGTAATCCTACACATCGGAGCAATGAAATCAGGTGGATTTGTATGGATAAATGGCGAATTTGTTGGTTATTCCCAGGGAAGTAAACTACCTGCTGAATTCAACATCACACCATATCTCAAGAAAGGTAAAAACACTATCGCCCTTCAAATTTTCCGCTGGACAGATGGATCATACCTTGAATGCCAGGATTTCTGGAGAATTAGCGGAATTGAACGAAGTGTATTTATTTACTCACAGCCGAAAGTTCATTTTTCAGATATCGAAGTGACTTCGACTTTGGATGGTGCTTATATTGACGGGCTTTTTACTTTGGATATTAATATTGCTAATGGATCTTTCGGTAGTTCGCCATCCGGTCCCGGCGAAAGTCGGGATGACACTCCGGGCGAAAAACCAGTAATTAATGTTAGCCAAAGCGGTCATTCCCGCGGAGGCGGGAATCCCATGGCAGTAGTATTAAAATATGAAATGATTGACTTTAATGGGAATGTTATCAAAACCCAAAGTGAATCTGCAACGATAAAAGGCAATTCTATTGTGGCTGTAAGTTTTAGTGATGAAATCCCTGAAGTAAAACAATGGAGCGCTGAACATCCTAATCTTTACACTTTGAAAATGCAACTATCAGATTCTGGGGGAAATATGCTTGAAGAATCCTCGTTGAAGATCGGTTTCAGATCTGTGGAAATTAAAAATGGATTGCTTCTGGTAAACGGACAACGAATCACTTTCAAAGGAGTGAACACCCAGGAAGCTGATCCTGAAACAGGTCATGTGATGAGCGAGGAAATAATGATGAAGGACATCCGGCTGTGGAAAGAGAATAATATCAATGCGGTAAGAACAAGCCATTATCCCAGGCCGGAAAGATTTTATGAGCTCTGCGATGAGTACGGAATATATGTTGTTGATGAAGCCAACATTGAATCGCATGGGATGTACTATGGGAAATATTCACTTGCAAAAGACCCTAAATGGGAAAATCAGCATGTCGACAGAATGGTCCGCCTGGTGGAAAGGGACAAAAACCACCCTTCAGTAATCATCTGGTCGATGGGAAACGAGGGTGGTAACGGGGTGAATTTTTACGCCGGATATAATGCTATGAAAGAACACGACGCTCAAAAAAGACCCGTGCAATACGAACGTCCTTACAAAGATTATGACGGCAGTTTGTTCGATATGGACTGGAACACTGACATCATTGTTCCCCAATACCCCTCACCTGCAACTTTTGAAATGGTGGGTAAAACCTTGACCGACAGACCATATATTCCAAGCGAATATGCTCATGCAATGGGCAATAGCACAGGAAATTTCCAGGATTATTGGGATATCATAGAATTATACGATAACCTTCAGGGTGGATTTATCTGGGACTGGGTTGATCAGTCGATATGGAAAACCGATGAAAATGGTAACCGGTTTTATGCCTATGGCGGAGATTACGGAGAAAACATGCCGAGCGATAACACCTTCTTAAACAACGGGATCGTTTTTCCCGACCGCACTCCCCAACCAGCATTATACGAAGTAAAAAAAGCCCTCGAGTACATCAACTTCAAGTCACAGGGTATAAACAGGCATGATGAACTTCGGGTTTTGGTTGAGAACCTTTACGACTTCACCAATCTCAGTAAGTTTAGAATATTCGCAGAAATAGTTTTCAGAATCGCACCCGAAGAAATTCAATTCTTTGAAAATCTGGATATTGAGCCTCACACTGGGAAATTGATCAGAATACCCTTATCAAACATTGAATATTATCCCGGCTATGAATATTTTTTGATTCTTAAAGCTGTATTAAAAGAACCCTGGGGTATTCTTCCCACGGGGCATGTGGTAGCTACCGAGCAAATAATGCTTCCACAAAAGTTTAAGTCAATAGAGGAAGAAGTTGATAATGGTCCAAATCTATCTTTAAAGGAGGGCAATAAGAGTATTTACATTGCCAATAATAATGTCAGTTTCAATTTTGATATTAAAAAAGGACAGCTGATATCCTGGAGGCAAAATGGAACAGAATTAATTCTGGATGGTAATGGGCCACGTCCTAATTTCTGGCGTCCACCAACTGATAATGATTTTGGAAATGGAATGCCAAATAGAAATATTGAATGGAAGAGGGCTTCTCTTGAAATGCAGGTTGTTAATGTGAACTTATCCAGATTGTCCAAGAATGAGGTTGAAATATCCATCAAGTACTTCTTACCCGGAGTGGATACGCATTTTAGCTCGAAATACACTGTGAATGGCAAGGGTGAGATACAGATCGATAATGAATTGGAGCCAACAGAATACCGTGGAGATATACCCAGAATCGGAATGAGAATGCAGATCCCAGAAAAATACAATATGCTTAGCTACTTCGGTAGAGGTCCATGGGAAAATTACGTTGACCGTAATGCATCAGCTTTCATCAATCAATATGGATCCAGCGCATCCAAAGAATACGTCCCCTATGTTCGTCCTCAGGAGAACGGATACCATACGGATGCCAGATGGTTACTTATGCATGATGGCAAATCCCAGGGTATACGAATAGAGGCCCTTAGTAAAGAACAGCCCTTCTGTTTCAGTGCTATGCATATGGAAAACGAACAATTCGACACTACAGATGGACTTGATTACCCGGGAAATAAAAGCAAGCATATCAATGATATCAAAGAACAGAAACTGGTGCAGCTCAACATCGACCTCGGTCAGCGAGGTGTTGGAGGAGACGACAGCTGGGGAGCAAGGCCGCAAAAAAAGTATACGATGCCTGGAGATCAGGTGTACAAATATAGCTTCAGGTTAGTTCCAAACTTATAGATATTGGTTGCAGGTTACAGGTTGCAGGTTGCAGGGTTTATTTGATTCAATAATTGCCATCAAAGGACGCAATTATGCGTCCCTACTTATTACCTTTTACCTCTGTCTTTATACCTACTTGTGCCTTGTGCCTTATTGGACCGGCAGGTCCATCTCCTCCTCCACCCTCGTCACCGGATACCTGTTCACCCATTTGTTCTTCCAGACATTTTGGTAGATAAAATACATTTGAGCGGTTCTGTTATTTTTCATTTCCGGATTTTCCAAGATAGCTTTATCGAGCATACTTCGCACTTCTGGATGTTTCACCATATAATTAACCATTTTCTTTTCCAAAACAGGATGAGTAGAGAACCATTCGCGGTCTTCCAAACAGTTATCGAAGAAATTCCATCTGAAATATGAATCTGCACCCAAGGGCTCTAATTGATTAACAATAAAGAGATTACTACTTTGGTTAACTGGAATAACATAATCGCCTGCGTAATATTGTATGGTTTGGGTTTCAGGACGGGCCTTAAAACTAGTGTGAAAAAAGTTGCCGTTGTTCGGCTGCCTGGCCCATATCAGGTCATAGATATAATAAGCTGTAACTGTAATGCTGGTATCTTTTGAAAGGCGTTTCATGTCAATCAAATTGATCTTCATTCTTTCAACAACTTCACTCCAGGCCTGAGGGAGTAAATAATAGGCAGGCTTTTCAACAGTCTCCACTGGTGTAAAATCATTATAAAAAGGAATAATGGAAGTATTAGCCTGACTGTGGTCATAATCAGGTACCATTTCACCGGTCAGCAGACTTTTAGATTCACCTCGACCAAACCATTTAAATTCAATTTCAGTGTACTTGGTTGTATCGAGTTCATAACTTAGAGGATAAACCTCTTGTATTTTGATCTTTTCGTTAGCCTCATTAACTTTTTCCCTAATCATATCTCCATTCTCAGAAGTATATTCAACGAGGGATGTGATAAAATGATATGCCGATTTCACCCTGTCGGGATATGGTTTATAACAATGATTTTCGGTCATAAACGACATGGTATTAAACAACAGCATATATCCTGTGGAATACTTTGGGGTCTGAACGTAATTGCTGATACCGCTTTCAGGATTCTGGTTTGTATAGGTTGGATAAGGTATCAGCTCATATGGTGTTTCACGCATTTTCTCATACAATGCCGGAACTAAATCCTCATTAAAGAACTTCCCCAAATCAGCTTGCATCGAATTATGCTGAGCCGGTATTAAGGTGATGCAATATTGATGATCTGACCCATTCGTTGTATGAGTATCCAGAAAAACATCGGGATTCCAGATTCGGGTAATCCCGGCAAATGACTTAGCATTTTCAGTATCCATTTTGACAAAATCACGATTCAGATCAAGGTTTTTATAATTACCCCGGTATCCGGCCTCATAAGGCCCAGGCTGATTAGTGCGATGAAAATGAGATCGATATAAACATCCACCAATATTGTAAACCGGTATAATACAAATCACCGTGTTTTCAAGCAGGGATTGCATACCATCCATATTGCGTAACATGTCATCTGCATATTGAAGGCTGGCATCAATACCGCATGGTTCCCCTGGATGTATACCATTGTTTATCAGAACAATCTGCTTATCCTTCTTTCGGCTTTCAGCTGGATCAAAATCTCTATCCTTATCAATAATGAACAAATGCAAAGGTTTCCCCGAGTCGGTCAATCCATATTCCCTGAGTGTTGCTATTGGATAATTATCATCCAATAACTTATACATATCTATGATTTCATAATAGGTTGGGGTATAATCCTCCTCATAACGAAGATTCAACAATCGTTCACCCTCTGGGGCAGTATTTTCTGTGCAGTTGGATAATAAAACAACAAAAGCCAGTATTAGAAAAATATTAAGCTTATTCATCGTCAAGATTGATTAGTTCAATAATATTATTCAATAAATCAGACATTTCTTTTTCGCTTGTGAATGGGTTCATCAGACTAGTCCTTAAATATAATCTCTCAGCTATCTGTGTTTGGACAATATAGAATCGCCCCTCTGCAATCAGCCTGTTTCTTACCTTCTGATTAATTTCATTCTGACCTGTGATATCAAGGTCTGGATTAACATACCTAAAGCAAACTATATTGGTTTTAGGTTCAATGGCCAGTTCAAAGTCTTTGTGATTTCGTATCAGCCGGCCAAAGCTCCGACCATTGTCATAACATGTTTCCAAATAATCGATAAAAAACTGTGGCCCCAATTGCTTCAGTATCGCATAAACTTTCACGGCCGTCATGTTTTTGGTACACTCTATTGTTCTTTTAGCTGAATTATACCATTCATACCCTTCCTTTTCATCCAAAAGATACGAGGCATCCTGGGCAAAATTGGAATAGGACGGATCCGGGTCCTTAAACAGGACAACAGTTGCCAGAGCACTGACCCCCATCATTTTATGAAAATCTATCACAACCGAATCAGCACGGTTAATCCCCTTTGTATAATGTTGATATTTTGGACTGATAGCCGCTATGCCGCCATGGGCCCCATCAACATGAAACCAAATGTCGTTAGCCTCACAAAAATCAGCTATTTTATCCAATGGATCATAACTGCCAGTTGAGGTGGTACATGCATTCCCAATTACGGCAATTACCTGTCGGCCCTGGCTTTTCGCAGTATCTAAAAGTTGTGGTAAACTGGCTGGATCAAGAGAAAATCCCCGGTCAACCGGAGCATAAATTACAGCTTCTTCACCCCAACCAAGTATTTGAACTGCCCTTGAAACGCTGTAATGTGCCTCTCTGCTAACAATAATAGCCGGATGAAAATCAAGGTTGTTTCCTTCCTTCCAAATATTATATCCTGCTTGCATTTGCCTGGCAGCCAGAAGGGCCGTCAGATTACCCAAAGACCCTCCTGATGTGATTATGCCTTCAGCATTATCGTCAAAACCAAGAGCTTTAGTTAACCATTTAATGACCACCCTCTCCATGGAGGTAACAACAGGGCCCATCTCATAAATGGCTGAACCATTGTTCAATATTCCATTTACCATATCTCCTAATCCTGATAAGGGTACAGGTGCACTTACCTGATGCCCCATGTAATTTGGATTGTGTAAATGGATTGATTGCTTCACCAGCTTGTTCCAGAACTCATGGTTGCTTAATTCATCGCCACTTTCAAAAAAACTTTTCCAATCTTGATAATGTTCATTTGGATCAGTCCAGGGTAGAACAATTGGCTCATTTTTGTTCTGGCAACTCTCAATATGATCCGCCAGGATATCAACCAATTCATGTGCATTTTTCCTAAAGGATTCAGGAGAATATGCCCTTTTCAATAACTCAGTCATGTTCCAAATTTGGGGTAAAAATTTCATTCTTACCTAAGAGAAAATGGATTTAACTTTTTTTAACTACCCGATTCCAACTCTATAAATCAACTGGAAGTGTTAGGTTTGGCGGGGATGGGTCCAATCCAATGAGAGAAGCCGGCAAACGATAAAAAGCACCGAAGCGCCGCGATTTATTCTACTGAGTTTTAATTAATTTTCCCGTTTGGGTGATTTCGCCGTTCAGGAATACCTGAAAGAAATATACTCCCAGCACAAGTTCATGAGTCTCGATAATTTTCTGCCCTCCGGGAATTAATTCAAAGAGATCTATTATTTGTCCGCTCATATTCATCAACTTTACTTCCACAGACTGACCAGCGGCATCAAGGAGAACAAACTTTGATTCTGTAGTAATAGGATTTGGATAAACCTGAACAACAACCGGACTGGTTTTGAAAACATCGATCCAGATCCCACCAGTCACCAGAGGATATCCAGCGGCTCTCCAGGCATTAATACCCCCAAGCATATTATATACCATTTTAAACTCAAGAGCCTTCATTTTATTAAAAGCCCCACCACTTCTTCCCCCTGAGCCACAATAAATCCACCGGCAACTTCAGCTGGTGTACGAAGGTCAATGATAATGATAGAATGGTCAATACCGATGTGGGCTATTATTACAGAGTCTGCCTTTTGAACAGAGATCGCCAATTGGAATGGATCATGTTGTGCAAAATTTTGGGCCAACACAAATACCAATACGGTATTTATAAGTAAAATTTTCCTTTTCATGTGGTTCGATTATATTGTCAAAGATAAAAAAAAAGGGAATAGTTAACAGGGAACAGTTAACAGGGAACAGTTAACAGGGAATGGGGATTGTAACCAAGATACAAGATACAAGATACAAGATACAAGATACAAGAGTTTTCAACCTGTAACCTGCAACCTGTAACCTGCAACCTGTAACAATCCCTGTCAATCTGGCATTAAAATAAACTTACATTCCTGTCTTTCTGTCTGTTACAGCTTTTGGCATATGCTTTGAGCAGCTCAGATAAAGGGAGAAAAAATGCAATTCGAAAAATTTACCATAAAGTCGCAGGAAATTATTCAAAGGGCTCAGAATATTGCCCAGGGTGCCGGTCATCAAAGTATTGAAAACGGCCATCTGCTTAAAGCACTGGTGGAAACAGATGATAATGTATTACCATTTATTCTCAAAAAACAAGGTATAAATATCAGTGGTATATCGCAGGCTGTTGATCGCATAATTGAAACCTATTCCAGGGTAAGCGGTGGGCAGGTATATATTTCCCAAACGGCTAACCAGACGTTGATAACAGCGGAGAAGACTGCAAAAGAAATGGGGGATGAGTATGTGTCAATGGAGCATATTTTGATTGGCTTAATCGTCAATAATGATGATATAGCCAGCCTGCTTAAAGATGCAGGATTGACCAGAAAATTAGTTAGTAATCTTATTGCCGAATTAAGAAAAGGAGATAAAGTCCACAGCCAGAATGCTGAATCAAATTACCAATCTCTTGAACGCTATGCAATCAATCTTAATCATCGTGCAACAGAGGGTAAACTTGATCCTGTGATTGGGAGGGATGAAGAAATCCGTCGTGTGTTGCAAATTTTGTCGAGGCGGACAAAAAATAATCCTATACTGGTTGGTGAACCAGGGGTAGGAAAAACGGCTATTGCAGAAGGTATAGCCTTCCGGATTGTTAACCGGGATGTGCCGGATGATTTATTGTCGAAAGAAATCTATTCCCTTGATATGGGGGCCCTTATTGCAGGAGCAAAATACAAGGGAGAGTTTGAAGAGCGTTTGAAATCAGTTGTCAGGGAGGTGGTTAATTCCGACGGGCAAATAGTTCTTTTCATTGATGAGATACACACTTTAGTCGGCGCCGGTGGAGGTGGAGAAGGGGCAATGGATGCTGCCAATATCCTTAAACCAGCATTGGCCAGAGGCGACCTCAGAGCCATCGGGGCTACTACCCTGAATGAATACCAGAAATATTTTGAAAAAGACAAAGCTCTCGAACGTCGTTTTCAAAAAGTTTTTGTCGATGAGCCCGATGAGGTAGATTCTGTGTCAATTCTGAGAGGATTACGCGAACGTTATGAAAATTATCACAAAATACGTATTAAAGATGAAGCCATTGTAGCTGCTGTTCAGTTATCCCAGCGCTATATTACCGACCGGTTTCTTCCCGATAAAGCTATCGACCTGATAGATGAAGCCTCAGCTCAATTGCGGCTTACAATGAATTCCAAACCCGAGGAACTGGATGTTCTTGATCGAAAAATTCAACAACTTGAAATTGAGAGGGAAGCATTTAAACGGGAAAAAAATAAAGAACGCCTGGAAACGATCGGACGTCAGTTGGCAGATTTAGGAGAAGACCGTAATCAGGTCCTTGCACGCTGGGAAAAGGAAAAAACTGTTATTAAGAATATCCAGCAGACCAAGCAAATGATCGAAGATCTGAAATTTCAGGCTGAAAGGGCTGAAAGAGAGGGACAGCTGGGGAAGGTTGCAGAAATCAGATATGGCCGCCTGCCGGAGGCAGAAAGACAACTGGAAAAACTGGTAACAGAGGTGCGAGCATTCGAAGAATCCGGTAAAAGCCTTGTAAGAGAGGAGATTACTGCCGGAGATATAGCAGGAATCGTTTCTAAATGGACCGGTATCCCTGTCACAAGAATGCTTCAATCTGAAAAACAAAAGTTACTCAAAATTGAGGACGAGTTACATAAAAGAGTGATTGGCCAGGAAGAAGCAATCTCAGCAGTCGCATCTGCTATCCGAAGAAGCCGTACAGGCTTGTCAGATGAAAAGCGGCCAATCGGATCATTTCTGTTTCTTGGCACTACTGGCGTAGGTAAAACGGAACTTGCCAGGGCCCTTGCCGAATACCTTTTTGATGACGAAAACCTGATGACCCGGATCGATATGAGCGAATACCAGGAACGGCATGCCGTTTCCAGGCTGGTGGGCGCACCTCCTGGCTACGTAGGCTATGATGAAGGGGGACAACTCACCGAAGCTATCAGGAGAAAACCATATTCGGTAATACTTCTCGATGAGATAGAGAAAGCCCATCCTGATGTGTTTAATATCCTCCTTCAGGTGCTGGAAGACGGCCGGCTAACTGATAATAAAGGCAGGGTGGCTAATTTTAAAAATGCCATCGTTATTATGACCTCCAATTTGGGGTCAGATATCATACGTGAAGAATTTGAAAAAATTACCGATGATAATTCCGACTCTATTGTGGAAATAACCCGCCTGAAAATTTTTGAGCTGTTAAAACGCAGCGTTCGCCCTGAATTTCTCAACCGGATTGACGAAATCATCATGTTCCGTCCATTGACCATGGAAGATATCCGCGGGATCATTGATCTTCAAATCACTTTATTGGGCAAAGTACTTCAAAAACAAGAAATTACTATCGAGTTGACTCCCTCATGTATCGATTACCTGAATCAAAAAGGATTCGATCCGCAGTTCGGTGCTCGTCCACTAAAAAGAGTAATCCAAAAGGAAATCCTGGATGGATTATCCATGGCCATGTTAGATGGACGCGTAGAACCAGGAGATAAAGTTCAGGTGGATTATGATGGGGGAATCATATTCAGCGTGGAATAAGAAGTATAACCTATCGTAACCTATCATAACCTGTCGTAACCCTTCTTAACTCTTCATTTGTCCCCCGTCACTGAATCAAAATTCGTAAGCTCAATCCCCGCAACATAATAATCCTGATCCACTTTCACGTTCCGTATTGGTGCTTCAAGATCAAGGTTCTGCCAGCCCTGTGACGGATTCAGGAGGGCTGCCTCACCATCGATCCAGATTTTCAACGGCATATTAAATCTCCTTACGCAGTTTGCCCAGCGGTAGCGCATATTGCCGTCGACGATGGCATATTCGAAAGTAGGTATCCTTGTGTCGCGCAGGTACTGATCAAAAACCAGTTGAAAATCAATCCCTGCCTTATCACTGATATAGTTTTCTATCTGCTTGGTGGTAACTGTCTGATGGTAGAATTCCTCATTCAATCCCCGCAAAATTGACCTCCATTTGTCGTCATTATCAATGATCTGCCTTATCGTGTGCAGCATATTGGCCCCCTTCGAATACATGTCACCGGAGCCTGACCTGTTCACATCATAAAAACCGATGATAGGCCTGTCGTTTGCAATATTCAGCCTGGTGCCCCTGCAATAGGCGGCCCCTGCTTCCTTTCCATAGAAATAATCCACAAAAAGACTTTCAGAGTAGGCTATGAAACTCTCATGAATCCACATATCGGCCACATCCCTGTATGTGATATTGTTGGCAAACCACTCATGGCCGGATTCGTGAACGATAATGAAATCAAATTTCATCCCATAACCTGTACTGCTTACATCCCTTCCACCATAACCATTACGGTAGCCGTTTCCATAAGTCACTGAACTCTGGTGCTCCATCCCCGGATAGGGAACCTCCACCAGCTTATAACTGTCTTCGTAGAAAGGATATGGCCCGAACCAGTATTCAAAAGCCTCCAGCATTTTGTGGGCCTGCTTAAAATGTTCCTTAGCCTTTTCCAGGTTATAGCTCAGCACCCAGTAATCACAGTCAAGGGGCCCTTTCTCACCCGGGAATGTATCAGAAAAATGGACATAGTCGGCGATATTGATATTCACACCATAATTGTTTATGGGATTTGAGACAAACCAATGATAAGTTGTTGTATTATCAGGATGCTTTTCAATCCTCCTGAGCCGTCCGTTTGAAACATCAATGAGAGGGTCCGGCACACGGATACTCATCAGCATGCTGTCGGGCTCATCATACATGTGATCCTTGCATGGCCACCATAGGCTGGCTCCATCACCCTGGTTGGCACTTGCAATAAACTCTTTCCCGTTCTTGTCCTTTTTCCAGGAAATCCCTCCGCTCCAGGGCGGGCGCCGGCTAACCAGGGGCTTACCCTCATAAAACACCCTGATCTCCTTATAATCACCAACTTCCTGCGGGGATGTCAATTCCACATACCATACATTTCCATCATTTTTATAAGAAAGCTTTTCACCATCCTGCTCCATTGAAGTAACCACCATGGGAGGCTGCAGGTCGATCTGCATCACATTTCGACTTTCAAGAACTGTATACCCGATCAGGTTCTGCCCTCCAAGGGAGCTGTCGGAAGGATTGACACTAATATCCAGATGATAATACTTCAGGTCCCACCATTCCCTTTCGGGAGTGATGCTTCCGCGAAGTGTATCCTGGCGGGTGAAGGTATCGGGGCGGCGCTGTGCGTGGAGCACAGTTGTCAGGCCAATTATTGCGGCGAGTAATATTGTTGTTTTTTTCATTGTTTGGGATTGGGGATTCGGGATTAAGTTATAAATTTTATCGGTTATCAGTTATTGGTTGAATTCTTACATCCTGGTTAATTTCATCCCTCCGAAATAAAATCAATAAAATTTCCGGGTGAAATTATTTCAAGGCCAGTATTTGGATAAGCTTTGTCAAAATCAGACGGCATTTTGATTTTTTTCTTGTCTGCCCATTTGAACTCAAAGGCTCTTAATTTGCCTTCCTTTTCCTCTACCAGGTCGATTTCTTTTTGGTTGTAAGTTCTCCAGAAATAGGTATTTGGCGGACTAAGTCTTTGATTATTATACAATTTCAGCCGCTCGCAAATACAGAAATTCTCCCATAATTGGCCAATATCGTTTCTGAAATCCAGTGAATTGGTGTTTTGAATAAGTATATTACGGATTCCTAAATCCCAGAAATACACTTTCCTGGTTTTTCCAACCTCATTTCGGAGATTTCTTTTCAGGGCTGGCAAGCGAAATACAATAAATGTCTCTTCAAGTAAACCAAGATAGCGCTGGATTACAGTTTGGTCTATCCCGAGATTATTAGAAAGCTCAGTAAAGGAAACTTCATGGCCAATCTGAAATGCCAGAAGTTTCAGCAGGCTGTTTAACAATTCCGGTTTGCGTAAATCCTGGAAATTAAGGACATCCTTGAACAAATAGCTGCCCGACAATTCATTTAACCTCTCCCTTGCCTTTTCCTCCCCGGCCAGGAAAACATCCGGGTAAGATCCAAATCGTAACATCTTAGGCAGGATACGCCTTTTCTCAATAATATCCATTCCCTCCGTCACCTCTGCAAAACTCAGTGGGAAAAGCTTAAATACAATTTTCCTCCCGGTCAGTGGTTCATTCACTTCATTAGACAGGTCGAAGCTGGAAGAACCAGTGGCAATAATATGCAAATCCGGAAACTCATCATGAAGGATTTTTAAAGCCATCCCGATATTTTTTATACGTTGGGCTTCATCAAGTACAAGCAAATCAACATCCTGTACTAAAAAGGCAAAATTACCGGATTTTCCATAAGAAAAAGTTTCCTGAACATCCGGATAATCGCAGTTATAGTATACTTCCTTCCCTTTATACGATCTGATAACTTCCTTTATGAGTGTAGTTTTCCCAACCTGGCGGGCTCCATATATTATAACAATTCTCCTGTCCGGGCCTTTACATGCCAGGGCCTTGTCGATCTCCGGTTTTATCCTTCGCGGTATTAACATTTCAACTAGTTTACATAACAAAGGTAATTAAAAGATTTGATTCATGCAATTTTACCTAATTACATGATTACAGTCATCTTATTTGGTGAATCGGTGACTTAGTAATTCAGTAATCAGTATTCAGTCATATGACATCTAATATCTGTCATCCGACATCTGTCCCCTTTTTTCTATGCGCCCAACAAAACCTTCGCAATACTTCCATAAACCCAGGCTAGTAAATTGAGGACAAAGAGGCTGGCGAATAACAGAATCACACCAATCAATGCAACTACTATAGTCTCTGGAACGGTATCTATCACCCAGAAATAATCACCAGGCCAGTTAATATCAAACCATGGATAACGATAAATAACTGGAAATGAAATCATACTCAATGAAGCGGCCAATAAACTAACTGTCAGGCTAAAAGAGAAAATCCCCATCGGGAAACGAAGAAACAGGTATAGAATGTTGACCCAGGTCTGGGATTTCCAAATCGAATTAAAAAAATCCGACCCGGTTGGTGGAGCAGGTTCTATTATTTTCATAGTGACATCGTTATTCGTTATTCGCTATCCGATCCCCGCCTGCTTGGGGATGACCGTTAGGCTTTTCTAATAACTGTGGATCGCCAAAGAAAAGGTCATTCCCGCGGAAGCGTGAATCTAGTGGCGCTCCACCATTCTGTCTGGATTGCATCTAACTACCCCTCCTTATCTCACCTATTATCTCCAAAGCTCCTCTAATACTTTCAATCAACTTCGTAGAATCCTCATCTTCAACAAGCTCCCTGGTAAAGAGCTTCGATCCAATCCCCACACAGCAAACCCCGGCATTAAACCAGCCGGCCAGGTTTTCCCTGGTTGGGCTGACCCCTCCCGTTGGCATTAGCTGAACATCCGGCATTGGCCCCAGGATTGCCTTAACAAATGCAGGGCCACCAACTGCATCACCGGGGAAAATCTTGATTATGCTGGCACCCCACTTGCGGGCCTGGTAAATCTCAGTAGCCGTTCCCGCTCCCGGGATCCACAAAACATCAAGTTCCTTACACGTCTCCGATAAACCAGGATCAAGCACCGGGCTCACTATGAACATAGCGCCAAGTAAAACATAGTCCCGTGCCGTTCCTCCATTAAAAACTGATCCTACACCCACAATCATTTCTGGCATTTCATCCTTAACATAATGAATAATCCTGCTAAAGATTAGCATAGCCTGATCCCCACGGTTGGTCCATTCAAAAACCCTTAAACCGGCATCATAGCATGCTCTTATCACCCGCTTGGCAGTAACCGGATCGTCATGATTAAAAACCGGTACCAGGCCGGATGATTTTATTATTTCTAAGAGTTCATTCATACTTTTAATTAGTTGCGGGTTGCAGATTGAAGGCTTATGGCTTGAGGCTTGAGGCTTAAGTATAAGTATAAGTAATTAGTAATAAGGTAATAAACATTCAAAATTAAATCTTGCTGACCGGCTTTACTCGTTTCATATTTTTTTTTGTCACCGGAGCCTGCCCCTGCGGAGGCAGGGGTCACCCGTCACCCGTCACCCGTCACTTGTCACCCGTCACTATATTTATCGTTTCCCTCCACAGCCTCGCCTTCCCCACTCCGGGCCGGTCGGGCTCACCGTCGAAATTGAGACCAAAATACGAAGATGGCTGCTGGTATAGTAATTTATTTTTAAAAGTTGCCCTTGTAAGGTTGACAACTGTAAATGAAAGACTGCTGCCCTCCAGGACGGTAAAGAAAAAATCAGCATTTGTTTCCATCTCACCATATTTTATCCTTCCGGATTCCCAGCTATATTTCGGACGGCGATAATCCCTTGTCCAATCGCTTTTCAAATCACTCTTAATTCCGGTTTGTATGGTACGCCCAGGCAAGGAAATCCGCACAGAAAGTCCCTCATCTTCTTTTTCTGATCCCAGATATTCTATTGCATCAACCCATTGTTCTGGACTTTCATTCTCAGGATGAGGGACTAAAACAGTTACAAAACCAATATTCTGACCCATTTCGAAGAACTGCCCGGAGAATTCAGCAATGGCAATTTCTTCCTGGTAATTGCGCGTTTCTGATTCTGTTTGCTCGAAACGATAGAGATTTTTCGGGAAGTAAATCAGGAGGTTATCATCCCCACTTAATTTACGTGTGCCTATAGAATCATAACGTGTATCATACCAGTGCTCTCCCTGATTGAGAATTTTTTGAGTATGCCAAAGGTTAGCAGATGTAAAATATTGTTCTGAACGGGATTTGAATACATCAAATACTACAAACATAACCGGGTCTTTAATATGAACTATTACTCTGTCCCACTCGTAACCCATTTCATCATCAATCATGCGAGTACGGCTGTAATCATGATCGGGGAAACTAAGAAAATCGATTTTCTGGGTCCTGACTTTCCTGTATGACCCGGCATTATACATGAAATCTAGAATTGACTGCGCCTCTACTGGTGGGTGGTCTGATTGACTATATCGGTATTCACCTGCCCGCTGGCCAAGCCAGATTTTCTCATTCCTAACGCATAAGCGATTGTGAAAGTAGTCCTGCCGGAAAGTACCATAATATCCGCTTGGCAGAAAATCACGGTAACCACCATCACTGAGCAGAGTGGCTCCGTTATATTTCAGAAGGGTAATACTGTTTTCATCAGCATGGCCATGAGTTACCTTCTCCTCCTCAATAGGGATAGTGGTTCTTAGATAGTCGCGAAAAAGCAATCCACCATCTCCTTCATCCCTGTAATTCAGTAACATATAAGTAGACTTCTTATCCCAGCCGTCGCGAAAAACCATCTTCTTTCCTACCATATCTTCCATAACCTCCTCACTCAAAACCTTAGGTGCACGGGGTTGAATATCTTCACTTCCAAACCGGTAGCAATCAAGCATAATATATCCCAATCCTACACTTTTAGCATTGTTGAAATCCATGAATTGGTTTGCTATTGCAGAAGCAGCCCATTTCATTTCCGGGTCATTATAGGCTTTTGCAGCGGCTTCAAAAAATACGATCCAACGGTTCCAGTTAGTGAAGTTATGTGCATCTCCAAAGTCAGGAATCATCATATCAGGTGAAATCAAATTAAGGAAGTAATGCGCATAATAGTACATTTCCGGCGTTTTGAACAATTCATCGATTTCATCCTTGGCATCTGCACATCCTATCAAAGCATACAACCAAATTGCATTGTACAATGAAGCATCCTCTATCTCCCACTGCCCCCAATTGTCATTTAACAGGGCCTGCTCAAGAGTTCTTAAAGTCGGCGTGGCCTCATGATCGGGCAATGCTCTTAGAGCCCATGCAAGTGTTTCTGCCCGCAGGGCCGAGCGGTTCATTGCTCCCCATTCCTGCGTACGCAGAATAAAGATCAAACTTCCGGCCAGCATATCATCAATTTGCTTAATCTCATCCTGATCCAGGTAATTCTTCTTTTTGAGGATATCATATGCACGCAAATATCTCATAGTTGTAAAAAAATCGGACAGAGCAGGAACCCCGTCCTCATAATCCGCCTCCCGCCGGGACCCTTCAACCTTGAATTCCGATCGATAGTCTCCATAGGTTAACAGCACATCCTTGGCACGATCTGCATATTTTCTTTTTCCCTCAATTTCATATAAGCTGGCATAGATAGCCGCCATTTCCAATAGCCCACCAGGTGAACGATAACCGAAGATATTTTCCGGATCAATGGTTTCACGCCACTTTGCTACAATGTTATCATGCTGTTCCCATGTGTAATCTGCCGTGGCCCTGGCAAATTCGAGGTATTGCTTACGCGGAACAGGTTTTACGTCCTGAGCTGCGGCACTTATAACAATCGAAAGTGAAATAAGTAAGATTAGTGTTTTTTTCATAGCTGGTTATACGGTTATCAGGTTATTCAGTTATCCAGTTATTCGGATGACAATATAGTAGCCTGGTTATCAGTAATTCATAATTCATAATTTATAATTCATAATTCTATTCCACGTCTCAAATACTTTCGCAATATTCTCCGGCTTCGCTCCGGGGCCGAATTCGCATTGCGCGATTACTCCTCCGCCATCATAAAGATAGTGGTAAACTTTTTCAACTGCCTCACGGATTTGTTGATTATTACCATTTGGAAGTATATCCTGCCGGTCAATTTCACCCCAGAAGGTAATTCGTCCCCTGTATCTCCGGCTCAATTCCTCCATATCCATGCAGAAAACCTGACTGTTAAGGGCATCAATACCCACTTCGATCAGGTCTTCAATAATCTCAGTAATGTATCCATCAGAATGCATAAAAATCTTTTTTTCATATATTCTGGCAATGGCTGCATAATCCTGATACATAGGTTTAAACCTCTTTCTAAATACATCCGGAGAAACCATCAATCCTTGCTGTGTTCCCCAGTCGTCCATGAGGAAAATTGCATCAATGTCGGTCTGGGCCCAGGCTTCAACCTCCTTGCAAAAGTGTGTGTGCATGATATCCAGCAATTCCAGGTATCCATCCTCCTCAAGTAATACATCGATGAAGGATTGTTCCATAGTGCGTATGAACTGAAATCGCTCAAACGGTCTGACTATGCTGCCCGCATATGTAAACTTATCCGTAGATCGACAAAATCGATTTATTGCGTCCCTGTCGAGCATCAATGTTTCCTCCGGAGGCCGAAGAACCGAAAGATCGCTCCAATCTTTGACCACCGCCTCATTCACAATACCCATTAGTCCATCTTCCATATTGATCGATGAACAACCCCATTCGTCCTGGTAAATGCCTTTAGTATACTTGCCTCCTATTGTGGGTAATGGTTTTTGGTACAAACCAGGTACCTGAATAATGTCATCAGGATATCTTTCACGGATGTTAGCAGTCTCCAGCGGGAACTTCATTTCCGCCCAGGGAAGGAGCCACATCTGCCGTGGTATCCCCTTCGGCTTATCAAATTCAAGAGTTCGGTATACTAGTTCTCGGGAGTTCATAAGATGTTGCAGGTTTCAGGTTTCAGGTTGCGTGTTCATTCATAATTCATAATTCATAATTCACAATCTATATAGTTTCAGAAATCATGGAATTATTTTCATATGCTTTCCCCATCCTTTCGCCGAGTCCGTCAACCCATCTTCTATCATCTTTTTTTATAATTAATTCCTCAGGGAAGTTAATAATTGGATTCTTGGATTCCTGAACCTGGTTGATGCAAATAGTTTGAGCGATAGCAGCTTCGGGTGGACAAATAGTTGGTCCGGGCTCCCTCACTCTTTTGATAGCATCAAAGAGCTTTTTAAACTGATGGTCATCTTCGGGCGAGCCATAGTTAATTTCATTGCCTTCATTAAATTCTCCAATGATTTGGGAATGAGTGCCACCGAATTGGACAACTCCTTTAGAAAATTCCAGATAAAACTCAGGATTCCTGTCGTTTTCAGTCACATGTGAAGCAAAGAACAGGACCTCAGTTCCCTTTTTTGTTCGTGCCCGCAATGTTATAGTATCATAATTCTCAATACGGTATGCCCGGTATCGTTCACTGTCAATTTGTTGAGGCATTGCACTAGTGCCCATTTCGTCACCAAGAAGATAAAACAAATTGTAAAGGAAGTGCGCACAGGCATTATTGGCCGGACTATCCAGGACGGCCTGCCCCAAAGGATCTACAATTCTACCAGCCCAACTATTCCTGTTGTAATAATTATAATCTCGTGGCCATAAACAGATGGTTTTAAACCGTGTTGGACGTCCATACCTACCTTGAAGAATATCCTTTTTTAGGCTCTGAATAGCGTTAGAGAAGGTCCATTGATATCCAACTTCAACCCATCGCTGGAACTTTTCGGCTGCTACTATTAATTCCCTAACCGATTTTATATTCACACCTAAAGGCTTATCTACTAAAACATTACTTCCGTTTGATAGTGCAATAATAGCTTGTGACACATGATATTGAGGAGGGGATGAAATCACCGTAAGATCAACTGAGAGTCCAGCCCGGAAGAAATCTTCCATTCTACTGAAGACCGGAACATTGCGCTGAATAATCCAGGGATAATGACCCGATTTTTGAGCCTCCGGATCGATAACACCCACTAGAATGGCCTGGCTTTCTGGAACTTCCTCAATGAGGGTTTTCAAATAGTAATATCCATAACCATTGATGGCCGACATTAAGATTCTGACTGATTTTTTATCTGTCGTCTCTGTCATTGTTCTATTAAATCGGTTTCCTAAATCTCTTTTGCTATAATATCAAGGGCCAATGTTTTGATCTCGCCATACAACTACAGGTGTCTGATATTCATCCCACCGCTGATTTCAATAATCGTTCCGGTACTGTACGGGAAAGCCCCCTCAGCAAGGGACAAAACTCCTTTGGCAATACCTTCAGGCTTTCCCCAACGTCCCTGTGGAACTAATCCATCAGCAATCTTTTTATCGTATTTCTCTTTTACAGCTTGTGTCATATCAGTCAAAATAATTCCCGGCCTGATCTCAAATACCGGAATATCATGTGAGGCCAGTCGATCGGCAAAGACCTGGCAGGCCATGCTCAATCCAGCCTTGGAGATGCAATATTCAGCTCTATCCGGAGAGGATGTCACTGCCGATATGGAGGTAATGAACAATATTTTGGGATGGTAATCCTGAAGCAATTCCTGCTTTTCAATCATGCTACGGGCAACAATCTGAGACAAGAAGAAAGGACCTCGCAGGTTAATATCCATCAGGCGGTCGAAGCTATCAGATGTGGTTTCAAGAATATCCATCCGCTTAATTGGCGCTACACCAGCATTGTTGACCAACAGATCTATCGGGCCAAATTGATCAATAATCTGATTAAACCAGGTTTCATGACTATTTATATCCGACACATCTCCTTGAATGGTAAGTGCAAATGGCTTCCCCGGCTCAATATGCCTGGATATTCCAACCACTTGATATCCATTTTGGGCCAGTTCCGCAGAAATCGCTCTTCCAATCCCCCTGCTCCCTCCTGTAACTATTGCTGTTTTCATATCGTGACTCGTTAAGCGGGACACGGGACTCGTGACCCTGTTATCCGTTATCCGTTATCCGTTATCCGTTATCCGTTATCCGTTATCCGTTATC
>CAYXJR010000003.1:0-14900 GCA_964465145.1 uncultured Porphyromonadaceae bacterium | reverse complement strand
GTTATCCGTTATCCGTTATCCGTTATCCGTTATCCGTTATCCGTTATCCGTTATCTAACATCCCGTTCCCCATTCCCTGTTCCCCGTTCCCCGTTCCCCGTTAACCATTCCCCTTCTCCCTAAACTCCCTCCACAAATTCTCAAACCAATGCTTCTCCATTGGGATGGGCCTTGGTTCTACCCAGCTTTTATGACATGAAAAGTCAGCATCCAAATAGATTTCCTGGATCTGAAGATCTGGATTCTGATCTTGTTCCATTTTAACTCTCCAGCTTGAATCCAATTGATCGTGGACTATTGAACCCTCTGGATCGGTTATCAAATAGGATCCGCGGCTGCCTCCACCTTGTTTAATATACTCATCAATAGCTTCCAGGTACACCGCATGGGTGATAGCCATATCATAAACCCTGAAGGCATCTGCGAGTTGATCTTTCTTTTCTATCCATATTAAGGAGGGTAAAGAGCGCACCAACTGCCAGGCCTCATGAATAGCGGATTTGATTTCATCGGGGTTTCTGATATTAGCGCCCTGGTCTGACATTCTTGATTGAATCTCCGACAATATTTTCAAAGGATGTGTAATGGAACCCGATAGAAACTTCCGTGATAATGCTAACTCCTCGTGTATTTGTTTCGTATTCTCAGATAAAAACACATGCTCATCCGGAGGTGATTGTGCGTAATGACTGGAAATAAACATCGCTGCCCGGATTCCCCCAACCTGGCCGGAATTAAGAGCTGATCCTCCCGGACGGTAAACACCATGGGTCCCGTTGATTTCCCCAATCGGAAACAAATGCCTGATGTTCGACTCCCACCAGATATCTCCAGTCAGTCCACCGTTGTTATGCTGGGCACAGACTGCAATCTCCAGGGGCTCTTTTCTGATATTAATTCCCTTGCTCATATATAAATCAATTGCCGGTTGATTCATATGAGCGAGCCTTTCTATTGGGGTTTCCTGAACAGCACCTGATTTTATCAAATATTCTCTGGCCTCAACAGATAGATTTTCAACTGAAAATACTTCAGAGACCTGTTTTCCTGGATTTTGAGTGAAATCCATAAAGACTCTTCTGCCGAGTTGTACAATTTCACGATATACCAAAAGGTCTATCAGGGACGAACCATGATCAGCAATTTTACGCGGATCAAATGGCCATTGGTAGCCCTTCAAAAAGATTGCTGACCCCAATATACCCAGATTGGGGAAAAACTCATTCAGAAATTCTTTTTCATCATGCCCCCCGGCGTTGGTGGAAAAATATCTGGGTATAACCTGCTGATAAGTTCCTGACAGATTCCAACGGTGACTTATTGAAGCTATGCCAAATAGAGATTCGGTAAGGTTTTGCGCCTTGGCTCCAATACGAAGTGCCATTCCGATAGAACCAGTTTGAGACATGGGATACACCGAATATTTATATAATCCTCCCGGACCGCCAGTAGCGAGAACCATATTGGCGGCATTGAAAAAAACCAGGCCATCGGTTTCTGAGTCGGTATGATCGAGATCAATCGCTATGGCACCTTTGATTTGTTTATCCTTTCCTGCATCAATAGCCAGGAGGGAGATGACCTGGTGCTTGTTCAGGATAGGAATATTCTTTTGACGAACGGCCTTGAGGAGTGCTCCTACCATGAATTTTGAAGTGAGAGGCCCAGCTGAAGTCCCTCGCCCAAGAGAGTCATGGTCGGTAATATACCCCGGGAAGGCACCATATGTATCATGCGGAAAAGGAACACCCAGTCGCACAAGGTTATAAAAAGCCTGCATAGAGTATTGAGCTTCGCACAGGGCAATATCCCCATGCATACATCCTCCTCGAAAAAGATCCCTGGCCATTTCTACCGGTGTATCCGCTGTTTGGCTGTCCAATGACAGTTTATAATAAGTCTGCTTATCAGAACCTGCATTATTGGAAGTGCCACCTCCCAGTTTTTCGGTCACAATGGCAACGTCTTGAATGCCTGACTCATACAGACAAACAGCTGCATTCAAGGCTGCTGCACCACTTCCTATTACCAGGGTATTCACCGAATGAACCGGGTAATTTATTTGATTAATAATGATGGTGCCTTTTTTCATGTCTGCGATTTATATATTCCTTTATCCCGGATCGAACATCCTGTCGACTGGCCTCTACGCATAAATTCCGTACACCTTGAGCAGGAAGTGCAAACTTTTCCAGGATCCAGGGAACCTTTCATCATCAGATCCCGTGGAGCATCGGGATAAGCAAATGAACTCCTTCCCACTCCAATAAAGGAAGCCATTTTTCTGCTCAATACTCCTGCTCCTACATATGGGAAAAATTGCCTTAGCCAGGAATAGCCACTGCCCACCATAGGTATATCAGGAATTTTTAGCTGAATTTCTCCGGTGATATTTATCAACCTGGCAACTCCCTCCAAAGGATGCTCCGGAGGTTTTGATGATCCCTTTATTCCACGGTCATATGGTCGGTTTACATGCGGATTGTAATAAGGAATTCCGGCCGTGATGTTCCAAAAGGGAACCTGCTCTCCCAATTCCTCAATCAATCTTATTGGTTCAGTTAAATCATATTTAAGTGACCCGTCATGATTCATTCCAAATCCATAAGGATATGGGATCATATCACTGGCATTCAGGCGTATACTCCTAATAAGCTTTGTCGGAAAATCCACCAGTTGTTTAAGAAGTGAGCTGCGTTGATGGAAAGATCCGGCGTACCGACTACCCTCCCTGTTATACGCTGCCATTAATTCATGCAACAGGTATCCATGAGATACTTTAATATCCACTGAATCAAATCCCGCTTGCTCTGCCAATTGAATGGCATCAATATAGTGATCCCTGATAATGTCCAATTCTTCGTCGGTAATCCGTCTTGAGCATAGCCCGGGGGGATTCAGGTAAGGATTCTCAGAGAAGAATGTTCCGGTTGGAATACCTTGCGGTTTGCTGAAACGACCTGAATGTGTTAATTGTATTACTAGCATTGGATTAAAGGAAGATCCATAGGAATCCCTGGCTATTTTCCTGGTAGTTTCAACTAATCGCTTAAACTCTCCCAGGGTATCTTTTGTCAACATTAACTGACCAGGATTGGAACGACCTTCCTGCACCACACCCGTGGCTTCAAACCAGATCATCCCGCTGCCACCACTGGCATATCGGGAATACCTCCTAAAAGTTAACTCTCCCGGAGCCCCATTTGGCAAACTGTCAAAACCTTCCATGGGCTGCACAACCATCCTATTAGGGATTTTCCGGCCAGCAATAATAATTGGTTCAAATAAGTTATCCAGATTTTCTCTTATCGGGATATCCAGATTCAACTCTTCGGCTAAAAACCTGAGATCAGAAAGGGATTTTATTTTGAATTTTTGATGTTCAGCCATTGACTATCCTCCTTAAGGCGACAATATCCTTCCTCAACCGTTCTTCACACTGCTGAGGCCACTCTCCCCTATCGAGGACATGACACTTTCCAGCATCCATATTTGCCTGTGATTTTTTAGCCAATTCAAAAATCCTGGTCATTTCCGCTGTCGACAGATCAGGAAATTCCTGTAAAAATTCAGGATTATTGATAGGAATTTTGAAGTCTCCACCGTGGTCTTCAATAGATATATTGATCTTATTATCAAGCTTGGACAGACTCGATATTATTGAATTAAGGTCAACTATTCCTTCGCCAATCGGACAGGTAAATGACTGTAAACCGTAGTTTGTCAATCTTATTGCCCCATCTTTAAAGTGAGTTGACACAATCCATGGCAGAACCCTTTCTGTTGCAGCCACAGGATCCTCCAGCATAGTCAACAGGTTCATTGTGTCCAGGCAAATTCCCAGACAATCACCCGGAGTAACCTGGCACCATTCAAACACCCGCAGCAATTCGAAGCTTGTGAACTCAAAATGGGTTTCAATAGCCAATACAACCTCATGATCCCTGAGCATCTGCAATTGAGACCTTAGTTCTTCGGCCATCTCCTCCATTAACTGCTGAGTGGATAGGCTGTCGGGGTTCCAACGCATCAAGCCACCCGAGCATGACCGGATAATTGAAACTCCAAAATTATTGGCCTCCTCTGCAGCTCTTTTATTAATACCGAATATTTCTTTTTTATCCCAGCTTACTAAATCCCTGGGGATATGCTGCCCGCCTCCCCATTCCAGGTATAGGTTGTTGTCTGTCGCAAATTTGGCTAATTCCTTCAGGTATTGGGGGGAACATTTTGATCTCGATCCTTCGTCCAGCCCGGAGAACGCCACCCCCTCGGCCTGGTGATCTAATGCCCATTGCAGGGTTTCCTTAGGATTTAATCCTAAGGGGTATAATCCGTAATTATCTATCCCTATTCTGCCTGTCATAGTACGCTAATAAATAGGCTCGCCTGCTTTCCTTTCAATGTAATTATGATCAATAAAGGGCTCATCATCGATATGACGCTTCATTAAACCCAATCTCCTGACTAACAATTCTCTTATATTATTACCATAAACCAGGGGAGTCTCACCCTTGTCTGTTAGTGCCATAAACTCTACTCCACTATCGAACAAGTTAAGCAAAGCCTTTGTGTTCTCCATTTCTTTTTCAATAGTCGCCTTAAGTTTTAGTTTGGCCAGGTTCTTATCACTAGTATTTTGGCTATTCATATATCCATAAACCAGCTCAATCCAAGATGCAATATTTCTCTGTGTCATCATCCAGCACCGTAGTGCTTGAAGCCTGATCTTTTGATCATAAAGGATTCCTTCAGTGGCTCCACTTAAAAGTTGTATGGCTTGATCCAAATTTGACCATACAGACTCATCAATTTGCTTGACCAACAATTGTGATTTTTCAGCGGTGGACAATCGGAATAGCACATCCCTGCTCAGATCAACATTATTTGGATTATGAGGGGTGGTACACATGAAGTTTTCATAGTAATCCCTCTTTTTTTGTGGGATTGCCTCAATATTGGGCACCAGAGGTCTTACCCAAAGCCGGTACCATGAGAATCCGATGGTAGAATAAAGGGAACTAACATTTGGATATCCCAAAATTGCTTGCTCGGCTAATTTCCAGGCTGAAACCAGTTTATCAGCATTCTCAGCTCCTGCATGCTTAATGGCATAGGCCTTCATGAAATGATCCGGATCCAGCTTTTCATCAAACTGATAAGCATTAAGTAGATGATGATTAATATTATAAGGAACTAGTTCAGAGGGAACTGAACCACCTAAATGAGATAGGTAGTCAATGCCATTCATATTCAATTGTTTCAGCCGCTGATGGGTCAACCAGGGATAAGGGATACCGATCAATGGAGCAAACATGACCTGAGGGCCATATGCAAAATATATTGAAGTGTTTGAACCTTTCTTTTCGAGCTTTTTAACAGGTGCTATTTCCTCCTTATCAAACTCCCGCTGATAGACTGATCCTGCATTGATATCGTATTGATCATGGTATTTGGGGTGATGATAGGGCATTTCCCAGCCACGCTGGACCAGGCTGGAGGTTTCAATGTCAAGCTGATCACCTAAACCCTTAATGATAATATCGTGTTCACCATAGAAGGATTCCATGCGTGTTATCACCCTGAAATCAGGATTTACTTCCCGCCCTGCATCCCTGAGTGTACGCAAGAAGCGTAGAGCATTTTCACCAGCCAGACTGGCAATTTCCTTATCATCTTTCCATTCCCTGATCAGGTAAGCTCCCCCATTTCTCCCCACATAAAGTGATTTGGTGTGTTCGAATCCAGCACCACTATCATTCGTCCAAATATTAAGGAAACCCAATTCTGGCACCTCATTCATAAGTTTTCCTACCATCTCGGCATAATGTTCCCGTACCTTAGGATGAGTAATGGTCATATTATACCGAGGTTTGAAACTCCTGAAAGGATGGTCCACCCTAGCCCCCCTAAGCATAGGATATTTGGTGAAAAATTCTTCCGGAACTGATCTGGGTTCAAAACTCAGTAACCCTGGAACCATCCCATATTTGATGGCCAATCGGGCATTCTCCTTTAAGAAATTCAGGTTGGCCTCCAGATAGTAAAAAGGATATAATCCCTTATTTAACTTGCTGTAAACGAATTGATCCAGCGCAGGACAGTATGTATAGAACATCGGATAGGTTTCCCCTTTGGGTCCATCTTCAAGGGCCATGGGGTAACCCAGTCCATTTACTTCCAGGTGTGTGAACCCATTACGGGCAAGCTCCCGGATATAACTTTCGCGATCTAACCCGCGGCAAATTCTGCCTTCCTGGGTCAGGAAATAATCATAGGCCGTCCTATTCCATTTAAAAGATGGAACTATAAACTTTCCTGTTTGATACTCAGCAATATCATTATCCATCCAATTCTCAACAAGGTTTTGGCAGAACCCAAAAAGGTAATATGAATGGGAACAAACGATCCATCCCGCTCCCCCGGCTTTCAAAATCATCCAGATGAATCTCTCTGGCGGTTGACCTGGAAATCCAGGCAGATCCTTATCAAGGGAAAGTTGATCTTGTGAAGCAATAATTAATTTCCCAGGGCCAGCACCTAAACCTTTGGTTGAGCATGTTTTAGCATTGGCGGTTTGTTTGGCCAATTCCCGGGCACATTGGCATATGTATTCCGGGGAATCAACTTGATATTGAACTTGCTCAATGGAACGAAAATAGTCTCGAATCAACATGATCTATTGTTTAGTAAAGTCAGTAATTTTATTTATGATACTGTCCACTTCAAATCTCTGATTATATAAATGAAATGAAACCCTTACTCCATTAAGACCTGCCTCAGTTACTACTCTAACCCTGATAGCTTTACCTGACCCAAGAAAATTAGATATTTTCTGTGCCTGATGGCCTTGTATCCTAAAGGAAATCATAGATGAGCGAAATTCCTTCTCCTGAGGTGATAGAATTTCAACACCCTTAATCCCGGAGAGCCCCTCATAAAATGCCTCGGCCAATTCCCGATTGTGTGCCTGTACCTTCTCCAATCCAATGGTCTGAACAAATTGGGCACCTGCCCCAAGGCCTAAAAAGAGGGGCTCATTTTGTGTCCCAAATTCGAAGCGCTGAGCCGAATCCTGAAGGGTTAAACTCATGTTGGAAATATCGTACCCACCATCGGAGTATGCCCCAACAGTGGTAGGTTGCAGGAAATCAAGATTTTCGGATGGGACATATAAAATACCGGTACGTTTGGGCCCGAGCATCCATTTATGACCGCTGCAGGCATAATAGTCAACATTAAGTTCCCTCAGGTTGATTTCCATGCTTCCGGGTGCCTGGGCTCCGTCGACCGCAAGGATGATTCCCTTCCGCCTGGCCAATTCACCAATTTCCCTAATTGGAAAAACCTGACCAGTTGTACAGGTAACATGTGAAATAAAAATCATTCTGGTCTTACGAGTAATCAACCGGGAAATCCTGTCAATATTCCCATCTGCAGAAAGCATATCAGGATCAAAGGTTTTTATATTCACCTGATTCATCCTGTGATGGTTGAGCAAGGGCACATGCAAAGCGGGATGTTCATGGGTAGATGTGATAATTTCATCTCCATTTTTTAATCCAATTCCATTCAGTATGATGTTGATCCCCTCAGTTGCACAACTGTTCAAAGCTAACTCCTTCACCTTGCATTCAGGGCCAAAAAATGGAGCACAGGTCTTTTTGATATTAATCCAGCTATCCTCACTGTGACCTGGCCTGGGATAGCGTTCCTGTTCATTCAAACTGGTAGTCACCTTGTTAATAACCAGGCTCGGTAAGGCTCCTATGCCGCCCGTATTCATGTAGATATAATCATCAGGAAAAACAAACTGTTCCCTTATTATCCTCCAGAAATCATCATCATTGTTGCTTTGTTTCAATGCCTGTGAGAATGGAGAATCCAATCCATATAATTTGGCAATTGGTCCCATAACGAGACCTCCTGATAATAATCCAAGGTTTTGTAGAAATTTAGTTCTTTTCATGGTTAAAAGTGTACTTCTATCGAGGTGCGATTAATGATATGAGTTGTGAAATTGGCGTATTTACTCTCTCCAATTGCTTCATGTGTATAGCTCACCTGTTCACCATTGATCTCCACTTTTGTTACCAAGGCATCCCTGGGCAACAGAAGATGAATTGTAGTCAAAGAATCAAGACTTTTTACCTCCAGATTTATGCTTTCTGGAAAAAATTGGTATTCATATTCGAAACTAGCCGACGAACTTGGATAGTTAAGTTTTACATGAGCATGCATAGTATCCGCAGCCAACCACCTGGGAGCAAGACGGATATTTTTGAATTGTTTTGACTGATCTTCAATACCTGCCAGACCGCTAATCAGGGCATGCAGCATAGCTGTTGAACCCCATCCATCGGTTGAGGTAGCTTCTGGACTGGTACTGGCTTCTGCCGTTGATGGCGACCCGTCGGGAAAATACCACAGCCAGCTTCCATTATGCTGACAGATCAATTGATAGTATCTTTTAAGGATATCCACCCCATAGGACTCAAAACCATTTTCGAACGCTGCCTTGGCCAGTTCTCCTCCGGTAAGTGGGAAAATCCCTCCATTGATATATGCCCCTCCCAGGAGTTTATCATCTCCGAATATCCCATCAGGGAAAGGAGGGTCAATAGAATACCATTCCGCAAAAATATCTTTATGCTGATTTTTCCTGTCCTGGAATTCTTTCAGGATTGACTGTGCCTGTTCTAAAGTAGTCATACCACGATTAATGGCCATAGGATTACTCATACTCAGTTGTCGGCTTTCATCAACACCTTCTATTTCACAAGGATTGAGCTTTACAAAATGAGTGTAATAGGATCCGTTCCAGCAAATCTTGTTGCCTTTGGATTTCAGCATTTCTGCTACTGTATAATATTGCCCGGCTTTGGCAGGATCACCAAAATATTCTGCTAAATATGCCAGGATATTTAATGCTTCGTAATAACCACTGATATCCCCATGAAAGATTCCCCAAAAAGTATTTTTGTCTATTTGGAATTGAAGCCATTCGTGTTTCCCTGCAGTATAGGCAAAATCCCATGTGTCAATGGTGTACGGCCTTTTAACCAGTTGACTAACAGGATCAAATCGTTGAGGATGATTCAAAGCATACCCGATAGCCTCATCCATATTTGGAAGAAGAGATTTAATCCAGTTATCATCACCATGAGCCTGCCAGGATAGAAATGCAGCCTTGATGAACCTGTACTCAACATCTGCTTCAACTGGGACTCTCACATATTTGGCCCAGTTTTCTTTCTCGCAGGGCAATTTTTCAGGGAAAGTAGTGAAATAATCGAAGATCCTACCATTGGCCGACTGAGTATCAGCAAAATGCTCGATGGTGCTTTTTAAGTCCTCCTCAAAATAACGAACTCCACGCAGCATATCTGAATAATCTCTGATCCAAACAGAAGGAGTGTCCGGGGATCTATATCCTCTGATTTGCTGGCCATCAATTTCAAGTTCAAGTAGATCCTGCTCAAGAAATGACTTGACTTTTGGGATCAGTTCATCAAATTCTGGTTTACCAGTGCGTATGAAACAGTCGTTCATCATTTATCTGATTGTAGTTACCAACCACAAAAGAAATATCACAACCCCCACCAGGACCCAGCTCAAGCCAAATCCGAAAGTGTCAATCTTCTTCCATTTTCGGAATTCCCATTGAGAATGCGGGAACATCTTTTCCGTTTCGAATTTCCCAGGATTTTCATACCCGGCTTCTAAGGCTATTTTCTCCTGCTCCTCATCAACCTGAACAGGCGTGTGCATCTTGGTAAAAAATCGGTCTAGAAGAACTTTGGGGATAGATTTGGTAAAGAAAGATAGCAAAAATAGCAGGACAAACGGAAAAATGGCATCAAAAATAAACCTTATGGCCACCAACTGGGCTTTTGACCATTGTGAGAAATCAATTCCAAACCAGCTAAGCACCCAAATCTCTGCATGAAATCTTCCCACACCAACCTTTGCTGAACTCATATCTTCAGTATCTTCTCTGACGATCTGATCGAAGAATATACCAACCGGCTGGATTGTATGGGGTTTTTCAATCTGATCTCCCACCCGGCTGGCCAGGCCTGCCTCCACATCTTCATTCAGGGCTTCAGTAATAACCACAATTTCTTTAGGTGCTGTTTCAGCAATCATTTTTCCATTCCTGGTTATCGAATCAATCGAAGAAAAAAGGTTAGGAATTAGGGCATAGATCACCAGACATACGGATACCTGAATAATCACCGCCCATTTAGTTAGCCGCCGCCAGTAGAAACCCAACCATATGGCTGCGCCAAAAATCGCTGGGAGAGATATTATATACTTAAAAAGTTCCAAAAGATCGTCCACCAGCAAAGCAACCCCAATACCTCCCAATAGAGTAAGGCCAATGATTATCCTTCCTATCACCATATAGTGCTTTTCTGATTTATCGGGAACAAATGGTTTATAAATATTGCGGATAAAAAGAGCCGCATATGAAACTGAGCTGGCGTCAAGGGTCGACATATTAGCTGCCAGTATTCCTATGAGCATCAGCCCTATAGCTCCAGGAACAAGAAGGTCTTTCGACATGAAACCCCATATCAGATCGGGATCATGCAGTTGTCCGGCGTAGATGGAAATAGCTATTAATCCTGCCAGGGCCCAGAAAACCATAATAATCCTCTTGGTGAACATGCCCCCAATCATTCCAATTCGGGCTGTGATCTCATTTTTTGCCGAACCTGCAGTTGGCATACCGGTGGCAACTGCCACAATAGAAACCAGGTTGGCCAATGCCATAGCAGCAATGGTGTACCAGGCATATTCACTCATTGTAGCCGATCCAAATAATTCAAATTTATAATCTGGCACCGTAGCATGCAGGCCGGAGAATCCACCGATCTTTATTAACCCAACCGGAATCAGTATTAAGGAGAATATGATGATCAGGATTCCCTGTATTATATCGGTTATGGCCGCCGCTCTGAATCCTCCCATCATTGTATATATTCCCACAATTAATGCGTAAAAGAAATAGAACCATATTTGATTAACATATGAAAAGAAAGAGTGTAGTTCCCCCTTTTTATTTTTTTCATTCAATATGTTGTATCGTTCCTCCTCAACAGGAGTCAGTCCTTCATCCAGTTCGCTCTGTATTAACTTATATTCTATGAAATCCGTCACACTTTGTTGTTGTTCAGCTGTACATAATTCAATGGGTTTTGGCGTCATAGCCATCATGGTTTTGGCAGCAACCATGTAACCTACACCACCCCCCAGCAATGAGAGGAGCAGAAAGAATATAGCATAACTGCCACCAAGAAATTTGCTGTTAAACCGCTCAGTGAAATAATCCCCAATAGTGGTTAGGCGCACCCTGCGGAACAGAAAAGTTGTAAACCAGTAAAAAGGTGTCAGGAAAAGGACCAGGAATTGTATCCACATACCACCTATTCCCTGCCTGTAAATTTCTCTGGATACAGCTACCGCCTGGTCAGCATTTGTTGAACAACCGAAGTTTAGAAAAAATTGATAAAACTTGCCAAGTTTCCTTCCCGCCAGAAAAAAATCGTTGGTGTCTTTTGTTTGGTCTGATGCCCTTTTCCCCAGCCAAAGGATTATCAGAATAAATAAAATAATAAGGGCAAAATCAATAATATGAAGTCCAATGATTTGCATAGGAATTGTTTGGTTTAAATCAGTGTAGTTTTACCCGAAGGCTAAATTTACTATTTGTTCTTTCATTACCAATCAATAAATAATTTGTTGAATTATTTACAGCAAAATATCTTTCCTGCGATAAAACAAATAGCTAAAAGCCATGAGTATGCCAATAGCACCAGCCAGGATACCAATCCTCCACCATTCCATGTGGTAATCAGATGCCAGTAAATCAATATTAATATACTTGTACGGCGTTAAGTACAGGAGGAATTGCGCCTTTGTGGTTATCCGCAGGATCATATCAAACATGTACAAAAACAATACGATACCGATTGCAGGGCCAATAATTGCTTTGGCGCGTTTCATCATTACTGTGATAAAGAAACCCAGGATACCATAGAAATAACAAATGAATAATCCGTAGGAGTGCAAAATTGTGATTTGGGAAAAAGTATTGTTAAAGCCGGCTATGAATCCTGTCCAAATGACTCCATTAATCCATAAAACAAGGTTAACAATGGTAATGTACAATGCCAGCACGGCCAGCTTGCTGGTGATCACATGGTTTCGGGTAACAGGTTTTGAAAGCAGAAAATCTGCTGTACGATGCTGCTCCTCGCGCGACAAAATATTGGCACCCAGATAAATGGCATACGCCCCAGTCATCATAGGTCCATAATACGCAAAATAAGTTGCGTAAAATCCCAATACATGGCTCCATTGACCCTCTTGAAAATTTAATGCATCCTGAAAAGCCTGTGGCATGCTGGAATAAAGATCAGCAACGGTTGCCATACTGTCTTGCATTGTCGAGTACATTGACAGAGTCAGTGATAGAAATCCGGTCAAAGCAATGGCAATCACTAAGAAAACTTTCATATTTTTTCTCAGTTCTTTTTTAAATAGGTTGGTATTCATGACTGGCCCTCCCCATTTTTATCTTCATAATAATGCATGAAAACTTCTTCCAAATCTGGTTCTTCTATGCTGATTCTTCCAATGGGTAGTTCAGATAGATCGTGGAGTAGTTGCCGGGGATCCCCCTCAAACAGAAAGGTCATCCCATCCATAGTGTCGTGTTTGTCAAGTACACCTGGGGTTGGAACAGAGATCCTCTTGACCGCGCCTGACCAGTGTAGGGTAACCCTTGACAATTGGGTGCTTTTGAGATGGGCAATATTATCTTCACGAATAATCTTTCCCTCCTTGATTATCGCCACCCGGTGGCAGAGTTTTTCCACCTCACTAAGAATATGGGAAGAGAAAAAAACAGTTGTCCCCTTCTTATTTTCATCTGATATGATTTGAAAGAAGCGGCTTTGCATCAGAGGATCCAGTCCACTGGTTGGTTCATCCAGGATGAGTAAGCGAGGCTGGTGGAGAAGAGCCTGAACTACCGCCACTTTTTTCTTGTTCCCCATGGATAGTTCTTCAAACTTTTTGTGCAGGTCGATCTCCAACATCTCCACCAGGTTTTTGAAATGTCCATTAAGCGGCACCTTATAAAACCTGGCTGAATACTCCAATATCTCCTTCACGGTCATGTAATTATAATAGTTCACTTCGGAGGGCACGAACCCAACCATTTGCTTAATTTTTTTATCCTCGCGGACTATATCCAGGCCGAAGATCTGGGCTTTCCCGGAGGTAGGAAACAACAGGCTGAGAAACAGTCTTATTGTGGTGGATTTTCCGGCCCCGTTCGGGCCGATGAAACCATAAGTTTCACCCTCTTCAACGTTAAAATTCAGGTCTATAACTCCTCTTGATTTACCGTAGTATTTGGTGAGGGATTGTGTGGATATTGCTGTCATGATAACTATTAATTACTGGCAGATAGATTGGATTTTTAAAGGTAGATAAAAAAGCCGTTCTCAAACCACTTACCTTAAATGATTCCGTAAAACCTCCGCCCCACCCATCAAATGAAAAGCCGGACAAGAGCCCGGCTTTTTCTCGAAACCTAAATCATTGGTGGTTGAGCCTCCCCAATTATCTATGAAAAAAATCTAATCCATTCTAATCCTGATTCCTGCCGATAAACCTGGATAAACAGACACCAAAGTATGATGCCGGCTCCTTTCATAAATAGTCCAGTTGCTAACAGGGGCCTCAGTGTATGGGTCTCCGGAAGAATCCGCATCAGTGACCCAGATGTTCAGGGCAGGGCCTGCATAAACCGAGAACATCTGGTTAACATCATAACTGACCGTCAGGTTCATCCTGTTAAGCAGATTTATATGTCCGGTATACCATGCATCCTCATTAAGATGATAGCTCATGGCTTCCAGGCTCATATCAGCCCTCTTTGCCAGGGCCAGCTGTGTACCAACTCCATATCCCCATCCCCACATAAGCCTGTCCTGACGGATCATGCCTCCAACTGAGATTATATTATAAAATCTCTTTACACCTGTTTTTAGGCTTAGGGTTCCATATAAACTTTCATTTCCACCAATCTCCAGAGCGAGATATCCGTCTCTCACAAAGCTGAATACACCAATTGGGATTCCGCTGTCAACTGTATCTGCGTAATTGAAAACACCAACCTGCACTCCATTAAGTTTCTTCGTATAATTGAAGAAACCTGAAGCCTGGACTCCCTTCATTTCCCCGGTAACAATATTGGTGAAGCCGGAGGCCTGTACTCCTTTTTGATCCCCTGCAGTCAGATTGGCAAAGCCGGAGCCTTGTATTCCTTTGACATCACCGGTACTTATATTGGCAAATCCCGATGCCTGGACACCTGAAACATCGCCGGTACTCAGGTTGGCAAATCCGCTGTACTGCCCAAAGGATGCTCCGTCTGCGTAATTAGCAAATCCCGATGCCTGGAAACCATTCACGTATCCGAGGGCAAAATTAACAAATCCGGATGCCTGAAAACCCTTAACTTCCCGATGGTTATAATTCCAGAATCCTGCAATTTCAGCCCCCTCGGCCACTCCAAAAGTATTGTTGCAAAATCCTGCAATCTGTATACCTCTCATATCACCCTTAAGGGCATTGGCAAAGCCTGCAAACTCAACCCCGTTTAATCCTCCGGAAAAACCGGCAAACAGGTTCACAGAGAAGTTATTTGTTGTATTCCACGACTCGAGCCCGTTGGTCCCCAGGGGAGTGATAAAACTCAGGTGAAAAGGTGCAACTCTGGTTGAGTCGCCCGACTCGGCCATAATTGCCTGGGAAAAGAGAAAGATGGCTGCTGCAATAAATAGTCTTGATTTCATTATTTTTTGATTTTATTGAAATAT
>CAYXJR010000002.1:0-113708 GCA_964465145.1 uncultured Porphyromonadaceae bacterium | reverse complement strand
ATCAGGTTTTGGAAAAGGGATGCGGGATGCGGGGTGCGGGATGCGGAATGCGGGGTGCGGGGTGCGGGGTGCGGGATGCGGCTATGGTTGGCTGAAGCCCAACCCTTGGCTGTACTTATCAATTTTTGACAAATTTTCCTATAGCCCCACCAATCTTAACAAAATACACTCCGTCAGGCCCCATATCCCCATTTTAGAAATTCATCTTAATCTTAATAAAAACATTCCGTCCAGGTTCAACCATGATCAAACCCCGGTTGGTGGCAAGATGATTCACATAGGATTTATTAAAAATATTGTCCACGCCGGCAAAAATCTGGAATGTTGCAACACCGAACTGCCTCGGAATAGAATATAATGAAGCATCAGACAGGAAATATCCTTCAGTGGCTTTTTCTCCTGGTGCAATATTGTTTTGTGCAGAGAAATAACGTGTATTCCATTCCACAACAAAGCTCCCAAGGACGTGGTATCTGGCACCAATTGAGGCTGTAAGTGGCGGAATCAGAGGCAAACTTCCATTTGTCGTAAGGTTCATGCCCCTCACATAAGCTGCCTGACCAGTCATCACAAAATTTGCGAAAAGCTGGGCGTTCACCGATGCCTCCATACCTGTCAACAGGGCCTTATCGATATTAGTATTAATAAGAGCGGGTAATGTTTCGGTAATGCCAACACCTTCCTCAGCAGTCAATCGATAAATGAATTCCCCGGGAGATTCAACAATCATATCGCTGAGATAATGGACAAAGCCTGCGAGATTGATATTAAAGCCTTCTTTCCAATATCTTAATCCCAAATCAGCAAATAATCCCTTTTCCGGACTGAGGCCAGGATTCCCCAATCTTACCGTGGATCCGAGATCAATGTACTTGAATCTCTCTTCCAAAGATGGACTGCGGAAGGATCTCCCCACAGTACTCACCAGATCCAAATCATCATTTAAATGGTACATCCCAGTACTATGTGCACTCCATGACCATGCACCCTGCGATTGCTCATCAAAAATCACCCGTTGTCCTGGAACAGGATCCATTACTGTTCCGTTAACCTCCAGGGAGACAGGATCAATGGCCTGATCACTCATAACCTGTATCCGGTCTAACCTCGCTCCTAAAGTCAAGTCAAACCGGTCATTCAAAAGACTTACCTCGTCCTGAACAAACAGCCCCAGGCTCCCAAATCCTGAATCAGGAACAGGTTTTTCCCCCCGAACGATTTCCAATGTTCTTACCAGCATTTGAAAATCATCAAGAACCTCCTGGGTAATGTGTTTCTCCCTGGAAGTGACCAGTTTTCTTTGCCAGATATCCACTCCTGCCACAAGGTGATTATTTTCCCTTAAATGCAGTTTAGTTTCAAGAACTAATCCCTGGGTATTATGTTCTCCCCTTGGCAATACTTTGTTTGCTGTTATCCTGTTATTCCCGCTAATTACTGGTCCTAGGTTGGGTAGTATTTCCACATCCCGGAGAATAAACTGGTTATAATATCGTAAACTAACCTCATCCACCAGGTGTGAGATATTGTTGACTTTATATTTTCCACTAACCAGGCGCCTGTTTTCCAAAGGATAGCTTGCGATGGCTGTTGGGCCAAATACAGACCCTCCTGGTATGCCCACATCCATAGCCCTGTAGTCCTGGTAATTCAAAGATAACTCATGATTTTCCAACGGTTTTACTCCTACAGAGATATTCAGATTCTGATCGGAAAACTGTGAGTTTTCGAGTATTCCATCAGGTGTTTTTATATTTCCTGCTGTCCGGTAACCACCACTGATCCTGGCTTTCCATGTCCTGTCTCCGGCATCCAAACTTACATGAGCTCCAAACAGCTGATTAACTCCTTCATAAATACCCAGAGCCTCCCCCTGGATCCCAAACTCATCCCGGTAATCCCCACTCCTGGTAATAATATTGATCACCCCGCCCATGGCACCTGTTCCATAAATGGAGGAAGCTGCTCCTTTTATAACTTCAACACGTTCTATTTCATTAACATCTATCAGAGAAAGACCAGCTGCCAGATCTGTAGAAGTCTCAATCCGGTTCCCATCAACAAGTGTCACCATACGATTCGCACCCATGCCACGAACCGACACTGAAGTTCCCCAAACTCCGTCTCGGGAAAGTGCAATACCTGGCTCCTTTTCCAATATATCTGATAAAGTCATGGAAGCCTGTTGAGGGATATTTTCACGAGGGACAACACTAAGGGGCATTGAAACTTCCCGTTCCTTTCTGCTATATCGTAAGCTTGAAACACTCACTTCTCCAAGCGGTATTAAAGCCGGAACCAAGTCAAAATTCAATGTCTGATGATCTGATTCCTTAAGATCAAGAATCCTGACCTGTGGATGATAGCCCATGTGGCTAACCTCGATCCGGTATTTGTCTGGATTAAGATTACTAAAACTAAAACTCCCCTTCTCGTCCGTCACGGACGAGAAAAGCAAAACATCAGGGCTCAGAACCCTCGAAATTCTAACATGTACATAGGCCATTCCTGCTCCAGAAGCCTGCATTTTTACTTCACCTGAAATACTTGCCTGCTGAGCAGAAGTTGTATAAGGTACAGTGAACAGGACCAAACAGGTCGCGAACAAAAACTTATTAGTGCTCATTTGGATTAAAATTTAGTATTCAAGTATCACTTCTAATTCTCTTTTCCATCAGATAACCTTCGGATCTGATTGATTTTTAATTCTTTGAGGTCGTAAAAACAAAATTCTCAGCATTATTGTTATTGTAATAACAAAGATAATTCACGCTTAATTTAGCAAAAATGAATAATATCATAAAATAAGGATTCGAATGCTCTTATTTTTATAAAGAAACATCAGAGGGAATAATGTCATTTCTCTTATAAAGAAAATACTCACATGAAAACAATTCTGGTATTAGGAACAGGCCTTGTTGGTCAGGCCATGGTTAGGGATTTGGCTGGACAGTTCAATGTTATTGCTTCTGATTTAGATCTGGCGAAATTAGCTAAGCTAGCTAATTTACACAACGTTAGTATTGAACAAGCTGATGTTACACAAGCCGACATATTCAATTCACTGGCAAAAAAAGCTGATTTGGTTCTGGGTGCATTGCCTGGATTTCTTGGTTACCAATCGGTGAAGCGATGTATTGAGGCCGGTAAGAATATGGTGGATATTTCCTTTTTCCCAGAGGACCCCTTTGGTTTGGATCGTTTGGCACGTGATCGTGGTGTTAGTGTAATTACAGACTGTGGTGTAGCACCGGGTATGAGCAATCTCATCCTTGGGCATTTTGCCAATGAAATTCAGGTTCAGAATTTCCGCTGTCTGGTGGGAGGATTGCCATCAAAAAGAGAGTGGCCATGGCAATACAAGGCGGTTTTTTCACCAATAGATGTAATCGAAGAATATACCCGCCCCGCCCGGTATGTTCAAAATGGGGAAATGGTTGTCAGGGAAGCTTTGTCAGATCCGGAACTTATTAATTTTGATTCAATTGGCACCCTGGAAGCATTTAATTCCGATGGACTCAGAAGCCTTATAACAACCATGAAGATCCCGAACATGATTGAAAAAACCCTTAGATATCCCGGCACAATAGAATTCCTGAGGATGCTGAGAGCCGCAGGTTTTTTTAACGAATCAAAGATAAATGTCAAGGGCCATAAACTAAGCCCTATAGATTTCACTGCTGAACTTGTGTTCCCCCAATGGGAATTACCCCGGGGAGAGGAAGATTTCACTATTATGCGCATCAATATTGAGGGTTGGATTGACGATCAGAAAAAAGCCTATCAGTTTGACCTGTTGGATAAATACGACCCGGCCAGCCAAATAACTTCCATGGCCCGAACCACTGGTTACACGGCAACCGCAGTGATGTCCCTGTTGGCAGATGGACAGATTGATATGCCTGGAGTTAATCCACCGGAGCTGATTAGTAAAAAGAACAAGCATTTACCATATATCTTAAACTACTTACAAGAAAGAGGTATCCGCTATGCAAAATCGGAGTACTCCTGGTAGGGAGCTACCATTGAGCATACTCTAAAAAATCATTAAGTGGAGCTGGCCTGTAAAACTGGCAACATCATTATAATTACAAATCTTTTCTATTTAACCGGACATAATGAAAAAACTAATAGCTATTACCTTTATTGCCCTTTTGTTTTTACCTGCCTGCCAGAAAGACCAAGCTGTTCCGGAAGTCGAACTTGAGGAATTTAGTATCAAAGAATTACCTGAGGTTGTTTTTACATTTGATAATTCAACTGAACCCATACGGATAACCAATACCGTCCTTCTTCCTGTTAATAAGGATATTGAGTCCCTGACATCTGTTTTCGCACTCACAAGTCAGGGGAGCTTATTTTCACAAGATTTGGAGATAATCACTGGCGTTTCTACCCTGAATTTCTCAGATCCTTTATTCCTCAAAACCCTGGGCTCAGACGGGGAGATTGACCATTACTACCAAATAGAGATCCTGGTTGAATCAGTTACAGCACCTGAAATAACAGAGTTGGAATTTACCCTGAATCCCTATGGGAACACTCCTCTGGCAGGTCTATTAGAGATTAAGCTCGATCGAGCATGTATTCTTGAGATCAAAATAAAGGGGCAGGATGATAACGATCTGATTAAACTTTATCCCAATCCATCGACCAACTTTTCGGTTCCTGTTCTTGGCCTGTACGAACAAGCCACGAACAATGTTGTGATTACCTTAACTGATCAGTATGGTGACAAAAGCCAGGAAAGTTTGTTTATAACAACAGATCCCTTGCCGGATATTTATCCAGGGGCAGAAATTATTGTATCAAAACCGGAAAAAATGGAATATGCCTCATATGCATCATGATATTGTTGAGCTTCCCGATGGCAACTTCCTGGCATTGAGCGAACATGATGATTCGGTGGAAGATGTTGTATTGGAAATCAGCCGTGAGGGAGGGTATGTGGAAAGAGAATGGGATTTCAAAACCATACTTGATCCAACCAGACTCATGGGGCCCTACCACCCAAACCCTAACGATTGGTTGCATTTGAACGGTATGGACTATGATCCTATTGTTGAAGTTGATAATAGCGGGAAAGTTGTTTTTGAAGTAATTTTTGCCGACAAAACTTTATCATTTGCAGGGTATAGATCATACAGAGCCCATAAACTTAGTCTATATCCGGAATAAAGACCTTGAAATTCCTGAAAAATATTTATTGTAATGAACTTGTCAGGTAAATTGATGCAATTGTATCGGAGAATTATAAAAATCATTCTTCTCTTCCTGATATCTTTCTCCTGCCAGAACAACAATAAAGATAATCACATCGTGGATGTATTGATACTCCGCGGGCCTTCGGCCATGAGCATGCTGTTCATGATAGATGAGATGGATGAATTGGATGGACATCAAATTAAATATGAAATACTTGATGAGCCTCTTCAAATCAGGGCCCGCTTGCTTCGCGAAGAACCTGAGGTGGCGATGATACCAACCAATATGGCTGCTAACCTGTATAACAAAGGAGTACCCTATCAATTGGCAGGTGTTTCTGTTTGGGGTACCCTTGAGCTTATTGGACGCGATACCTCGATATGCAGCTGGAATGACCTTAAGGGAAAAAGAGTCCACCTTATGGCCAAGGGCATGACCCCTGATATTCTCTTTCGTTTTCTGGCCTGCGAAAACAATCTGGATCCGGATAATGACCTGATTCTGGATTATTCCTTTCCAACCCATAGTGACCTGGCCAACGCTGTAATAGCCGGCCTATCCGACATCGCCGTCCTATCAGAACCATTGATAAGTATGGTACACAAAAAAAATGTTGAAATCAGGACACTTTTTAATCTTGAACAGGAGTGGAAAAAAGTTTTTAATGATGATTTTGCCATACCCCAAACCAGTCTTGTGGTTAAATCATCCTTTGCCCGGGAAAATCCTGAATTGGTGGTTGCTTTTTTGGAAAAGTACCAGCAATCCTGCTCGAAAATAGTCTCCGATCTTAGTAGGGCGGGACAACTGGCAGTAAGCTACAACATACTGCATGATACAACAATTGCCCGGGAGTCAATTCCGGGATGCAATTTAAAAGTACTGCCTTCCTGGGAGGTCAAGGACAAAGTGAAAGCCTACCTTGGTGTTTTTTATAAATTTAACCCGGAATCTATAGGAGGACGATTGCCTGATGAAGCTTTCTTTTTCGAAAAATAGTTGGTATAGTCTTGCCGGAGGGATTCTACTGATCCTGATCTGGGAAATAATTGCCCTGACGGTTGGATCCAGGAATATTCTCCCTGGACCCTGGTTTACTTTTAAAACACTCACTGTCCTCGTCTCTGATCCCTCCTTTTACAGAAGTTTAATCATCACCATACTGAGAGGCCTCATAGGATTTTCTTTTGCCATGATTATTAGCCTTTTAATTGGTATCCCTTCTGGGTTAAATAAGAAAGTGGAGTCCTTCTTTTCCCCCTTCCTTGTTACAATCCGATCAACACCTGTCATTTCCATTATATTACTTGCAATTATTTGGTTAAGGGTTGATCATGTCCCGGTATTTATTGGATTCCTGACCATGTTCCCCATACTGACAACCAATCTCTCGGCCGGAATCAAGGAGGTTGACAAAGGACTAATTGAAATGTCGAGAATTTACCGGGTAAAGACCTGGCGAATTTTCTTAGATGTGTTTGTACCATCCCTGTATCCCTTTTTAATTAGCGGATTACTTACAGCTGTTGGCTTTGGCTGGAGAGCGGTAATCATCGGAGAAGTATTGAGCCAACCAAAATTCGGCATAGGGAGTATGATGCAGGATGCACAGAGTTACCTTTTAGTTGCTGAATTGATCTCCTGGACCCTAGTGGCAGTTTTAATTGGTTTCATCTTTGAAAAGTCCATTGGTTTAATTGAAAAAAGAGTTATTTCCTGGAAATAAATGCCCAAACTTGATAAAATATCATTCGCTTATCCCGGAATAGAATTGTTCCAAGACTTTTCAATGGATATCCCTGAGGGATCGATCTCCTGCATCCTCGGTCCTTCCGGTTGTGGCAAAACCACTTTACTGCATTTAATCAGCCAAATTCTGAATCCCATATCTGGAAAGATTTCTGGATTTCCAGAATCCTCATTCTCTTATATTTTTCAGGAGACGAGAATTCTTCCCTGGAGAACTGTATATCAGAATATTGCCTTTCCCTTGTTGGATAAAATGGATCCAGCTGAAGTCAGGGATAAAACAGAAAAATACATCAAGCTTGTAGAATTGTCAGATTGGAGTGATCAATATCCTTCCAAACTATCCGGGGGGATGAATCAACGTATTGCCATTGCCAGGGCCTTTGCATTCCCTTCGCATACAATACTCATGGACGAGGCTTTCCGGGGATTAGATTTGGGATTGAAAAACAAGGTGTTCGAGATTTTTCTCCGCAGTTGGCGTGAAGAACCAAGGACAGTAATTTTCGTTACCCATGATCTGGATGAGGCTATTTATCTGGGAAAATATATCCAGGTTCTTTCCCGGGCACCTATTACCAGAGCCAAAGGTTTTGAACTGGACGGTGAACCAGGGCCATACAGAATTACAAATAAATCAATAATGAAAGAAATCAGGGAATTATTGGAAAATTGAAATCAATCCCTCAGTAATGTCTTTACTTAATTTTTTGATTTGTCTATCTCTCTTTTTACAAAGTAGGCTACCTTTTCTATAGATGTTATCATATCAAATTCCTCAAGATAGACATCCTGTGGCATGTTCAGGGGAACTGTAGTGAAATTCAAAATACCCTTGATCCCATATTGCCCAAGGGATTCAGCAATATTTCTGGCATATTCCGGAGGAACTGTCAGTATAGCAATACAAATATTCAATTTCTTAATTAGGAGCTCCATCTCATCCGTATGGTAACACTTAACTCCAACTATCACTTTACCAATCTTTTCTTCATTCACATCGAAAGTGGCAACAATGTTAAGCTTTGAGCGCTTTCCCCTAAAATAGCTGGTTATCGCCCGTCCAAGATTACCAACACCCACTACAGCCACATTCAAACCTTCAGCAGTATCTATTAGATCACCAATTGCTCTAATAAGCTCTTTAATATCATATCCCCTCCTTTGCATACTGGTGAATCCCATAAGCATCATGTCGCGCCTCACCTGTACAGCAGTAATGTGGTTCAGCCTGGCCAATTCATGGCTGAAGATGTGGGTTTGCCCTTTCGCGAGACAATCCAGCAATATCCTGCGATATTCGCTTAATCTGGCGACTGTCCGTTCAGGTAAATTCATAATTATACTTTTTTGGTGCAACCAAACTTACGAAATATTCATTAACTCTCAAGCGGAATTAAAAAAACGAGGACTATGCCCTGTTAAAGTTAAGCTTTGTTACGGGATATTAAAAAAAGGCCATCTACTGATTGAGATGCCCTTTCATTATTATCACTCCTCCTGTAATTAATATCTTTTACGCTTTTTATAATGCGTATGTAATAGTTCATGGGATTTATGGCTGTTTGGAGCTCCTAGGAAATCTTCATAAATCCGCTTGACTTCAGGATTTTCATGTGATTTCCTGTGTAAAAGACCTTCATCTTCCTCATAAATTGCCTTGGCTCTTTTATCACGAATCTCTTTATTGGTAGGGATAGGCTGACCTCCGCCACCGAGGCATCCACCCAGGCAGGCCATAATCTCAATAAAATGATAATTGGCTGTGCCGTCCTTAACTGATTGCATAAGTTTTCTGGCATTTACCAATCCGTGGGCAACTGCACATGAAACTTCTATGCCATCAAGGAAAGACCATTCCGGGAGGCAGCCCTCAAGTTTGATCTTAGCTTCACGAACCCCTTCCATGCCTCTTACCGGCAGTATATTAAGATTACTAAAGGGAACCTCTTTGCCAGTAACAATCTCATAAACTGTGCGTAACGCAGCCTCCATCACCCCCCCAGTGACACCAAAAATAACTGCCGCCCCAGTAGAATTACCCATTATGCTGTCGTAATTACTCTCCGGCAAGTTTTTGAAATTTATCCCTGCCTGTTTTATCATCATCCCTAATTCCCTGGTAGTTAAGACAAAATCAACATCTTTATACCCACTGGCCCGCATTTCTGGCCGGTCGGCCTCAAATTTTTTTGCTGTACAAGGCATAATTGAAACGCTTACAATATCCTGGGCCTTAAGTCCCTTTTTCTGGGCATAATAAGTCTTTGCCAGAGCACCGAACATTTGTTGGGGAGATTTACAGCTTGATACGTTTGGCAGATATTCCGGGAAGATATGTTCTATAAATTTAATCCATCCGGGTGAGCAGGAGGTTGTCATGGGTAACTTAACGCTCTCATCCTTGTCCACCAGCACTTTTTTCAGTCGGGTAAGCAATTCCGTTCCTTCTTCCATGATGGTCAGATCGGCAGTAAAATCTGTGTCAAGGACTGAATCAAAACCCAATCGTTTGAGGGCAGACACCATTTTTCCGGTCACCCGGATTCCAGGCTCGAAATCTAATTCTTCACCAAGAGCGACACGAACCGCCGGAGCAGTCTGAACCACCGTGTGTTTATTGGGATCATTGATGGCATCCCAAACCTGTTCCACATAGGTTTTTTCAACCAGGGCTCCCACGGGACAGCGGTTGATGCACTGTCCGCAATTAGTGCAAACCACCTCAACAATAGAATGATCCAGAAATGTTGTAATTTTCTGGCGGTCACCTTTATTGGCAACGATAAGAGCAGAAACACCCTGCAACTCAGAACATGTCCTTACGCAACGCTGGCATCGGATGCATTTGGAATCATCCTTAATTATGGAGGGGGAAAGGTTATCAATCCTTACCTTTTTATCTGAGACCAGATTAATAAACTCATGATCCCCAATACGGTATTCATGGGCAAGTGTCTGAAGCTCACAGTTACCATTCTTAAAGCACTTTGTACAATCAGCATTGTGTTCTGAAAGGAGGAGTTCTATTATATGTTTCCTGGCCGACCGCACATTGGCACTGTTGGTATGTATTTCCATACCCTCAGAAACAGGTGTTGCACATGCGGCGGGAAGGGTTTTTGCTCCTACCTGCTCAACAATACAAACCCGACAATTCCCTGCTATAGAAAGATCTTCATGATAGCACAGTGTCGGAATGCGAAAGTCCAGCTTCTTGGCTGCATCCAGTATTGTGGTCCCCGCGGGGACTGTAACCGGTAAATCGTTTATCTTAAGGTTTACAGTGTAATTACTCATAACAAGGTGGTTTTCCTAAAAGATGATTTCTTCTTTGAAATTTGTTGTCATGGAAACAAAAGGATTGGCTACCGACTGGCCCAGTCCGCACTTTGCCGACAACTTCATTGTTTTTGCAAGTTTCTTTAGTTTTTCCAGGTATTCCGGTTTCTTTTCGCCTTTCTTGATTGCTTCAATTCCAAGTAGAAGCTGCTGGCATCCTACACGGCATGGAGTGCACTGTCCACATGATTCTTCGGCAAAAAATTCAAGGTAGTCGTGAAGGACATTATACATAGACCTGGTACTGTTGAACAGCATCATGGAACCACCGGTAGGGATTCCCTCGTATCCAATTATTGTATCGTTGAACTTTTTTCGGGGTACACAGCCTCCTGAAGCTCCTCCAACCTGAACGGCTTTTGTGTCTCCATCTCCAAACTCATCTACAAATTGCCGGACCGTCATCCCAAGCTCCAATTCGTAAATTCCCGGTTTCGCAGTATCTCCGGATACCGAAAAAACCTTTGATCCCCTGGAGTCATGAGTCCCGAAAGATTTAAACTTATCAGGTCCTATCCTGTGAATCATAAATGCGTAAACCAGGGTTTCAACATTATTAATAACAGTTGGTTTATTCATAAATCCTGAAACAGTTGGATATGGGGGTTTATTCCGCGGTTCCCCACGTTTGCCTTCCATGGATTCAAAAAGGGCGCTCTCTTCACCACATACATACGCCCCGCTGCCAGATCGGATCTTTATGTTAAAATCCAGATCCATTTTCTTGAGTTCAGAATTGAAAAACACTAACTTTTCATTCAAGGGTTTAAGCAGAAAGTTGTATTCACCACGCAGGTAGATAAACCCTTCCCTGGCCCCGATTGTATATCCGCATATTGCCATCCCAGCAAAAACCTTTTCTGGAACACGATCCAGGATTTCACGATCTTTGAAAGTTCCAGGCTCTCCTTCATCAGCATTGCATATCACATACTTGTCGTAACTGTCTTCATTACGTGTAAACTTCCATTTCAGTCCTGTTGGAAACCCGGCTCCACCCCGGCCTTTCAGCCCCGAATCAATCATATCACTAATTAAATCATCCGGCTGTCTCTTCAAAACGTCCTGGACTATCTTTATTGGATCAATACCTTCTGTGACAAAGATCAGATCCACTCTTCTAAGCAAATTATTTTCCTTCATGGTTTTATTGTTAGGCTATCCGGGCTTGTTAGAACCCGTTTTTATATTTTTGAATGATTTCCACCGCTTTCTGTGGAGTTAAATCAGGGTAAACCTCGTCATTTACCAGCATCACCGGCCCTTTATGGCACCACCCCAGGCAATTTACCGTCAGAAGGGTAAACTTTTTATCGACGGTAGTTTCGCCTACCTTAATCTTCAGGAATTTTTCAATAGACTTGATCACCTCATCCTTACCAGCCATATAGCAAGAAATGGTTTTACAAACCCTGACCACAAATTTGCCGCGGGGCTCAGTATCCAGGAAAGAATAGAAACTGGCCGTTCCGTAGACCTCGGCTGCAGGCAAGTCAAGAGCTTTTGCCACCGCAACCATATCCTCACTATCGAGATAATTCTTTTCCTTCACAATAGCCTGAAGAACTGGAAGTAAAGCCCATCGATGCAACCCATACTCCTGGGTAACTTCCAAAATAATTTTTTGAATATCTACCATATTGCTTATTGGTTTTGTTGTACTAGGATGAAAAAATAATTACAATATTGTATTACTATTTCAACTGTTTAAAGTATAACAGTAGGAATTTTCTAAACATGATTATTATTAGGCTATCATATGATTATAGTCATTAAAAAAGGGGGTCTGAAAAACTCAGGCCCCCTTTATATAGATCTTGTTATCTTTACTTTACGAGGTTCATTTCTTCAACTAAATGATGAGCTCCGGCGAACTTATCGATAATAAATAAAGCGAATCTTATATCAATACTGATATTTCTACAGAGATCAGGGTCGTACATAATATCACTCATTGTACCCTCCCAATTTCGGTCGAAATTGATCCCGATCAAATGCCCCTCGCTATTAATGACCGGGCTTCCGGAATTTCCACCAGAGGTGTGATTTGTTGCGATGAAACACACAGGCATTTCGCCATCCTTGCCATACATACCGTAATCCTTACTCTCGTAAAGATCTTTTAAACGCTGTGGAACCCTATAATCATAAATATCCGGATTATCCTTCTCAATAATTCCCTTCAAAGTGGTATAATGCTTATACTTTATCCCATCCCTGGGAAAGAAATTATCTACCTGTCCATAGGTTACCCGCAAAGTAAAATTCGCATCAGGATAAAAAACCCGATCGGGCAGCATATCCATTTGTGCCTGCATATATTTACGCTGTAACTCCTGCTCAAGCCCACCATCTTTTTTCAATCCCGGAATGATTAATTGACTCAACACCTCGTTAATAGCCTGGTTCATTTGGTAAGCAGGATCCTTTAGAATCTTTTTTGCCTTGCGGGTTGTGAATCCATCAAGAAATGACGAAATAACCTGCTGATCTGCAAATATCGAAGAAGAGAAAAGATCCTCTGCATACTTTTTAAAATCGCCCTGAAATTTTTGCTCTACCTGAGTGAGCAGCAAGGGCTTATACATAGGATCAATACCAGAGGCATAGGCTTGGTATAAAACAGCCACCAACTTCTGATCTGTTGGCGGATCATAATTTTTGAAGTGTCTTTCAACTGAAGATTTAAGACTATCAATTGTTTTTTTCAAAATCTCAGCATCAGGTTTGCCTTCGGCCAGTTTAATCAAGCTTGAAAACTCTCCGGCAAAACTGAATATCTCCGGGGCAAGCCCTGCCTCCCGGGTATATGTATTTGCCAGAGAATATGGAGCCCGGTCTGCGATTATCTTATTATAGCGCTCAAGAAGATCACCATATTTCGCCGTTAGTTTTGGGTCTTTATCAACCCAAGCCTGGAACTGCGCTTCAAAATCCTTTTTCCGATTAATGGCATCCAGCGTTTTCAAACCCTTCAAGACACCCTGATTCTTCTTCCAGCTATTTGCAATACCAGATTTCTTTGAAGCGTATTGAATTCGAATTAATGGACTTGTTTCCATAGCAGCCATAATCACATCCAGCCTTTTTGTTCTAAGATCGATCATGGCTGGAATAGGATCATAGACATCTGATTCAATACTGGCGGCGGGAATATATTCGGTTGTCCGGCCAGGATAACCAAAAACCATAGTAAAATCACCCTTATCCACTCCTTTAAGGGAGATTGGAAAGGATTTTTTTGGTTTATAGGGAACATTATCTTCGGAATAATCTGCAGGATTATTGTCCTTGTCGGCATATATCCGGAAAAGAGAGAAGTCCCCGGTATGCCTTGGCCATATCCAGTTATCTGTTTCGCCTCCAAATTTGCCAATGGATGAAGGAGGTGCTCCCACCAATCGAACATCCCGGTATGTTTCATTAACAAAGAGGAAGTACTGATTCCCGGAAAAAAACGGAGCCACACGGGCCGAATATTGTGTCCCTTCAGTAGCCATTTTTCGTATTTCCGCGATGTTCCTGTTAATAATTTCGCCTCTCTCCGACTCATCCATCTGATCAGTCACCGACTTTAAAACAGTTTCCGTAACGTCTTCAATCCTCACCAGGAAGGTGACGCTCAAGTCCCGGTTTGGGAGTTCTTCTTCCCTGGACATGGCCCAGAAACCGTCAGTCAGATAATCATGTTCAACCGTACTATGCCTTTGAATATTGCCGAATCCGCAGTGATGATTAGTGATCAGTAAGCCCTGGTCTGAGATAAGTTCAGCTGTACAACCACGACCGAATATAACTATTGCATCCTTAAGCGATGCATGGTTGATAGAATATACATCTTCTGCCGTGAGTTTAAATCCTTTTGCCTGCATATCCTTGATATTGTATTTATCAAGAAGAAGGGGTATCCACATCCCTTCATCCGCTATAGCCTTGGGTGCGATGACAAGGATAATCATCATGGCAATGCCCGTAAGTCTTAATTTCGCTCTCATTGGTTTTAATTTAGTTTTAATGGTCAGATTTCATTGCCCCAAAGTTGTTTATCGCCTTTAGGATGAAATTGATTTATTCTTTTGATTCAATAAAATTTCCTATTTAATATATTCTGTAAACTTCTTTAATTCAGCATATAATCTTTGTACTGGTAATCCCATAACGTTAAAATATGATCCTTCAATCCTTTCCACGCCAATATACCCGATCCATTCCTGTATACCATATGCTCCGGCTTTGTCAAACGGAGCGTAAGTATCAATATAATATTCGATCTCATCGTCGTCCAAACATGCAAATTTAACAAGGGTTTCAGAATAAAAACAATAACATCGTTCAGGTGAACTCAGGCAAACGCCGGTGATCACGGTATGATTGTTACACGAAAGGTTCCGCAGGCTGTTAACTGCATCCGTTTTGGATTCCGGCTTTTTCAAGATTGAATCATTAAAGCAAACAATGGTATCTGCTGTAATTAAAAGATCGTTTGGTTTTAGTTCTTTCAAGTATGGCCGCGCTTTGTCTAAGGCAAGGAATTCTGCTATTTCACTGGGTTTCAATCCATCTGGGTATATTTCAGACAATTTCTTTTTAACCCAAACATTGAAATCAAGTCCAAGCCCTTCAAGGAGTTGTTTCCGACGTGGCGATCTGGAACCAAGAAAAATTCGATATTTTTTTATGTGCTGATCCCTGAACCCCATATTGCTATAGCACTATTTTCATTACGAAATACGCAATGGGAGCATAGGTCAAACCAGTCAACATAATGATCTTGATCAGCAAACTCAAACGGTGAAATCCCTTTGCATCCAGTGACCTGGGAATCTGGAACAATAGGAAAAGGAAAGGAATAACAATAAAAACTCCAAAATAGCTGAGGCTCATCCAATCTCTCAAATAGAGCAAAAAGATTGCAGCTAGCCCGATAAAGGTGAGAATAGCCAATATAAAGGCGATAATTTTGGAGGTTTTTATACCATAAACCACAGCAATAGTTTTACTGCCAACCTCTTTATCGCCTCCAATATCCTCAGCATCTTTAATAATCTCACGGATCAGGTTTGTCAGAAAAGCAAATAAAGCAAACAGGCCTATCCAATAGAGAATAGGGTTAAACATATCCGGGAATTCTTGCAATATATCCTGATTGGCATTCCTGATCAGAGGATATTCAAACAATACCACCAGGAGAGGAACTGTGGCGATCAGAATTGAAATAAGAAAGTTGCCAATAAATACCTTGTGTTTATAAATGGTCGAATAGAACCAGAGTATGATTGGCACAATAATGAATATAGGGGAAAGCCAGTACAATCGATGGTAAAAAGAAATAAAAATCCCAAGGGAAATTCCAAGCAGATTAAAAGCAAAATGCAAGATAATGGCCTGACGCCTGCTTATATGTCTGTCTATGACTACTTTTTCGGGGCGATTGAAACGGTCGGCATGAACATCATGATAATCATTGATTACATTCCCTGCTGCTGTGATAAGAATTGTCGACAAAACCAGAAGGGAAAAGGTTGATTCGGGCATTTGAGGCTCAAAACCTGTTATTTCCAGAATCGGTCTGACGATTGACCATCTCATCAGATACATGGTTAGGAAAACCATTGCCAGGTTGGGCATCCGTAATAAACGGCTAATCGCTTTAATCATAGTTCTGAATTATTCTTTTTTAAACCATTTCCCTTGAGAACGTAAAACTTGTTCAATCACATCCCGAACACAGCCATGACCTCCAGGCAGGTTTGAGATATACTTGGAAATATTTTGTACCTCCTCGGCGGCATCATTTGGACAAGTAGGTAAACCAATCTCCTTCATGGCTGAAATATCAGGGATATCATCTCCCATATATAGAACGGCAGCTGGTTCCAGTTGATATTTCGTCAGGAAAATATTCATATCTTTCAATTTGTTCCTTGAATCAAGAAAAACATCATGGATCCCCAAAGATTCAAAACGTTCCCTTATAGAAGGCGATTTTGCTCCAGTAATAATAGCAACAGGAAAATTCTCTTTCACTGCATAAAACAGGGCGAGCCCATCTTTGGTGTTCATGATCCTCATCATATCCCCGGAGGGGTGAAGCATTACCTGACTCTCAGCCAGGACTCCATCAACATCAAAAACAAAAGCTTTGATACTCCTTAACTCTTCTTTGAATAGGCCCATAAAAAAACTATTTATCCCCTGACCGGATTGAATAATAATTTTGGATCGATGTGGTCAGACACTGATATACTTCTCTAAGTTCGGTTGAGAAAGATAGCAAATTCAAATGCTTTTTTAAAGTAGCTATATCTCCCCTGATTGCCGGCCCGGTTTGAGAAGTTACCGGGCCCGGATCAATAGCTTTTTCTAAGGTTTCCCTGATAAGGCTATTCAATACACCCCGCTCTATTCCAGCAGTTCGAAGAACCTCATCTGCCGCTGTAAAAAGGTAATTTGTGAAGTTATTTGCAAAAACAGCAGCCAGATGGAGATGAGCACGTTGCTCTGAACCCAACTCATATACTTCATTAGAGATCTGTTCAGACACTTCCCTTAGTAAGGTCAGGACTGTTTCATTAGAGCCTTCAATAAATATAGGGATGCTCCTGAAATCTAGCTGTCGATGCTTTGTAAATGTCTGAAGGGGATACAAAATACCATTGGGATAATTAACTGAATTGAAGCTGCTCAGGGGCAAAGATCCGCTGGTATGAACCACAATTCCCCTAAACCAGGAAATTTCATTAATGATATCAGGAAGTACATCATCAGGAACAATTAAGAACAACAAATCTATATCCGGGTTAAGACTGATAACACTACTGCTATATTGAGCACCAAGGGGTTCTGCGAGCGATTGTGCCGATACAATAGATCTACTTATTACCTGCACAATCTTATGGCCGGCCTTACATAATGCCGGGAGTAAATGGCTGGCCACATTTCCTGCTCCAATACAACCGATTTGATATGCTTTATCCATTTTTTGTCAGTTAGATAAATTTACTCATTTCCTAGAGAAAAAAAAGCCCAAAAGACATACCTATCTTTTGGGCTAACTTTACTTTATGAGATTTTAAAAGGTATAACGGTTTTCGTTAATGAGTTTATCAGCAATCCTGCGTCTTGCAATCTTGATATTTACAGGATCTGTTTGGGTGAAATGCTCAATTCCTTTTATCAAAAGGGTATATTCTTCTCCCTCTGCGAATGAATTGATAGCATCCTGGCCGGATTTTCTGACAATCGAGGCTGAATCATAAACATTTACATCAAGAATATCCTTGTACAGGCTTACGGTCTCTTCCCCACGAATGTCAGCCAATTTCCATACCCTGAGCAGTGTTGATTCCGTGATATAAATATTAATAATCATATCAGCCATAGAGTTCAGTATTTCCTGTTCCAAAACCAGTTTTCTGTCGAATTTGGAAACAACTGCATGAATCAAAGCCAGAGCAGCTTTTTTCATGTTGGCTACCCTTAGGCTTTTCAACTCAAAATAATCCTCTGGCAGGCTTGGATTAACAAGATTTTTCAATCCCTTGTATGATTCCTCTGCTGCCTCGAAAAGTGGAATTTCTTTTTTCTGTCCTCTCTTAAGCAAAGTATCCACGAGCAGGATCCTGTTTATTTCATTAGTGCCTTCATATATCCGGTTAATCCGTGAATCACGGTAGCCGCGGTCAACTGGCATCTCAGCCGAATAGCCCATACCTCCATGGATCTGAACAGCCTCATCCACAATATAATCCAGGGCCTCTGATCCTGCAACTTTAAGAATAGCCGCCTCGATAGCCATTTGGGCAAAAGCATTTATCTGAGCCTGCTCTTTCTCGCATTCTATCTCATAATCAGCTGCGATCTGATCAACATTAGAGGAGGCACGGTAAACTGCCGACTCTGTTGAAAAGGTCCTTATCACCTGTTGAGCCAGCTTATATTTGATCGTCCCAAACTCAGAAATCAGCATGCCAAATTGCTTCCGTTCGTTAGCATAGTTTACTGATTGGTTAATAGCATTCTTGGCAGCTCCCAACAAATTTCCGCCTAGCTTCAGACGGCCCATATGCAGGATATTCAGGGCGATACGATAACCTTGACCCCGAGCTGCAAGTAAGTTTTCCACTGGTACTTTAACGTTATTAAAAAAGATCTGCCGGGTGGACGATCCCTTTATCCCCATCTTCTTCTCCTCGGGATTAAAAATGATCCCTGGGAAAGTCCGCTCAACAATAAAGGCACTGAGAACACGATCATTATCAATTTTGGCAAAAACCGTCATCACATCGGCAAAGCCAGCATTCGTAATCCACATTTTCTGGCCATTAAGAATATAGTGCTTGCCGTCCTCTGACAAAACTGCTTTTGTTTTTCCTGCATTGGCGTCAGAGCCTGCACTTGGTTCAGTAAGGCAATATGCTCCTTTCCATTCTCCCGAAGCAAGTCTTGGCAGATATTTCTCTTTCTGCTGGAGATTACCATAATAAGCGATTGGCAATGACCCGATACCAGTATGACAGGAATAAGCAACTGCAAAAGAATAACCGCCGCCTATGACCTCACCGGCCAGCATAGAGGTTACAAATGTCTGTCCAAAACCATCGAATTCTTCAGCCACTGAGATTCCTAATAAACCAAGTTCACCCGCTTTTGTCAGAAGTTCAGCCATCAGCCCTTCCTCCTGACTGTCAATACGGTCAAGAATTGGAAACACTTCGGTATCCAGGAAATCCTGACAGGTCTGAGCAATCATCCTTTGTTCCTCGTCGAATTCCTCCGGGATAAATACATCCGTATGCCTGGTTTCCTGAACCATAAAGGCACCGCCCTTAATTGCTTTTTCTTTTTCCATAGGTATAATTATTATAACACATTATCCATTTATAATCCAAGGGATAAAGCGACTAATTCCGCAATATCATAAGCTCTTTTGCTATTTTCCAAATTCTTGTATTTCAGACCATCAGTCATCATGACCATGCAATACGGACAGGCTGTAACTATAATATCGGCTCCAGATTCGACAGCATCTTCTGTCCTTTCAATAAACACCTCCTTGTCGCCTGCCTCTGCCTCTTTAAACATTTGTCCTCCACCAGCACCGCAGCATAAGGCAAAGCTTCGATTCCTTTTCATTTCTTTAAAATCCGAAGCAAGTGCTGCAATTATCTGACGGGGAGCATTGTATTCCCCGTTGGCCCTACCAAGGTAACAAGGATCGTGATAAGTAAGCCTTTTCCCTGAGAAATACTCCTGGGAAAGACTCAGTTTACCAGAATCAATAAGACCTTGTAGAAAGCTAGTGTGATGTACAACCTCATATTCTCCCCCCAGTTCAGGATATTCATTCCGGAAGGTATTAAAGGCATGCGGATCACAGGTTAAAATTTTTTTAATCCCATATCCGTTGAGTATCTCAATATTAGCCAGGGCCTGCATCTGGAAAAGCATCTCATTTCCCGCTCTGCGAACCACATCTCCACTTGATGATTCCTCCGTTCCAAGCACAGCATAATTGATATCCAGCCAGGTAAGTATTTTTACAAAAGCCCTGGTAACCTTTTTGTACCGATCATCGAAAGCCCCGGCACTTCCCACCCAAAACAGGTACTCCGGCTCCTGGCCTGTTGCAGCCATGTCAGCCATTGTTGGGACATAAATCTTAATTCGATCGTTTTCCATTAAAATTGTATCCGAAGGGAATTAATTTTTTTTATTCATAAACAATTCATCGGCCCAAGCCATACGATCCTCCTGAGAAAATTGCCAGGGAGCGCCATTGTTTTCAATATTGGAAAAAATAGCATTGAGTTCCCCCGGTGCTGCCGATTCTTCCATCACAAGATACCTCCTCATATCAATGATAATGGATGGGTGATTAATATTGATCGGACATTCACGGGCGCATGCATTGCAGGTAGTACAAGCCCATAGCTCTTCAGGTGAAATATAATCCCTGATAAGAGATTTTTGATCTGAATATTCCCGACCCCACTTTATCAAACCCGGCCCCTTCTCTTTCATCCTCGACCTGAGATCCATCACGATTTTCCTTGGAGATAATTTTTTCCCGGTAATATTGGCAGGACACACAGCAGTACATCTTCCACACTGAGTGCAAGCCAGGGAATCCAGATAGTTTTTCCAGCTAACATCTTCTGCATCAAGAATACCAAAGCGTGGCACTTCATCCCCTTCATTATCATCAATAGTAGTATTAGGATCAAGCATCATCCTCACTTCTTTGGTTACACTTTCCATGTTTGCAAGCTTTCCTAGTGGTTCAAGATTGCTCAGGAATACATTGGGAATAGACAGAAAAATATGGAAATGCTTTGAATAAGGAAGATAATTGGCAAAGACAAAGATAAGCAGGATATGGGCCCACCAGTTCATCTCATGTATTAAGTGAATCTGGGAATCAGAAAATCCTGAAAACAAACCGCTTAAAACTTCACTGACAGGAAAAAATCCGGCTATCCCATGTGCGGAATTGACGCCTTCCATATAATAGAAAGTATTCATTCCTAGCAGGCTAATCATAAGAAGCAGGATCAATGTCAAGGCCATATTTGCATCCATGTGAGATTTATGCGTCATCTCAACACCACTAAACCGACTGATATTCAAGAAAATACGCCTAATAAGAAATACGATAATTACCAATAGGATTAGAAAAGCGAATATATCCCCTGAGGCGATGATGACATTATAAACAGGCCCGAGGAATTGGAATATTCTTTCCGTTCCAAATAATCCATCGATAACCATTTCCAGGCTGCCAATAAGGATCACACAGAAACCCCAGAAGACAATAGCATGCATCGGTCCCAGTACCGGTTTACGCAGAATCCTGGTTTGCCCAAAGGCCACGGCAAGAGTCCGTTTAATTCTCTGGCCAATATCTTTAATAGGAAAGGTTTTTTTGGTCAGCTTGAACAAAGCTATAAACCTCATTGTGGTATAGGAAAATACCCCTAGGGTCACCAATAATGCCAGAGCAAAAATTATTTGCTTCAGCATAATGATTTGACTTGTTTTATTGCTGAGATTAGCTGAGGAAGGACTTTCATTGCGTCACCAACAATACCATAATCTGCAGCCTCAAAAATAGGGGCATCAGGATCGGTATTGACTGCAACAATACATTTGGATGAACTCACGCCTGCCAAATGCTGGATTGCTCCAGAAATTCCAAAAGCAAAATACAAATTCGGAGCTATTATCTTTCCTGTTTGACCAGCATGCTCACTATGCGGACGCCATCCTTCATCAGAAACCGGTCTTGAACAAGCTGTTGCAGCACCCAGTAGATTGGCCAATTCCTCAATTGGCCCCCAGTTGTCTGGAGATTTCAAACCGCGGCCTGCTGAAACAACAATTTCCGCATCTGTCAAAATAATTTTTTCAGTTTGTTTCTCCAAATTTATCCTTGAGGTGGCACCCCGAGTAGGACTTTCTGGAAAAAAATTTTCTATTTTTGCATCTACCTTATTTTCTGATACTTCAAATGAATTCTGGGACAAAGTTAGCACCTTTACAGGAGTTCTGATTTCAACCCTTGAACCTGCCTTACCGGAAAAGACTTTTTTCCATGTAGTGAAAGGATCCAATTTCTCCGGCAAACCTGTGAGTCCTGATCCAAGTCCTGCCTTCAACCTAACGGCCAATCTGGGAGCAATCGCTTTTCCAACATTATTGTGCGCGAGAAGAACCACCTGAGCATCTTCCTTCGAGGCCGCTTCCGAAATGATCCTTGTATAGACCTGATTATCCAAAACCACCAAATCTTCAGATTCAACTTTAAGAATTTTCTGGGCACCATAATCCGCAAGGCGGGATAACTTATCTTCCAGGACTTGTCCGATTGACAAAGCAGTGACAGTATCTCCCGTCATTTCCGCCAATTTCGAGGCATAGGACAACAACTCAAAACTTACCTTCTTAAACTCTCCATCCCAATTCTCGATATATACTAGTATAGCCATATTATTGGATTTTCAATATTAGAAGTAATTACAAAACCTTAGCTTCATTCATCAGCAAGTCAACTAATTCTTTAACATTGTCAGGATCCACCATTTTACAAGGTGGTTTAGCCAATGGAAGGCTAAAACTTATAAACTTAGATAAGGCTTCAGCATCAACAGGTTTTACAACGCTTAACGGCTTTTTACGAGCCATCATAATACCACGCATAGCAGGGATTCTTGGCTCTTTGGCTATTCCTTTCTGTACAATTGCAACAAAGGGGAAAGGACATGAAATAGTTTCAAATCCACCATCGATATCCCTGTTAAGATCAAATATGCCACCCTCATAATTAATTGATGAAACCGCCGAAACGGAAGGATAATCAAGATGTTCAGCCAACATTCCCCCAACTGCCGACCCATTATAGTCGCTGGATTCAATCCCGCAAAGGATCAAATCATAGGGATCATTCTTTATTACTTCGGCGAGCTGAGCAGCAACAACACCTGAATCTGCAGGTTGCAAATCAACGCGGATACCATTGTCAGCACCAATAGCAAGGGCTTTGCGGATCGTTGGCTCAACACTCAGATCTCCAACAGTGATAACCGTTACAGAATTAAAAGAATTTCCAGCATCTTCCTTGATTTCTAAAGCACGGGTAAGGGCTAATTCATCCCATGGGTTAATCACCCACTGAACTCCGGTTTGATCAAACCTTGTATTATTCTCAACAAATTTAACCTTGGTGGTGGTATCAGGCACATGGCCAAGGCATACGAGAATTTTCATAAAGCTATTAATTTGATAATTAAATACATTCCTTTATTAGGTTGACAAATATAAAAAATTATTCAGCATTCATTCCCAAGGACAGAAGTTTAGAAAGATTCTAATTTCAGAAAGTGCCTTATAAAAACCCAAAATTTGATAAATCAATGTTAGAGTAAGATGAATGGATCTATTGTCTGACTGATCTGATACTGAGGAATTTCACCAATCCCTCAATGGTAATCCAAATGACAATAACAATAATTACCACATTCACCACAGCAAGTAGATAGTTTTCGTCCCGGGTAAAATTGATCTGGTTGATTATAGAAGCCCAGAAAGTGACAATGCTCATAAAAATTGCAGGAATACCACTGACTAGCCATTTCAAGCCACCTTTTCGTTTCAGGTATAATGTAATAATGATCAGAGCTAATGCGGCAAGGGTTTGGTTCACCGCTCCGAATAAAGGCCATAATTTCAGAGCCCCTGCCCCATTTGCGCCAGTAGCAAATGCCAGAATAGCTGCGGTAGCGACGGCAAGAAATGTTGTAAAATAAATATTCCGAAATAAGGGGGCTTTAACCCCGGTAAAAACTTCTGCAATGACGTATCGCTGAATCCTGGTAGCTGTATCCAAAGTTGTTCCGGCAAATGAGGCAACAAATACTCCCATGACCACCATAGCTATCTCAACTGGAATTCCAATTATTTCGATCATGTTTGCTGACCCTTCAACAAAGGCCCCTATTTTCTTATCCAACCCACCTGCGGCCGCCCAGGAAGAATAGTGATTGTTCCAGGCTTCTACTCCAAATAGTGTTTGCCCCTCCCCTGTTATATGTCCCATTCCTATTCCTGCTCCAACAGCGATAATTACCAGCACGGCCAAAGCTCCTTCAGTTAACATGGAGCCATAGCCCACAAAAAGGCTGTCTTTTTCAGAGCTAAGCTGCTTGGATGTTGTTCCTGAGGATACAAGGGAATGAAAACCGGAAATCGCACCACAGGCGATTGTAATAAAAAGGAAGGGTATCATTCCAGGCGCGCCGGCAGGTCTGGCATCAACGACGGGAGCTACCATTTCTAAAGAGCCGGAAAGTCCAGAACAAAATACACCAATGACCATTAGAGCCATAGCAAAAACCAGCTGGTAAGCATTTATATAATCCCTTGGCTGAAGAAGGGTGGTCACAGGCAGAACAGATGCAAAGTAAGCATAAACCAGAAGAAGGATAGTCCAAACACCGGTTGAAGGAATTCCCAAAATTTCCGGCATTTCGATTGGCAGATATCTGCCAACTATAACCGTGAGGTACATAAAAACCACTGCAACCAATGTACTAAGAGTGAGATTGCCCTTCAAACGGTAAATGAATTGCCCAAGTAGAATAGCAATTGGAATTTGCAGCCAAACAGGGAAAACTGAACCCGGAAACATTTTAAAAATGCTCGCAATAACCAAACCAAAAACAGATATAACAATCCAGAGCTCAAGGAAAACCACTACAAAAAAAAGGACGCGAGTGCGGCTGTTAATATATTTGGAGGTGTAATCGGATATGGATTTCCCCTGGTTCCTTAAACTGATGACCAGGCTCCCAAAATCATGAACCGCACCCATGGCCAGGCTTCCAAGGAAAACCCACAAAATGGCTGGAAGCCAGCCCCAAATAATGGCAATAGCTGGACCAACTATTGGCCCGGTACCAGCAATTGAGGTAAAATGGTGGCCAAAAACGACCTGCTTCTTTGTTGGAACAAAATCAACATTGTCCTGCAATTGAACTGCTGGAGTTGGCCTTTGATCCGAAATATTAAAAACACGAGAGGCCAGGAACCTGCCGTACACTCGATACATGACCAGGTAGCCTATAAATACCAGAACTAATAATACTGTTGCTAACAAACCATTCGAATATAAAACGGTTCGAAGTTATACAAAATGAACCCGAAAAAAAAGGTGCCTTAAACAGACACCTTCCATGAATAATTTAAGCCTGTGCGGCCGGACCACCAAAGGTCATTGGCATTATCGGACCCGAAGGTTTATCTGCATTTCGAATATTTCCATGCATGGATTCATACTTTTTAATATTATCCTGCAAGGCCAATAATAGTCGCTTTGCATGCTCGGGAGTGAGAATCACTCGACTCTTCACTTTTGCTTTCGGTACCCCTGGCATTATTCGCACAAAGTCGAGCACAAATTCAGAACTGGAGTGAGTAATAATTGCCAGGTTGGAATATACACCCTGGGCAATCTCCTCCGATAACTCAATATTTATTTGGTTGGGTTTTTTCAGATCTGCCATGATTTAAACTTAATCTGTTATCATATCTGTTTCGCCTTCTTTGGCTTGCATAAGTGTTTTATATTCGTCCATTGACCCTACTATCAGTTTTTCAAAAGCCCGGTTTCCTGTTCCAGCCGGTATAAGATGACCAACGATAACATTTTCCTTTAGGCCTTCCAGATCATCTACTTTTCCAAGAATTGCAGCTTCATTAAGCACCTTGGTGGTTTCCTGGAAAGAGGCTGCAGATAACCAACTGGTTGTTTGCAGAGAAGCTTTAGTGATACCCTGAAGGATCTGACTGGAAGTTGCTGGTATAGCATCCCTTGAATCAGTAGGTTTTAAATCACGTCGCTTGAGCATGGAGTTTTCATCCCTTAGCTTCCTGGCAGATACTATTTGCCCAGGTTTAAAGTTCTGAGAATCTCCTGGATCCAGAATAACTTTTTTCCCGTAAATCCAATCATTCTCCCCCATAACATTAAGCTTATCAATTATTTGCTTTTCCAGAAACTTTGTATCACCTGGATCTTCAATAACTAACTTCCGCATCATCTGACGAACAATTACCTCGAAGTGTTTGTCATTGATTTTCACCCCCTGCATACGGTAAACCTCCTGAACCTCATTAACGATATATTCCTGAACAGCTGTTGGCCCCTTAATAGAAAGAATATCTGCCGGAGTAATAGCACCATCAGATAATGGGATTCCAGCCCTGACAAAATCGTTTGGCTGAACCAGAATCTGCTTGGATAGGGATACCAAATACTTCTTGATCTCCCCAGTTTTCGAGGTGATCATAATTTCCCTGTTACCACGTTTGATCTTGCCATACGAGACTGTTCCATCAATCTCTGCAACAACCGCAGGGTTGGATGGATTCCGAGCCTCAAAAAGTTCTGTCACTCTAGGCAAACCACCAGTGATATCGCCAGATTTACTCATGGATCGAGGTATTTTGACAAGGGTCTGTCCGGCTTTAACCTTTTCCCCTTCAGCAACCGATACGTGTGATCCAACTGGCAGGTTATAAATCTTAATAGCTTCCTTGTTTTTACCCAGGATTATTATTTCAGGGTTTTTAGTTTTGTCTCTGGTTTCTGTTATTACTTTTTCCTTGTAACCAGTTTGCTCGTCTGATTCCTCCCGGAAAGTAATTCCTTCGATAACATTTTCAAAGTTAATAGTACCAGCGGCTTCTGAAACAATTAATGCATTAAATGGATCCCATTCACAAATCAAATCTCCCTGAACCACATCATCACCGTCCTTTTTAAACATTCTGGCTCCGTAAGGGATACTACTGGTTGTGAGGATGATATGGGTATTTTTATCAATTATCCTCATCTCTGCAGTCCGGCCGATTACAACATCCACCTTAGTAGATCCTGTATCGAGTTGAACAGTTCGGAGCTCATCCATTTCTAAAAGACCGTTAAAACGGGCTGTGACATTACTCTCTGCAGTAATATTGGATGCTGTACCTCCAACGTGGAAAGTACGCAGGGTTAGCTGAGTACCAGGTTCTCCAATTGACTGAGCTGCAATAACCCCGACTGAATCACCAATCTGGGTAGCTCGTCCGGTTGCCAGACTCCTTCCATAACATTTGGCACAGGCTCCGCGATTTGACTCACAGGTCAATACCGAACGAATTTCCACTTGTTCAACAGGTGATTCCTCAATACGCCTTGCAACATCTTCAGATATCGGTTCCCCCGAAGCTACCAGCAGCTCTCCTGTAAGCGGATTATATACATCATGTAAAGCAGTACGGCCGAGTATACGGTCATACAAAGTCTCCACCACTTCTTCATTGTTTTTTAATGCAGATGCAACGAGTCCCCTCAATGTACCGCAATCTTGCTGAGCAACAATAACATCCTGAGCAACATCAACCAAGCGTCTGGTTAAGTATCCGGCATCGGCTGTTTTCAGCGCTGTATCCGCCAGCCCCTTCCTGGCCCCGTGAGTAGAAATAAAATATTCCAGAACCGACAATCCTTCTTTAAAATTGGAAAGAATCGGATTTTCAATAATTTCTGCTCCGGCAGCACCAGATTTTTGCGGCTTAGCCATCAGTCCCCTCATCCCGCAAAGCTGCCTAATCTGCTCCTTGGATCCCCGGGCACCAGAATCAAGCATCATATAAACAGAGTTGAAACCCTGGTTATCGGTACTAATCTGTTGCATTACCGTATGAGTAAGGCGGGCGTTTGTATGGGTCCAGATATCAATAATCTGGTTATATCTTTCGTTATTAGTAATGATACCCATATTGTAATTACTGAGAACCTCATCAACCTGGTCGTAACCGTCCTTGATCATCGAATCTTTTTCATCCGGAATAATTACATCATCAAGGTTAAATGAAAGCCCTCCATTAAAGGCGGTAGCGAACCCCAATTGTTTAATATCATCAAGGAACCGGGCTGTTACGGCAGTACCGCAAATTTTAAGCACCTTGCCAATAATTTCCCTTAATGCCTTTTTTGTCAATACATCGTTAATGAATCCCACCTCCCGGGGAACCATTTCGTTAAAAAGGATTCGTCCCAGAGTGGTTTCAAGTATCCTATTAACCAGCTCGCCATCAACGACATCATCAGTTTTAACTTTAACATAAGCGTGCAAATCAACTGCACCTTCATTGTGGGCAATAATGGCTTCTTCTGGAGAGTAAAAAACCAATCCCTCTCCCTTTACCTTTTCGGTTTCAGTACTCTTCTTTCCCTTTGTAATATAATAAAGGCCCAAAACCATGTCCTGTGAAGGTACAGTAATAGGGGCACCGTTGGCTGGGTTTAGAATATTATGTGACGACAGCATCAACATCTGGGCTTCAAGAATAGCTGCATTACCCAAAGGAAGATGTACAGCCATCTGGTCACCATCAAAGTCGGCGTTAAATGACGTACAAACCAAAGGATGCAATTGGATAGCTTTTCCTTCAATCAATTTTGGCTGAAACGACTGAATACCAAGACGGTGCAATGTAGGCGCACGGTTCAGTAATACTGGATGGGCCTTGAGAACATTTTCAAGAATATCCCAAACCACAGGATCTCGCCGATCAACAATTTTTTTAGCTGACTTTACGGTTTTAACTATACCGCGCTCAATCAGTTTACGAATAATGAAAGGTTTATACAACTCGGCAGCCATATCTTTGGGCAAACCACATTCATGAAGTTTCAGCTCAGGACCAACCACAATAACGGAGCGTGCTGAATAATCCACGCGTTTCCCAAGCAAGTTCTGGCGGAAGCGGCCTTGTTTACCTTTCAGACTATCGCTAAGTGACTTAAGAGGTCTGTTTGCATCGGTTTTAACTGCATTGGACTTTCTTGAATTATCAAAAAGGCTGTCAACAGCTTCCTGAAGCATTCGTTTTTCATTCCTAAGGATCACCTCAGGGGCCTTTATCTCTATCAACCTTTTTAACCTGTTGTTCCTGATAATGACACGACGATAAAGGTCATTCAGATCGGAGGTTGCAAAACGACCACCATCCAGAGGTACCAGAGGGCGTAATTCCGGTGGGATTACAGGTACAACCTTGACAATCATCCATTCCGGTTTGTTTATATTTTTTGAAGATCTGAAAGCCTCAACAACCTGAAGACGTTTGAGGGCTTCATTTTTCCTTTGTTGGGATGTTTCATTATTGGCTTTATGCCTAAGATCATAGGATAAAGTATCAAGATCCAGCCTGCCCAATAATCTAAATAAAGCATCGGCTCCCATGCCGGCGATGAATTTTTTTGGATCATCATCATCCAGCATTTGATTCTCTTTGGGAAGTGTTTCCAGGATATCAAGATACTCTTCCTCAGTAAGAAAATCAAGATAATTTATTCCATCAGCTTCTTTGATTCCTGCGTTTATGACCACATATCTCTCATAATAGATAATGGTATCAAGCTTCTTGGTTGGCAAGCCAAGTAAATACCCGATTTTGTTGGGTAAAGATTTGAAATACCAGATGTGAGCTACCGGTACCGTAAGGGAAATATGTCCCATCCGTTCTCTTCGTACTTTCTTCTCTGTAACTTCGACTCCGCAGCGGTCACATATAATACCCTTATATCGGATACGCTTGTATTTACCGCAATGACATTCATAATCCTTCACTGGTCCGAATATCCGCTCGCAGAATAATCCGTCCCGCTCAGGTTTGTATGTGCGGTAATTTATTGTTTCTGGCTTAAGTACTTCTCCGCTAGAACGCTCCAATATTTCTTCTGGAGAAGCTAAACCCAGCGCAATCTTTGTGAAAACGACTCTTACTTTGGTCTCTTTTCTGAACGCCATGTGCTTATATTGCTATAATAATTAATTCAAAAAATAAAAAACAAAACTGAAAAGAACAGCTTAGATCAATTTAACACTTAAACTTAGTCCGCGAAGTTCATGTAGCAGAACGTTTAGTGATTCAGGAACTCCTGGGAGTGGCATGGGCTCGCCTTTAACTATGGACTCATAAGCTTTTGCACGTCCCATAACATCATCCGACTTAACTGTAAGAATTTCCTGAAGAATATTGGATGCTCCAAATGCCTCCAGAGCCCAAACCTCCATTTCACCAAATCGTTGGCCTCCAAATTGGGCTTTACCCCCAAGTGGTTGCTGTGTGATAAGTGAATAAGGGCCTATTGATCTGGCATGCATCTTATCCTCAACCATATGGCCGAGTTTTAGCATATAGATTATTCCCACCGTAGCAGGCTGGTCGAATTTCTTACCTGTGCCACCATCATATAAAAAGGTCTTTCCATATCTAGGTAGTCCAGCCTGGTCTGTTAATTCTGAGATCTGATCCAGTGAGGCGCCGTCAAAAATCGGTGATGAAAACTTCATCCCGAGGGTTTTACCTGCCCATCCTAAAACAGTTTCATATATCTGTCCCAAGTTCATCCTGGAAGGCACACCTAAGGGATTCAATACAATATCAACTGGAGTTCCATCCTCAAGGAATGGCATATCCTCCTGGCGTACGATCTTGGCAACAATACCCTTGTTACCGTGTCGTCCGGCCATCTTATCACCTACTGTGAGTTTCCTTTTTTTAGCAATGTACACCTTCGCCAACTGAACGATTCCTGTGGGCAGTTCATCTCCAATAGTAATATTGAATTTTTGCCTGCGGTATTCACCTTCTGTTTCCTTGTATTTGACCTGATAATTGTTCAGAAGTTGTTTAATGGTATAGTTCTTATCCTTATCGGTTGTCCATTTGTTAGGGTTAATCGTCAGAAAATCAATTCCCTGAAGTATCCTTTGGGTAAATTTGGTTCCCTTGGGGACAAGGTCCTCGTTCAGATAATTTTTAACTCCCTGCGAGGTCTTACCATTCACTAATGTGAATAACTTATCCACTAATATGCCGTGCAAGTTCTCCGCCTGACGTTTAAACTCCTCCTCAAAATTATCGACTAGTGCTTTATCAGAAGCACGCATTTTTCTGTCCTTGACACTTCGAGAGAATAGCTTCTTATTTATAACCACACCCGTCAATGATGGTCCAGCCTTTAAGCTCGCATCTTTAACATCTCCAGCCTTGTCGCCAAAGATGGCGCGTAGTAACTTTTCCTCCGGTGAAGGATCCGACTCCCCTTTTGGAGTGATTTTTCCAATCAGAATATCTCCAGGCTTTACTTCGGCTCCAACGCGAATCAAACCATTCTCATCCAGATTGCGCGTTGCTTCTTCACTCACGTTGGGAATGTCTGAAGTTAGTTCTTCCAAACCACGCTTGGTGTCCCTTACTTCAAGCACATATTCATCAATATACAAGGAAGTGAAAAAGTCTCTTCTAACCACACGTTCTGAGATCACAATAGCGTCCTCAAAATTATATCCTTTCCAGGGCATGAACGCCACCATCAGGTTTCTCCCAAGAGCCAGCTCACCTTTTTCTGTAGCATATCCTTCAGTAAGAATCATACCTTTCTTTACCTTCTGTCCTTTAGTGACAACCGGTTTAAGATTTATAGTAGTATTCTGATTTGTCTTCCTGAACTTAGACAGCTTGTAGACTACAGTATCACCTTTGAAATTGATAAAGCGCGAGTGGTCATCGAGATCATACTTAATTTGTATGTGATCAGAATCGACTTCTTCCACAACTCCATCATTAACGGCCGTGAACTGAATACGGCTGTCAGCTATAACATCTTTTTCAATACCTGTTCCCACAATAGGGCTTTCGGGTTGAAGCAATGGTACAGCCTGCCGCATCATATTTGATCCCATAAGGGCCCTGTTGGCATCATCGTGCTCAAGGAAAGGGATCAGAGATGCTGCAATTGATGCGATTTGGTTTGGTGCCACGTCCATGAGATTTACATCCTCTTTTTCAGAAAGAGGGTAGTCAGCTTCAAACCTGGCCTTTACCTTCGGATTGGCAAAATTGCCATCATCCATCAGTGGAGCATTAGCCTGGGCAATTATCTTTTGTTCTTCCTCTTCAGCAGTAAGGTAAATTATACCCTCGTCACTAAGATTTACTACACCCTTTGTTACCTGGCGATATGGTGTTTCAATAAAACCCAGGTGGTTCACTTTGGCATACACGCACATTGATGAAATCAAACCAATATTTGGTCCTTCCGGAGTTTCAATCGGGCATAATCGGCCATAATGTGTATAATGAACGTCCCGTACCTCAAAACCTGCCCGCTCGCGAGACAAACCTCCTGGTCCAAGTGCCGACATCCGTCTTTTATGCGTCATTTCCGCCAATGGATTTGTTTGATCCATAAACTGGCTTAACGCATTTGTTCCAAAAAAGGAATTGATTACTGAGGACAATGTTTTTGAATTGATCAGGTCAATCGGTGTAAATACCTCATTATCCCTAACATTCATTCGCTCACGTATAGTCCGTGACATCCTGGCGAGGCCAACTCCAAATTGATTGTGCAACTGTTCACCAACCGTCCGGACCCTCCTATTACTCAAATGGTCGATATCATCAACATCGGCCTTTGAATTAATCAGTTCGATAAGATATCTGATGATACTTATAATATCTTGCCTGGTTAGAACTTTAGTGTTCATAGCAATATCCAGGCCGAGTTTCTTATTTATCCTGTAACGTCCAACATCACCCAGATCGTAACGCTTATCAGAGAAGAAAAGCTTGTCGATCACATCTCTTGCCGTTGCTTCATCAGGTGGTTCTGCATTTCTAAGCTGCCTGTATATGTGCAATACGGCTTCTTTTTCAGAATTACATGGATCCTTTTGAAGTGTATTATAAATTATAGCAAAATCGGACAGGTTTTGGTCCTCTTTATTAAGAAGGATAGTCTTTGAACCTGAGTCAACGATCTCATCAATATGATCATTTTCGAGAATGGTTTCACGATCAATGATTACCTCGTTCCTCTCAATGGAAACGACTTCTCCGGTATCCTCATCAACAAAATCCTCAATCCAGGATTTAAGTACCCTGGCTGCCAGCTTTCTTCCTACAACTTTCTTCAAACCGGTTTTAGTAACCTTTATTTCATCGGCCAGACCAAATATCTCCAGGATATCTTTATCTCCTTCAAAGCCAATTGCGCGAAGCAATGTTGTTACAGGGAGCTTTTTCTTCCTATCGATATAGGCATACATTACCTGGTTGATATCCGTGGCAAATTCGATCCATGATCCTCTAAAGGGGATCACCCTGGCCGAGTATAGCTTAGTACCATTGGCATGAAGGCTCTGACCGAAGAAAACCCCGGGAGAGCGGTGCAATTGACTAACTACCACACGTTCAGCACCATTGATGACAAAAGTCCCTCGGGGGGTCATATATGGTACGGTACCCAGATATACATCCTGTACAACCGTATCAAAATCTTCATGGTCATCATCGGTACAATACAGCTTTAACTTTGCCTTAAGGGGCACACTGTAGGTTAAACCACGTTCGATGCATTCCTCGATGGTATACCTGGGTGGATCGATAAAATAATCGATAAACTCAAGAACAAAATTGTTACGGGTATCCGTTATCGGGAAGTTTTCCTGAAACACTTTAAACAATCCCTCATCGATACGTTGCTCGGGAGTAGTTTCCAACTGGAAAAAATCTGAAAATGATTTCAGTTGTACTTCCAGAAAATCCGGGTATTGTAATTTGTTTTTTGTGGAACCAAAATTGATTCGCGCACTGCTTTTTATTTCCATGGACACAGGAAACTATTGAGTTTAAGAACCTTGAGAAAGAATAACAAAAAGGCTTAGATTCCCATATTAAGGGAATCCAAACCTCATAATAAGCTATGTTAGAGCGTACTTACTTAATTTCAACTTCAGCTCCTGCTTCTTCTAATTGTGCTTTTATTGCTTCGGCTTCTTCCTTGGAAACTTTTTCTTTTACTTCCTTGGGAGCCGCATCAACAACTGCTTTGGCTTCTTTTAAACCGAGGCCAGTCAGTTCCTTAACGAGTTTGACAATCTGGAGTTTTGCTCCACCGGGTGCTTTCAGAATAACGTCAAATTCCGTTTGCTCTTCAACTGCAGCCTCACTGGCTGCGGCTGGTCCAGCAACTGCAACTGCTGCTGCAGCCGGTTCTATTCCATATTCATCTTTGAGAATACCAGCCAGTTCATTAACATCTTTGACTGTGAGGTTCACCAATTCCTCTGCAAGCTTTTTTAAGTCTGCCATGTTTTTTATTTTTAAATCAGTAGGTTCTACAATAATATTAATTTCCCTTTTCGGACAGGGTTTTGACCACCCCGGCCAGGATGTTTTTGCCGGAATCCAGCGAGGACATGAGGTTGCGCATAGGAGACTGCAATAAAGCAATCAGGTCTGCTACCAGTTCTTCTTTAGATTTAACAGCAATAAGAGCATCCAATTGATCTTCACCAATGTATACAGATTCTTCAACGAAAGCACCTTTGAGAATAGGTTTCCCCTTTTTATTCTTCTTCAGGAAATCCTTAATCAGTTTCGCCGGGACATTACCAGTTTCAGTGAACATGATAGAAGTTGGTCCGGAGAGTATGCTATACAGTTCTTCAAAGTCACCTTCAGCTTTTGCCATTGCTTCTCTCAGAAGTGTATTTTTAGCCACAGAAAGGCCAATACTATCCTGAAAGCACAAACGACGCAGAGCGGATGTTTCAGCAGCATTAAGTCCACCAATATCCGCAATGTAAAAGTGCTTGGAATTGTTTATCTGTTCCTTTAGCTGATCAATTACCGCGTTCTTTTCTTCGCGCTTCATAATTCAAACAACTCAAATTAAATTAAACTTCGATGGATTTCGGATCGATCGGAATACTTTGACTCATGGTACTTGACAAATAAATGCTTTTCACATAAGTTCCTTTGGCTGATGAGGGCTTCAATTTAATAATGCTACCTATCAGCTCCACTGCATTTTCTACAATCTTATCAGGTGCAAAATCCACCTTCCCAATAGCAGCGTGAATAATTCCAAACTTGTCGACCTTAAAATCGATCTTACCTTTCTTCACATCTTCAACTGCTTTACCAACATCCATGGTCACAGTACCGCTTTTCGGATTCGGCATGAGTCCGCGGGGCCCAAGGATTCTACCCAAAGGTCCAACTTTACCCATACATGGAGGCATTGTGATGATAACATCAATATCAGTCCATCCTCCCTTGATTTTTTCAACGTATTCATCCAGACCTGCATAATCAGCACCTGCTGCAATAGCTTCGTCTTCTTTATCTGGAGTTACGAGTGCCAAAACCCGAATCTTTTTTCCAGTACCATTTGGAAGTGACACAACGCCACGGACCATTTGGTTGGCTTTTCTTGGATCTACTCCCAACCTCACATCCAGATCAACAGAAGCATTAAACTTCGTTGTGGTAATTTCTTTTACCAATCCAGACGCTTCGGCCAGTGTATACAACTTGTTGGGCTCGATTTTGTCGAGAACAACCTTCTTATTCTTGGTTAACTTAGCCATGATTTTTCCTTTGTTAAAAGGGTGAATCACCTTTAATGGTTATTCCCATACTTCGTGCTGTTCCTGCAACCATCTTCATCGCTGATTCAATCTTGAAGGCATTTAAGTCTTCCATTTTATCTTCAGCAATTAAACGAACCTGGTCCCAGGTAATAGCGGCCACTTTACTCCTGTTAGGTTCATCAGAACCCTTTTTCAATTTGGCTATATCCAAAAGCTGGACTGCTGCCGGTGGAGTTTTAGTGATGAAATCGAAGGATTTGTCACTATAAACAGTGATAACCACGGGAATAACTTTACCGGCTTTATCCTGAGTGCGGATATTGAATTGCTTACAGAAGTCCATAATATTGACTCCCTTAGCACCCAAAGCCGGCCCTACAGGTGGAGAAGGATTAGCTGCTCCGCCCCGGATCTGTAATTTGATGATTCCCGATACACTTTTTGCCATAACAAATTTGCGATGATATATTAGTATTTAAAGCTCACAGACTGCCTTCAGCATCAAAGGCAAAGAATAACACAGTTGTTGCAATAAAAATTGCGGGAACGGTTGGAAGCATTGATTCCCCAATTGCACTATTCTTTTTCAACCTGCATAAAACTCAATTCAAGCGGAGTTTTTCTTCCGAAGATTTTAACAATAACTTTAAGTTTTTTCTTCTCGTTATTCACCTCTTCGATAACTCCTGTAAAACTGTTAAAAGGTCCATCGACCACTTTTACTGATTCTCCCACAAAGAAGGGCACATTCAGCTCTTCATCACCTTCCGACAGTTCATCCACTTTCCCAAGTATCCGGTTCACCTCAACTTGTCGGATTGGGACGGGTACACCGCCTTTTTCCGTTCCCAGAAAACCGATTACATTTGGGATATTTCTTAAAATATGGGGAATTTCCCCAACCAGTATTGCTTCAATAAGGACATAACCAGGAAAGAAGTTCCTCTCTTTGGAAATTTTCTTACCATTACGAATCTGGTAAATTTTTTCAGTAGGAATTAATACCTGAATTACAAAATCCTCAAGGTTTCGATGAGTGATTTCGCTCTCGATATATTCTTTAACTTTCTTCTCTTTACCTCCAATAGCCCGGAGGACATACCACTTCTTATCGTTCTGGCTCATCTTTTTTTTACCGGGTTTGTTAAATCAGAAGATTAATCTTCATTAATAGAACATCCCATAAATGAACTCCATCAAATTCTTGAATGAAGTATCCATTGCCAGTATAATAAGGGCAATTATCAGGGAGGCCACCATAACTACGATAGCCGAACTCTGTAAATCAGCCCATGCCGGCCAGGACACTTTGTGTACCAGCTCATCGTAGGCTTCTTTCAGATAATTTTTTATTTTCATCTTTATTCAGACTTTGCACGGATGGAGAGACTCGAACTCCCAGCCTGCGGTTTTGGAGACCGCTGCTCTACCAATTGAGCTACATCCGTGTCTCAATATTGAAAGACAATCCGATAGCTAAAAAGCTACCGGATTATCCTCTATTAGTTTAAAAATATTATTCAACAATTTCAGTAACCTGTCCAGCTCCAACTGTACGGCCACCTTCACGAATTGCAAACCTTAATCCTACATCGATAGCCACCGGCGTGATCAATTCTACTGTTACTGTAACGTTATCACCAGGCATAACCATTTCAGTTCCTTCGTGAAGTTGAATTTCACCAGTTACGTCAAGTGTACGAAGATAGAATTGAGGACGATAATTATTATGGAATGGTGTATGACGTCCACCCTCCTCTTTCTTAAGTACATATACCCCAGCTTTAAATTTAGTATGTGGTGTAATGGACCCTGGCTTGGCGATAACCTGGCCACGGCGGACCTCATTTTTATCAACACCACGAAGGAGCAAACCTACATTGTCACCAGCTTCACCGCGGTCAAGAATTTTACGGAACATTTCAACACCTGTAACAACTGTTTTACGTCCATGGGAACCCAAACCAATTATCTGAACCTCATCACCTGTGTTTGTTAAACCAGCTTCAATACGACCAGTTGCAACAGTTCCACGACCAGTGATCGAGAAAACGTCTTCCACAGGCATCAGGAATGGCTTATCAATATCGCGGGGTGGAAGAGGAATATATTCATCTACAGCATCCAATAATTCCTGTATCTTTTCTTCCCATTGTGGCTCACTGTTTAGAGCACCTAAAGCAGAACCGCGAATAACAGGTGTATTATCTCCGTCGAATTCATAAAAATCCAGTAATTCCCGAATTTCCATCTCAACAAGATCCAATAATTCTTCATCGTCAACCATATCGACCTTGCTCATGAAAACAACGATCTTTGGAACGTTTACCTGACGGGCAAGAAGGATGTGTTCGCGGGTTTGAGGCATTGGCCCATCTGTTGCCGCTACAACAAGAATTGCGCCGTCCATCTGGGCTGCACCCGTAACCATGTTCTTCACATAGTCAGCGTGACCAGGACAGTGAACGTGCGCATAGTGGCGTTTTGTAGTAGAATACTCAATGTGCGCCGTGTTAATGGTAATACCCCTTGCTTTTTCTTCGGGAGCATTATCAATTGAGTCGAAATCTTTAATTTCTGCAAGACCCTGTTTGCTCAGATAAATAGTGATAGCTGACGTTAAAGTGGTCTTTCCATGGTCAACGTGGCCAATCGTACCAATATTAACGTGAGGTTTCGACCTGTCAAATTTTTCCTTAGCCATGGTTTACTTCTCTTTAGTTTCTTTAAAATTTGTGAACAATACTTAATACTTATTAAAACAACAATCTCGAGCCAATGACGGGAGTTGAACCCGTGACCTCGTCCTTACCAAGGACGCGCTCTACCACTGAGCTACATCGGCTTTTCCTAGAGCGGGAAACGAGATTCGAACCCGCGACCCTCAGCTTGGAAGGCTGATGCTCTACCACTGAGCTACTCCCGCAAATGGTAAAAAATAGTGGGGAGAGCAGGATTCGAACCTACGAAGGCGTACGCCAGCAGAGTTACAGTCTGCCCCAGTTGGCCACTTTGGTATCTCCCCATCAAAATTATCAAAGAGCCAATGGAGGGATTCGAACCCCCGACCAGCTGATTACAAATCAGCTGCTCTGACCAACTGAGCTACATTGGCAACTTATGGCAAAACAAGATATTCAAGAACTCGTCTATTTTCCAAATTTGGTGTGCAAAGTTAGAATATTTTATTAAATAACACAAATACAAAAGACGAGTTTTTTTCTTATCTGCCGTTTTTCTTGCCTTTTTTCTTAATTAGTTGGCGCCGCAGAGCTTCAATACTTTGATCGGTGGCTTCTTCGAAAGTCTTACACTGCTTTTTTGCAAATAATTCGTTTTTGGATACGTTGAGCCTGATTTCAGCGATTTTATTCTCGGTGTTCTGATTCTTTTCTAAGCGAAGGAATACTTCCGCTCCAATTATTTTTTCTTCAAACTGATTGAGTTTATTCAATCTCGACTCTATAAAACCAATCAACTTCTGGTCTGCGTCAAAATGTACAGAATGAATTTTCGTATTCATATTTATCCTCCTATTAAATAAAAATTTAGGCCCGTGGATGAGCCTGTTGAAAAACTCGTTTTAATTTATCAAAGCTCGTATGCGTGTAAACCTGGGTGGCTGAAAGATTAGCGTGCCCAAGTAATTCTTTAATGGCATTCAAATCAGCTCCCCTGTTTAGCAGGTGAGTAGCAAAGCTATGACGTAGGATATGTGGACTCTTTTTGCTTACGGTTGTCACATAACTAAGGTACAGATTTACCAACCTATAAACAAACTTTTGATAAATTTGCTTTCCAGAATCTATAAGAATCAGACTCCCATGATGATCCGGGCCAAATTGGATTGATCTAAGAGTTAAATATTCATTAAGAACCCTGACAAATTCTGGTGGAAAAGGTATAATACGCTCTTTGGAACCCTTACCCTCGACCCTAATGTATCCACCAGCCTTGTCGATATCCTTGTCCTTTAAATTAACCAGTTCACTCAGCCGGATCCCGGTTCCGTACAACAACTCCAGTACCAACCTGTCGCGGCAACCGGAAAAACCTTCAGGGAATTCAATTTCTTCAAAAAGAATTCGCATTGATTCTTCGTCCACAAATATCGGGAGACGCTTTTCAAGCTTGGGTAAAACAAGGGAGTCAACAGGATTATCTTCACAAAGATCATTCTGCTTACAATACTTGAAAAATCTTCTAAGAGAGGAGATTTTTCTATGGACTGAGCGGGTTGAAAGCCCATTTTCAAGTAAATGAACTACCCAATAACGTACCAGGGCGGTATCAGCCTGTTGAATTCCCCTATCAAATTCCAATGCTAAAAGAAAAGTTTGAAATTGATCCAAATCCTTGCCATAAGCCAGCAAAGTATTGGGCGACAAACGTTTTTCGTATTTCAGAAAGTGAATATACCGATTCAAAACATGCATATAACGATGCAGACTTACTAGCTTTAAACGAATAGTCTGCCGTATTTGTTTCGACCCGGGAGGCGAAATGGCATATTATTCGTTTTCAAGTCTGGCCTGCATATCCTGCAGATAGACAGCCTTAAGTATCTGTTGTCTTCGTATAACTGAAGGTTTCAGAAAGGCTTGACGAGCACGCAATTCCTTTACAGTACCTGTCTTCTCAAACTTCCGTTTGAATTTCTTCAGAGCCCTTTCAATATTTTCACCTTCTTTAACCGGAATAATAATCATCGGATGCTTTTTTTTTAAATGATTAAAATTTTCCCAATTGGGAGTGCAAAGATATATACTTTATTTTATTTCACAAAAATGCAATTGAACTAAAAGCCGCTCGTCTATCTGCTTTTTAAATATGGTGACAACTTCGACCTAATATCTCCTGAAAGTATGGAATCCCTCCACAGATCCAAGGGAGAAGAGATTGGGCCTTTCTTGTCACGGTATTGAACTAATAGCCTTACCGCATCATAATCCAGATAGGGATGCCTTAAAAGGTCTTTAAATCCGCAGGTGTTTATATTCAATCTTTTTAATCCAGCAGTATCAACACGAATATTTTTGCGGAAACCCATATATCGGATCGAGTCCATGCCATATACTTCCAACAGTTGATCACAGCTGTAATACCCGCCCAGTAAAGCTCTGTATTTGACTATCCTGCCTGCAAAAACAGGCCCGATACCGTACAGCGACAGGAATGCTGCACTGTCAGATGTATTGATTTCCAGAACGGGCTTTTGAACAATTTGTTTATATAATAATTCTCCCTCCTTTGGCTGGCCCGCAACAGCTTTGTTTGTTTGATCATTCTGACCTGGCAGATCTCCTGAGTCGGGAATGAAGGAAATGGACTCATTTGGGTCATTTCTCATGAAGTAATTAATACCGTTGATACATACTAAAAGCACACAAAGCAATACCAGGCTTTTTTGCTCGCTAATAGTAAAACGGTAAAAGTTTAAAATCCGTCGTAACATAAATATCTTCAACCATAGAATACAATTGTATATACGGCAAAAGAGGCGGATTATGGAAATTCCAAGAAACTTTTTTCTGCTATCACTAAAAAATGACTACCCGAATTTCAACAGGCCAATGGCATTAAGGAATACTAATGCAATTCCAATTGGAACGATAAACCGAATTAGGAACATAGCCACTGGAATTAATTTGCCTTTCAAGCTACCAGCATTGGTAAGTTCTTCCTTAACTCTTTTCCTACCCATGAAGAAGCCTACGAATACCACAATAAAAAAGCCCCCTAGCGGCAACAGGATGTCGGCACTGGTATACTCAAGCAAGCCCCAAATATTTAATCCTAAGATTTTAAAATTTGCTAGAATCCCCCCATTGGATAAGGTGCAAAGAGCACCGATAAACAGGATAACGACAGAAGAGTATATTGTTGCTTTCTTTCTTGATATCTTGTACTCTTCTGAAAAATAGGCAACGATAACCTCAAGCAATGAGATGGTTGATGTAAGAGCTGCAACAGCTAACAGGATGAAAAACAAAAGGGAAAAGAAATAACCGCCAGTCATTTGCTGAAAAATATTTGGAATGGTTACGAACACCAGCCCTTCTCCCTTGGAAGGGTTGATCCCAAAAGCAAAAACTGCTGGAAAAATTGCAATACCAGCCAAAACAGCGATAACTGTGTCTGCAACTGAAACCTGGACTGCTGTTACACCCAAATTATCATTTTTCCTTATATATGATCCATACGTTATCATGGTCCCCATCCCAAGGCTAAGGGAGAAAAAAGCCTGTCCCAGGGCACTTAGAATGACCGAACCATTAATTTTACTAAAATCGGGTTTGAAAAGGAAATTCAGCCCGGCGCCAGCTCCCGGCAGAGTTACGGATCTAACTATCAATATCAGGATAATAACTAATAAAACAGGCATTAGGATTTTAGTGTATTTTTCAATCCCGTTCTTTACACCTGCCATTACTACTGAGGCTGTAAGCACGACAAATATTGCCTGCCACATCAGCGGCCTGAATGGATTTGCGACAAAATTGTCAAACATACTGCTTAATTGATCAGGCGTTTTACCAGCAAAGCCATTCTTTACAGATTGGAAAATATATTCCAGAGTCCAACCTGCTACAGACCCGTAAAATGCAAAAATCATAAAAGCCGCACCAATACCAATGACCCCGACTAAAAACCAGGGACGTTTAGGACTGATGGCCTTGAAACTGCCAATTGCATTTTTCTGTCCGTTCCTACCGATGGCTAACTCGGATATCATAACCGGAACTCCAATCAGAAAGACAAAAACCAGATAAAGCACCAAAAAAGCCCCTCCACCATTGTTGCCAACCTCATATGGAAACTTCCAGATGTTTCCCAATCCAACTGCTGACCCTGCGGCAGCTGCTATGATCCCAAACTTGCTACCAAAACGATCCCTGATAGGTGGTGTAACTCCGGCCATATTATTTAGTTAATGTGATTAAAATTTCGCTTTTCTTACAACAATGATGCAAAAAAAATGATCAAAATCCATTTAAAACTGTAAGAATAGTCTTTCTAACCGAAAGACTATTCTTACAAATGTTCTTACAAATGTTTTTGCTAAAACCGATCCAAACAATTCAGATCCTCAAAAGCCACAATCATTCTCTCCATCATAGACTTCTCTCCCTCACGCAGCCACACCCGGGGATCATATTTTTTCTTGTTGGGTTTATCATCCCCCTCAGGATTACCTATTTGCCCCTGCAAATAAGCTCTATTGACCTCATAGTATTCCCTTATCCCGTTCCAGTATGCCCATTGAGTATCCGTATCAATATTCATTTTGATAACCCCATAGGAAATTGCCTCTCTAATTTCTTCTTGTGAAGAGCCTGACCCACCGTGAAATACAAAATGTACGGGTTTTTCACCTGTCGATAAAGTTTTCTGGATGTACTCCTGTGAGTTTTTTAGGATTTTAGGTTGAAGAACAACATTCCCTGGCTTATACACACCGTGTACATTCCCAAAGGCTGCTGCAATGGTAAATTGGTCGCTTACCTTCATCAATTCACTGTAGGCATAGGCAACTTCTTCAGGTTGTGAATAAAGCAGAGAGTTATCAATATTGTTATTGTCAACACCATCTTCCTCTCCTCCTGTAACACCCAGTTCGATCTCCAGGGTCATACCCATTTTACTCATGCGCTCAAGGTAACGTTTACTGATTTCAAGATTTTCCTTGATGGGCTCCTCAGAAAGGTCTAGCATATGAGAACTGTATAAAGGTTTCCCATATCTTTGGAAATGACTTTCCCCGGCATCGAGCAATCCATCAATCCATGGGAGCAATTTCTTGGCTGCATGATCAGTATGAAGAATAACAGGAATCCCGTAATGCTGGGCCATGATATGCACATGTTTCGCCCCGGCAATACCGCCTAGAATTGCAGCCTTCTGATTTTCATTCGAAAGGTTTTTCCCTGCCCAGAAAATAGCCCCCCCATTGGAAAACTGAACCATCACAGGGGAATTAACAGTTTTTGCTGCCTCCATCGCTGCATTTACTGAATTGGTACCAACAACATTTACTGCCGGGATGGCAAAATGATCAGCTTGTGCTATATCCAGCATGGTCTGCACATCTCTACCTGTGACAACACCAGCCTTAATTTTTTCAGAAATTTTCATATCACTTATTTTTATGGATCAGTCTTTCAAATATCGAATTATTTATGGAAAAATTTGCCTGCAAAGATAACAGAATTAGCTGAAATCAGAATGGATAACCGATGGCAAAGTTTAATACGAGTCCCTCCTTGAAATAAGATTCATAATTTGGTAACCAGGATGGTCCTTTAAAAAATCCCGGATCACGAAGTTTTGCACCCAGATCCAATCGTATCACGACAAAAGAAAGATCGAAACGAACACCCATGCCTGTCCCCACGGCTATTTCCTTTAGAAAGCTATTGGGCTTAAAAATAGCTCCTTCACGTTCATCAGCTGAACTTATTGCCCAAATGTTCCCCGCATCCAGAAATATTGCCCCTTTTAACTGCCAAAAAAGATCAAAACGATATTCTGCGTTTGCTTCAAGCTTTATGTCCCCCAATTGATTGGGATATTGGCTTTTAAGCTCATTAGGAAGTATATACCTACCAGGACCCAGGGACCTGACCTGCCAGGCACGTATCCCGTTAGATCCTCCCGAGAAATATTTCTTTTCAAAAGGCAGTGCGTTTGCGTTTCCATAAGGATAACCTGCTCCCGAATATACTCTGAAAACCAGCCGGTTTGATTCATTGATGATTTTATAGTACCGAAGATCCAGATCAGCCATCATGTATTGAGCATAAGGGGTATCAAAAAAATTGTAGCCCTGATCGGGTCGTTCAGTACCGGCAATATAATAGCCTGCTGAGAAAAGATTTCCTGCAGCTTCGGGCCGGATCCTGAAGAAAATAAAATCTCTATCCTTATTCAGGCTTTGTGTGCTGTAAGTTAAGGTATAATTGAGAGCGGGAACCACATGGCTCTGGTAACTGCTTTCGATATACTTACCCTTGATAAACGCAGAAAAATCATCCGACATATTGGTCACATTAACATAATTCAAATCAATTATGTTGATTTCATGAAGCTTGCGTAAGGCGGTTTTCCAGGTATAGCCAAAACTAGCATTACCAATAGTACGGGTAAAATCAGGTCTTTGCTGATAGTTGTAGCTGATGTTCAATGCCGTTCTGGGTGTATATTTCTGTTGAAGCCTTTCGGCTTTGACAGGTAGCCAGAACTGGGGAATATCCAGCCGGGCATCCACTCCAAATTCTATCATCCGGTTGAAATCACTGGATGTATTAACCAAAAACTCAATCGCCCCTTTGAATTTCAATTCAAAATCTTCTGCTCCCTTGAAAAGATTCCTATGTTTATAGATCAGATTGCCGGCCATTCCGAGATTACCAGAGGAATGAGTCCCTTCCAGAGACACATCATATCGCTGTTTTACAGAAGGACTTAACTCAATTTGACAATCTAATGGCGTCAAGGAGTCTGTTGTATATAAGTCATCAGGGACAAATTTAATATTAGTGGTTTTGAAGTTCCTTAACGCCTGGAAAGCCATGTAGGTTTTGTCAACGGCAGATTGATTAAACACATCCCCTTCATGAAAATACAAAGAAGAATTGAGTAGATTCTTACGAACCGGAAGGCTTTTATTAAAAATGAAATCAATATCCTTGTAAGAAACAGTATCGCTGGATTGAAAATACTGATCAGGATTTTGCATATATTCCCTGGGCGAAAAATCTCCCACAATCCTTATATCCCTGACTTTATACCTTGGGTGATGGTCAAGTGTATCGTTTGAAAGACCTGAAAAGACAGGATTCTGAATACCAAGCCTCAGCTCAACCATGTGCGTATCGGGAAAAGTATCAGCCTCAAAATAAATATATTCTTTTGAAAAGCCATAAAACCCCAGATTGCTCAATTTTTGGCTGATACGGAGCCTTTCCTGTCGAAGAAGATCTTTGTCGAACCTCATTCCAGGAGAGATAAGCCTGTTTAATGAATCCTCCAAAAGGATCTCCCGGATCTTATTATCTTTTACAAAGGATGGGTTAGTCCAATCGAGAATGGAAAGAATATAAGGATCGCCCGTTAGGATTCGGTAATGAAGAGTTGCCTTACCTTTGTGAAATTCAACTGTATCAAGAACCTGTCCCTGATGGAATCCCTTGTTTATCAAAAAAGTTTCCAGCTGGTCAATTGTCATCCGATTCAGCTCCGGTTGATAAAGGACAGGTTCCTCTCCTATTTTTCTAAGCCAATTATTGAACCAGTTACTCTTTCCCGGGTTGGACATATTATACAAGCCCATATGAAATCGAAAAAATCCAAAGATCCTTTTGTTTGGTTTTTGTCTAACGTATTCTCCAAATTCTTTATTTAAGGTATGATCATCGTTAGACTTGACGGTAACCTTATCCAGGAGATATTTTCCTTCCGGGATATATTTCGTGGTTTGGCAGCCTACCATAAATAATGATACCAGTATTATTAGGAAAAGACGGTATTTAAAGAAGGCAGTCATTGAATTTTTTAGTTATAACTATCCAACCCTCATTGCATAAGAAATATTGTATATTGCAAAGAAACTTAAATCTGCCATATGCTTAGCAAATCCCGGATAAAATTTATTCGCAGTCTCCGGTTATCAAAATTCCGGACGAGGGAGGGGCTATTTATTATTGAGGGAGATAAACTGGTCAGAGAGGCCTTGGATCCAGTGTCAAATCCTAATTTTAGAATCCATAGCTTATATGCCCTGCAGTCCTGGCTGAACGAAAACAAGAACATAATAATATCTTTTCAAGAATTGTCAAATGCAATATCGGCTCAGGAATTGAGCCAGATCAGCAATCTCACCACTCCCAATCAGGTAGTGGCACTGGTTCATTATTATTCTCCAGAACTTCAAAAAATTGATATCGAACAAAACCTTTTGATTGCCTTAGACAATGTTCAGGATCCTGGCAATCTTGGTACCATTATTAGGCTGGCTGATTGGTACGGGATAAAAAATATCCTGTTATCTCCAGGATGTGCCGATCCGTTGAATCCCAAGGTTACTCAGGCTACCATGGGATCTATTTTTCGAATTGCTCTTCATCGAACTGAATTGGATTCCTGGCTAAAAACCCTGCCAAAAGGATTCCCGGTTTACGGAGCAGTTCTTAATGGTGATAATCTATACCAAACCAAGTTATCTAAGGGGGGGGTCATCCTGATGGGGAATGAATCCAAGGGAATTCAAACTGGTTTAGATAAAATGATAAGCCAGCCTTTGACTATACCCAGAATTAACCTCAGGGGACCCGGTCCTGAATCCTTGAATGTGTCGGTGGCTTTAGGAATAATACTGAGTGAGTTTAGCCGGCAAAATTCCTAACAACTGCTTCTGCACATTTTGCCCCATCCATTGCACAGGAGGCTATCCCCCCAGCATATCCAGCTCCTTCACCGCAAGGAAATAATCCGGGCATACCCTGGTGCTCAAAACTTTCCATCCCACGAGGAATTCTTACCGGTGAGGAAGTTCGGGACTCAACCCCTACCATGAGGGCATCTTTTGAAAGATACCCGTTCATTCTCTTATTAAACTGGATTAAACCCTTTTTCAACCGGCCTGAGATGGATTCAGGTAACCAGAAATGTAATGGGGATGATATCAAGCCAGGATGATAGGAACAATCAGGCAGACTTGCAGATAATTTTCCCGCAGTAAAGTCTGTCAATCGCTGTGCAGGTGCCACCTGACCATTACCTCCATTGGAAAATGCCAGATGTTCCAATTCTTTCTGAAAGGCCAGACCAGCCAGTGGGCCATGGTCCTGGTAAGCGACCAGGTCTTCCTCCCTTATCTCGACAACCAAGCCACTATTTGCCCATTCGGAACTTCTGCCGGAATTTGACATTCCGTTAACGACTAATTCCTTATCATTAGTGGAGGAAGGAACGATATTACCTCCAGGGCACATACAAAATGAATACACTCCCCTTCCACCAACCTGGGTAGCCAGGTTATACTCAGCCGCTGGCAAATAATCCCCCCTGCCAGCAGGGTGGTGATACTGTAGTCGGTCAATTAGTTTTTGGGGATGTTCCACCCTAACTCCCATGGCGAACCCCTTGACTTCCATATAAATATTACATTCTTTAAGCAACTGATATATATCCCGTGCTGAGTGCCCGGTTGCCAAAATTACTGCCTCGGCCTCGTAAAGATCGCCTCTTTCTGTCTTGACCCCTTTCAATCTGCCATCTGCAATAATCAATTCACTGACCCTGGAGTTATATTCAATCAGACCACCAGCATTCAAGATGGTTTGCCTCATGTTTGTAATAATCCCTGGAAGTTTATCAGATCCAATATGTGGATGAGCCTCAATACTTATTTTCGGATCGGCACCATGGTGGATAAAAATATCCAGAATCCTCTGTACGTCTCCACGCTTTTTTGATCTGGTATATAACTTGCCATCTGAAAAAGTTCCTGCCCCACCCTCTCCGAAACAATAATTCGAATCTGGATCTATATGTTCATTTCGGTTTAATTTAGCGATATCTATTTTACGCTCTGAAACGGGTTTTCCACGCTCTAGAATAATAGGCCTGTAACCTAACTCTATCAGTCTTAAAGAGGCAAACAGACCAGCGGGCCCGGCACCAACAATGATAATTTCCCTGGCCTGGGAAACATCTTGGTAATCAAATTCTGGGGACTGTTCCGCTTTTGGGTCTTCACCTACGAATACTCGTACTCTGAGGTTTATTTGAACAGGTCGTTGGCGTGCATCAACCGAACGCCTAAGAACTGATATATGATTTATATCTGTATTCCTGACACTCAGCTTCCTGGCAATGCTATTTTTAATCTCCTCAGTATCTCCGGCCTTTTTTGGAGAAACAAGGATGTCAAGATCCTTTATCATATACCAATCCGTTTATTGTATTTGAATGGATAAAATCACCATCTTAGATCGCAAACGATCAACGCCGTTCGAGAAGAGGTCGTATTCGTTATCATCATCCGCAGGCAGAAATACATTGAGGAGCCCTACGGAAAATTTCAGTTCCACTGCCACTTTGACCTTTTGAGAATAAAAATCAATCCCAACACCAAGTTCCGGAAAAAAATCAAATGCCTTGACCAACCGCTTAACAGGTTTCCAGTTTTCAATTTCCCCACCAGTAAGGTCGAATTTCGGAGCAACACCCGCAATAAGATAGGGAGCATAATTATTAACCCGTTCGGCCCTGTACTTCAGCATTACCGGAAGCTCAAAATATACACTTTCCAGCTTTGCATCCCAGATACTGGGAATAGAATCCTTTCTTGTTACTTTAAGATCGCGCTGGCTAAATTGAATTCCAGGCATAAACCTCAAATCCAGGTATTTATTAATATTTAAACTGGTGATTAAGTTGACATTGATGCCTGGATACTGTCGCAAATCCAATTGAAATGTATCCTGGTGTGTAGGATCTAAAGTAAATCCCATCCAGTTTATGCCAATAGAATAGCCCCACCGAAATAATTGTTTATCGAAAGCTGGCAAATTCTTGGGCACGGATCGTTGGGCCATCATGGAAAGGCTAAATCCGACAATCAAGAAAAAGGTTAAACCAATTTTTCTAAGCATCTTTTCAATAATATTACTGTAAAGTAACTGCTTTTACGGGAAAAAAGTATTTTCAAAATAGAAAATTCCCTATTGTTTCTTTATACCGTAATATAAAGCTGCAATGCCAAAACTCTGACTTTTAAATCCAATTTTCTCAAAACCTGCCGTTTCCATCATAGAGGTGAATTCTTCGCGCTGAGCAAAAGCTTCAACTGATTCAGGCAGGTAGCGGTAAGCAGAAAAATCCCTGGAAATAATTTTCCCAACTAATGGTAAAATTCTTTTAAAGTACAAACGGTATATAGGACGAATAGGGAAATGCGTGGGCATTGTGAATTCCAGGACAGCCACTACTCCACCAGACTTGAGTACACGACTCATTTCATTTAATCCTTTCTGAGGATCTTCAAAGTTGCGTACACCAAATGCCACGGTAACAGCATCAAATTCTCCAACCATAAACGGGAGATTTTCCGAATCTCCCTCAATCAGGCTGACTCGTTCCTGTTCCCCGCAGGCTAATATTTTTTCCCGGCCAATATCCAGCATCCCGTTAGCTATATCCACTCCAGTGATCATATCCGGATTGAGCTTTAATGCAGCGAGGGCCAGATCACCTGTACCTGTTGCTACATCAAGAATTTTCTTCGGACTGTATTTTCTGATATGCCGTATCAGCCTCTTTCTCCAGATCTTATCTATATTAAAAGATAAGGCATGGTTAAGGAAATCATATGAACCGGCAATGGAGTCGAACATTTGCCTGACTTCCTCCTTCTTGCTCTGCCCTGTATTATAGGGTGTAACAGCCATCTTCAATTAAAATTTACTATCTACTGTTTGCGAATCAGGGTGGTGGTATTGGCCTGGGCTGTGGGCATGATGAGAATATCACTGATATTAACATGGGCCGGACGGCTGATAGCAAATAATATTGCCTCAGCAATATCCTGGCCTAAAAGTGGTTCAAACCCTTGATAAACCCGATCTGCCTTCTCGCGATCACCCTTAAAACGGACAATACTAAATTCGGTCTCAACGGCACCGGGAGCAATAGAGGTTATTTTTATATTATATGGAACCAGATCAATCCTCAGTCCTTTGGTGAAGGCATCGATGGCGTGCTTGGTAGCACAATAGACAGCCGACCGGCTATAAACCTCTTTACCTGCAATCGAAGTAATGTTTATGATATGTCCTGACTCCCTTGCCACCATACCCGGACTTATTAATCGGGTTAGGTAAAGAAGTCCTTTAATGTTAGTATTTATCATCTGGTCCCAATCCTCCCAATCACCCTCATGCACAGGGTCCAGGCCAGCTGCCAGTCCCGCATTATTGACCAGAATGTCAATATTTCTCAAATCCTCTGGCAGATTGTCAAACGCTTCGTTCATCTGGGATCTGCTCTGCACATCGAAAGGGAGAGACCAGCATTTGATACCAAATTTTGCCCGGAGTTCATTTTCTAAATCCCGTAAAACACTTTCTCTTCTACCATTAATTATAAGATTATATCCTTCAGAAGCCAGAAGGGTGGCGGTAGCTTTGCCAATACCGGCCGTAGCACCAGAGATGAAAACTAATTTTGGCATTATAATATCAAGTTAATATTTTCAATAATTAGCTCTAAAATAAGCTTTTTATTCCTAAATGAATTTTGCCATTACGTATGCTCAGGGGAATATCCTCAGAAACACCTAAGGCATAATCCAGCAATAGGATACCTGCCCTTGTTTCCAGCGCCACACCTGCTCCAAACCCAATGGGGGTCCCTTTACGTGATAAGTCTGAAATCTTGCTCCACCATCTTCCCCCGTCCATGAAAAGATGAAAGTTGGAATTTCTACTGAAAAGGTACCTCAGTTCCAGGGTTCCTAATACAAAAGAATCTGCCAGAATGCTTTCCTCATCAAACCCTCGGAGAGAATAAATCCCTCCAGTTCTAAACCTTTCATTGTCATAAACCTGCCCCCCTTGCAAGTATCCTCCCTGTCCACCAATATTTAACACCAAGAATTTACCCAGCGGTATGAAACAGTCTGCATCACTGCGGCCTTCCCAATATACACTTGTTCCATCTGCCGATTCTGATCTACCCAATCTCTTACTTCCTACCCCAAGGTCGGTGCTTATCATAAAACCTTTTCTGGGATTAAGTGGATTCTCCAGTTGCTGCCAATTCCAATTTAACCCGTACATTTTCACCCCTACATCTGAAAGTAAAGGATTTGGCGTTTGAAGGAGTATATTGCTGGCTTTTTGACGGATATAAAATCCAACCCTGTTTTGAAGTCGGAAAGCCACCTGGAATCCAAAAGTCCAATCGGTACTCAGGTAGCTGCTGTCCTTCCTTAAAAGGTCGAGTGATGAGGTAATACCGATTGGCCATCCAAGGAGATAAGGAATTTCAAACCCCGCCTTAAGCTGTTGATTCTGGTTTCCCGGAGCCTTCCAACGGATGTTCAATGCTTCTGCCTGCCTTAAGAGATTGCTGAGTCTGACATCTAAACTACCAGTTAAAGCAAGTCCTGCTCGATTGGCCGCTCCCGGAACCAGGCCTATCACCCCGTCAAAACTATTGGCCATTTTTCTTTTAGGACTAATATATATCCATGCTTTGTCATCCGTAAAACCCACCTCAAGGGGGCGGGTCATTCGAATAATTTCGCTGTTATTCAATTGTTTCCCAGCCCTAATTATCTTTTTTTCGCTGTATAATTGACCGGTTTTTATTCCAATTATCTGCTTCAACACCTTTTCCGAAACAACCTTCTCAGACCTGTTTACAATACTGTCAATAAATACTACCTGACCAGGCTCAACCAAGACCTTGGCTTCAACAATACTGTCCTTAATTTTTATAGAGTCATACCTTACTGAAGCAAAGGGATAGCCATTATTTTCATACATCTCCACAAAAGCATCACGTATATTCTCGCTTTCTTCAATGCTAATAGATTTCCCTGTTTTTACTTTTATTGAACGGGGAACCTTTGGGAAACCCGGCGGATATGTCCTGGGCAAGGAAACCCGGCCCCAGTGGTATGAATATCCTGAATAGAAAGTTACCCTTATAACAGAATCACCTACCTCCAGGGAGTGAAAACCGGCAGCAAGGTACCCCTTTCTGTAATAACGGTCACGGAATGCATCCAGTGCCCGGATAACCTCAGTTGAATCTCTATAATGGGATTTGATGATTTCACCTATCCAATCCGAATTTGCCGTATTTTCAGGAAAATCAATAATCAGACTGTATCTTCTTTCCTGGCTGATAACCTGGTGGCTGAAAAGCAGAAAAAAAGTAAGGCTTAAAACCAATGTGATTCGGTTGATAATCAATTACATTTCTCCATTGTTCATGAAACCTTGTTTTTCCAACACTTCTAAAAATTTTCTGGAAAAACTTCGGTTATCCTTTCTGGTATATCGGTTATCGGTGAATACCTGGGCTAAAGTTTCCTTGTCGTTTTCCTTAAGCAAGGCCAAGCTTTCAGCCAGAGATTCTTTCACCTCGTATATCTTGTCAATTGCTGATGGAGAATAATCCTGATATTTTTCCTGATGAACTACCCCATTGCGGGGCAAGCGATCAGTTAGTCCAGGATTATCATCCGGATAACCGATAGTAAAAGCGGCGACAGGGACCACTAATTTGGGCAATTCCAGAATTTTAATAATTCGGTCAGCCATCCAGGTTACCGTTCCCAGATAGCACATTCCAAGTCCGGATTTCTCCGCAGCAATAGCGCAATTCTGGGCTGCAAGCAAAGCATCTATTGCCCCCGTTAAGAAGGATAAGAAATTATCGTATCCGGGATCTGCTTGCCTGTACTTGCACCATTTGCTAAACCGGTTGAAGTCGGCACAAAATGTCAGGTGGACAGGAGCTTGTAAAACCATACCCTGTTTGAAATGAGCCTCCCAAAGTTTCTGCCTGATGAGGGAATCTTTGGTGACAAGAATGCTATACACCTGCATATTGCCTGTATTGGATGCCCGAATACCAGCATCCAGAATGTTTTCCAGTATCTCCTGTGGTATTGGATCAGATTTATATTTACGTATCGACCTATGATTCAGTATAGTATCCATTTTCCTTATTAATTCTAATCTTGCCGCAAGTATACGAATATTGTGTCGGTCGAAGAATTTCCTTACTAATTTTTTCCATTCGCACCACCCTTTTGCATCTAATTAGTAAAACACTATTGTTTCACCAAAACGAATTATATGAAAAATAAATTGTATCCTTTCGGGATCTCAATGATGATCCTGGTTTTGCTAACCACAAACAGCCCTGGACAAATTCTTCCTAAAACAGGAGAACTGTTGATCACTGAATTCATGGCCAATCCGGGGGCAGTATCTGACACAAAAGGAGAATGGGTTGAGCTTCTGAATGCCACAAACGAAACCCTTTTACTGACTGGCCTTATCGTCAAAGATGATGGTTCAAATCAATTTATTATTGAAGGAGATGAACCAATCCTCTTATTGGCCGGTCAATATTTCCTGATGGCCAGGTCTGCTGACCCTGAAGAAAATGGTGGGATTACTCCAAATTATACATATTCTAATTTCACGCTGGGTAATTCAGAAGATGAAATTATACTGTGTCTTCCTGATGGTACAGTGATGGATCAAGTGGTATACAATTCAGAGTGGCAGGTGAACAGCGGGGCCTCCCTGGAACTCAACCCTGATTTTATGGACCCTGGATTTAACGACGAACCAGATAATTGGAACCTTGCCTCAGTCCCATTTGGTAAGGGTGATCTGGGTAGTCCGGGTTTTGCAAATTCATCAGCGAGTGGAGCAGATCCAATTGGTATAATTGAATATCTGGAAGTCTTTCCTAATCCCTGCTATGGTAATTTAAATATTCAATTGCAATTGAATAAACAGGTTCATTTAGAAATTAGTCTGATAAATTTGTTAGGACAAGAAATAATGATCTTCGAGTCTGACCCTTGCCAGGAAGTTTCTCTAACCATAGAAACAGAATGGCTCGAGAAAGGAGTTTGGTTAGTGCGTATTAACTATGGAACACAAACAGAAATATCCAAAGTACTTATCTTTTAATTGTGGTCATCTACGCCATGAATCATCTTAAGGGAATGCATTACAGTAGGTAAGATCTCTGAACAATATTCTGCTACAGCCCGTAAGCTGCCTGGCAGAGTATAAATCAGGGAATGTCCCATTGTTCCCGCAACACCCCTGGATACGAGCGCATTTGGCTTAACCATTCCATATTTTACCCGGATCATCTCCATGACTCCGGGTATTTCTTTATCAATCATTTTTTTAGCAACATCAGGAGTAAAATCCCTTGGGCCAATTCCTGTTCCCCCAGTTGTAAAAACAACATTAATATCGGTATCCCTGGCCTCGGTTAAAAGTTTTTCCAATAGTTCAGGGTCATCAGGAATCAAATGTTTTTTTATTCTGATATCAAAGCCCTGATTCTTAAAAAAAATCTTGATCTGCCCTTCTATTCCCGGGCCGCTGAGATCTTCGTATTCACCCCTGCTTGCACGATCACTTAACGTAATGATCCAAAAGGAAATTTTATCTTGATTGATCATGTTTGCTTTTTTCTATTAGTTTAATATCAGTTATTTTCATCCCATTATCTACTGCTTTGCTTATGGCTTCAGCTGGGCCAAGATCACGTACAGAGTAGGCTTTGGGACTAAAAAGGCAGGGTTTAATGTACCCATCACTCGTAAGTCGAAGGCGGTTACAACTTTGGCAAATTGCTTAACCAATTGTGCATCCGGTTCGTCCTGGCTCTTTTCAATGACACAATTCAGTTTAATGGGGCGCAGTCCTACCTGCTTAGCTTTTTCAATGCCTGCCAGTACTTTATTGATATCCCTATTATATCTGTCGTATATCAACCCAATCGTCTTCATTAATAGTATCTTGCCCAATTTCCATAGAAATAATCCCACTCGCCCGGGTTAGTGCAAAAATATGTGCTGAACCGTGGTATTCCAGAGGAACAGCTTTGTTATGATTATTAATTACTACCGGGAACCACGACTGTCGGTCGGTTTTCTTTCTGATTATTGTTTGCCCTGCCAACAATGGCATGACCCTGGGATGCCAATCATGACCCATACATTTATAAATGAATGGCTTAGCCAGTAGCTCAAAAATAATAAAAGAAGATACCGGATTACCTGGCAAAGCGAAAACAAATTTTCCTTTGTTAACTCCAAAAGTGGTGGGTTTTCCAGGTTGTATTGCAATCTTTTGAAAAAGGAGATCAAATCCCAGCTTTTTAAGAACCGAAGGGACAAAATCAAACTCTCCCATAGATACTCCTCCAGAGAGCATTAATATATCGCTATTCTCCAGTGCTTTTTTCAACATTGAATAGGTTTGAAGTTCATTGTCGGGGGCTATACCATGATACACAGGAGAAAGGCCAATACTTCTGAGCTGAGCCATCATCTGTGCTGCATTGGAGTTTCTTATCTGTGAAGGTCCCGGAGTAATTTCCGGTTCAACCAATTCCGTACCAGTTGCCAATACGGCTACCCTGGGTTGCTTATAAACCTTAACTCTCATGGCACCCACTGTTGCTAAAACGGATATATGCCTAACTCCGATCATTGTTCCGGCCTCCAAAACCAGGTCATCTTTTCTTACATCTTCACCCAAAATGCATATATGAGAGCGGGAATTCCCACCTGTGAATCGAATTTTTCCAGATTCTTTTTTCTCAGTCTGCTCAACCATGATAACGATGTCTGCTCCATCCGGAATCATGGCTCCTGTCATTATCTGGGAACATTGTCCGGCTGCAATTTTCTTTTTGGGAGGTTCACCTGCCTGGATCACCTCTACTAATTCCAATTCCAGGTCCAGGTCCGATCTACGACAAGCGAAACCATCCATGGCACTCTTATCGAAGGGGGGCATGTTAATATCTGAATGGATATTTTGGGCCAGCACCCTTCCAACTGAGTCAGAAAAGGAAACCTCCTCACTATTATTTATTTGTGCTTGGCCAAGAATTATATCCAGGGCTTCTGAAAAGACTATCATAAATTTCCAATAAGGCTTGCAAAGTTAGCCTTTTTAAAAAAATCCAGCATATTTTTTCCACAACAGGCATCAAGCTGCATCTATAACAATAGATAATAAGAATAAATCCATCACACACCAGCAATAAATGCATAGTTTTTCAAATACCTGGATTTTGAACAAAGGAAATTTTCAATTTTATTATTAACTCTAAATACAAAAAAATGAAATCAAAATTATTTTCAAAAGCACCTTTATTATTAACAGCAGCAATCCTGCTATTTGTTTCATTGCTAACCGGATTCGCCGAGAGCAGCTCCACCTTTGGATGCCCTGAAGGAACAGGGGGTTATGCCAGTAAAGGCATCAGAACTAAAAAGACCTGTGAAAATTCGGTCTCAGAACGCGGCTATTGGTGGTATATTGGAGGTGATGTTAAATGGGTAGGAACTATTACTGCAGGCGTAGGTGGTAGATTCGAGGCAGCCATGAGAACCACTACATACGTTGGACAAGAGTACAATTGCGTAGGAATTGATAATGTTTGTTGGGTTTGTAACTGCTATTATATAGGAGTTAGTGCTGCCGACAAAGAATGAAAAAATTAATTATTTATTTATAATCCTTTTTAATTTTGCCACTAATCTTAATTCAGTCGTGAGATATTTACTTTTTTGCCTATTTGTCATTTTTGTTGCTTGTTCTAAAACAAAAGCCCCGATAAATAATCCAATAATTGAAATTGACGGTTCTGAAAAAAGTCTCATTCCGGTTATTTGGGATTCAATTCTCAGTGAATTCTTTGTTTTAAAACTTGAAACTCCACAAGGTGTATTTTTAGGATCAATTCAGAAGGTGGTCTTTTCAAGAAACAGAATATTTATTTCGGACACAAAAATGATGAATTCTGTTTTCATATTTGATCAATTCGGACAATACATTAACCATCTTGAAGGCGGTTTTAAAGGCCCAGGAGAATTCATCAATCCAAAATCAATTACGGTTGATTTCGAAAAGGATGAATTGTATGTTTTGGATGATAAACTTCAAAAAATTATTCATTTTAATTCAATGGGACAATTCATAGATGAATTCAAGTTTATATATACTTCATGTGATATTTCAAAAATTGAGGATGGAATCTTTGCTTATAATTCTGGATACCCTCAGATTGATAATAATGTAAATTCGAATGATCTATTATATTCTTCCAATAATGGTAAAATATTGAAAAAATTTCTGCCTCTCAGAAACTGGAGGAAAGCCTCTTTTTTTAACAAAGAGAATGCCTTCACTGAATATCAAGATACGACTTGGTATTCTCCTGTATATAATGACACTATCTATTACCTAAAAAGAACTGGACCTATACCTGTGTATAGAATATATATGGGTAATAAATTCATAAATGACGAAATTGCCGGTAAAATCAACCTCGATGATCCAAGCAGAGAGTATATTCATGCTGTCGGAACTTTTCAAAAAACCAAAGGAACTATATATTTTAGTTACAGCGTTCGTGAAAGGGAATCAGGCCGAAGTGTATCAAGGCATTTATTTTTTGATTTACATAGTTTTAATGTAAAATCAAGTGAGTTTTTTGCCTCCCATGGGATATCAACCGGCCTGTTCCAACCACCTATAGCTACTAATGGCGAATATTTTGTCAGTGCAATAGAAGCATTTGATGCCAAACGCGCTATAGAATGGAGGATCAATCAGGGGATAGAATTAACTGAGGAAAGGATGGAATTATTTTTGAACTTGTCCGAAAGTGACAACCCTCTGTTAATGTTTTATAAAGTTGCTCCTTTTTAAGTCTTGTTATTCAGTTATTCGGTTATTCGGTATAAATAAGGGACGCAGTATGCTGCGTCCCTTATTTAGTTTTTACTTGCCAAGTTTCGAAAATTCAGGATGAGCCTTTTTCTTTGTGTCTTGGCTAAAGGTGGGGCTTCAGCCAACCCCTGGCGATTATATTTTATACATGCTTTCGGTCCCTTAGCTTGTCGAAGGGCTGCCCTCTGCCCTGCTATATAACGCCCAGTAGGCCAGAGGTATAAAATAAAGACTCACCAGGGTTCCAATTGTCATGCCCCCAATAACTGTCAACGCAAGCGGTCGTTGCAATTCAGCCCCAAGTCCTTTAAAAAACAGGAATGGCGTCAAAGCCAGAATAGTTGTCAGGCTAGTCATCAATATAGGCTTCAATCTCCTTCTGCCTCCAGTCTTTATAGCCTCCAGCACACTTTCACCACTCAACCTGGCCCGGTTAATAGTATCAATTTTTAGTATCGAATCATTAATAATTATTCCGCTCATTACGATAATACCAATAGCTGACATGATATTTAGTGATTCACCGGCCAACCAGAGCACGAAAAAAGCACCGGCAATATCAATGGGCAACTCCAACAATACAATGAGAGGCTGAACGAAAGACTCAAACTGGGCGGCCAGAATAAAATACAGTAGCATCACCGAGATCAGAAGAACTAGTGCAAGCTCCCGCATAAGATCCTTTTGTGTGAAGAAGGTACCTGAAAAACTCACTTCAAGGCCATCAGACTGCTTTACCCTGTTTCTGATTTTTCGCATAGCAGATTGAGGTCCCTCATCTGATTTTCTTAAAACCAGGGGAATATACTCACCCTCTCTTCCTGCCCGTATAGTTTTGTAATCTTGCTCCTTACCTGTTCTTACCAGAGAAGATAAAGGAAGTTCCTCTCCTTCCTTATTCTTAATGATTGTTTGCTGAATGATATCTAAAACCGTTCTTTGATTCTCCCCCATCATTATTGGAATAAAACGCTGATAGGTTTTCAACAGACCGATTTGCCTTTGATTAAAAGCTGAACTTAGTTGATTGTACACCGAATTAAAGTCCACTTTGTATAGCAACAATAATTCAGGGTCAACTTCGATAATAATCTGATCATCAACGGGTATAGATTCAAATTCCAATTTATCCAGTTTTTCTGAATTATCCAGGAAATCATACAATGCACTTAATTCAGGAATATGGTTCCCGCGAAAATCAGACAATTCAGCAACAAGTTCCGGTTTATCCTCCGAGAAAATCGCTTCAAATATATTTTCTGGCGGGTGGAAACTTGCTGATGCCTGGGGATAGTGGCTATCAAGCCAGGAAAGAAATTCATCCCTGATTCTAATAACAGCCTCAGTACTCGTTGTCCTGAGGTAAATCTCAGCCTCTGAGGCAGTTTGGTCAGCATCCCGGTTAAGAAGGAAATCCTGTTTCCCAGCCAGTACCGAATATTGTATCAGGCTGTCGCTTAGGGTAGCAACCAGTTTCTGGATCCTGTCTGCATTTTCATTAACATGGATAGGTTCATTCCAATCAATCAAAGCGATAGTTTCCATTTCACTAATTTTCGGTAATCTCCTTACCTCCAAAAACGTCACCAGAAAAATCCCCCCGGCAATAAATAAAAGGAAAAGAATACCATAAAGAGCTTTAAATCGAAAAAAGTGGTTAAATCCCTTTTCATATGAACCCTCGTAATTAATCCTGTTGATTCTTAGGAGGAACCTGTTGGCTCCAACCTTCTTATTGCCTTTGTATAACAAACGGAACAGCATTGGCAACAGCGTGATAGAAACCAGAAATGAAACAATCAAACCCGTGGTAACCGCCACAGCCTGATCGAAAAACAGGGCTCCGGATATCCCGCTTAGAAAAACCAGGGGTATGAAAACCGCACTAGTTGTCAGGGCTGAAGAAATCAGCGGCCGGATCACTTCATTTGTTCCAACGATGCAAGCCACGGATAACTTTTCTCCCTTTTCGATGTACTGATTGATGTTGTCGATTACTATAATGGAATTATCTATCATCATTCCCACAGCCAGTACCAGACCCGAAAGAGAGATAATATTTATACTGATACCAGCAAGATAAAACACGAGGAAACAAATAATCAGTGAAACGGGGATACTGAATGCAATTAGAAGTGGAGAGCGAAAATCCTTCAGAAATAAAAACATTATTAATACAGCAAGAACAGCACCAAAAAATAAGCTTTGCCGAAGGTTGCCAATCGAAACATCCAATATCCTGGTCTGATCTTTCTCAAGCTCAAAATCCAGGTCGGGGTAGTTTTCCCGGTAGTTTGTCAACAATCCGTCTAATTCGATCTTCAAATCTTCCATTCGGGCATCAGCCTGTTTAATAATTGCCAGGCAAAGCCCTTCTTTATCCCGGTTCTGGAATAATCCTGATCGGGACTGCGGGCGCAGGTCAAATTCTGCCAGCTCTTTTAATTGTAACAGCCGGTCGCCTGCACTGATATATATATTTTCAATATCTGCTTTATTTTTAAGATAATTAGAAAAGCGGATATTATACTGGTAATAGCCCTCCCTCACCATCAGGTTACCAATGGTGATATTGTTTTTCTCAAGGGAATTAAGAATATCCTGATCTGTAAGTTCCAGACTTCTGAGTTTCTCATAATCAGGGAAAACAGCTAGTTCCGACCAACTCATCCCGGTCATATCAACCATTGCGACTTCTGGAAGCTGTTCTATTCGCCGCAGTACGACCGACCTTACGAACTCACTCAACTCCAGGGACTTTTTCTGATCGTTCCAATCAGCCTCCCTGGTCACTAATATATTGAAAACCGGAATATCGGAGGCTGAGGACTTGATAACCCTGGGACGGTCGAGGTCGCGGGGCATACCATTCATGGCATCGTCGATTTTCTCGTTCGACTCAATATAAGCATAATTGATATCTGTTCCATATGCAAAACGCAAACGAATCAAGGCATGGCCATCCTGTGTTTGGCTCTCGATATCCTTAAGGTGCCCTACCTGTAACATTTGTTGACGAATGGGCTTAACGATAGAGTTTTCCATTTCCCTGGAAGGTGTGTTAGGATAAGATATCTGGACAGTAATCTCTGGTATATCTATACTGGGCATAAGGGAAACGGGGATATTCAGTGAGGTTATTATCCCAAGAAAAATTATTGCCAGGAAGCTCATAATGACCGCAATGGGTCTGTTTATCAGGAACTTTACCATAATCTTTATTGCTTTTCCTCGAGTTTGAATTCGATCCTCGCCTCGTGGGCAAGATTCAGGTTACCAATGGTAATAACTGTATCCCCGGGAGTAAGGCCTTCAATAATGCTGTAACTGTTGGAATTCTCAAGGCCAGTTGTAACATAATTCCATTTAGCTAGGGTGTCATTCAACAGGGTAAATATAACCTGGCGGTTATTACGTAGAACCACTGCTTCTTTAGGAACGATCAGGCAAGCAGGTATTTTATCACGAATAAAAACCTTAACATTCATCCCATCGACCAGTTGATGATGCTCATTATTTACCACTGCTTTCACCTGAACCATACCATGTTCATTGATCCACGGATTGATCTCAAAAATAGTCCCCTTATAAAACACTGAATCCATGAAGAAGGGCTTCATCGTTATCTCCTGCCCGGTGGACAGCCTGCCGATTTCTGACTCCATTACGGGAAATACAATCTCAAAGCGTGAATCATCCATAAGAAGACAAAACGGTTCTCCAGCCTTGGGAGTATTATTGGGTTTGGTTTCCAGATTGGCTATCCTGCCAGTAAAAGGGGCCAAGAGTCGGGTATAATTATAGCGGATCTCGGCCTGCTGGTTCGCCAATCCAGCCTCGTCATATCCGGTTTCCATATTGAAGCGTTTTAAGGCCTCATCCGAAACATCTTCCGGATTGCGTGCACCAACGGCATGTCCAACTATTTTAGCCAGGCGGTCGATCCTCGCTCTTTCCAACCTGAGCCGTGCCTGTTCCAGATCGAGTTGCTCCATACTGTTTTCCATTTCTGCAATGAGCTGCCCGGCCTGTGCAATTTGCCCATTTCTGAACATGATTCGGCTAATAATCCCACTAGTCTTAAAATTCAGAGAGGCCTTTTGTTGGGCCGTTAATTTTCCATTACTGACCAATTCCATTGGGAAATCACCAAAAACACTTAGCTCTCCTACCACTTTAACGGGTTCAGACTTGGCATCAATCTCGCCCAGCTTATTACCGAAAGGATTTTCCTCTTTCTTTTTACAGGCTACAAGAGTCAGCCCAAGCAAACCCAAAAATAACCAGAGAACAGGCTTTTTCATATAATTCATTTTTTTTGTGGTTTTAATGATAAAAAGGCCGGCAAAAAAACAAATATTGCCGCAATAGAAAAAATCAATCCGCCAATAGTCCCCGCAGCCAAAGCAAACCAGAATGCTTCATCTTCTCCACCTGCAATAAATGGAACAAGGCCGAAAACTGTTGACATCACAGTTAGAAAAATGGGAATGATTTTCCCATTGTATGCTTTAAGGAACATCCTTATGGGCAGCATTTTACCCTTCATTTTTCGTTTCAGGTTATTAAAATCGTTCAGGATATACAGGGCTGCGTTTACAACAATACCGCTCAAAAGCAAGAAGGCTGCAAATCCCCCCTGATCAAAACTGAAGTCGAATAGATAAAAAGTAAGAAATACACCCACATAGGAAACCGGAATAATAAGGACCACAGCCAGTGGTTGTTTCAAGCTTTCCAAAAGAATGGCGCATATCATATAAATGATCCCAATAACAATAAGGATGAGAAAAAACTGCCTGTTTGCCTCCTTTTGCCAATATCTGTACTCCAACTGCTTTATGGTATACCCAATAGGTAGTTGGTCTGACATTTCCCTGATAACCCTGTCGCGATTAATCTGTCCCAACTTGTAATTGCCAATGAAGTCATATTCCACGATAAGGCGATACTGTTGGTTTTCTTTACAGATAGTTTTGTTAAGCCCTTCCTTTCTCAATTCACCCAGGTCTTCCAGGCGAACAACGGATTCATCGATCTCTATTGGGGTGTTCCCCATCATCCATTTGTCAAAGGTATCTGATTGAACTGATCGCATCCGTACCTGCTCGTATGAACCATCGATAAAAATCGAACCTTCGGCTCCCTGGTGCATGGAATAACCCTCCAGATTTTGGTATACCTGCGATGCATTCAACTTCCTTGCCTGCAATTTTTGCGGATCAAGGCTGATCCCATATTCAAAAACAGGATCACGTATCCAGGTGTCCTGGCTGATAATAGAAGCTTTTTCTACCCGCTCGTGTGATAAAACCCGGTCCCGAACAGCAATAGCATAATTCATGAGGTCCTCATAATTATACCCATAAAGGACAATTTTATTTGAACCTATCTGCTCCGATAAAGAATTGCTGAACGCCTGTCCAAGGCCATACACTCTCCAGTCTGCTCCTGTAAGATTATTGGCAAGGTCCTGAAGCTGACTGAGTAATACAAAGGGAAAGGCCCCTAGTTCATAATCTGGTTTGAAATTAACTACCACCTGACCATTGCGGGCATTACTAACCCGTGTTTGAAACTGGTCAATCTGATCATAACCCTTAAGGTAATATTCAACCTGTATCATGAGGTCATTCATTTGCTGCAGAGTGGAGCCCTGGGGAAGCGAAGCTCTCACCTGGATGGATGTACGCTCGGGCAGGCGGTAGGAATATCTTTCCCGGAAATGCTGACTGAATAACCTCAGGGTGCCTCCCAGTACTTTATCCACCACCGGCTTAATTTTTTGCACATATTGATCAGAGGCAAGTGTTTTCTGAAAAAGCTTATAATACCATTCATCTCCCTCCATCCTTGTTGGAATCTTGAAAGTAGGGAGTCCGAATAAAAGAATCGCCAACATAATAAATGCCCATCTATACCGCTGGGAAAATCCAATCATCCTCCCATATCCCCTGGAAAACCAAACAACTTTACGTCTCCTCCCGGTTGTACTGGCCCCGTGTTTTACTTTCAAGGGAATTTTTTCCAAAAGTGATGGAACCAAAAATAGCGCAACCATCAGAGAAACAAAAAGGTTGATAATCAACACCATCGAGAAATCCTTAAGCTGAAGGCGCGTGGTTTCCCCAAAAAATCTTATTACAGAAAGGGCACCGATAGTTGTAAGGGTTGCAGCCATGATTGCAAGGAAAACCTTCCGGTTTCCCTTTGTCCGTATATGATCTACCATCACAATGGTATTATCAATGATCAGTCCTAAGGATACAGTTATGCCAGCAAGTGAATACAGGTTGATCTCGACCCCTAACATGTAATACAGGATGAATGCCGTGCAAAGGTTAGCCAGGAGGCTTATGAAAATTATTAATAGATAGCGGATTTGTCGGCTGATGAGAAAAACAAAGACAAGGAGTATAGTAAATGAAAAAAGAGTCCGGTAATAAATCTTATTCAAATCCTCTTTAATGAACTCGGTGGTATCGCTGCTTAAAAGGATAAAATAGCCGGGGGGAAAATCGGATGATAATCGAGTCAGCTCCTTTTTGACCTCAGCAGCAACCTTTAGGCTGTTGGCCCCTTTCTCTGCAGTAAAAATCAGGTTTATTGTATTACTGCCGTTTATACGATAATACCCTCTGGGTTCCTGCTCTTTGTAAAGAATCCGGCACAAATCGCTTACTCTAACAATCCGTCCATCAACCTGTGCCACAGGGATCTGTTGCCAGCCCTCATCAGAAACAGGGACAGATTTCAGGACTATTCCTTTGGGTGTAAATTCAGCCAGGCTGCCACTTTTGTCCCATCCCATTCCCACCACCTCTTTCCTGAAATAATCCCGTAAAGCACTTATGATATCCTGACGCCTAATGTTGAGGATTCTCAATTGCTCCTGGTCATAAACCAATTCCCACTCCATTGGTGTGGCCCCATATACACGTATATTATACAAACCTTCAATATGTGATAATTTGGGTTTTAATACATCATCCACATACAACTGGATCAACCTGGGGCTTGATGGTGCATTTAGAGTGTAAGTGAGTAAGGTCTGTTCCTCGCTTTCCGTTCTGAATGCTGAAATCCCAGGATAACGGACAGCTTCGGGAAGTTTAGGAAATATTTCCCGAACCTTTGCTGCAACCTCAAACCGCATAGCATCCATGTCGGCCTTCTTATCAAATTCCACTGTTATATTTCCACCGCCCTGAAATGAGTTGGAAGTAATACCCTTAATCCCGATAATAGTATTAAAAAGGCCTTCAAGTGGTGCAGTAACATTTTGCTCCACGAGTCGTGGCGAAGCATTGGACCAGTTGTAGGAAATAGTGAGGGAAGGCGTGGTACGGCTCGGATAGAGGCGTACTGAAAGCCTGGGCAGAAATGCCAGGCCCAAAATCATCAATAAAATAAACACGACAATCACCGAAAAGGCACTCGTATGGCTTTTGTTAGTCATGCTGATTCAGGTCAGAATTTGGTTTGAGGGGACAAAACCGGTTTAAATGTAATGATTTAACGTGAAAACATTAAAAAAAATTGCGGAAAAGAATTCGTATTTTATACCGTTAATCAAGGCTTTTAATGATCATAATTAGCAATTTACTGGCTGTTGTTGCCACCAATCGCAATCTGGGTAAAACAGAATTTATGTATCTGGCAGATATGATTATTAAATCTGATGGGCAGCGTTTCGATCAGGATCCAGAAGAGGCAGCATTAAGTATTACTGTATCCGGCTGGAAGATTTCGTGACTCCACTATACATCGGGGCAGGCAGTGACTCGTTATCAGTTATCAGTTATCAGTTATCAGTTATCAGTTATCAGTTATCAGTTATCCATTCCCCTTTATTCCTGAACCTTTACCGCTATGTTTACCTCACCGTCAATCTCCGGATCCACACTAATAACATAGAATATTCCCTTTTTCCCATTTTCCAGCTGAAATAGGTAAATATCTCCGGCCACCAGGTTATTTGCCTTTTTGCTTGCAATCGAAAGGTCGAAGTTTTCAATGAGAAACCCATCATGAAACATACCGAAAAAACCTTCCATACTTATAACAGTCTTCTGAAAGAAGCTGGTATTCTTGACGGTCCACGAACCAGGGGCCAGGAGGTTAGAATAAACCCCTTCAGGAATATCGGCTCCGGCAGAAGCAATAGTTGCTTTATCACTGCTATTGTAATAGAAAAAGAAATCAACCTTGGATTGGTTATTGAAAGCCCCTTCCAGAGTGTAATAGGTAGATCCCGAAATTGACATAAAGCCGGGTTTACTGATATTAGCCTGAGCACCAAGAAAAATACTATCATAATACTTAACCCCTTTGTATATGGAATTAGGGTCTTTTGTAAGGTTCATGCTTATTGTGGCTGAATTTCCACCAACATCAATAATTGTAAAATCCCAGATTTCCGTTTCAGCCAAACCTTTAATAATAGTAATATTGAATTGGCCCTGCTCCTGGTCTATTTGATAATTTCCTATCGTTCGCTCATTGACCTTCATTTCAATCTCACTGACTTTATGTTTTCCGTTCCATGTATATTCGATAAGAACTTTAATGGTATCACCAACTGCCAACATGGTATCCTTGTCCTGGTATCCTGGCTCATCCACCAGAGAAACAACAGGTTGCAGCTTTTCCTTGTTACATGAAAAGAATCCAAGAATAAGTGTCATTAATAATACTCCATATATTATTCTGTTCGGTTGTTTCATTACACTATTTAGTTTGATGTTTATACTATCTAACGATTCCATGATTATTTTATTCTTTCTATTGTTTATCTCCTGTATATTCTAGGAACCTAATTTTCTTATATAATCCTTATCGGCTGTTTTCCAATCACTTCCCGACCTCTTTAAATTTCGTTCGGCCAGGACATAGGCTTTATTATTAATGAGAACGGCCCTGACCCAATCAGTCAGATCTATCATTTCTTCAGGGCCCAGTATTTTACCTTCCTTGGTAATAATATCATCAATCTGAGTACCTCTCTTGAATTCCTCCACGGTCATTGAGCCTTGCAAATCGCGCAATTGTTTGCCTGGTTGCCAGATGAATCTGCCATCGTTGCCAGTTTTTCTTAAACCTACTGCGGCAAGAGCTCCAATTACACCACTGTGGGTTCCGAAAATGCCAGTTAAGTAAATATTATTCCTGGCGGCAATGTCATGCGCTTCTTGTTGATCAACAAGCTCCCTTTTTGCCCGCCTTCCCCACTCTTCCACCTCTCCGGGGATCAATTCTGCATCAACAATACAGAGCCCTCCATTACTGCCGGGTAAGGCCTCCCGAATCATGAAATTACGGCAAAAAATCTTTAAGCCTTCAAGATCGGAGCACTCAACAATAATACTATTTGAACCGTTTTGTGAGGTAGAAAGTATCTCCTCATGAAGATACAGCTGATGCCTTATTATCCCAAATACCTGTCCAAATCCCGCCAATTCCAATTCCGATGCCATCTGCCTGGAACGAAATCCAGTTCCACGGCTTCCTCTGTTATCCGTATCATCTATCCCTATATAAATAGCCATATTTTTATATCAAGCATTAAATTATTTTTATGATAAATATAGAAAAAATTGACCTATTTTCTGATGAACCTAACACTTGTGGCTTTAAAACTGGCCCATACGACCTGTCCAACTTTCAACTTAAGCTTTTTAAGGGCACCTCCAGTAATTTGAGACACAAGAGGAATGTCGGCCATTTTTTGTAGTGGAGCAGACAGGCTGCCAGCATGAAATACGCTGAGTATTTGACTTTCTTTGTCATTCCTGCCCCCAAAATTGCATGAAGTCAGAAGCAGGAGACTGATCAATAGGCACATGGCACAAGGTACATGGCGCAAGTAAGTATCAAGTTTCAATTTATTAAGCTATAAGTTTTCATATATTAACGTACAAGCTGGTTAGACTGTTGAAATTTCAGTTTCAGAAGTCTTCGGTATATTTGAATTGCTAACTTCCATACTTATTTCTTCCTTGCCAAGTTTCTTCATTTGCCACCAGAGAAAAATCCCAGTGACAAGGGCCGACCCGGCATCCGAGATTGGGGTTGCCATCCAAACACCATTAAGTCCAAAAACCCTTGGAAGAAATACCAACAGTGGAGCCAATAGGATAAGCTGCCTCAACAAGGTGAGGAAAGTAGCTACTTTGGCTTTCCCAATCGACTGGAAAAAATTTGATGCTACAATCTGAAAACCTACCACCGGGAGTGCTATGGCGAAAATCCTCATTCCGGTAACCGCCAGATTATAAAGCTCGGGGTCATCAGTATTAAATAACCTGACCAGTGGAGATGGTATCAATTCAACGATAATTCCACTGACTACAGCAACAACGGAAGCTGCCGTGATCCCCAAACGGACAGTCCGCTTCACCCTGTCGTAGTCCCTTGCCCCAAAATTGAAACCAATAATTGGCTGGGAGGCCATATTAATAGCTACCATGGCCATCACCAGGAAATTGGCAATAGAAAAAATAATACCCAGGGCTCCAACTGCCAGGTCACCACCGTACCGGATTAGCTGATTTGTGTATAGCCCAATAACAAAACTGCCCGCAATCTGCATGGAAAAAGGAGCCATCCCAACTGCGACAATCCTGGACACGGCATGTGTATTTATTGTTAAGTTTTTAACTTTGAGTTTATTAACCGCTCGTGGTCCTAAGAAATGTGCCAGTACCCAGATATTCAAGCCCATCATGCTTAAGATTGTGGCATAGGCAGCACCCTTAACTCCCATGTCGAGCACAAATATAAAAATTGGATCGAGTATCAGATTGGCACCGGCACTTAACAACATGCTGTACATGGAGATTCTTGCATGTCCCTCAGACCTAATAATATTGTTCATGCCAAATCCTACAACCTGAAAAACAGCACCAAAAAGAATAATATTAAGGTATTCCTGAGCGTATCCGATAGTTTCTTCAGTTGCTCCAAAGAGATTGAGAACCGGTGTTTTAATCAAAAAACCAATGATCGAAACCAGGATAGAGACCAGGATCATTAACACCAAACCGTTTCCAAGGAACTGCTCAGCTTTATTGTGGTCTTTTTGCCCCATACTGATCGACACATTGACCCCGGCTCCTATCCCAACAAGCATACCGAATGCCATCACTATCAGCATAATGGGGAAAACAGAACTCAATCCAGACAAAGCCAGTGCCCCAACTCCCCTGCCGATAAAAATCCTGTCGACAATATTATATAGAGAATAAACCACCACACCAACAAAGGCTGGAAGAAAGTACTTCCACATCAGCCGGCCAATAGGCTTTTCCCCTAATTCCTGTGATTTTTGTTGTGCTGCCTCACGCATTTCTGAACCTTTGCCAACTTAATGAAATAATAAGTTGGCAAAGGTAAAAAAAAGGCCGATACAAAGGCCGGCCTATAAATAATGCAATTTGCTTCTCATATATTATTGAAATGGTTCAACAACCTCAATAATCTCCGGAAAATCCATCCCTATCTCTTTAAGAAATTCGATCTTTGGCACCCCGTTACTGTTCCATCCACGCCTCTTGTATACAGCATCGAGCAACAGTTCATACCGGTCTTCCCTGTATCTCCTCAGTGCCTGATGCTTTTCGGCGAGATTCATATTTTCAGGATCAAGCCCTGCCTGTTCTTTCAATTGCTTATCGTATCGTTCGGCCCGGCTCTCATATTCCTCCAGTGTGACTGGACCAGCAGCCCGGTAAGGTTGGGCATCCCATTTTCGGATCCCGAAACCACGGCGGAGGTTAAAAATCCTTTGAAAATTATATATCCGTTCAGAATCCTCGATCAACCTTACATTATCGAAATCTCTTCCAGTAACCGATTTATAAAGTGTTACGTAATTATCCACATGCTCGGGAACCTTAGCAGGCTCATCAGTTTCGGCATTATCTGGCGGTTCAACATCATTCCATGGCAGCTTACACAAGCCAACCAGTCCAAACCAGGTCCTGAACATCGGGAAATAATGTAAAGCTTCTGCTTTATCGTCGAAGGAGGGAATCTGGTTGTTCACCATATCCATAAAAATAAGCCAGGCTTCATCATGCTGAGGGCCTTTATTGGTTATAGCAAACCCTCCTTGTTGGGCCAGTGATTCTTTTGATACATATTCGGAATATTCCAGCCCCTTATTTTCCATACCAATATCGAAAAGGAACTGCGGATCTCCATCATACTCCTTTTCAAATATCTCCTTCATCTTACGAATACCATAGCCTGCTATTAGTCCAAAGCCAACCCCCCTGGCACACTGATGCAGTAATTCAATGGCTGCTTCAGAATTTCCGAAATTCAATTCAAGTCCACCTGTGATTTCTTTGTCCAGGATACCTGCTTCATAGCACTCCATTATAAAGGCTACTAATGTTCCCCAGGATATGGTGTCCATCCCATAGGTGTCACAATAGAAATTAGACTCAATTATGTATTCCGGATCAAAAATCCCACAATTTGATCCAAGACCGGCAGCATTTTCATATTCTGGCCCGTCAACGATAACTTCCTGACCAATATAGGGTCCTGTTTTAACAATGTAATTGCTGACAGCTTTAGCGCAGGACATATTACAACCGATCCAACATCCGTCCGGGGTGCCTTGGTGGAACAATTTTTTCCACACCTCGGAATCGATTTTCGGGGAATCAGGGTGTGCTCCAAATTTGTAATTATTTACCGGGAGCAAATCATAATCGTCCATGATCTCCATGAGGTGGGCAGTGCCTTTAGTCCGCATTTCGCATTGCTCCTCATCCTGCTCACGCATCTCTTTATTGAAGCGCTTTCCCCTCTCTATGATAGCTGGAAGATCGACAACATTATTCAAGTTACCCTTTACACCTGGAATCTTACAAACCAAGGCCTTAATTTTCTTATTGCGAAGAACTGTCCCAGTACCGCCCCGGCCAGCCTGCTTCAGACGGACTTTTCCTTTTTTCTTGTCGTAAAAACTAAAATTCATCATCCCAACCCAAGAATGCTCAGCAGCCATACCAGAAGAAACAACAGAAACATTGCCCATCTTACCTTCATCAGCATACATTTCTGTCAATACTTCCGACATCAAATGACTATCCATGGGTTCCTCAGAGGCTTCTTCAATACTAACCTGCCCGATAGTCCCATCGATCACAATAATGACATCATTTTTGGCCTTCCCCTGAAGTTCAATGGCATCAAACCCGGAAAATTTTACAAAAGGGCCAAAATAACCCCCGGCATTTGAATCCGTAACAGATCCACTAGCCGGTGACAGGGTTACAACCAAAGATTTGCCGGTGCCTGAATACTGAGTAATGCCTCCAATCGGGCCAGATGAAATCACGATCTCGTTCTCCGGATCATCCCATTTGGTTTCTGGCTTTGTAGCATCCCATAAAAGCTTAAGACCATAACCTTTCCCCCCGATGAATTTATCTTTCATCATAGGATCAACATCCTTGATCTTGAAACTGTTATCTAATAAATTGATATATAGGATCTTATCTGTATAACCCTTTTCCAGAGGTGTAACCTCATAATTCAGTCTGGCAAGAAGCTTATGAGTTTCTTTCATTTCCTTGACTTCCATGGTATAATTTTTTGTAATAAATCAAGCTAAGCAAAAATAGGAATATTCCCGAATTTCCGGTAGGCTAACAATATGACTTTAATCATTCCGGGCGACTCTTCGTCCAACAGTAATTGTTACTTTTGGTCTGATGATGAAATAAGTTCCGATTTATTTATTTATAAACTTTTCCCTAGTCATTTGGAACTCCCGGAGTTCGGAAAAATAAGGAATATGGTTTATATTTGATGCAAATGAAGTTTTCCGACATACAATATATCCTGTCAACAAAAACGGTTGGTATTGCCGGTGCGGGAGGTCTGGGCTCCAATTGCGCCGCAGCACTGGTTCGTTGTGGATTAGGCAAGCTAGTAATTGCTGATTTTGACATTGTTGATGAAAGCAACCTCAACCGGCAGTTCTATTTCCGAAATCAAATTGGTCAACCAAAAGTCGAGGCATTGCGTCATAACCTTATTCGCATCAATCCGGAGCTCAGGTTGACCGCTTTCAATCTTCGTCTGGATTCCCAGAATATACCAAGGATATTCGAAGGGGTAGATGTATTAGTGGAAGCCTTCGACCGGGCCGACCAGAAAGAAATGCTTATCGAGACTGCCCTGGAACAATGGCCGGAAAGGAATTTGGTTGTGGGATCCGGGATGGCTGGTTTTGGAAATACCCAAGCCTTGATGGTTAAAAAGTATGGCAAATTATATGTTTGTGGTGATGAAACAGAAGAAAAAAGCCCGGAAAATCCACTCATGGCACCCAGAGTAGGAATTGTGGCCCATATGCAGGCAAATGTTGTGATGGAGATACTGCTCAAGAAATAAGATGCAAGATAAGACCAAAGACGTAAGACGTAAGACGTAAGACGCAAGACGCAAGACGTAAGACGCAAAATGCAAGACATAATACGTAAGATTGTCATACTATGAATAAACCCCGAATAATACTCCTTTTATTGATCAGCCTGTTAGTTGGTTCCTGCTCGACGGGAAAAAAATCTTTTGAGAGGGGAAATTACTATAGTGCTGTTATCCAATCAATTGAAAGACTAAGGTCAAATCCGGATAGCAAAAAGGCCAAACAGACTTTAAAGGCAGCTTATCCTTATGCAGTTGAGACGCTTACTACTGAAATTGACAATCTTATTAATAGCAATGATCAGTTTAAATATGCGGAAATTGTGTCCAGGTATGAAAAGATCAATTCTATGGCCGATGAAATCCGGCGCAGCCCAGCGGCCAGATCCCTTAAGCTTGACATCAGGGAATATACATCCCAATTAACAGGAGCCCGGGAAAAAGCCGCAGAGGAAGCTTACCAGGCCGCTGAGGAACTGATGAAGAAAGGAGATAGACTATCAGCCAGGGAGGCTTATTACCTTTACGAAAGCGCCAATCAACATGTTGCCAATTACAGAGATGTGGACACAAAGATGGATCAGGCACGCATTTTGGCGACGCTTGTAGTAATAGTAGAAAAAATACCGGTTCCGGGAATTTATAAAGTTAATTCCGATTTTTTTCAAAATGAGGTCGTTGCATATCTTTCCGATAAACTGGGTAATAATTTTGTCCTCTTCCTTGATCCAAAGGAGGCCAAACAACTGGGCCATGCAGATCACATCCTGATAATGCAGTTCGATGATTTTGTGGTAGGCTCTACCCATGATAAAGATGTGGTTAATAACCTGGTAAGCAAAGATTCTGTTAAAGTGGGTACAGCAACCATTGCCGGGCAAAAGGTGGATGTTTTCGATAAGGTAAAGGCAAATTATACTGTTCATACCCGTGAAGTCATCTCATCAGGTATTCTCGATGTAAAAATCGTTGACGCGGTTTCGAACAAAGTGCTTAATAATAAAAAAATTCCGGGCGAATATGTGTGGGGAACCAAATGGTCCAGTTACAACGGTGATAAAAGAGTCCTGGATGCTGAGCAATTAAAACTCAGTAGAAAAAACCCAGGAATGCCTCCCCCCCCACAAGAACTATTCCTGGAGTTCACCAAACCAATATATGACCAGACAAGATCCTATTTATATAATTTCTACAAACAGTATTGAAAAGGAATGATTATCGATCTTAATAACCGGACAGAAGAATTCCCCAAGGAACCTATGACGGTAAGTGAGATTCTTAGCTTTAAGAATTTTACCTTCCCACAGATTATTGTTAAATTGAATGGTAAATTAATCAAAAAGCCAACCTATACAATGACAACTGTAAAGAGCGGAGATATACTTAATATTATTCACCTTATTAGCGGAGGTTAGGGTTAAACGCTTTCATACTGATCCAAAGTCTTCGCTCTGCTGCATTTAAAGAATTTTTTTTCTGCGAATGCAGCACTTCTTTTTTTAAAACGTCTTGCTTATGAATATGACTGTTACATCCGCGAAAACGATGGTACACCAGGATCTCCTGGACAGTTGCAGAAATGGGGACCAAAAAGCCCAGATGCAAATATATAAACTATACTATAAAGCTATGTATAACACCAGCTTACAAATCGTAGGGAACACCGCAGAAGCAGAGGATATCATGCAGGAATCTTTCCTGAAAGCCTTTCAACTGCTCCCTGAAACAAATCTGGCAACAGGTTTTGGAGGCTGGTTGAGGAAAATTGTTGTAAACAAATCCCTTGATGTGGTAAGAAAACGAAGAATATATTTTGAAGAGGTGGATGAAATCCGGGACGACACTATTGACGAGAGCACACTGGAAACCACAGGGGAAAGTATTAACGATAAAATTAAAAGGGTCAGAAGAGCAATGGCTGAATTACCCGAAAAATATCGATTGGTCCTTTCGCTGAACCTTTTGGAAGGATATGACCACGATGAGATCAGCAGCTTCCTGGGTATAACAGCCTCAACCAGCAGGGCCCAGTTATCCAGAGGAAAACAAAAATTACTCGCAATTCTAAAAAATTAAAGCCATGGATAAATTAGAGGAAATGATGAAAGAAAACAGAGAGCTATTCATGGATCAAGAGCCGAAAATCGGCCATTTCGATCGGTTTGAGAAACGGTTGGCCAGGCAAAGCAGTAGAAAAAGGACCCTGCGGCTCACCTATAGGATCAGCCGGGTAGCCGCGGTGTCCCTGTTGATGATTATGTCATCCTTATGGGCATACAATGAATTTTTCCAGACTGAGGATAAAATTATAATGCTTGGAGATGTCAGCCAGGAATACCAGGAGGTTGAGTTTTTCTTTACCAGCCAGATAAGCTCAAAATACGAGGAACTGGAAAACAGTACTTTTCTGGATGATGAAGCATACAAGCAATCCATGCTGGAGGAGCTAAATCAGATGGACTCAGTATACACCAATTTGCAGAAGGAAATGGAATCAAACCCTGGAGACCAAAGAATTATCGAAGCAATGATACGGCATTATCAGACCAAACTTCAGGTAATGACATATATTCTTAACCGGATAAAAACTTTTCAAGAACAAAATAATTCTCAAACAAACAATCCAAATCAGTATGAAAGCGTTGAATTATAAAATCAAAATCCTCCTGACTTTTTTCATTTTGGCCGGCACCGGTCTTTATGCCCAGGAAATTAAAAAGGAACTCCATGAAGAGTTCAACACTAACAAATCTTCGGTACTAATTATCGACAGCAAGTTCTGTGACCTAACCATCAACAACTGGGACAAAGACCAGGCAGTATTTGATGTCATCATAAAGGTAGAACACTCCGATGAGGCCAAGGCAAAAAAAATACTGGATAATATCAATGTTAAGTTTGAACAAGATGGGAATGACTTGCATGTGGAAACAATACTGAATGATAACTTAAGCAAAATTGATATTGGAAATAAAAAGAAGTTTTCCATCATTATTGTTGCGAATGTTCCCTCTTACATCAACCTGGATCTCGAAACAAAGTTTGGGAATACCAAAATTGGTGAATTCTCCGGAGATCTGGAACTTGACATGTCTTTTGGCTCAATGGAAATCGAACAACTAATTGGCTCGGATATCTCTGTTCAGGTAAATTATGGGGATCTTAGTGTAGGAAACATTGCAGACGCCGATATCGAAATGAATTTCGGAACCATGCATATTCACGAAGCCGGGAACCTTGATGTGGAACTCAATCAGGGTGAATTAATAATTGGAACAGTTAATAATCTGTCAGCTGAAGTTAACATGGGCAGTTGCGAGGTTGAAGTAATCAGTCCCTCCTTTGAAACCATCGAGATTGAGGTGAATGCTGGAACTGTTGTTCTGGGGATTGATAAAAATGCAGGATTTTCAATAGAGGCGGAAATGAAAATGGGCGATTTAAATATCCCTAAGGAGTTTGGCAGTATGGTAAAAAGCAGCCATGGCTTGAATACCAGTCTGGAAGGTAAATATGGAAATGGTAAATCGAAAATAAGCCTTGAAGGAAATCTTGGAAACATTGAATTGAAATTAAAATAGAAATCTTACTTGACATTTTCACAAAAGGCACCTTTGGGTGCCTTTTTTTATTAACAAAACCGGCATATTTTTGTTATAATTACCAAAAATACCCTGCAATTATTATGATCAGTATACCAAAGACGCCAAAGGCTCAAAATGAAGAAGTTAAATCTTATGCCCCGGGAACAGAAGAGCGTCAGCGCCTTGTAGAAACCATCAGGGATTTAAAAGATAAAGTAATAGAGATCCCTATGATAATTGGTGGACAAGCGGTGACCACTGGTAATCTCGAAGAAATAAGAGCTCCCCATGACCATAGCCAACTTTTGGGAAGATATCATAATGGAGACGGATCCCATATCCATCTGGCCATTGAAGAATCACTGAAAGCTCGTGAACAGTGGGCCAATACCCCATGGGAACAGAGGGCAGCCATTTTCCTGAAAGCTGCCAGCCTTTTATCAGGACCATTCCGCTATAAAATCAATGCCACCACTATGCTGGGGCAATCGAAAAACGTTTATCAGGCGGAAATTGATGCGGCCTGCGAATCGATAGATTTTTTGAACTATAATGTTGAATATATGGCCGAAATATATTCGGTCCAGCCGGAATCTTCAAGATATACATGGAACCGGCTTGAGCAGCGACCATTGGAAGGATTCGTATATGCTATAAGCCCCTTCAATTTTACTTCAATTTCCCTGAACCTTACCGCGGCTCCAGCTTTAATGGGAAATGTGGTAGTGTGGAAACCTTCGAACACCCAGATCTATTCTGCGAAAATCCTTATGGACGTGCTTCGTGCTGCTGGTCTGCCTGATGGCGTAATTAACATGGTTTTTGCGCCTGGAGCCGAGGCGGCGGAAGTGGCGCTATCCCACCCCGATTTGGCAGGAATCCACTTTACAGGCTCAACCGGGGTTTTCCAATCAATCTGGAAAAAGATAGGGGCAAATATTGCCAATTACCGGTCATTCCCAAGAATTGTAGGTGAAACCGGAGGGAAAGATTATATTTTGGCCCACAAATCCGCCCAGCCTATCGAGGTAGCAACAGCAATATCCAGAGGGGCATTTGAATACCAGGGTCAGAAATGTTCTGCTGCATCAAGAGCTTATATCCCCGATAATTTATGGCCAGAGATAGAATGTCAGCTACTGGATGATTTGAGACAGTTCAAAATGGGCAGCCCCGAAGATTTCGGCAATTTCATTAATGCTGTAATTGACGAAAAAGCTTTCGACAAACTGGTTGGATATATTGACCGGGCTAAAAGCAACCCTGAGGTTGAGATCATTGCAGGGGGAAGATACAGCAAGGAAAAAGGCTTCTTCATTGAACCGACAGTTATACTCACCCGAAATCCAAACTACCTCACTATGCACGAAGAATTATTCGGACCAATTATGACAATCTATGTTTACGAAGCTAATCGTTTTGAAGAAACAATGGATTTAGTGGATAAGACTTCACCCTATGGGCTCACTGGAGCCATCTTTGCTACTGATCGTTATGCCATTACCCTTGCGAGCCAGAGATTGGTAAACACTGCAGGTAATTTCTACATTAACGATAAACCTACAGGAGCAGTGGTAGGAAAACAACCATTCGGCGGTTCGCGTGCTTCCGGAACCAATGATAAAGGGGGATCCATACTGAACCTCATGCGCTGGGTCTCACCTCGCACCATAAAAGAATGTTTCTTGCCTCCGGTCGATCATTCATATCCTTTTCTTGAAGATGAATAATCCTGAACTAATATAATTTGATTTTTTGCTCGTTCCTTTGAATTGTGACGAGCAAGTCAATAATACCAGAAAGTTGGCCTTTCATGTTAAGTGATCTTTCAGCTTCCATTCTGCCATTCTCTCTCTTCCTCTTTTTCTTTCATTTTCGATTAAAAAGAGGAACAAGTCTCCGAAGATTTTTTCATCTGTAAGAAATGATTTTTACATTTGTAATTAAATCAACACACATTGAAAGGGAAACATCTTATTGGCATCTTCAAAAACAAGTACCTGATCACCTTTCTGGCGTTTAGCGTTTGGTTAATTGTATTTGATCAGCATAACCTGATTGAGCGCTACAAGACACGCAAGTATCTGAGCAAAATAGTACAGGATACCAGCTATTATCATAGAAAAATCCTTGAGGACCAGGAAGTCATCCATCAATTGGAAACAAGCACAGAGAATCTCGAAAAATTTGCCAGGGAGAAGTATCTGATGAAAGCCGAGGATGAAGATATCTTTATAATAAAAAAGAAGTAATATTCTTCGGAAGCGGTACTGGAGTAGTTTGATTCAAATTGACCAAATCATTATAAGTCAGGTTATCCTGGCAATCCCTTTTGATTTCTCAATTCTTCTGGCAGAGTTTAGTAGGTCCAGCGCGTTTTGGCTTTCCAGCTTATAACCTAAGGCATCCATCAAATTTAAAAATTCACCAGAAATCGGAAGTTTAGGAAAATCTCTCATACTAAGGCCATTTAAAAGTCGAATCAGCTGCAATACACTGACCTCATGATAAAAACGCTTTTTAAAGGGTATTAGCCCTGCCGATTCATCTAAGGCCGTCCTGATTTTATCCCGCCATCCCAGGTCCATCAATCGTTTTCTGATGCTGCCCGGTAATTCATGAAATATCTGGTCAACCTCATCCATGGAAGATGGTAGTTCGCCAAGTATTTTTACCCACTTGAAAAGTGGTTGAAGAGCCCTAAACAAATCAAAAGAAAATACATCCAGAACACTTTTGCCCTCATTTATAAAATTGGCGACAAAGGGGCCGGTTCCAAAAGGAACACGATCAGAGATTCTGGCGGAAGGATAAACAGTGGTAGTATTCAGCTCCCAGAAATTTCCATGCGGCAAACACTTTTGCAGGAAATAAAAATCCTCACCCGCTTGTTGAAGGCCCATTCCTCCTGCCAGAACATAACGCTGTGCCCTTATTGCAAATGCTGATCCCAGGGCATGAACAGTATATGGATATGATATCCACTCCAATGCAAACTTGAAATATCTAAGGTATAATTCATATTGTATGATGGCATTGAGGTGGTGTGAGTCAGTTAAACCATCCTCCTCCAGCTTATGTTCAAAGGCTAATGTGCAACCTCCTGCCTCGGGATAGTGGCGAAAAAAACCGGCCAGTTCTCTAAGGTAATTATGCGAACAAGTTGTATCCGCATCGAATGAAACAAGAATACCTTCCGGCCTGCTCAGAGAATTGAATCGTCTTACAGATTCATCCATCCCAATTTTGCGTCCCATGCCCGGGCCAGCCTTTTTCACTGGAAATGGATCAGGCAGGATAAGATGTATTTGTAGATCCGGCCTATCCAGAGTTTTCTTGAAATTATTGACATCATCAATAGTTTTCAGATTTTGATAATGATTTTCGGAAGGACAATTGGCCGGCTCATTCACAACAATGATTATCTCCCATGGATAATCAGGAGCATCAGCCGATAACAAGGACTGCAGGGAATTGATAAACCCCGGTTCATTATATACAGGTATAACTACTGATAAAAAAAGATCCGGATCAGGAACAGGCAGTGACTGTACCTGTCCGGATGAATATCTGGAAAGGTATGTTTCAGCAAAACTCACTTGTTGACTCCATAGGCAGAATTTAGTTTTGCCAATATATCACTGGTGATATTCATATAATCTTCAGCATATAACAACACACCACCAAAAGCATGACTGAAAATAAGCTTATATCCTTTTGACAAATTATACTCTTCAATAACCTCTATCACACTATTATGCACTTTCAGGTTGGCATCCTGTTCCTCCTTCATCAACCGGTTTTGCATATCAGTCTGAAGGTTTACAAAAACCTGCTGCTGTTCTGTAAGTTTCTTTTCTTGTTCGGCAGCATCCCAAGAGGTGATAAGTCCTTTTTGCACTTTATATTGATAATCAGAAATATCTTTTTCGAGAGCTTTTCCTTTGGTTGAAAGTTCGTTTTCAAGGTTTTCCTTCCTCTTTAACAGCTGGGTAGACATATCCTGAGCCATCTTGTAATGTGTTAAAAGGGAGTCGATGTACACGTATGCAATTTTCATTTCCCCCTCAGGAATATTCTTCTCGGGATTGATATTCTCCCCGGCGATTGAAGAATTTGTCTTTTTTCCCTGGTTAAAGTGCAGAACGAAAAGCAGGGCAACGGCAACTGCCAACACACCGTTAATTACTATAGAAATATTTTTCATAACTATCTATATATCTGTTTATTATATAATTTTCGAAATCCCTCGACAAAGTTAATATTTTTTTTTAAGTATCCGGAGTTCTTGATTTAGGGATTCATCCAGATTGGCAAATCCCTTTCCGGGGGTTTTATGCCATACAGCCAATTGTCCATTATTATTGCAAATCTGCGGAAAAGAGGAGAGGTTTTTATCAAGACACGTATGATACGGTGCAGCAGGTTATCAGGATGGGAATAGGGGCAAACGGCTATACACCTGCCGCAGTCTGTTCCTGCTTTGCACCAGTAAGTGAAGCAGGCTTCCTGGTCGATAACCCATTGTGTGGTTCCTCCAATATCTTTGGGATCCTTGTATGAAATCGCCTGAGAGGGGCAGGATTCTGCACATTTTTTACATATCTGGCAAAACTTAAGGAGAGTAGGATCATGTTGCGAGGTAATTATTTGAAGAGGCAAATCGGTAGTCACCACACCTATCCTAACCCTTGGTCCCAGTTTGGGAGTCATTAAAATGCTCATTCTCCCCAATTCTCCCAATCCTGCATCCTTCGCCACCTCAGGACAGCGAAGCTGGTATTTTCCATCAATATGGGCACGGGCATCATAGCCTAATGTCCTTATAAAAGCTGCTATTTGCACCGCAATAGTTCCTGATTTCAGATATTGTGCTGATGATTCCATAATTATTGGGCCCCTGGGGGCAGAACGGATCCGCTGAAAATTCATCTCCACGGTGAATGCAATAGCGTAAGTATGTGAATTAAGCACTGGTTCACCGTAATTGTGCTTTCTGCCGCCGGTTTTATATAGATGATGAGGCTGTAAGAGGGTAATACCTATTGAATGGCAGCCCATCTCCCTGGCCCAGGTGGTAATAAACCGGGTGATGTGCTCAGGTGCAAAATTCTGCTTCAGGGGATTTACCAGGCCATCTGTCCTGGGATGCAGACTTTTAACAGTGAAAAAAGCAGCATCGGCTGCTCCAAAAAGCCATGGATTATAAAAAGTGCTGCCTGGCTGAAGGAGTCCTGCGAACTTGCGAAAAGCATCATCCGGCTCTTTATGATCAGGAAACTCTTTGTAATAAGAATTATACCTCTCACTTCCAGGTTCCAACTCAGCCCTGGAAAACATTATGTTCCGCTCATCAATCCGGTCGGGCTTTCCGCGCTGCCATCCTATAGACTTCTCCGGCCATGGGAAAAAGAGGATAATTGATACTATCAGAAGTAACATGGCCATAACCATCATGAAATAATCCACCACCGGATGCCCTAACCATATTAAAACTATGAATATTGTCAATACCCAGATTAACAGCGACAAACCCAACCTCTTGGTGGCTCGTTTCTCCAGTTCCAAACGGGATTGGATCATAGCGTAAAAAAGAAAAACGGTCGGAAAAAAAAGTAAAATACAGGCAAAAAAAGTCCAGCTATGCATAACAGGTGTGTCAAAACGGAATAAAAATAGAAAATTACCTTGTAAGAGTTTAATGATTATAAGGGAGAGGTGTATATTATTTTTTTTTTACCTGACAAAGGTCATTTAACCAACCGCTGGCCTGATATATTTTTATTTTTTAAATAATCTGATTACTGACTGCTGAAAATATGTATAAAATTACCGACCATCCCATCCTGGAAATCACTCAAAAAGAAGCGGTACGCTTCAGCTTTGAAGGACAAGAGGTTCCTGGCGAAAAGGACCAAACCATTGCTGCTGCCCTGCACCAGGCCGGGTTTCCTGTTCATAGTCATAGTTTAAAAGGAAGGAACCGAAGCCTGGAGTGTGGAATCGGGAAATGCGGTGCCTGCGAGATGCTGGTTGATGGAGAAGTAAAAAGGATCTGCATTACCCGGGTCAATGGGGTAAAAGAAGTGTCGGAGGTGCCATCAGATTACCGACCCAAACCATCTTCCTACCTCAAACCCTTCGCAAATGAGGTATACCGTACGCGGGTCGCCATAATAGGGGCAGGACCAGCTGGTCTGGCTACCCGGGAAATACTTAACCAAAAAGGTATTTGCAATATTGTAATCGACAATAATGACAAAATAGGCGGACAATTTCTTATGCAAACCCACCAGTTCTTTTTTTTCGAAAAAGAAAAAAAGTATGGCGGGATGAGAGGCTTTGATATCGCCACCTCTCTTGCCGGAGATGATCATAGCGGAATTTTCCTGAACTCGACCGTCTGGGACTTGCTCGAAGGCAAACGGATTGCCGTAAAAAATATTAACACCCAGGAAATATTTTATGTTGATACTGAATACCTGGTGATAGCTACCGGGGCCGTTCCATTTATGCCCCCTTTCGAGAATGATGATGTACCAGGAGTTTATACGGCTGCAGTGGTGCAGAAAATGATGAATAATGAATTCACTTTATTGGGCCGTAATATTCTAACGGTGGGAGCAGGAAATATTGGGTATCTCACATCCTATCAGCTTATGCAGGCTGGTGTACGGGTTAAAGCTATTGTGGAGGCCATGCCGCATGAAGGTGGTTTCCCGGTACAGGCCAACAGGGTGAGGCGACTGGGAATCCCGGTTCTTCTTAACCATATGCTAATCAAGGCTATCCCAAATGAAGATCGGACAGGAATAATAGGAGCAATAGTTGCAGAGAGTGAAAACTTTAAACCCATTCCTGGAACCGAAAAACTCATTGAAGGAATAGATGCTATCAATATCTGTACTGGATTGGTTCCAGATGATCAATTACTTATCAAAGGGAAAGAGGTATTTGGCCGCCACGTATACGGTGCCGGTGATGCTATCAGGATCGGAGAAGGAACCAGTGCAGTACTCAGGGGCAAGCAAGTTGCCTACGAATTGATGGAAGAAATGGGCTATAAGTATAATTATGATGATTTCCTTTGTGTATCCAAAGAGTATATTGATTCTCAGCAACACCCACTGAAAGTCATTGACGATCCTTATTTTCCCACCCCGGAAAGGGCAGTTCAAAAGGGGTTTGTCCTTATCGATTGTCTTCATGGATTCGCTTGTAATCCCTGTGAATTCGCATGCCCTCATGGAGCTATCACCAAAACCTCCACCAGTACGGTGCCACAGATCGATTTTGGCAAATGCATAGGGTGTATGGACTGTGTTTATCAATGCCCGGGATTGGCAATATTCGGTTACAATATCAAAAAGGACTGGCTTTTCCTTCCCATCGAATATCATGCTGAAAGCGGTAAAGATGTCTATCTGGTCGATAATAAGGGTGAAAAGCTGGGAACTGGAGTGATTGAAAAGATCCTGTTAAAACCTAACAAAACAAATATTGCAAGGGTCAAATCCTATGATGTGCATGGTGAGAACCTATTGAAAGTCAGGGGGTTTATAGTCAAAGACAACTATCCCGAACCCCCTGAGATATCAAACACCAGTATGGTTAAGGAAAATCCCACTTATGTCTGTCATTGTGATGACGTAACATACCAGGAAGTATTGGAAACTATAGGTGATAGGAAATTTATTTCCGTGGATGAGATTAAACACACTACCCGCTTAGGGATGGGGGCTTGCAGGGGAAAAAGGTGCATCAAACGGCTGAAATCTGCAGTAGCTTCTTCAGGAATATCTATCGTGGGTGATGCAACTCCACGAGGGCCATTATCCAACCAGGTGGGAATGGGAGAATTGTACCCACGGGATGCCCACGAGATCATCCACGTGCAAAGTAAGAATTCTGTCATACGGAAAATCGAGGCGGATGCTCTGGTTGCCGGTGGTGGAATCGGCGGTAGTGCGCTTTTTAGGTATCTGGCAGAATCCGGGAAAAAACCATTAATGATAAATTTCGGTCGTGGAGCATCATGGAGGAATATTGCCGGTGGAAGACCGAATTTCAGCCTTCCCGAATTATCTGATATAGCCCGACAAAATCTTGGCATCTTTAAAAAATTGCAAGAAGTTAAAAATATCGACTTCAGATCTATCGATTATGTAACATTTGCACATGATGATACCGTTTTTGAAGCTTTAGAAGCTTCCATGGCATGGTCAGATTCCGAAATGATCAGACCAAAAAATTTCTCCGACAGGGTATCCCCTTTTATTAACCCGGATTTAGGAAAATCATACAGTGCAGCACTGATAACCCATAATTGCTGGCAAGCCACACCGGGAAGAGTAATTGACCTGATTCGCTATATAGGGATCAGTAATGGAGGAAAAGTCCTGGAAGATTGTAAACTTATTGATATAAAAAAAGAGGGACACAAATACATTGCCATAGTTCAGACCCATGAAAAGGAATATGTTGAGGTCCATACAGACATCTTCATAAATGCACTCGGACCAGAAGGAAATAAATTTACCCATAAATTGGGAATTGAGACGGGCATATATCCTGTTAAACATCAAGCTTTTATTACCCGCAGGCTGCCAATGATGGGAATTAACGGAATCCCCCTTCCGATGCTCATCGACCGAAGGAAATATAAAGGATTCAGTGCAGTATATGGACAGCAACTGGCTGAGACTGGCCAGATAATAGGATGTGCTTCCCCGGCAATCGATCCGGATCAAACCGGAAAAAACTTAAAAATCAACTCTCAGGATTTTCTTGAAATTTCCTCCGAAGTATTTGTGAATTGGATACCCGAGCTTTCCTCAGTAGGGTTCCAGGCCATCTGGGCAGGATATTATGTGGAACCAAAAATGATTGTAGATCCTGAATTGGGTTTATTCATTGGCCTTAGAGGACAGGGATTTATGTTGGGACAATATCTGGCCAAATTATATGTAGATAAACTTTTGGGACTTCCGGTACCTTCCTATTTCGACCGCCTGGCGATTGCTGGGGATGGTTTGTTGGAAAAAGCTTTCAAATAGCCGTAAACAATATGGTACCTGAGCTTGTATTGATTATCAAACAATCAATACAGAATGAATAAAAGAGATTTTATAAAATCCAGTGCTATTTTAGGAGCCGGAGCTTTTGCCGGTTTCACCAGCACAGCCAAAGGGGCTGAAATTCTATCCCCTCTGGCATATCAAACTATACTAAATGACAATGGCGAATATGAACTTCCCCCTTTGCTCTATGCTTACGATGCACTTGAGCCTTATATTGATGAGGCAACGATGCGTTTACATCACGACATTCATCACGCAGGTTACGTAAAAGGATTCCTGGAGGTCGTGAATTGGGAAAATGTTTCAAGCAGACTGGAAAAAGCTTTATAAAATTATCACTAAAAAAAGGCGGCTGGGAACCGCCTTTTTTTTTGCCAACTTCACCTATCAACCTCACTATCAAGAACCACCTTACAGATAAGAAGAGTAGAGAAGAAAAATCTTACCAAATAATTTGATTTACTAATTTACATATAATCCAAAGGACTCCCTGCAGGGTCTAATCTGCTTGAATCCAAATTTCATTGCGCTCATAAATGTAATAGTCTTTGTCCAACCTGCAAAATATTTTTGCAAACTATCTTGTTGATTGTTAATAAGTTCGTTTAATAAAATAAATACATATCGACTAACTCGCTGATTATGTGCGGATTGCGTCTTATTAATAAAAGTCCAAAAAATGGAATAATTAAACAATTATATCCTTAAGATCCCTTTTTGGAACATGATGAATACCATTTTCATCACGCCAATACTTGATTTCTCCTTCACTAATTCGCTCAATAACAACTTTCTCGACAGGTTTGCCGAGTGCCAAAACCAAAAGAATTTCAAAATTCTCAGGAAGAGAAAAATCCCGACGAACACTCTCACGCCTAATTGATCCAATCATGCAGCCCCCATATCCTTCACTAACTGCGCCGAGCATAATTGATTGTGCTGAAATTCCCAAGTCTTCCAAAAAGGACGATCCCAGATCCTTATCTCCCAAGATTATTATATATGCGGAAGGCCGCTCTCCAATAACAGGACCCACCCAATCTGGAATATAACCTGCCCAGGCGAGACTGGGAAAAAGTAGGTCACATTCCCTCTTCTCATTGACAATTCTGAATTTTAATGCCTGCTGGTTTCTTGCAGAAGGTGAAAGCCTGGCGAGATCAATCAATCCTTCAAGAAAGCTCCTTGATAATCTGATTGACTCATCAAATCGACGATAACTACGATTTTTACTAACTAAATCTTTAATCATTGTTCCGATTTTTGTAAAATATTTAAGAACTTCTTCGGCTTTCTGTAAAAATAATATATTTTGCAGCTTTAATTTTAGGATTTGTAAAAAGCCGGATATTAAATGGTAACCCCCGGTTCATTAGGCAGAATCACAGAGAAATATTTACATCATAATTAAATCGAACTTTTAAAATCTTAAAATATGACACAGGAAGAAATTCTAAAACAGCTGGCTATATGCGTGGAGCGCGGAAAAGTTAACAAGACTGCTCCTTTCCCCCCGGATCTTAAAGGACAGGACGGAGCAGATGAGTTAACCCGGAAGGCTATTGAACAGGGAGTACCAGCCGACGTTATACTATCGGATGGGCTAGTAACAGGCATGAAAATTATAGGTGTGAAATTTCGTGAGAACAGGGTTTTTGTACCTGAAGTACTCATGGCAGCCAGAGCCATGTCTGCCGGCATGAACCACCTTCGTCCATTTTTTCAATCGGGAGCAGTAAAACATAAGGGCACCCTGATTATTGGCACTGTTATGGGTGATCTGCACGATATTGGCAAGAACCTCCTGGGTATGATAGTAGAAGGAGCCGGCTGGGAAATAGTTGACCTTGGGATTGATGTGTCTGCCGATAAATTCCTTGTCGGTGTGGACGAACACCCTGGTGCCTACGTTGGCCTTTCCTGCCTTCTGACTACCACAATGCTGAACATGGAAAAGATAGTTAAGGAGATCAGAGCCAGTAAACCAGACACTAAAATATTGATAGGAGGTGCTCCTGTTACTGATGATTTCAGATCGAAAGTTGGCGCCGACTGGTATTCACCTGATCCACAGGGAGCTGTAGATTACCTGAACAGTCAGCAGTCCTGATAATGATGAATGGAAAAGAAAGGATAAAAAAAGCCTTTAAAGCCCAACCAGTTGACCGGATTCCATGGGTACCCTTTGTGGGAGTACATGGTGGTTTTCTTGCTGACTATAAGGCAGACGAGTATTTACAATCGACTGAATTTCTGGTTAATGGTATAAACAAAGCCATTGAGACATATCAACCGGATGGTATCCCTGTGTGCTTCGATCTTCAGATCGAGGCCGAGGCCCTCGGCTGTCAACTGGCCTGGTCCCCGGATAATCCTCCGGCCGTGATTAGCCATCCCTTGGCCGGAGGGAAAAGTTTAGATATCCTATCTGAATTTCAGCAAACAGGAGGCCGGATATCCCTGGTGCTGGAGGCGGCCAGAAAAATACGGTCTGCCCATCCTGATATAGCCCTTTACGGACTGGTAACAGGACCCTTCACGCTTGCCCTTCACCTGCTTGGTACGGATATTTTTATGATGATGTTTGAAAATCCCGATTATACGAATGATCTTTTGTCATTCACAGAGGGAATTACAAAGCAGATGGCAGAATGGTACCTGAAAGCCGGGTGTGATGTGGTTGCCGTGGTGGATCCCATGACCTCCCAGATCGGGCCGGATCAATTTGAACAGTTCATTCATGAGCCTGTTTCATCTATATTTAATCACATCAGGGAAATGGGCGGATTGAGCTCCTTCTTTGTTTGCGGGCAGGCCCAGCAAAACATCGAAGTAATGTGTAAAACGGGGCCGGATAATGTCTCTATCGATGAAAATATTCCCCTGGATTATGTCCGGGATACCTGCAAGCGGTATGGAATCAGTTTTGGTGGGAACCTGCAATTGACTCTGGTTTTACTTATGGGCACAGCTGTGGATTGCCAGAAACATGCTCTGGAATGCATGGACACAGCCGGAGAAACCGGTTACATCCTTGCCCCGGGTTGTGATCTGCCAATGAAAACACCTGTGGAAAATATCCGGGCCATTACTACACTTGTGCAGGATCCATACCAAAGGGACGTGGTAAGAGCCCTTGAAAAGACTACCGGAGAAATGCCACGACTGGACCTGGCGGAATACGGGCAAACTGAAACAGTGATCGTGGATATTATTACTCTGGATTCAGAATCCTGTACTCCCTGCCAGTACATGGTTGAAGCTGTACGTGAAGTGGCTCCTCATTTCGAAGAACTGGTGGAATGGCGGGAACACTCTATTAAGAATCTGGACGGGGTAACCTTCATGTCTTCATTGTTTGTGAAGAATATTCCAACCATTTGTATCGATGGAAAAATAACTTTTGTCTCTCAGATTCCTCCGAAACAGGAATTGATCAAAGCAGTCCAGAAGCGTATCAATGAAAAGATGAAGCTGAGGATACGGGAGAAGCATGGTAAGATCGTTCTGGCCGGTACTAGTGAAGAGATTAAGGAAATTAATGAGAAGGCAAAAATAGCAATTCTTGAATTAGGTGCTCAGATTGAGATTGAAACCATAACAGGTGATGAAGCCAGAAGATTATATGGCATCAGTCAGACCCCGGCCTGGATTAATGTTAGAAACCGAATCAAATCGGAAGGAACTGAACCCAGCATTGAGGTAATGAGAGAATGGATCAAAGCACTCCTGTAAAAAAAATCCCTTTAATCCTGGTAACAGGATTTCTGGGAAGCGGAAAAACAAGTTTACTTAACCAGATCCTCGGGGAAATCGGTTCATCGAGAAAAATTGCTATTATCCAAAATGAATTTGCCCCAGGTAAGGTTGATTCTGTTGAATTACAGGCATCCGGAGTCCCTTTTGATATTCTCGAGATTAACAATGGATCGGTGTTCTGCGCCTGTTTGCTCGACAGTTTCATCGACCAACTGGCTGAGTTCATCCTAAACTACCGCCCTGAAGCCGTTTTCCTCGAAGCAACTGGTTTGGCCGATCCAGTATCCCTGGCCCAGGTTATGCAGGCTCCGCAGGTATCGAAATACCTCTTTTTGGGTGGGGTCTGGACCGTAGTGGATTGTGTTAATTTTGGAAAATTTCACAAGTATATCCAACGTATTCGCCACCAAATCCAGATTGCTGATATCATCCTTCTCAATAAAATTGACCTTGCTTCTCCCAACCAGAAGCTCATTGATCAATTGAATCAATGGAATCCATTTGCCCAACAGTATCCCACACAAAATGGCCTTTTCGCCGATCTTAAAAATGAGCTTTTCAAGGGACTGGATATTCAGGTACGACAAGGTGTGGAATTGTCTCTACAGCAAAAAACAGATTCTCTTCCCCGCCCAGACATTGGCTCCTGCGTGATTCGCACCCAGAAGACATATACTGAGCAAGCTATTCGACAGTTCCACCAGGAAAATATTGATACTATTTTTCGGATAAAAGGTTATGTCCGTTGTGCTGGGGGAAAGTACTTATTGGTACAAAGTGTTTTTGACCATCTGGTGATTAATAATACAGATCATTGGAGCGGCCCCACAGAACTCATCCTCATTGGTCCCGGTATTCGACCAGGACCAATTACCAAAGAATTTCTAAAATCAGGAAAAAATGGCTAAGAAAATTCTTGATCAACTAAAACAAAAGAAAATTATCGTCAGCGATGGTGCCTGGGGAACCCTGCTCCAGGAAAGAGGTTTGGAACCAGGTGCTTGTCCTGAAAGCTGGAACCTGACTCATCCCGATAGGGTAAAAGAAGTTGCGACTGCTTACGTGGCCGCAGGTTCAGATATGATAGAGACAAATAGTTTCGGAGGCAGCCGCTTTAAGCTAGAGCATTATGGATTGGCTGATCAGACTTATGAGATAAATAAGAAAGCCGCTGAGATATCACGGATTGCAGCTGGAGATTCAGTCATTGTTCTTGGATCAGTTGGCCCCACAGGAGTCATTCTTATGTTGGGTGATGTTACTGAAGATGAGCTTTATAAGGCATTTACCGAGCAGGTCACAGCCCTGGAAGCAGGTGGTGCTGACGCAATCTGCATCGAAACCATGACTGCCCTGGATGAAGCCATTCTGGCGATCAGGGCCAGCAAGGAAAACACCAATCTTGAGGTGATTTGCACCATGACATTTGACAAAACCCTTACTGGAGAATTTCGCACCATGATGGGCGTCAGTCCGGAACAAATGGTAACAGAATTAAAAACTGCCGGTGCCGATATCCTGGGCACCAATTGCGGTAACGGAATGAAGAACATGATTCCCATTGTGGAAGCCATCCGGAAAATTGACCAGGAAATACCTATCCTAGTACATGCTAACGCTGGCCTTCCCCATCTTCATGAAGGGAAAAACGTTTTCAGTGAAACACCAGAGATAACATCCTCTTATGTTGCAGATCTAATCTTAGCAGGTGCAAATATGATCGGCGGGTGTTGCGGAACGACTCCGGAACATATCAAAGCGATAAAGAGAGTGACGGGTGACCGGTGACGAAAAGGGTTACGATAGGTTGTGATAGGTGACCGTAGCCCGGGGGCTTGCCCCCCGGGTTGTTGGCAACCAGATAATTAAACGTAGTTTTTAACCTGTGAATCGTTCAGCAACTGCAGCATTAAGATTATTTGTATATCCAGAATGGTGCTTGCTATGATGGATCTCCGTCGTACGTGCATCAATATGCGGCTCTAAAGCAGCATAATCGTATTGTAATTTTGGTAATTCAAATGACATTTTATTATTCCTCTAATTTTGTTTATTTATATTCTATCTAAATAACAATAGAGGATGAAAAAGGTTTATTGGAAAGTGGCGGATGAAGGGTGACGGGTGACGAAAATCACCTAAATTAACAGCGAGGCGAAGCCGAGTGAAATTAGTTATTTTTGATCCCTATGAACAAGAAAATACTCCGCCTCGCGGTCCCTAACATTATCAGCAACATCACCATACCCCTGGTTGGAATGGTTGACCTGGCAATATTGGGGCACCTGGATTCGGAAGTATATATTGGGGCAATAGCGGTTGGAGGGTTGATTTTTAATGTATTGTATTGGGGATTCGGGTTTTTGAGGATGGGTACTTCCGGATTCACAGCCCAGGCATTTGGACAAAGGAATCTCCATGAAGTCATGAATTTATTGGGGAGGGCAGTTCTGGTGGCTCTTGGTGGGGCAGCATTACTAATCATTCTGATGGGGCCCATCGGCTGGGTTTCATTTCGTTTTATAAACGGAAGTCCGGAAGTGGAAGCGCTGGCCCGGGAATACTATTCAATACGGATCTTAGCGGCCCCTGCTACATTGGGACTGTTTGCCCTTACCGGTTGGTTCATCGGCATGCAGAACACCAAATTCCCAATGATCATCGCTATTCTGGTTAATGCACTAAATCTTGTGTTCAATCTATATTTCGTCTATGGTTTGGGAATGAAATCAGATGGGGTTGCCTGGGGAACAGTTCTGGCTCAATATTCAGGACTTGTAATGGGTATATTTCTCTTTTTCCGCTTTTATCGCCGATTACTAAAATACTGGTCGAGGCAGGCCCTTTTTCAAATCCATGCTCTAAAAAGATTCTTCATGGTAAACCGCGACATCTTTATTCGCACTCTTTGCCTCATTTTTGTCTTTACTTTCTTTACAAGTCAATCGGCTGCCACCGACGATACTATCCTTGCTGTCAACACATTGTTACTGCAATTCTTCATGCTTTTCTCCTTTTTTGTGGATGGATTTGCCTATGCCGCTGAGGCCCTGGCAGGTCGTTACGCAGGAGCCAGAAATATTGTATTGCTGAAAAAGACCATTCGTCTTTTATTCCTATGGGGCCTTTACATCAGCATACCATTTACTATTACATATGCCTTTCTCGGGGATCAGATTCTTTTTCTTCTTACTGATAATGCTGGGATAATTGAAGCCAGCAAACCCTACCTGGTCTGGATACTTTTCATCCCTCTGGCCGGATTTCCCTCTTTCCTCTGGGATGGTATCTACATTGGGGCCACAGCATCTAAGGGCATGCGTAATACAATGATTATTGCCGCCTTTTTTGTTTTTGTTCCTGTTTTTTTCATAACCAGAAACGTCATGGGCAACCATGGCTTGTGGTTGGCCCTGATCCTTTTCCTTGTTGCACGTGGTGTTAGCCAAACCATGCTGGCAAAGCGGGCAATATTTAAACCCATTATTAACGGTTAACTGATCCTTTTTACTATCTTAGCAGTGCCCCCCACATTAATCAATTTTACTGGAATTGACCTAACCCAAACCATGAAATTGAAGCTTTTAATAATTATCATTTGTGTCTCATTTGTAGCATGTAAGAAGGATTATTATCACTCGCCGCCAGGGGATTTTGAACCGCCGACAATAAAATTGAATGTGACACCTCAGTTTGCTGATTCCACAACATGGTTTGTTTTGACCGGAGCTGGCAGCCATGATGCGGATGGAATGTGGGGAATAATCGATTTTCGGTGGGATTTGAATAACGATGGCATTTGGGATACTCCATATACAAATCATCCGGAATGGGTTCATGTTTTTCGCGACACAGGGGTTCATATTGTAAAACTTCAGGTTGCCGATAGGTTCGGACAAACCAGTATTGATTCTGTTCAGCTTGAAACCTATGGGTCAATAACGGATACATCACACTTTGTCGATCCCCGGGATGGCCGGTTTTATAAAACTGTAAGGATATCAGGGCTCAGCTGGATGGCAGAAAACCTGAATTATGGCAAGTTAATACCTGTTACAGATACGGTAAAAAATGATGAAGAGGTTGAAAAGTATTGCTTTCTCGATGATCCCGCCCTTAAAGGCAATCAGGGCGGATTTTATACCTATTATGACTGGATGGAGATGATGAATCACGATACAAGTTCAGTAAATGGGATCTGTCCGCCCGGATGGGAAGTACCCACAAGTGATGATTGGAGATTAATAACTGAGGCATACAGGAGGCCTTTGAGATATTTTGCCCAGGGAGGATTTTCAAACTTAAATCTTTCAAGAATGGGGATTCATCCAAGGTGGCAGGAGTGGGATCCTGAAGATTTCTCCCAAAGCACCGAGGATTGGATCTATTTTACCAGGGATTTCTACAAGGGCTATCTTAACGGGCCCAACCGGATTATTCCCTATATCGCCACTTCTCAAACCATTGAAAACAGAGGAAATATTTATACCATACAATATGCCAATGATAGCATGAGAAAATATATGGGCATTGCCCCGGTTAGATGTATAAAGAGAGATTGAAAATATGCAGAAAATAATAATCCCCATATTAACAATAGTTCTGTTTTCTTCTTGCAGCCAGGAGGTTGAGAATCCTATAGCGGATTATTGCTGGCCGGTGGTCCACTGCCTGCTTAATTTTGAAGACAGCGTCCACTATGTACGCCTTGGAAAAACATTTTCCGGAACACATCTAGACGAAATGATCAATAATCCGGATTCCTTATACTTCAGGGAAGCCAATGTTTTTTTCGACCTTTATCAAAATGATTATATAGCTGAAACTATTCAACTTGAACTTACAAATGAACTGGAGAGGGATCCCGGAATTTTTCCTGCAAAACCTTTTCCACTTTATAAAACAGAACATCCAATCAAGCCCGGAAAGATAGGGTTGAGAATTGAAATACCTGAGTTAGACCGATATGTGGCCACCACAATTAATGTTCGGGGGAAACCTTATTTTTATTATCCTGAACCGGGAAGAAAAAAAATACTTGATTTCTACGCAAATACTCCAGACAGAATATTCTGGGATGGTGCAGGATTATCTGAAACCACCGTAAGGCTCTGGTACCTTGAGATAACGGAGAATGGGCTGGATACGTGCAAACTGGACTGGACAAGGAAAAACAACGATTTTATTCTTTGGCCGAACGATTGGTTTGAGTACATGCTTTATTGGATAAAGGATGATTATCATGTACTGGGACGGAGGGTTATCTCTGTCGACATTCTGGCTAATGGGGGTGATTATCGATTAAGCCAATACAATGCTCAGAAAGATTTAGTTTTTGACCTTATCGGAACACCATTTTCAAATGTCACAGGAGCTATTGGTTTTGTCGGCAGTCGGGCTTATGGCGGTATTTATAGTTATATGCCTGACAGGCAATTTCTTGACAGCTTATCTTTCCTGCCCCGTCTGGAAAGGTTGAAGTTCATTTATAATTAGAGATTCCTGCAGGAAGAGTCCCGTATTCCGCATCCCGAGGATTTTCCCTGCCTCTGATTGTCTCCTGTCAGAAACTGAACAAAAATCATAAAGGAACCCCGTTCTACCCCTGGTTGGTTACAGACCGCGCCCGTGCGGATACATAAAGTTGTTTCAGGAAACTGTATAGGACCAACTCCTGCATTCTGTGCCTGGAACGAAGGCCCCGGTTCAAACTTAGATGGATAAGATCGGCTATTCTGGTCTCCCTGAGTTTGGAGTCCCATGATTTAACAGATTCTTCAAATGCTGGAATATTCTTAATCGAATCCGAACGATTGTTAATAGCATTGATGAAAACCGGCAGTTTTAACTCTTTGGAATCTACCAATATGTTTTCAAGTTGGCTCCTGCTCTTTCGAAACTTTTCATCAATCTGTAATCGAAGCTTTTTCCCTCCACCAATTTCATGTGATAGTGTATCAACCATTTTTGTCACAAGCTCAATCCGGGATTCTATTGGAAAGGCAAAATCAATTAAAATACCATGAGCACTCAGCAGAGCCACCTGCCATCTCTTATTCTCCCCCTCATCATTATCGTATAATTCCGGTAATATGCTCAGCCAAAACCTCGTGTCGAATGTGAATATGTTCTCTGCGGCTTCAATCCAGTCATTACCGAATCTTTCCAGCTCCCGATCATAACTTCCTATCTCCACCTTCCAAATCAACTTTTCCTCATACAAGTCTTTTGAATACTCCTGGCACATTTGTACCACCGGTCCGAAAAACTCTGGCTTAATAATTTCAAACCGGATGCGGAGATGAAAAGCCGGATCAAGGTAACGCAGGTAGAAACATTTCTTTACCATTCCCTGATTTTCCAATTCTGCCAAAAGGGAGGGGAGAATATTGGCCAGCCAATATTCAGCTGTTTCAGGTCCCAGATAAAGACGTAGGTACAGCCATTCTTCACCCGGAAAAAATACTCTTTTCATCCTGTAGATTTATGAAATGACAATAGCACCTGGTTGGCGTGCACGCCACCCGAACTCAAAACCGGAGTACCCCTTTCAAAGGAAAAGTCCTTTAATATGATATACGTTCTTTTACGCATAGATTCCCAAGCAGATAATACAATATTGATATTTGACCAGTCGATGAATAACTCCTGGTCTCCATCAGTCCATATAACCTTTTCAGGGAGATTATTTTTATTTGCCCACTTACAAATCCTCTCGTAAAGAGAGACTTCCTTAAGTCCTGTCTTTATAAGTTCCTCCTCCACTTTCACCCTCCACCTGGGTTTGCTCAGGACCAATTGCCCATATCTTATCCCCGGCAGAAAATCATACTCCTCGGATAAGTATCCCCATTCAGGGAAAAAACCACCCATAGAATCCTGGTATGCACATTCTGCCAAAAACTGGTAGAGGGGAAGTTGCCGATTTCGATAGTTATGAGCGTTGGTCAAACGGGGTAGAATGGGTTTCTTTAGGATTTTATGATTCAAGACTACTTTGTCGTTAACCACTGAAACCATTATCTCATATGGATGAATAATCCCCGCCTCATTACCAGGACCGGCGAGATATGGTATTTCCCAGTCGTAATAAGATGGCCTCTGCAAGATATTGCCCGTCCTGTCCTCAGGCAGATGAACGATCTCAGCCAGCAAATGATCAGGATTATTGGCAATATCATCCCGGATCATTTCCCTCACATGCACATTTAGTTTCCCTTCAATTTCCAGAAAGCCAAACCGTCCCATAAGCTGGGCCGGATTTCCATCTGAAGCCAGCACAAAAACTATCGAACATTTGTCAGGCTCTCCTGCCAGTCGGCACATTGCATAAACCTGATCTGGCCAACTGCCCTTTTGAATTCCCAACCCCCTTATATCATTCTTATCCAGTTCGATATAATCGGAACCAGTTTCCCTGGAAATTTTGATTTTGCCAAGCAGGAGTGGGTGTGGTGGCCTGGATCTTTCAGACTCGAATTTTACGGGGAAGTCCAGCTCATCCAGGACAGGGCTGGGATCTGTCATCTGTTGGCCAGCTGGCCCACTCAGCCCTATCCCATATTCAGCATCCATTACAAGAGGCAATGCTACCTCTCGCGTGTCAAACCTTTCGGTGAAATACTTTTTAAATTCTTCCAGGATGTTTTGCGGACTTCGACGGGAAAGAGCCTTCAAAATCCTGATGCCCAATAATACTTTATTCGATAGATCCCGGCTGATCTCAGAATGCTCACAGGCAATTTGCAAATCCCCCTGGATCAGATGTGCAGGATTAAAATTTACACCGGTACCTTTAGCCATGTTGAAAATTTCCCCTATATGATGGTTCAGGGTACCCGGCTTATTGATGATGGAGATCTTATCCACTAGTGGAACGTATTGTTGCAGGCTATTATGCTCCGATGACAGATGAGACAGTTTTTCTACCAGTTTAGTGGAAAACTCCTGCCCCGTTAAATTTGGATACCATTCAGGTATAAGTATTTGTGAATCTACCAATTCATTTAAATACTCTACGGCTTCATTTTCAGGGTATCCCTGTTCAACAACCTTTTGACAAAGGTGATTCCAACTTCTCAAATTACGGGCATTCATTAGTATCTCTTCCAGCACAGGGTGATGGTCAACAGCTACAATACGGTATCTTTTCCTGGCATCCCCCTGGTAATAAACCTCAATATAACGCCACTTTCTGCCGATTTTATAGATACTGCTATTAGAAGCAAACAATAAGGATTTACGAATGTCAAGATCCGCGGACCACTTTGAAACCAGGGCTCCCAGGAACTCCATATCCAAACGGCACTTCAGCAGATGCTCATTGCATTCTTTAATTTTGATTTCAGTATGGTCTCCTATTTTTCCGACAGCAACTCCGGCAAACAGGCCAAAAGGGGTGCTGCGATAACACATGCGGATAAAATAGCGAAGGAATGAGCCTGATAATCGCGTTGAAAGATTCCCCTGCCCGATCTCCGAATTCAATTGTGCAAATAGTGCAGGGGAGGCCATCTGTATTGCATCCTGAACCACTGGGTTTTTCCATTGGTTCATAACAAACTCCGGTAGGAGAGCAAGCTGAGCAGGTATTTCCCCTAAGGAATCCAAAGGGAAAACAGGCGTTCGAATGATAAAATCAGAGTAACAATCATAGGAATTTGCCTGGCCCATAAACAAACGGTTTAATTAGCGAATTGATTCGAGTGAGATATATTATAATCCATCTGAAGGAATAAAAACATCTTTTCCCGGCATAGTGAATAGACCGAGGCTACTCCCTTTTTCCAGCAGTTTATTAATTGCCGCCCTACCCTCTTCTCCGAGGCTTAATGAAAAATCATTAACAAAAGTATCAACATGCTTTAGGAGGATATCTTCCCGCATCTCCTGGGCATACTTTTTCATGTAAGCCATTGCTGAGCCAGGATTTTCATAGGCAAAAGTAAGGCTTTCCCTTATGAGTCTTTGTATTATAACCTGGACATCATCAGGGATTCTCCGGTTGACCATTATCCCTCCCAATGGGATAGGAAGCTGTGTGGTTTTCTCCCAAAACTTTCCCAGGTCCATAATTAGTTGTAATCCTCTTTCAGCATAGGTAAATCTATTCTCGTGGATCAACACCCCAACATCAGCCGCATCTGATAGAACAACTTCTTCAATATCGGAAAAAAGGTAATATTGTTTATTCTTAGCATCAGGGAATGCTATCCCCGTCAGGAAATTGGCCGTTGTGAGCTTCCCCGGGACAGCTATTCTTGTGTGCTGAACCTCATCAGTATAAATTTTTCTTTTACTTACAACAAGGGGACCGTTCCCCCAACCCAGGGCACTACCGGCATCAAGCACTTTATAATTGTCCGATACATGACCATATGCATGATAGGACAATTTCGTAACATCAAGATCACCCTCAAGTGCTCGCGAGTTCAACTCCTCCACATCCGCCAAGACAGGGATAAACTTCAGGCCCTGAGCGTCAATCTTACCATTAACAAGGGCATCAAAGATGTAGGTGTCATTGGGGCATGTACTAAAACCGAGGGTAATTTTCATATGCAAATCTGTTGAAATCAGTCTGGGTCAAGTCTATTAACAAAATTAAACAGCCAGTTGTTCAGATTATCAATAGCCAGATCCATTTCCCATGAATCCCGATTTCTCGGCTCTACAAAATTAGATATTGATCTGACCTGAAGAACAGGAATATTAAACTGGAAACCAACAAAAAAAACAGCGGCACCTTCCATGCTTTCTATATCCGGGTTGAATCCGGAAATTCTTTGGCCAATCAGCTCACTGCTTCCTGCAGCCGTATTGACAGTGATTGCCCTAACCATTTGCAATCCTGTTACATTTTGTTGTGGATTAATAAGTAATCCCTGGCTGAATGGATCATGGTCAGGATCTGATAATCCTGAATCGAAAACACTGGAAAAACGTCCCCGGTCATCGATCCCCAGATCGGCAAAACAATCCCGTCCCACTTCTACCAGAGTTCCTGGCTCGAGATCTGGCTTATAGCTGCCAGCAACACCCACCTGTATAATGCGATCAAAACTATTATTCGTGAGCAAACGCGTTAGATGAAAAATTGTGAGAGGACAGCCAACTCCTGAAATCATCAGGGTGAGATCATCCCTGACAGGTACTGGTTTGTTTATTGAAAGATTGGCCACAACTCCGGCTCTGTCAGAGAAGGCCCGGATTTCCAAAGGGGTAGATACCAGTATTAATTGATACATTCGGTTCTAATAATCTGACGTAAGTTAGCTTTTTAAAACATTTTTTATCTTTAATTTGTCCTACTTTTCATAATGGAAAATTTTTAATGATGGAATTTACACTTCACGATAATAACGGTAACGGGTATCAGAAGATTGAGCGTTACAACGACGAAACAACACTGGAAATGGCCGGTCATTACCGGAAAGTTCTGGATCTGCTAGGAGAGGATATTGATAGAGATGGATTGAAGAATACCCCTTTACGGGTGGCAAAAGCCATGCAATTTCTTACCCAGGGGTATGATGTAGACCCTGTTGATATTCTTAAATCAGCACTTTTTAAGGAGGATTACCGGCAAATGGTTCTGGTAAAAAACATAGATCTCTATTCCTTGTGTGAACATCACCTGCTGCCTTTTTTCGGCAAGGCACACGTAGCTTATATCCCCAATGGTTATGTTACTGGCCTGAGCAAACTCGCCAGGGTGGTGGATGCATATGCCCGCAGGCTTCAAGTGCAGGAAAGGCTCACCACGCAGATCAGGGACGTTATTCAAGACACTCTTAAGCCCCTGGGGGTGGCTGTAGTAATTGAAGCCCAGCATATGTGTATGCAAATGAGGGGTATTCAAAAACAGAATTCTGTCACCACCACCTCTGACTTCACCGGTGCATTCCTGAAAACTGCTACCAGGGAGGAGTTTATCCACCTGATTAATGCAAAATTGTATTAAGAATTCAAAAAGTAAAAAATTAATTAAGCATATGAAACGAGCATACCTTTTCCCGGGCCAGGGTGCCCAGTACCCTGGTATGGGTAAAGATCTTTTTGACCAATCCGAAAAAGCCAGAGAGCTTTTTCGGCGTGCTGATCAAATCCTGGAATTCTCTATAACCGATATTATGTTTGAAGGATCCGAAGAGGATCTTAAGCAGACCAGGGTAACCCAGCCCGCTATTTTCCTGCACTCAGTTATCCTGGCTGAAATTGCCGGAGAATCTTTCCACCCGGATATGGTAGCCGGGCACAGCCTTGGTGAGTTCAGTGCCCTTACTGCAGCAGGTGCCCTGAGTTTCGAAGATGGCCTCAGTCTGGTTTTCAAGCGAGCAACTGCTATGCAAGCGGCTTGTGAGCTGAATCCATCCACCATGGCCGCCATTATCGGGCTGGAAAATGAGCTTGTTGAGGAAATTTGCGAAAGTATTGATGAGGTTGTCGTGCCTGCAAATTATAATACCGTTGGACAAATTGTGATTTCCGGTTCGCATGCTGGAATTGACCGGGCCATTGAGATGCTCTTGGAAAAAGGAGCCAGACGAGCATTGAAGCTGCCTGTGGGCGGGGCTTTCCATTCCCCGCTGATGGAACCAGCCCGGGAAAAACTGGCTGCCGCAATCTCAAATGCGCCTATTGCTCCTCCACGCTGTCCCATCTATCAAAATGTAGATGCACTGCCGCATACCGATCCTGGCAAGATACGGGAAAACCTGATGGCTCAGCTAACCAGCCCTGTGAAGTGGACCCAGACTGTGCAGAATATGCTCCGCGACGGAGCCAGAGAGTTTATAGAAGTTGGCCCCGGAAAAGTCCTCCAGGGCCTGGTTAAAAAGGTAGATCGCGAAGCACAAGTAGGTAGCCTTTGATCTCGGAGAATCAGAGAGTCAGAGAATCAAAGAGTCAAGTTAAATTTTCTTACGTCTTGTATCTTGCGTCTTGTATCTTGTTATAATACTCCCTGGTCGAGCATGGCGTTGGCTACTTTGAGGAAGCCTGCTATGTTAGCGCCTTTTACATAGTCAACGTATCCTTCATGATCAGTACCATGTTCTACACATTGCTGATGGATATCCTTCATGATTTTGTGTAGTTTGGCATCGACTTCCTCCCGGGTCCAACTCAGCTTTTGTGAATTCTGGGTCATTTCTAATCCGGATACGGATACACCCCCAGCATTGGCTGCTTTTCCAGGAGCAAACAATAACTTGTGCTTATGGAAGAGATCAACTGCATCCGGGGTACAGGGCATATTAGCCCCCTCACAAACACACATGCATCCGTTTTCTATCAACGTCCTTGCATCTTCCTCCTCCAGCTCATTTTGAGTGGCACAGGGAAGGGCAATATCGCATTTGACCTCCCATGGTCTTTTGCCTTTATGGAATTCAACACCAAACTCAAGTGCATAGGGCTGAACTATATCGTTATTGGATGCCCTGAGCTCCAGCATAAACTCGATCTTTTCTCCGCTTATACTCTCAGGGTCGTAAACATAACCATCCGGTCCTGAAATTGTTACAACCTTGGCTCCCAATTCAGTAGCCTTACGGACTGCTCCCCAGGCAACATTTCCAAAACCGGAAACACATACTGTTTTTCCGCTGAATTGCTCACCAATGGTCTGAAGCATTTCTTTGGCAAAATAAACATTCCCAAAACCGGTTGCTTCCGGACGTACGAGGGAGCCCCCCCATCCGCGGCCTTTTCCGGTGAGTACTCCAGTATTTTCCCGGGCTAACCTTCGGTACATCCCATAAAGGAATCCGATCTCACGTCCACCTACTCCAATGTCACCGGCAGGAACATCCGTTTCCGGACCAATCATTTTCCATAATTCCAGCATGAAAGCCTGGCAAAAACGCATGATCTCCGCATCGGATTTCCCCTTTGGATTAAAATCGGATCCCCCTTTAGCACCTCCCATGGGAAGGGTGGTCAGGGAATTTTTAAAGATCTGCTCGAAACCAAGAAATTTCAAAATACTCAGATTCACACTAGGGTGAAAGCGTAAGCCTCCTTTGTATGGCCCAATCGCATTATTGAACTGAATCCTATACCCCAGGTTCAAATTCACATCCCCGTGGTCATCTGTCCAGGGGACTTTAAATGTTAATACACGGTCGGGTTCGATCATTCGTTCAATGATCTTGGCCGATTCAAAATGAGGACTCTCATTGTATACTTCTTCAATAGATTCAAGAACCTCCCTTACAGCTTGGAGGTATTCCTCTTCGCCAGGGTGTTTTTTTCCCAGGTCAATCAATATTCTTTCTACATTCATGGTACATTCATTAAGTAAGGGAACAAAAAATATAACGCACAATTCAAGGTTATTTATCCTTCGGTGTGCGAGGGTAAAATTAGTTGGGTATTTCTGAATTATCCAAATGGATTTCTCATATAAATATATGATTTTGCTCAGATTTTCAATGTTACACTTATCCCAAATCAGGAGGATTCATTTGAGATATCCTGCTGTCCGTATTCTTCTTTATAAACCACTCCACGGCTGGCTCTCCCATCAATCATGATGATCACCGGCTTGTCGAAATGAATATGCCGGATAAACTCATCTTCATATAGGGCTTCATGGCTTTCCAGATATTCCGTATCTAGAAGCCCTTCATTAAGATAGGGATTTATTGTGAAATACCCTATCCTGAATGAAGTGAGATTCTGAAAAAAATGTGTACCCTGGCTGGGATCTATACGATAACCTTTTAGGCCTGACTCAACTATCAGACGAGCGGCTGAGATTTGAGTCCACTTTACCGGTATCCCTAACCAGGGATCAGAAGATCCCCATCTTCCCGGCCCAACCAGGATGTAATTCTTAGCATCTTCGACAAATTCTTCATTGAGTTTATCAATCCTTCCGGCAATTTTATGGCTGTCAACTGCCCGAAAACAATCGGGTCTTACATAAACCAGATCACGAATGCCTCTGTACACTCCATTACCCAAGGCAGATTCAGAGTAAATGATTGCTTCCCCTGGCTTAACTTTTTCCAAATTAAAATTCAACTCATCTGCATTTTTGACAATAGGACGTATTTGCAGAAAATTGAAAATGGGGAACTGATCTGGTGGAACATCAAGATTAACAGCAAATTCTATCTCAATTGGATTATTCATTTCCTGTTCCCCAACTTTTAAAAGAGTGCTGATGATATCAGCCAGGGGAAAAGTCTCATGCCGGAGTATATTATTAAAAGTTAGCACCTTTCTGCCCTTAAGCCTATAGTTGTCACGGATCATATTATTTTCAAAATCAAAACTGGAGGCTACATATTTCAGCCCTCCGTCCTTTTCTGCTTCCCGAATAGGCAACTTAAGCAGGTTGACTCCGTCATCGGTAGACGGATAAAAATGATCGGAAAAAAGGTCAAGTGCATAAAACTCTTTTTGAGTTTCTCTCAATGCGGAATCAGGTGAAGACAACTGCAAAATATTTTTAGGATGCAGTGGGGAAAATCTAAGTGATACACCTCCTTCTACTATCATCTTTCCCAGACCATATGCAATTTTCGCAATGCCATCCACCTGCTTCTCCTTGCCGATGGGATAAAAATTTATTGACTGGGCAACTCCAGAAATAACAGGATAATAACGGTTACCATATCTTGTCCCGCAGACTTCCTGTAAAATAATAGCCATTCTTTCAGTATCAACAAGGTTTTGCGTAGCAGCCATATATGCCCTTGACGACTTGAAATACGCAGATGCATATACTGATTTTATGGATTCACTGAGCATCTGGTTCATTCTACCAGGATCGGACTCTGTTTTAGGCACCATAAAGGTGCTGTAAATTCCAGCAAAAGGTTGAAAATGGCTGTCTTCAAGTAAACTTGATGACCTGATAGCTATTGGTCCACGGGCAACTTTAACGAATGCCTCCAGGTCACTTTTTATCTTGACGGGAAGAGTTGCCTTTACAAATAAATTAAGTACCTGCTCGTCCGTCAGTCGTGTAGTAACCACTCTCCACAGGTTATTTTGTTCCATGAATTCTTCAAAAATCTCCGTGGATAATACCACAGTTCGAGGAATGGTGATTATAACCCCTTCCCATCGATTGAATAACCTGTTCCGCTTGATGAATGAATCAATGAAGGCCAGTCCCCTGGCTTTTCCTCCAAGTGATCCCTCCCCTATCCGGGAAAAGAGCATATACTCATCAAATCTTTTCCTGTCGAACTTAGATATGACACCTCTTGCCTTGGCCAGGCGATAAAATGAGAAAATATTGTAAATGTGATTCCTGGCTGTCTCAATGCCCTCAAAATCCTCCAGGGTTTTATATTTCAGATATCGGGCAATTTGAAAAAATGCCCTAGCATTCAGCCACTTAGAGAAATCATTATTATTAAAATGACTCCTTAAACAATCTGCAGGAATCTTCATAATCACTTCCTGCATTTCCTTCAGGTTCGATGCCCTGGCAACTTCCTCCTGTGTTGCCGGATCACGAAAGATAAAAACCCCGAATGCCATGTAGCGTGTCATAAAATTCCTAAGTTCAATATTTAGGGTTTTTGAATATTTATGAATAAAACTTGCCTTGATTTCCATTGCCTTAGCCTGATTGCTCAACTCAGAAGATTGTAAAAGCAAAGGCATAAACGGATTCTCCTTTCGAACCATTCTACAAAAACTAATGCCCGCTTCGGCCGCTTTTTTACCACCTCGTTTAAAGGAGACATCAGAAATTATCCCGAGTAGATTTTCCTTATATTTCTCATATAAAAGCGTGGCTTCCTCATAATTGGTTGCCAGTAATATTTTTGGCCGCCCACGCATACGGAGCATTTTTTTATGCTCATTCAAACCTTCCTGCATAAAAGATTGTGACTGGCTAAGTACGATCTTATAGATATTAGGCAGATAGGTGGAATAATAGCGAATTGAATCCTCAACCAAAAGGATTGCCTGTACACCAACCTCATCCACATCATAGGCCAGATTCATCCTGTCTTCAATAAGCTTTATGATTGCCAGTAGTAAGTTGGTATTACCCATCCAGGAAAATACATAATCAATGGCACTGAGGTCTTCATGTTCGAGTTTAATGGAAACCTCCCGTGAAAAGTGGGTTAATACTACAATTGGGATATGAGGATATTCAGCCTTGATGATCTTAGACAATCCAAAGGCATCCATTTCAGCGACACTCAACATGGTGATAACCAGATCAATATTTTCCCGCTGAAGAATATCAAAAGCCTGCGGTGCTGATTCCGCATGAATAAATACCGGCGGATATCGCAGGCTCAGAGCTACATATTCGTTAAAGATTTGCTCATCAATCCGGCCATCCTCCTCAAGCATGAAATAATCATAATTACTGCAGATAATGAGAACCCGGTACACCCGCCTTTTCATCAGGCTGTCGAATTCGGCCTCGTTGAAGTCGAAATTGTCACCTGAATATTTCTGGAATCGTTCCACAGATTAAATCATTATAATTTTTCTTCAGTGTCTTCTTTAAAAGGCTTTCCATTGCCTATGCTGATAAGTGAATGTTGTTTTCTCCCATCCATAACAATGTTAAACGGCTTAATAAAACGTACATGTTTGAAATATTTCTCGTAATGTATTACTTCTTGCTGATTCAATATGTCATAATTAAGAAAGTTTTTCCCACCACTATGTACAGAAAAATAGCCCATATTCATGGAGGTAACATTATGAAAAAAATGGCTGCCCAAAGAGGCATCGAGCGGAAAATCCTCCAGGTCAGTTTCCGCAATGACTTTTGCATTAGTGATCTGGCTCCAGGTAACAGGAATTCCGATAAACTTGTCTTTTGTCCCCCAGCGCCCAGGGCCGATCAATACATAGTTCTTCTGCTCCTGGCGCATTAGCTGGTTTAACCGATGTATTTCAGATGCCATTTCCTCTGTTTAAGTTTATTGAAGCGGGATGGTTCAATATAAATCACATCCTGTATACATTTGATTCTGCCGTTACCAAGACTTTTTTCAGCATAAAGGATTGAATTCTCGGGATTTACCTCTCCCAATTCAACATTATAATCATTCTCCTTTCCAACCATGGGCTTTATCTGCAAGAGATAGAAAGAGGCTCTGAACTCTGAATCCCGATTAAGATCAACTGCGTATTCGATCTCAACAGGTGTACCGAGAGCTTCCTTTACCATATCCAGCAGTACCTCTACTGTCTTGGCTAGGGGGATGTAATTGTATTGGAGAATATTGGCAAAATTCATCACCCTAGGTCCGTTTTTGTCTAAACCAGGAGACAGGCGGTCATTATCAGGATCATAAACAGAACAAAGGTGTTTCATAGAACCATGCTTCTCTGCTTCAGATATATTTAATCTTATCAATCCTACATCTTCACCTTCAAGCAAATCGAGATTGGTTCTTGCCACATGGGTCGCATAAAAATCTACCTGAGATGATTTAAGAATATCCTTAACTGAGGAAATCTGCACTGTTGGATATTTCGGGCAAAAACGCCATGCTTTTTCTCCTTCAACAACATACCGGCCAAGGCCTAATGCTATTACGGCAAAACCATCTTCAGGCTCCATATGTGAAACCGGATAGAAATTGTACGATTGAGCCGTTCCACTGATATGAGGATAATAATAATCTCCATAATAATCTCCAACCATCTCCTGGATGATTACAGCCATTTTTTCTTCCTCGATTCGATAATTAACAGCTTCAAAATAGGTTCTTGATTGGGGGGAAAATATAGATGCATAAACCATTTTAATAGCATCCTGCAATTGCACATACCGTACATGGAAATCCGTATTGGAATTTGGAAGCATGTATGTTTCAAAAACACCTGCAAAAGGATGCAGAAGCGAGTCTTCAAATATACTTGAAGACCTGATTGCCAATGGCTTATTTATTAGCCTGACAAGTATCTTAAGTTTTTTCTTTAGCTCGTATGACAATTCTCCACTCATAAAAAGGCTGCGAACCTTAGCGTAATCGTTCTCATGCAATACCTGATGAAGTAAATTATTACGCTCCATAAAAATTTCAAACTCATCCGTACCAATGATACCAGTTCTGGGATTCCGGATGAAGATATCTGGAATAATCTCTGAGAAATCCAAATTGTTAATCAGGGTGCTGATAAAAGCCAGGCCACGACCCTTCCCCCCAAGTGATCCTGTTCCAAAACTTACAATATTTCGCCAATCCAATATTGCTGATTCATCAAAGTTGACCACTTTCCCCTTGTCAATATCTATCCTGTAATTTTGAATCACACCCAGGATGTACTCCCGCAATTCCTTGGGGGAATTAAAATCAGAGGCTTTAATCGGATTAATAATTTTGGCCAGCTGAATTTCCCCTCTAGCCATTAGCCATAATGAAAAATGGTTCTTTAAGGCATGATAAAGGATGGATTCATCTGGTATGATTCGCAGCTGCTTTTCAAAATCCTTCATCGATTTGGCCACAGCAATCTTTCGCCCTTCATTATCACGGTATATAAAATGTCCAAATCCAAGGGAATAAGTGATAAATGTTTTCAGATCCTGTAAGAGGGTGTCCGAATTTTTATTCATGAAGGTTGACTTCAATTCAACGGCTGCCGCACTATAGCCTGGATCGGATGATTGTAGGATAGTGGGTAACTCCGGCCTGTGGGATTGAACAAATTTCAGGAAGCTGACGCCAGCCGTCTCATCAATTTTTCCAGCCCGGCTGAACTTCACATCAGAAATCACACATGCCATGCAATTTTGATATTTCATGAAATATGAAAGAGCTTCCTCATATGTAGTTGCCAGAATAATTTTAGTCCGGGCTCTCATCCTTGATATCTTGTCCAATTCGTTGGTATTGACTTCGGAAATCAGGTCTTGAGTTTGTTCAAAAACCAAGGTATAAAGCATCGGTAGATATCTGGAATAATACCGTGGTGAATCCTCTACAAGGTGAATTGATCCTTTAGTATCCATTCCGGCCATCAGAACAACAAAATCGAATTTCCGGTCCCTTAATATTTCCAGAGCTGCCTGTGGGGAAGTAACCCCTGTTATACGAGGGAGTGAGGAAAGACTCAGGTGATATAACTCACCCATGGCCTGTTCGAAAAACCGATCTTCATTTTCGAGAATGAATGTATCATAAAGGGTGGCCACCAGGAGGATTTCCTGAACCTTGAATCGCATCAGGTCGTGGAAAATATTCTTATCAGCAGTTTGCTTATTCAGAAATTTCTGTAACAATTCTCTGCTGTCCTTAAAGGATTCCTTGTAAATTATTTTCTTGTACTTGTAATTCTCCTGTTCATGAGGCGGTTTCATGACGGTGGTCCCCATGGTACCGTTCAGGTAAGCACAAACCATACTGCCAATTGAGCCTATCAGGTTTCTTTCCTCGTTAAGGAATGGCCCTTCATCTTCATCAGGGAATTTCTGGTCGTAATAAACTTCTATGGTGCCATGTTTTCCATCAATAGTGACAAAATCATATTTCTGAAACCACTGGGTTTTGCCAAATCGAAGGCTTTTATATTCTTTGGAGTCATATAAAATACAGGCACATGCATTTTGTGGATATTGCCATCCGTGCGGGAGGATCAAGGCAATTTGGCGGAGTGTTTCGTCTACTGGTTTACCCTCAGTTATCAGGGAGGTAGTCCGGTTAATTGTCATCAACTCCTTAACCCTCTCAGTATGCTGGGCTAATAAAGATTCAATATCGGCCAGATTTGGTTTTTTCTTTTCCATATATCCTTTCGAGATAACTTACGAATTTAGTCAGAAAGGCTGACCATAGCAAAAAAGGAGGCCAGTCGGCCTCCTTTTTCTCATCGACTTCAATTTTCTAGCTAACCTCCCAGGTCGATCCTGAAACCAAAAGATCATCCACACATTTGATCTTTGAATTTGCCTTGATTTTATTTATCTGGTTTTCGACCTGTCTATCATACGTTTCTTGGCCTTGGTAAGCACGGATAACACCAAGGGCAACAGGGAAATCAGGGTATTCCATACTTGCCAGCATAGCCTGAATTCCGTTAAAAGGAGTATGAGAGTCATGCACAAGCAGATCCTCCTCAGAGATTCCATTTCCAAGGCTAACCACCTCTAATTTGTTCTTACTCATCCTAAGCCCCTTGTCACGGTCTTTACCAAAAATCATAGGTTTCCCATGTTCAAGAAGAATAACCCGGTCGTCCCTATAGTCCTTATCGGTTATTTCTGCCCAAATACGATCATTATAGATTACGCAGTTCTGAAGAACCTCCACAACAGATGTACCTTTATGGCGGGCGGCCTCAAGGTAAATTTCCGTGGAAAGTTTAACCTGAGTATCTATAGCCCGGGCGAAAAAAGTTCCTTGTGCTCCAATCACCAGAGAACCCGGCTGGAAAGGTTTTTCTACCGTGCCGAAGGGGGAAGTCTTGGTGATCGATCCATATTTAGATGTAGGTGAGTATTGCCCTTTGGTTAATCCATATATCTGGTTGTTAAATAGTATCAGGTTGATATCCATGTTTCGTCTTACGACGTGAATAAAATGATTTCCCCCAATAGCAAGGGAATCTCCATCGCCGGATATCATCCACACACTCAGCTCAGGGTTGGTAACCTTGGCCCCGGAAGCAATAGCTGCCGCCCGTCCGTGGATACTGTGAAACCCATAGGTATTCATGTAATAGGGAAATCTGGAAGAGCACCCGATTCCCGAAATGAATACCACATCCTCATGTTTGTATCCCAGTTGTGGCAAGGCCTTTTGTACAGAACTCAAAATGGCATGGTCACCACAACCCGGGCACCAGCGCACCATTTGATCACTTTTAAAATCAGCTACAGTTAATTCTTTCGCATTCATTTTCTATTCCTCCCCCAATTCTTTAAGAATAGCCTCTTTCAATTCCTTGATAATAAATGGCAATCCTTGAATTTTGTTAAATTGATGATAGTTATGTTGTGGGATTTGCATTCTTAGGTAATTAACAAACTGCCCAAGGTTTAACTCGCAAACAAGGTGTTTCTTAAACTTCCCCAATACTTCCTCGGTATTTTTAGGGAGGGGCATAATATAATTAAAGTGAGCGAGTGCAACTTTATGACCTTCCCTTCGAATTTCGGAAACAGCAGTTACCAGGTGTCCAAATGTTCCACCCCACCCAATTACAAGCAATTCAGCATCCTCATCTCCAATAACTTTTTGTTCAGGAAGATCATCAGCCACACGCCTGACCTTTTCATCACGAATTCGAACCATGTATTCATGATTCTCTGGTACATAAGAAACATTTCCTGTTCGTGCATCCTTTTCTAACCCTCCCACTCTATGCTCCATACCTTCGGTTCCAGGTATTGCCCAGGTTCTTACCAATGTTTTTTCATCGCGCTCATAAGGTTCCCAGTTTGGTGTATTCGGCTTGACACCAGGTACTGTTATGTTGGGAAAATCGGCCATTTTTGGTATCCTCCAGGGTTCTGTTCCGTTGGCCAGAAAGCCATCAGTCAGAAGAATAACCGGCGTCATATGCTCTATTGCTATTTTAGCACTTTCAAAAGCATACTTAAAACAATCACTCGGTGAGGATGCGGCAACCACCACACAAGGACTTTCGCCACTGCGTCCATAAAGAGCTTGCATCAAGTCGGCTTGTTCTGTTTTTGTAGGGAGGCCGGTTGATGGACCACCCCGCTGTACGTTAACGATCACCAAAGGCAGTTCAGTCATGACTGCTAAGCCAATGGCCTCTCCTTTTAATGCCAGGCCGGGGCCCGAAGTGGAAGTGACCGCCAGGGCACCAGCATAACTGGCTCCGATGGCTGTACAAACACCTGCAATTTCATCTTCTGCCTGGAAGGTTTTAACCCCCAGGTCTTTCCTTGCCGCTAATTCTTCCAATACCCCTGTGGCAGGAGTGATAGGATATGATCCAAGGAATAGGTTAAGGCCTGATTTCTCAGCAGCTGCCAATAAGCCCCATGCAGTAGCTGTATTTCCATTAATATTCCGATAAATACCTTTAGGGATTTCTGCCGGACGGACTCTAAAAGAGTTAGTGAAAGCCTGGATATTATCGGCGTAGTGGTAGCCTGCCAGTAGAACCTTAGTATTAGCTTCAATCAAGATTGGTTTCTTGGCAAACTTCCTGTTAAAGAAGGTAATAGCATGGTCGAGAGGCCGATCATACAGCCAACTTACAATTCCCAGAGCAAACATGTTTTTGCACCTAAGAATGGATTTTTGATCCAGTCCTATATCTTTCAGTACTTCCTTGGTCATGCTGCTGACGGGAGCAGCGATGATTTGAATTCCATTCACCGGTTCTTCCTTAAAAGGATCTTCCTTGTAACCAGCTTTAATAATATTCTTCTCATCAAAAGTATCCCGGTCACAAATAATGATCCCATCAGGTTTAATCCATCTGAAATTTGCTTTTAATGCTGCTGGATTCATAGCAACCAGTACGTCACAGAAATCTCCTGGAGTGTTGATTTCTGAGTGGCCGAAATGCACCTGGAATCCAGAAACTCCACCGACAGTTCCCTGCGGGGCACGAATTTCAGCCGGATAATCTGGAAATGTGGATACGTCATTTCCGAACAATGCAGAAGTATCGGAGAACAATGTTCCCGTTAACTGCATCCCATCTCCGGAATCTCCTGAAAACCGGATGGCCACCTCTTCAATTTCAATGACCTTAGAATGTTTGTCCATAACTTACTAGCTATTAGTTCAGTAGCTTTATTAGTAAAATAAATTCCTTCTTAAAAGCATGGGCTATAATTACAGTTGAATTCGTAATTATAGCCCTTCCATTCGCTTTATGATTTTCTATTGGCAAAATTATCAGTTTTATAACAGGTCTGCAAGCTTGGGCTCCTTTTTTATAAACACCCGAATTGTTTATAAGGTATTCTAATACTGATACTTAAAATATTTATAGCGCATACGTTTCTTATTTGGAAATATTCTTAACCGAAAAACTTGCTGAAAGGAAGCTATTCTCTTTGCAATTACTTAATAGTTTCGCTTGCTTATGGAAATTGGGGAATAGGGTCAATATGCAACATGGTTCAGGATAACAGGCCTGTCAATACCCTGTCCAGAATTTCCCGGTCTCCGGTAGAGTAAAACTGGTCCTCCAGATTTTTATGGCCGCTAACCAGTCCGTCGTTCTTTTTAAGAATCTTTCTGGTTTGGCTCGCTACAGCAGGTGCCGGATCATGAACAACTATTGTTTCAGGTATAATTTTCCGAATAAGTGGTAATAGGAAAGGATAATGTGTACAACCCAAGACCAATTGATCAATACCAGCTTTTACCAAAGGGTCAAGGTATTGGCTCAGTAATTTTTTGGTTTTTGGAGAATCAGCCAGGCCTTGTTCAATGAGTTCAACCAATCCATCTCCCACCTGAACGTATACCTCCACACCATCGGCATATCGGTTCATTGTTGCATTAAAATGATCAGCTTCGAAGGTACGTTGAGTGGCCAGTACGCCGATTTTTTTTGATATGGAGGCTGCTGCTGCAGGCTTAACTGCTGGTTCCATGCCGACAAAAGGGATGCTATAGGTTTTTCGCAAATGATTAATAGCAATTCCAGTAGCTGTGTTACAGGCAACAACCACCAACTTCACATTCCTTTCCAGCAGAAATTCCGTGTTTTTGAATGACAGGGCAATAACCTGTTCAGGACTGCGCATCCCATAAGGTGCATGGGCTGAATCTGCCAGATATATGAAAGATTCATTCGGCAGTTCTGCCCAAAGGGCCTTTAATACGGTAAGTCCTCCAATACCAGAATCAAAAATGCCTATGTGTGAATTGCTATCCATAAAAAAATCCTTGCCGCAATTTACGACAAGGATAGATCATTTCTTAATTAAGTATGCCTATTTGATTCCAAGCTTAGCTTTCACCAAAGGTAAAATATCATAAGATTCATCTTCTGGAAAATATACAACTGCTCCGGTGCCAACATCCAGTACATAGGTAAATCCGTTCTCCTCAGCAACTGCCTTGATAGCATTCTGAGCCTTCTCAATAATAGGCTTAAACAATTCCTGCTGTTTATTTTGCAATTCCTCGTCAGCCGCACTCTCAAATGTGCGAATTCGGTTTTGAAGGTCGGTAAGCTCATTCTCTTTGGTTGTAGCGATCAGGGGAGATAGGGAGTCGCGCTGCCTAATATAAGCATCCTCTTTTACATTGTATTCAACTCTTAATTCTTCGGATTGCTTCAGGATAGCTTGTCTTTGTGCCTCTAATACAAGCAAGGCACTGTCACGTTCAGGCATAGCCATCAGTAAATCATTTGAATTAATGTGCCCTATCTTGAGCTGGGCGTTTGCCTGAAAAGCCGTTCCTGCCCCAATAAAAGAACATGCCAACAGCACGAAAATCAATTTTTTCATTTAGAATCTTTTTATTAATGTTTGTTCAGGTTTTTCCCTTTTCCTGGTATTTTCAAAATGCGTGCAAATATAGAAATTAATTCTGAATTCCAAGCTTGGTAAGGACTTCATCACTCTTATCATAGCGGGGATTAGTGTACAACATGGTTGGGCCCGAAGCTGTATCAAAAATGACATCATAACTACCTTCCTGAGCCAGCTCTTTAATAGCATTGAAAACATCATCCTGGATTGGCTTGACCAACTCCTGCCGTTTTTTATACAATTCGCCTTCAGGAGCAAAGTACTTTTTTTGTAATTCTTTTAAAGCTTGTTCACGCAGAATGATATCATCTTCCCGTTTCTTCCTCATTTCTTCAGTAAGAAGGACCCGTTCAGCCTGATAATCCTTGTACAGTTTTTCTATTTCCGTACGCTTACCCTCAATTTCAACCTGCCAGTCGGCAGCAAATTTATCCAATTGCTTTTGTGAAGCATCATAAGAAGGAATCCTGCCAAGAATATAATCAGTATCTACATAGGCAAACTTCTGACTAAACCCCATTCCGGTGCCCATCAGGGCGATGATTAATCCTAAAATTATCCTTAATTTGGAATTTTTCATTGCTTAAGCCCTCCTT
>CAYXJR010000001.1:0-139493 GCA_964465145.1 uncultured Porphyromonadaceae bacterium | reverse complement strand
GGTGAATGATAAATTATTAGTTTGTTGAATTGTCTTTAACAGCAAACCCTATATATTTCTATATCACTTTTTAACATCTTTCAACGGGGGAAAAATTTCAAATGCCCCCAATAGCTAATTTAGTTATTAAGCTTAATTTAATTGTATTTTCACTTACAAATACCAATTTCCCATTCATTTATACCTCCCTGCCGCCCTCCCATAAACCTCTTTTATTTCATTCACAAGCCCCTCCGGCTCCACCACCTTCACATCATCCCCATACGACAGCAATTCCATAATAAAATCCCGGGTGATGAATAGTTTGAGTTTTATTAGCAATTGTTTTTCACTGTCTTCAAGGATTTCCTGGGTTTCGTGGAGGGGGAGCGATTTGATATATTTGCCCTGGACCGGTGTGAAGGAGAGAATAATATCTTCCGGATGATCAGCATTGGGACTCACTATCCCGAAGCAGTATTTGAAGTGTTCAACGACATTAAATTCTAAGGGAAGCAGAAATGGCCTTCTGGTGATTTCTAATTCTGATAAACGATCCAGACCAAAGCTTTTTACATACTCGTCATTGATATCCCTGGCGAGTAAATACCACCTGTTTTTAAATTCTTTTAAGGCATAGGGCTCCACTGTCCGCTCCAGATGTTCATCAGTCCAGAATTTATGATACCGAAATTCTATCTGGACCTTTTTTTTGATGGCATGCAACAAGCCATAGAGATTCTCTGTTCCCTGGGGTTTGCGATTCTCGAAGTGGATATATTCCGACAATCGATCTGTAATGTTCAAGGCATTGAATGTGTCAAAGGCTTCCAGGATTCGCTCTGTTCCCTGCGGGTTTTGATCATCCTCAATCTGATAGCCCTTTTTTGAATGATTATATTGAATATCAATATTATATAAAGAACGTATGTCTTCCAGGTCACGCTGGAAGGTCCTTATCCCGATATTGAAGTCATAGCCCTGTATTTCTGATTCAAGGGCTAAATAATCTGAGATCTCCTTGAAGCTGGCCGGGTGCTTTCTGAGCTTTTTTATAATAAGATTATATCGTGATATTGATTCTCTCTTCGACATCTTACTAAAATAAACTAAATCCTATTCTTCCCTTGCTTTTTCCCATTACCTCCTCCTTGCAAAACTCCATCACACTCTTCAGATCGACTTGCTTGCCATGAATTATTTCGTGTATCTCACTTTTCCTGACAATATTATCTATCTGCCCGCCTGAGAAATCAAATTCAAATGCAAGTAATTCGTAATCCGGGGTATCCAGTCCAGGAAGCTTGGATCTCCATATCAAGGCCTTGACTTTGGTATCCGGCTTCTGAAATTCCACCTTGAAAAGAAAGCGTCGGTCGAAAGCAGAATCCAGGTTGCTCGCCAGGTTTGTGGTGGCAATAAGTATTCCTTCAAAATTCTCCAATTCTTCAAGGAGGATATTTTGAATGGCATTTTCTGTCTGGTCGATTGTGGAACTCCCAATCCCCTTTCGCTTTGACAATATTGCATCAGCCTCATTGAACAGAAGAATCGGGACATGGTCACATTCTTTGCAAAGTGATTTATAATCGGTAAAGATCTTTTTGATAATCTTCTCACTTTCACCGTACCACATCGATTTCGACTGGCTGATCTCCACTTTCATTATCTCCCGTTCTGTATATTTTGCCATCTGAAGTGCCGTTTCCGTCTTTCCCGTACCCGGCAAACCATGAAACAGAATTGTTATGCCCTTTGGAAGGCGTTTTTCTGTAAGCCTTTTCTGTGTTTCGGAGAGTTGTGATTCCTGTAGTAGTTGTTTAAGCATAAAAAGGGGTTTCATCTTCTCCTCATCGAAAAACAGGTTTCTGAGCGGGATGCTCTCCGGCGAAAAAATATTTCCCTTTTTCCTTCTATTGCTGAATAATTTGATTCCCATTTCATCCAGCATATTGACAGAATTTTCAGATAGCTTGATTTCTGCGTCATTAAAGAACCTGGATTCTTCCAATTGAATGAGGCCGTTTTTCAATAGCTGATTTTCACCCGAAAATATCTTCTGAGAATATTTAACTTTTTCTGAAGAGATGTCAAAAAGACCTTCGAATGCATGGTTTAGTTCTATGCTCTCATTACCAACTACTGTCATCCAGATTAAGTAAAGATAAAAGTATGAATCAATTGATTTTAGCTGATAATTGTGAACCACTTTAAGTAAGGGAAAGTGCAGGTTTGCCATTATGATCTCATTTGAAAGTTCCAGCAGCTCCCAGGCTGTAATTTCACCTTCTGTTTTTTGCTCGAATAGGGAGTACAGTTTCTCCAGAACCTGTATTACATCTTTAAAGCCTGTTTGAGTGGACAGCGGCATAGCTTTATTTTTGAGAATTGCCTGGGTAACTTTTTCGTTTATAGAATATTGTTCCTGATTACCGGGCAGTCCCATTCGGTACATGGTCTTATGCCTTTCAAGAATTCCTTTTATACGCAGATCCTCAAAATCATCACTGTATTCAAGTATTTTCATTGGGTTGCAATCAAAATAACTTATCAGTTCATTCATATCCACGGTATCCCCTTTATAGTTCAGGGCAAAAACCATGGCTATAAAGAATGATTGGACTTTTGATGTCTTAAAATACCCGGAAAGCATTTGCAATTCGCTATCGATCTTTTCAAAGAAGGCCGGTTCTAATCGCTTCAGGGGTTAGTTCCCCGCCGCTTGCGGCGAAAGCAGTATCTTTAAAGTATGAGCGGAAGCGAATATATACATAAGTCTCACAATGTTAGCGTTTTGTTGTATCATTTTGTGTGTCCAGCGAAGTATCGCAGGGTAGTTTTCAGTAAGGAAGTGGATAAAACGTTGAAAGAGATCTGTTTGGAAATTGAGAATCGGTACGAGATGCATTTTTTGGAGATAGGAGTAGACAAGGATCATGTTCATTTTTTGATTCAGAGTGTTCCCATGAAGAGTCCGACTCAGATAATAACGGCAGTAAAGAGTTTGACAGCCAGGGAGATATTCAAGAAGCATCCTGAGGTGAAGGATCAACTTTGGGGAGGAGAATTTTGGACTGACGGCTATTTTGTGAATACAGTGAGCAAGTTTGGAGATGAATCGAGTATTTCGAAATATGTTCGAGATCAAGGTGTTGAGAAAGACTATCAAGTATTGTATAAGGAGAAGCAATTATCTTTGTTTTAAGATACCCCGCTGCTTGCGGCGGGGAGTTTCATTTTGCAATTTTCTGCCTGCTCGAAAATTCTTCCAATACTTCCAAGAATGGCTTTTTTGATATTAGACTCCATAATTCTAGTATTTTACCCAAAGATATTTCTTAGATACGACAAGATGTGTCGTAGTAAAAATTAATTATTAAAATGACAACAGGAGCTGTGGATTGGGAGATTGGTGTATTGGGATTCCTTTTCCAATGATATTATCGTTGAATTAATTTTATCTCTGATAATTCTTGTCCTATTTTGTTGATCCCTAATAGAATTTTCTCCGTTTGTGAATTCGAAGGTTTCTTTCTGCCCTGAACATATTGAGATAATAGTGTAGGGTTCATGCCGATCCTCTCAGCCAGGAATTTCGCATTTAATACCCTGTAATATTTAAAGAATTGTTCAAAATCTATTTCAAAGTTGATGTTTTCGTGAGTAATTCTCAATTCATCTTCTTCAAAATAAAGGTTAGCAGCCTCAAATGCATTATCCAATAGCTCAGAAATAGTTTTCCCGGTGGTATATATCGGATATTCAGTTGCATAAGCAGAAAAACCAGTGTCGGTTTTTTCCAATATCAATATGATTTTCCTGTTCATTTTCTTCATAATCAACTCCTTAATTTTAATCCTGCATCTTTCTTAATCTTGTTTTCCATCCCTTTTCCAAGCTCCTGGGCTCCATGATCAGGGAAAACCAGAACTCCCAGTTTTGTATTATGCTTTAGTTTAACATGGGATCCATTTTGTGAGATTGGATACCACCCATCTTTTTTTAGGATCCTGAGTAATTCGGAACACTTCATTGGTATTATTCATTTGGCTAAGGTAAATAATTATTTACCTAATATCAATAAATCCGACTGAAAATGACGATAAAAAGTCATCAGCTATCTATTCATATAGATGCATACCAGAGCGTAAAATGGAAAGAATCAGGCAAGATGTTTTAATCCTTATATCTTGGACGGGGTCAGCCGCCTACTCGACTAGGGTGCGTACGAATTATAAAAAAGTAAGACCAATTTGTCTGTTTAAACCTTTTTCAAATATTCTAATCAGTGTAGAAAGCTGAATATTTCCTTTAGCATTCTCAATTTTTGAAATATAGCTCTTTTTAGTTCCTGCTTTCTCTGCAAGTTCCTGTTGTGTCATCTTAGCTTCTTTTCTTGCTTCCTTTAGCATCTCGCTTATGATGAACATCTGAGCTCTTTCTTCATACTCATTCCGGCTATCTGTACCAATCTTATTAAAACATATTTGAGCTAAAGCCTGACGGTCAATCCATATTGAATTTCTGTTGGAAGATCGAATTCCTCAATAATTTCGCCTGTTTCTTTATCCGTTATGACCCTTACTTTGTTACTGTCCCTGAGGTATTTTTCTCTGATCTTCCTCTCTTTTGTAAGTCGCTGGATCTGTCTGTCCAGGTCTGACCATTTTTCGTCAACGGAAAAATCCCATTTGGTTCTCTTCGATATATTGATTCTTGCATCATCATATTCGAATGAGGAAGATCCCTTCATTACAGCTTTTTCGAGGGCAGCTTTCTTTAATTGTTTTATAAGGCCATGGAGATAGGTCTCATACCGCTTCAATTCAACATAAACCCTTAACAGATCGTATTTTTTGCTATCTATTATGGCCTGAACATTATCAGTTGCCAGATCTATGATTTCATTTTTGTGAAGATGGCGTTCAATACTACCTAGTTGCCTGACGAGTTTTGACATTTTTTGTGGATTTTATCTATCTTTTTAATGTTATAAAGATTCTTATCAAGGGCCCATTGGACCAATCTTAGACTTTCCTACCTGAAATGAAGTCTTCGCTTAAGCATTTCATAAACATTATAAACAATTGGCGCATTCGGTGCAATCGATCTCAGAAGTTACCTTATCATTCAATTCATGAACAATACGGTCAATTTCATCGGGATCATCACTCCCTTTCAAATAACTTCTGAAACGCCAATTCTGGTCCTCCCGGATTTTAGCATTTCTTTCTAGGACATTAAGATCTTTTTCGATATTCATGGCTTTAATCCAATTTACCCTGGATGAATTTAGCGAATTTTCTTTTTTTGGCACCTTTTTTATACCTCTCCCGGAGGCGAAATCTTTATTAATTTGTCAAAAAGATCAGTTTTTGTAATAAATTTTGGTTTGTCCAAGCCTTTCACCTGTTCAATCTTAATTAAACCAAAAAAATCCAGAAACCTGTTGAAAGTCCGTATGGAGTAACAATTGGCAGCATTTCGTTCCCGTGAACCGTATGAGGGATTGACCCCTTCCAAAAGCTTGGGGAAGGCCCTAAAATATTTATCAGAATAAAACCTGTCGGTTTGCTTCTCATGGCCATATTTACTCAATAAAATCAATGTAAATCCAAATCCAGGCTGTGCGATTTTATTTTCTCCGTATCCATCAAAATATGCCCAGTTGAACCTGGTGGTGAATATTTGAAAGATCAGACTAAATAATTTAAAATCATCTTTAATAATATTTTTCCCCTTTTTCGTCAGACTGAGCTTGTTATTTCGCTTTTTAGTTAATCCTGATATTTCAAGAAGGATCCTTGGCAGATGTATGGTGTTTGAATCAGTTTCCTTATATAATTTTGTTATACCCGATTCAATATGCTCATCCTTCATAAAACCCTGCTTGTAAATATCAGCTACAATCTTTACAGGTAGAAATCCTTTGTTTGTTAATTTAAGCTCTTTGTGATCAGCAAGAAGATTGGCAATATACTTCACCTGGTTGAATATTGGGATATTACAGTATTCTGATTCAGCTAATTCCTGTAGTTTAACCGGACTATTATCTTCAAAGGTTTGGTAAAGAATAAAATCCATATCTAAAGGGGAGTACCCTTCAAAATCAACCAGGGAGTTCTGGTTTGGTTCTAATTCTGAGGGTTGAGGAAGTCCGAAATTCTTCTTTTGAAGTAAACCGTTTACAAAATCAATATTGAAATACCCGGGATCAAATTCACCTCCGAGCCATGACATATATTGATCGTATTCCTCGTGATCGGGCTGTTTTAATATTTTCAGCATTTCAAGGTAGCCTGGAATACCACCACTGTCTTCAGGCGGACAATTCATTCTGCCCCCAATACAGACCGGATAAAATTTATTTTCCTCGGCGCGTAAAATTCTTTCCAATACAATTTCATGCTCCCAACTGTCACCAAAGTCATATTCAAAGATTAAATCGTCATTTTCCTGTTTTAACAGATCGGAGATTGTCATTCCTGTATAATCAACAATGTTCATTTCCTCCCAAAAATCCGCATCCGACTCTTTTATTGCGTAAAACTTCCCATCCTTTTTAAATTGATGAAGGTGTGAATTTGTCCATCCCATAGTGGTCTGGATAAGCTTGTGAAAATCCGAAAGCAATAAATCCGATTGCACCAAAATCCTCCTCCATATGCCTGGCTTTGAACCTAATAATTCAATTTGTAACTGGTAAATATTTTCTGACATCGCTTAAATCAATATAAGTTAACATGAAAAATAAATGTACTTGAATTGAACTGGAATTACAATAACCAAAATAAAAAGATCAGGGGATCGGTGGATCAGAAGATCAGTAGATTGGTTGACAATTAGCCAATTCGTCAATTAGCCAATGAATTAATGAACTGATGTGTAATTATTTAAGCCCAAGATATTTATATTTGATTTATGGAAAGCCAAATCGAACTACTACAAGCCGACATCACCAAACTCCAAGTTGATGCGATCGTTAACGCAGCGAATAAAATCTGATAATCCTAAATCCTGACAAATATTTTACGTTTATACAGCCAGTAGCAGATGTACCAGAGCAGGAACAATACAATCAGCCCGGTTATAACACCGGCAGTCAGGTCGCCGGCCCACCCAAAGATTGTTCCGGTGAAGGAATGGACTATGTCGCGGAGCAGCGTTGCACCGCCAACATGAGCAAAGAGATAGATAAACAGGGGGTTCATCCCTACAATAGCGAAGAACATGACCTTCCTGAATTTTTTCACCTCAATCACCCAGTAGCTGAGGGCCAGCGCCAAAAGGGTCCATCCACCGCTTGCCAAAACAAAAGTGGAGGTGGAGATCCTTTTTATTATAGGGGTAAGCGGACTGAGACCGTAGCCCGCAGCCAGGGCAATGGCTCCCGCAAGAACCAGCAGGCTCAGTTTCCTTTTGTCAGGCACACTGCTCATAAGCAGCTTTCCTGCCAGTACCCCCCAGATAGTGTGCGCAGCTGTGGGGAATGCATTGAAACAAGCCCAGTAACCATCGCCGGGCTCACCCTGGATAAACAGGTTAAACCATGCCCCGAAATTCTCCCCGGCTGTAAATGCCCGGTCGAAGCCTTCAACTGGAAAAAACCGGTACAGCCCTTCTGTGATCAGAAGAAGGAGGATTGAGAATGCGATCTGGAACCATGCCTTTTTCTGCATCACCAGGTAGGCCAGGAGATATGTTACAGAGAGCTGCGCCAGAACATTGTCGAACCGGAAAACAATCCTTCCTGGCACGATACAGTATAATCCCCAGCCAAGCAGCAAAAGGACCAGGGACCTTTTCAGGACATGAAAAGTGAGCTGTCTGGATGTATGCCCCCTGGCCTTCCTGTTGGCAAATGAAAGGGGCATGGCCACACCTACGATGAACATGAAGAAGGGCTGAATAAGATCCCAGAAATGCAAACCTTCCCAGGAGCAATGATGCAATTGATTGCCTAAGAATCCGATAATGGTCCCTTTAAATTTTTCATCCACCAGGTACGGGAACAGATGGGCAAATTCGGCTATCAGAAGGAACATTGTCAGCCCGCGGAAAAAATCGAGGGAAAGGAGTCGTTGTGATTCAGGTTTCATGGTAGATTGGATTATAAGGCTTGAGGATAAGTGTTTAGTAATGAGGCAATGAGTAAATTAGCTAATAGCAAATTACTTAAATCTTTTGATTTATCAAATTAAGCCCTACTTGAGCTCCCCGGATTAAACGGGACAGGCATTTTGCCTTATAGTGAGACGCAATATCAACGAGTTTGCGAACCACAGGGGGACACGTGTTGCGAGTTGCGGGATGCGGGATGCGTGTTGCGGGATTCGGGTTGCTGTTAATTCTGCCCCAGATAAAGAAGCCTGAACGCCCACATGACGGATGAGGGAACACAGGACTGGTGTGATTCGTCGGGAAAAACATGGGTTTCGACCGTCAGTCCAGGGTAATTCCGCGATTTCAGCACATCAGTCATTTTTTCCATCTTCTCCAGCATCCACGAACCTTCAAGGCTGCCTGCGCTCATGAAAAGACTGGCATTCAAATCTTTATGCGTAGAGGCTAATTCTTTTTCATATTTGAAAAGGACTCCGTTATCATGGCCAATGGAAGGGCTTCCGGCATAATAAATGTTAAATAACTGCGGTTTTTTGAGCAAAACGTAAAGTGAAAACAGCCCACCATTAGGAATAACCTCCGATTCCCCTGTTGGTGGGGGAAACACGATAATTGGATTCAACAAAGGGGAATAATTCTCTTTCAATAAAATCCAGGAATGTCGCAGCTCCTCCGGTTTTCACTTCATATTGCCTGCCAAATATGTGATCCATACAGTCGGGCCGGTATGGCGAGGTGGATCCAAAAATGAACCTGAACTGCTGGCCGCATGCTACCGGAATTCCCTCCAGCTGGCCGCGGAAAATAATATCAAAACCATCGCCTTCCCCTCAATCAGCACCGGAGTCTATGGATACCCCATCGAAAAGGCCTCGGAGATCGCGATAAACGAAGTAAGGAATTTTCTGAGGATTGATTCAACAATTGAAAAAGTGATATTTGTGTGTTTCAGCGACTGGGGTCTTGAAGTATACCAAAATCAATTAGGCAATTAGCAAATGGGGCAATATTGAATGTCTTGTCAATTTCCTTCTAACCTTAAAACTCATTACCCATACTTATCCTAAAGCCTTACGCCTCAAGCCTTACGCCTTAGAATGATTTGTCAAGGAATGAATAATTGATTATGGTGCAACTCCACCACTTTTTTATACCTTATTTTTCCTGTATCAGATAGAAATGACTTATCAACAAGCAATAACATATCCATTTTAGCCTCACGAAATTCTTTTTCTATTGATAGTAGTATCCTTTCTTTTACTCCTATTCTTTTTCCTAATTCAAAGAAGTCTTTAATTTTATAATCGTATATGGCAGTTAGTGAATTTTGTTTTGTTCTCTCCATTTCTTTGAACAAGTTCATTGCTATTTTTGGGTCATTGATGTGAAGTTTTGTGTTCATCAAATCATATGAAGGAGATAATAACATATCACCATCAGCTGATTCCAAAAGAGAAAGGTTTTTTAAGTGAACGTCCCCATTGCCTGTTAAGAAATTGAAAACTAGAATTCTAATGAAACTAATCTGGTCAGTAGGATTAAGTCTAATTCCAACATCTTCGTAGGTGAAGGAATTATACTTATAAAGTCCGTGGTCGTTTGTGTCTGGAGCAGCATTTAATACAGAGACAAAATCTTCCTGACGTAGTACTTTACCTTCTTTATCCCTATCAAATCTTCTTGTAAGATAAGCTGGCTCCCCATTAGCAAATTTCACAAACCCACATTTTGCTGTTGAGATATTGAACAATTGGTCGGCCATAGTCATAGTCAAATGTTCATTTGCTGGAGAATCAATGTATAAAGTTCTCCCCGAATCTAAAAATGGCTTGATAATGTACATTGATTCAATATTCCTATCTGGAGCCAAAAGATTATTTTTATCTCTTCCAATAAACCCTTTAGCTTGTACTCCTGAAATGCTGAATCCCGCAGGCTGCCCCATAATCCTATCTTGAATATCATTCCAATTAAATTCAAGTTGGCAAGGAACTTTAGACCTGTCAAATAATTTGGTTTCACATGCTGAGCAAAACCCATCAATATTATCCTTTAAACATCCGTGACAGTTAGCCATTATTTTTCTATTCTTTCAATTGTAATTGCACCTATTGTGTCTTTTTCGCATGTATACATTAACAGACTCCAATCATCATTGGTATCAATCCCTAATGCTTTGCATTGTAATTCTCGATTGAAACCTTCACTCAACATTGATTGAAAATTTGCAAATAATCTATTTGAATTATATCTTTTTTGAGATTTAGGCATATTCACCGATACAGGAAAAGTGTTTTCATTTGATATGAATTTATCATCATACTCAAAATGATACCCATATTCATCTCTCCAGAGTAGTCCTGCATTGTGTTTCCTTTTATATATTACCCTTAACTTCATTTATCGGTTTTTTACTACAATTAAAATTTCAAGATTTAAGAAGTGAAAAATCTCATTTAGAGTATTTAATGTTGGGTTAGCCTTTCCACTCTCTATCTGTGATAAAGTGACAACTGACAATCCCGTATAGTTTGCAAGTTGGCTCTGTGGCATAGCCATTATCTTTCTTCTTTCCTTTATTTTTTGACCTATTTCGTTTTTAGTCATCACACTAAATTTAAATATATTAAAAGTATTGCAACAAATATACACAAAATCGCTGCCAATGTCGATAATATTTAAATACATTTAAGTTATTACACCATATAGAGCCTTCGGCACATTGTATGTCAATATATTTTAAATATAATTAAAGTAGATTTCTATTTCGGATATGACGAGCAATATTGCACAACGGCTTGTTAATGAACTCGGTTTAAATTCCATTTTGTTATCAATTTGTTGTGCCGTTGTGCATTATCTAATTTTGAAATATTATCCCGTTTTTATAATACCATTTCGCCAATTTTCCATATACCTCAGATACTGAATCCCCTTTAAATTCTTTTATATCTTCCATGAATTCACCTATAAAGGTATCGCATATTTCACTTTTCAGTTTTAAAATTATTGGATTTACTTTTCTGTCATAAATTGTCAATTTCCCAGAATACATTACCCATTCTTTTGAACGAAGATGTTTGCCAATCACTTCTTGTTCTGCTTGATATATTATTGTAGATTTTGTCATAAAGATTTTGTCATAAAGATTTTGTAAGTTAAAAATTACAATTTATTAAACCAATCCGTTTTTACTTTTACACTTTCAATTATTTCTGTCTCTAAACAAGGGAACAGTTAACGGGGAATGCTCGCTGCGCTCGCTGATGCTTATCCCAATTTTAAAAATCAAATGTTCTCTTTTCGAAAGGAATTTCAGAAACTTTTTTTATGTTATTATGAATCCTGTCAATAGTATCGTGGAGCTTGCTCAATTCAGGAGGATTACCAAAAAAGATATCATCAAGGTGATGTTTATCTAATTTCTTCATTTCACCCAAAAGTTTCGTTGATTCGTTCAAGTATTCTTCCTCGTCTTGACAATCATAGGACAAGAGCTCAAACGGCAATGCAAGGTCATTATTGAATTTCTCGGCCTCAACTATTATTGCATCATAGGCTTCCCTTGATAAATCATCTGTATCCATAATTTATGATTTCAATAACTTCTTATAGTACCTGTTTCTCTGCTTGAACATTTTTTCAAAATAATCAATTTTTGAATCCCGGTAATCAAAAATAACCGGTGGTTTTTCAGAACGTTGAATCCTTCCTATATATTGAACCAGCTTACCCTCAAATGCAAATGGGTAAGCAATAAACAAGCATTCCAGGCTGTTAATGTCAATCCCCTCTCCAAAAAACTGGCCTGTTGAGATAACGATTTTATAATGGCCTTGTTTTATTTGATCAATTTTGTTTTTTCTTGCCCTTTCCGGGTCATCACCGTGAATAGTTATTGTCTCAAATTTATCCTTCAGGTAGAGATTTAAAATATCTACATGTGCTTTTCTTTCGGTTAGAATCAGGATGCTGACAAATCTGTTGGCGTTTTGCTCTATATCGTTTAGAATTAAAGAATTACGATGGGTGTCATGTATCAGGATCCGTGAAATTGTTTCATATTTATCAATCTTATAATCGAATGGAGCATATAGTTCAGTTTCCCTTATATTGATTTCAGTGCGGATATTCCTGATATGCAAATATTCATGTAGGTTGACCTGATGAAGGATATTTCCGATATAAACGAATATTAGTTTCTGGTCATTATTCTTTCTTTTTGGTGTTGCTGTGAGTCCGTATAAGTAAAAAGAGTTTAAATTGACTATGGCCTCCCTAAATGATTTTGCTGGGATGTGATGACATTCATCAATAATTATTGTTCCAAAAGCATCAGCAAAACCTTCATAATTATCCAGTCTTGCCAGGGTTTGAATCATGGCAACTGTAATTAATTTACCAATATTATGCTTTTGATTTCCAATCTGTCCAATTTCTTTCTTTGGTATTTTCAGAAAGCTTTGAATCCTATCTATCCATTGGTCAAACAATTGTTTCCTGTGAACAATGATGAGAGCAGGCTGTCTTTTTTCCGCGATAATCTCCAAGCCAATAATTGTTTTCCCCGTGCCTGGTGGAGAGACGATAACTCCAAAATCCTTTTCCCTGGTCCTTTCCAGTGCAGCTTCCTGGTGAGGCTGGAGTGTGATTTCAGAATCAAAATCAACAGATTCTTTCTTATTCCTTTTATCAATTAATTTAAATGGGTTATTCTCCTTATTGCAGAACCTGACCAGATCAGCTGAGAACCCCCTTGGGATCATTACTTCATTTTCAGATTCTTCAATGAGCTTGAAAAACTTTTCAGTATTAAAAGTGCTTTTGCCCAGATTCTTTTTGGCCAGGTAGGTGGAATTGTAAAAATTCAGTTCCTCCCTCAGAAAGACAATGAGTTTCCTTTTTAGCTGAGCCCTCCTAAGATATATCTGATCCTTGATAATTATCTCCAGTTGATGTTCATTATTACCCCGGGAGGAAGAAATTAAAGCTTCAAAAGGTTCCTCCTGAAACAACTCTTCATAGAGATCTCGAAGTTCCTTCGTCGTAACCAATAATATCTCACCAAGGTGTATCCATTGATCTTCATAGGTTTCGAATGTACTAGGGTCAATAAAGCAGGAGTTCCCATCTTGAATTGACCTTCCATTCAATGGTAATGCTATCAAATTACCCATTCCTTTTCCTGAATGATAATCCTGATTTGGAAATAAGCGGTCAAAACTTGGCTCTTTATCAAAATGAGAAATAATATTTGCATGCCTGAGCATTTCAAACATTATCCTGCGGCTTTGCTGAGCCGGGAAAGCTTCTTTAAAAAACACCCATAGATGGCCGCCATTCCCTGAGCGGGAGCGCTCAATATAGGAGGGGATTTTGTGAGCTGAACAGGTGTCATGAAGCCGGAGGATTGTTTCCTTCCAGTTTTCTTTATCAAAGTCAACAGCAATAAAGAAGGATGTATTGTCTTCCAGTAAGGGATAAATACCAACAGTTTCTTTTCCAAATAAATGTGCCTTAATTGCAGAATCATCAAAGGGGAGGTTTCCTTTTTTGTCATAATCCTTAAATGTTCCTCCCTGAGCCTTATGGATGTGGTAGTCTGTCCAGTCAACTTTATAAGCCGGCATATATCCACTCCTGCCTTCCTTTTCCCATCTTACAGCATATATATCATTTCTTCCCCGGAAAAGGGATTTGAACAGTTCTATGTTTTCTTTTGTGGTTTGCACTACTACAAAGCTAATAAATGAAATAATAAATTCCGGGGAACTGTTAACGGGGAACAGGGAACAGGGAACAGGGAACAGTTAACGGGGAACGGTTAACAGGGAACGGGGAACAGGGGATTAGTAGATTAGGGGATCGGTGGATCAGAAGATCAGTAGATTGGTTGACAATTAGCCAATTCGTCAATTAGCCAATGAATTAATGAACTGATGTGTAATTATTTAAGCCCAAGATATTTATATTTGATTTATGGAAAGCAAAATCGAAATACTACAAGCCGACATTACCAGGCAGCAGGTTGATGCAATAGTCAACGCTGCGAATAATTCCCTCCTTGGCGGGGGAGGGGTAGACGGGGCGATCCACCGGGCGGCAGGGCCGCAGCTGCTTCAGGAATGCCGAACGCTGAAGGGATGTGCAACAGGAGAGGCCAAAATCACAAAGGGATACAAGCTTCCGGCAAAATATGTTATCCATACGGTGGGGCCGGTCTGGCGGGGTGGATCCCGCAATGAACCGGAACTGCTGGCAGCATGTTACCGGAATTCCCTGCAACTGGCCGCGGAAAATAATATCATAACCATCGCCTTTCCTTCAATCAGCACCGGAGTCTACGGATACCCCATCGAAAAGGCCTCGGAGATCGCAATAAACGAAGTAAGGAATTTTCTAAGGATTGATTCAACAATTGGGAAAGTGATATTTGTATGTTTCAGCGACTGGGGTCTTGAAGTATACCAAAATCAATTAGGCAATTAGCAAATGGGGCAATATTGAATGTCTTGTCAATTTCCTTCTAACCTTAAAACTCATCACCCATACTTATCCTAAAGCCTTACGCCTTGATTGTAATCCGTTAATCCCCTACGGGGAAAATGGTTTGGGTGTGAGTGTGTCAAGAAGTGTGGGTGTGCTCTATTTCTACAATTGTTTAACCGCTACGCGGTAAGCAGGGGAACGGTTACACCGGGACACTGGTATACAGTTAACAGTTACATAGTTAATTAGGCACTTACTTAATACGTTGATCTTTGGACTTAAAACTTACTTCTGCCTTCTGCCTTCTGCGTTCTGCCTTCTGCGTTCTGCCTTCTGCCTTGTGCCTTAATTTATTCTGATAGTATTCGGTTTAATTCGAGATTTAAATAATAATGATGACCAGAAAATTCTTTTTTCTCCAATACCTGCATATCACATAATTTATTTAGATAATCCCTGGCCGTATTTTCAGCATAGATTCCGGATTTAACCAGATGATTTACTTTAGTGAAAGGCTGAGTAAACAAGAAATCAATTAAAATCTCCGGATTTCGGAATTTTCTATCATCCTTTTTTATAAAATCAAGAATTGAATCTTTGACTGATACAATATCATTTATTTTATTGAAGGTAATATTTGAGGTATTTCCAATGGCTCTAAGCATGAATAGTATCCAGTTTTTCCAGTTACCTCGTTGAGAAACTCCAGCTAATCCTGAGTAATAATCATCTTTATGATCCAGAATGTACCTACTGAGGAATAATATTGGAACATCGAGTAGTCCTTTGCTGGTCAAATAATGGATATTGAATACTCTTCCAGTCCGGCCATTACCATCACGGAAGGGATGAATGGCCTCAAACTGATAATGAGCAATTGCCATTTTTAATAAATGATCAATATTGTATTTTTCATCATTATTCAGGAAATCAATAAGGTTATCTAGCTTGTCGATAATTACAGCAACGCCTTTTGGAGGAGTATAGGTAACCTGGCCAGCATTCGGTCCAGAACCTCCTTGCCTTATAATTGTATTTAAAAAATCAGGACGAATCCCATCTTTCGTTTGGTTTATTTCCTGAAAGACCTGAATGAAATAGTTTTGATCAAATTTTCCATTTTTTTGTAAATAATTATGTCCAGACCATAAAGCTTCCCGATATCGCAACACTTCTTTGGAGGCTCCTGATGTTTCAGTGTTTTGATCACTGTAAGCTTTATACAACTCATCATCAGTTGTGAAAACGTTTTCAATTTCACTGGATATTTTTGCTTCCTGTAAGCTTATTGTATTAATTAGAAGCCCCTGATTTGGGATCACCACACTGCGTCCATGAAGCCTGGCTAAAGATGCTTTTGCATCACCAAGCTTTTCCAATATATCAATAGTTTGATATAGCTCCTTTTTGATAGGCAGAGCGGGAAGATCATTCCAGGGGATATTTCTGTCAGGATTGATTTGATAAAGCATTTCACGCATCAATTATTTGAATATTTAATATATGTCGGGATTCTGACCTTAAATATAGGCTTTTTATTGAAGCATACATTAATTTTACGATATTTTAATGTTTACTTCGATTTTGGCATTAAAGCTTGTGCCTCTTGAGCGACAAACATTAAAAAGGGCGGAATTTAATGTTAACTCAATTTTTGGCATTAATTGAATAAGTGCAAAGGTTTAACAATTAGACAATTAGTCAAAACTTAATCCTTTGCTCTTCATACTTCAAACTTACTTTTGCCTTCTGCCCTTTGCCTTCTGCCGTTTGCCTTCTGCCGTTTAACCAGTTCTTTGGTGCTTAGCACTCCGCAGGAGGTGATCACAACGCCCTCACCCGTCACTCCTTTTAGGTGCTACTCAAAGTATTTAATTATCTCATCAGCAATTAATTGGTGCCCCCTTTTATTTGGATGATTAACCTGCCTCATGTGTGTTGAAATGCTGTCACCTAAAATGACCTTATTTTTAAATAATTGATAACTATCAACAAGTCCGATCCCATTTTCACTTGCTAAACTTTTAATCTGTTCACTCCCGGGTCGGTAAAAATATCGTTCTCATCTGTACTGGAGGAGGAGAACTCTGATACAACTGCTCCTTCGGGGCCGCCCTGGAACCAGTGCCTGCCATTCGGAGTGATGGTATACTGATCACCTGGGTGGAGGATTACTTCATTCCATACATTAAGGTGTTTTGCGTACCTGCCTGGAACTTTTGCCTTTGGATGGGATGCGGGATCGCCATCAACATAAAGATATACAATGCCCCAGCGGCATCGGAATGTTTCCTGCTTGCCGATGTTCTTTTCCGATACCTTCGGATGACGGTGCTCAGGGCAGATCTGCCAGGGCAGGAGAATGATCTCTTTGGCGCAGTACCTGTCGTTATTGACGTACTCGATAACTTCAATCCCCATCCTCTCAATGTCGTTGAGACCCAGGCCGGCAATCTCCATCCCGGCCTTTTCTTTTTCGGTGAGTACAATCCCGGCCTTGTCGATTATCTCGAGTGCGCGGGTTTTGATCTTGTTGTGGGTGGTTGTTTTCATGTTTTTTTGCTTAATTCCGTTTTTATCTCCCCGGGCTTAAGTCCCTGAGCTTCACACGGGGTTATTAAAGACCTCTACCGAGGTGGCCGGGTCGATACCGGGGCGGTTAAACTGCAGGGTTCCAGCTTTTATGGCAAGTTCGGCTGCTTTTCTGATCTTGTAATCCTTTAAAAGGGCAGCTGCCAGCGTGGCTGTCACCTGGTCCCCGCATCCGGTAGCATCCTTTTCATCCGAGGGGGGGATCTTCGGGGCAGGAATATGAGCCGAAACATGTTCTCCGAAAAGATATCCGCCCTCCTTGCCCTGTGTGATAAATACATAATTAACACCATATTGCAGCAAGCTGTCGGCAGCTTCCGAAGCGGATCTGAAATCTTTTACTTTGATGCCGCTGAGGATCTCTGCCTCGTGCTTATTTGGCTTAATAATGAACACCTTGTCAAGGGCAGATTTGATAATCGCAGCCTCCTTTTTATCTATCCCTCCCGGATCCATGATTACTCTCAACCCATTCCTGTGGGAGAGTTCCAGAACCATCATAACAGTCTTAACGGGTATCTCCAGAGCTAACAATACAAGCGGTTTAACGGGATCCTCAAACAGATGGCGGCAGGAAAACACATCATCAGGAGAGAAAGCAGAACTTATACCGGGCAAAACATAAATCTGATTATTCCCTTGATGATCGACGGTTATCAGGGCAATTCCGGGATACCTGGGATTAGCCGGGTCGAAATCCTCAACTATCACATAATCCGTGTTGACACCGGATCTTTCCAGCGACTCCAAAGGCACTTTCCACAATCCATAAGGATCACGAACAGTCTTGCCGACCATCGCCACCTGGTTTTCTCCCAGCAATGCACAGCACATCTGGGCCATATTCCTGGCCTTTCCCCCCGGCCCGATCCTAAGCTCCCCACCCAGGGTTAATTCTCCCTTACCGATAATACGCTCCACACCCATCCCAATAATATCGGTATTCAATGCCCCGGGCACTATAATGCGGAACGACTTTCCCATGATTGATTTATCAGATGTTTAAAATTAGATAAAATAGTGACGAGTGACAAGTGACAAGTGACGGACTGATTTTTCGTCCCTCCGTCCCGGAGACTGCCCCTGCGGAAGCAGGGGTCCTTACGTTCCCTTCTCCGGAAGCTTCCTGTACCAGGTAAAATAAAGTACAAAGGCAACCAGCGCTGCTATCCCCAGCCACAACCAGAATTTGTTCCAGTTTCTTAAAAACATATAGAAAGGTACCAGGGCAAGGGAAAACTGGAATACGGGGACTATCAGGCCGTTCAGAGCATCCCAGAAGGGTTCACGGTTATTGGCCGGAACAAGTCCCTGTTCAACGGCAGCACGGCGTATAGGCCGCCAGAATCCAAAGGGCTTAATCCGGGAGTAAAAAGCCACCAGCACATCCTTGTCAGTGGGCTTAAAAATCAGTCCCATGGAGATAGATATTACTAAGCTGGCCAGGACATTGATCCCCAATGAGTTGGTAGCTGTTACGGAGCCCAGGAAGAGCTTTTGAAAAGCGATAAAGGCAGCTGTGCCTATCATGCTGAAAACGAAAGCTTTCCCGCTATAGCGCCACCAGTGCCAGCGAAGAGTGGCCGGTACCAGGATCATAGTGACAACAATAAAGAGCATGGTCTCCCAGGCAGAGATAATATTCTGGAAGGCCAGGCTGAAAATGAAACCCAGGAGAAGGGCAAATACAGAAGCCAATTGACCGATCCTGATGATTTTTTTCTCACTTAATTTTCTCATAAAATACCTCTTGATAAAATCATTCACCACCACATTGCTGGTGACGTTGATCATTGCATCAAGGGTCGACATTAATGCCGCCAGCAATACCGCCATAAACAATCCTGCTATCCCTACCGGCAGGTTGATCAGTACCATGGGCATGATTTTTTCAGCATCAAAACCAGCCGAAGGTCCCAGGTAATAAATCCCCAGGACCAGGAAGGCCACCCCGAGGAACCAGCGGATAGTATAGCCAACTGTCCACATACCGCCTGCCAGTGCAGCATCGCGTGAGCTGCGGGCGCTGAGGAAAAACTGGAAATCCCATACGTTAGGCCCAGCCAGGACCCTGAAGATCATCCATCCGAAACCAATAAACAGCAGGGGGCCGAAAAGTTCGAAATGCTGGTAGCTGGCTGGGGTCGTTTCCTGGAATCCCTCCCAGAGGTTCCAGGTGGGCGCCAGCTGGCTCCATCCTCCGGGATGGGTTTCCGCCAGTCCGGTACCTATTCCATTGGTGAATATTATCACTGTTAGCAGGACTGCCCCGGCAGCGATCAGCACCGTCTGTACCATATCCGTAATGATCACCCCGTAAAAACCTGCGAGGGTGACATAAAGGCCAACCACCCCGAAAACTATCAATGTAGCCGCCCAGCGGCTGATAGGAAAGAATGCTTCTGCGAATTTCCCTATCCCCACGGCGATGTATATCAGGTTGAAGATCATCAGTACCAGGAGGAAAATGGCTGAGGCCAGTCGGGCCATCTCGGCATCACGGTTCTTGCCAAAGCGGGTTTCGTTCCACTCGGCAAAAGTCATTACCCCCGACCGTCGGATCCATTTTGCCTGGAAAGCCATATAGCCGGCGATCATAAACCAGCCCCAGAAAATATGGGTCATCCACACGGATTTCAGTCCTAAGTAAAACAAGGCTCCGACCATAGCCATGGTGCCGCCGATATCAATGTAGCTTGAACAGCCGGCAATGCCGAGCATCCACCAGGGCACATTGCGCCCGGCCAGGTAATAATTGTCGAGGTTAGCAGAGGCCTTTTTCTGGATGAAGAAACCCAGAAGAGCTACCCCGGCCAGGTAAAAGATAACTATCGAGGCATCAATCAGGTTTAGTTCCATGGTAAATTATCAATTATAAATATACTAATATACAAATACACTAATCCACTAATCCACCAATCCACCAATCCACCGATCCACCAATCCACCAAAATGTATATCTTAGATGAACAAACTTCCAATATATCATGAATACTGGTAAACCACAAATCCACTTAATCTGCAATGCTCACCTTGATCCCGTTTGGCAATGGCGGTGGACCGAGGGATGCAGTGAGGCTATAGCAACTTTCAGGAACGCTGTTGAGATCCTTTATGAGCACCCGGGATTGATTTTTAATCATAATGAAGCAATACTGTATCAGTGGGTACTGCGATATGATCCTCAGCTATTCAGGAAGATACAGGACCTGGCAGCCCAAGGCCGATGGTTTATCTCTGGAGGATGGTTTCTGCAGCCTGATGTAAACCTCCCTCCAACACGAAATCTTATCAAACACATCCAGGAGGGAAAAAGGTTCTTTAAAAAGTATTTTGATACTGAGCCCAGGGTAGCCTATAATTTTGATTCTTTCGGCCACTCTTCGGGACTGCCCCGCCTGTTGAGGGATCACGGCTATGAGTTTTATATCCATATGAGGCCGGATAAGGAGGTACTTAATCTTCCGGCCAGCATCTATACCTGGGAGGGCTCTGACGGTACCCGGATCCCGGCCCACCGGATAGAGGTGGGATTTTACCATACCGAAAGAAATAATATACGGCAGCATATTCAGAAGGGGATTGATATTGCCCTTCAGGAAAACAGGGATGTCTCTGTTTTCTGGGGGCTGGGCAACCATGGGGGAGGGGCTGCCCGTGAAGACCTGGCTGTTATTGATGATATCATCCTACAGGAAAAGAGGGTGGAAATAATTCACAGTACCACCGAACGGTTTTATGAGTCTGTGCGTCGGTTCATCCCTGATGCACCTGTATTTAAGGGTGAACTGCAGAGGGTTTTTACTGGCACATATACATCGATGGCCAGGCTTAAAAGAAAAGCCATACAGGCCAGTGCCGCTGCGGAACAAATGGAGGAACTTGCAAAATATGAGAACATCAGGGCAGAAGGAAATACCACAAAAACTGATAGGGCAGATAAAATATCCAGTATCTGGCGGGATATCCTGTTCAACGATTTTCATGATATACTTACAGGAACCTGCACCCGTAAGGCTGAGGAAGATGCAATGGAATTGTATGGACGGGCTATGGAGAATATCCGGGAAGTAAATATGGACCTGGTAACCAGGATCAACCAGAAGGCAAAGACAATAAAAGCACACATCCCTATTACAATCTTTAATTCTTTGGAAGGATTGTCCCGGTTCCCTGTTGAATTTGAATGTATGGCTGATTACCGCCCATTCTTGGATGAAGAGAAGGATCTTGTATTAACCGACAGGGAAGGAAACCTGATGCCCTGCCAGGAAGAGCAGGCTGATGCCCTTCTGCCTTTTCACCGCTGGAGGAGGAAAGTGGTTTTTATGGCTGATAAGCTGAAAAAAGGAATTCATCATTACGGGCTGAATCCTGTGCCGGCCAGGAGCCTGGATGAGACGGTTTTGCTATCCATCACAGGTGATTTTGGAATTAAGTTCAGGGTGGTGGACGACCGGGCCGACTCATGGGGTACCGATACCTGGATGTGGGATGTGGAAATCGGTGAGTTCCGTGAGGTTAAGGATTCAAAAAGGATCATCTCGTACGGAGAAATCCGGACCATCCAGGAATCGGAATGGATATTCGGCTCGAGTAATATAATCCTGCATCAGATCAGCTATTCAGGATGGCCGGTTGCTGAGTACCGTATCAGGGTCAACTGGCACGAAGAACATAAAAGGCTGAAGCTGGTGATTCCCCTTGATCCTGAATTAAATACCTGTACCTGCGAGATTCCCGGGGGAACAATATGCAGGAAAGCCGATGGGCAGGAGCACTCTCATGGGAGCTGGATGCAACTAACCGAAAACCAGGAATCCGGCGGAATAAATATTGTCCACAACGGTCTTCATGGTTACGATTTTGTTCCGGGTGAACTAAGGCTTTCTGGTATGAGAAGCGCGGCATATTGCCACTGGCACGAATATGAACTGCCGGATTTGTCAAAGCCCGGTGACAATTCAATATTCGGCCCTTTACCGGAGTATATGGATCAGGGACTGCATGATATCAAGCTGGCTGTCTGGAGGCCGGGCCCGGAATCACCCTCCCCGAAAGCTATCTCCGGCTGGCTCAACGCCCCGCCGCTGGTCTATCCTCATCTCCCGATCGGCTAAGACTTGAGGCTTAACACTTAGGGCTAGAGGCTTAAGTATGAGTATGAGTTATGAGTAAGAAGGTTAGAAGTCCCCGCATCACGCAACCCCTTCTTAAGCCCGATTTTTTATTCCAAAGGATAAGAAAAACATGATTAGTATCAGGGCTGAAACACCAATAAAAATCAATTTAAAACCATTTGCCTCGGGCAGGGACATTAGTATCAATCCTATAAATGCCGCACCCAAGCAATGCAATACCGCCCCTATCAGGCCCAAAATCCGGCCCCTTTTCTCAAGGGGGAAGAGATCCCCGACCAGGGCGGAAGCCACAGGAAAAATCCCACTCGCTCCAAATCCCTGTATAGCTCTGCCAATAATTATCAGATCAAAATTATTTGCCAGGGAAACAATCAGGGATCCCATGGCAAAGATGAAAAGCGCAAGAATATAGATATATCCAGGGCCCCCATCAATACCCCGACAAACAGCAGGGCAATGATGCCTTTTTGAGAATTATTCGTCATGCATATTGGATTTAGCTGGGGATAAAGATAAAAAAATGGATGTAAGATGCTGGATATTTGATGTTGAAGAGGGTTAATTCAGGTTTATTTCGCCCGGCTATGCCTCGCTGGTAGATGTATTGATGGCATATGATATCAGAGAAAACTGATCCAGCACATATTACTCACATTTCAACGACTCAGACGGATTGGCGTTTGCTGCTTTCAGTGTCCTGTAGCTAATTGTAACGACTGCAATCACTAGAGCGATAAAGAATCCTGTCAGGAAATCGAGGGGGTTCAGGTCTATCCTGTAGTAGAAGTTTTGGAGCCAGTTTTTAGTAAAGAAGAAAATAACTATCCAGGCGATAACAGTAGCGATTCCTACCAGTAAGGAGATCTCTTTTGAGATCATCAGATAGATTTGTGACACTGTGGCCCCCATGGTTCTCCGTAGGCCAATTTCACGGGTCCGCTGGGCCAGTGAGTAGGAGGTCATCCCTAACAGACCAAGAGTAGCAATTAAAATAGCCAGGATGCTGAATACAACAGCCAATTGGGCATTTTGTTTTTCTTCACGGTGAAGCCTGTCGAAATCCTCATCAACAAAGAAATACTGCATGGGATCATTCCCGGTAAAATCTTTCCAAACCTTTTCAATACCATCAATTGTCTCCTGTAAATTTTCACGTTCAACCCTGAATGTGGCAAAACCGAACTGGAACCCCTCTGTTCTGAATCTTATAATATAAGGTTCAACAGGCCTGTGTAAAGATTCGTGATGAAAATTTTTAACAACACCAATGATCGGTGTATAATCATTATTATCAGGCTGATTGCCAGGCACAATGAATCGTTGGTTTAATGGATCGTCAAGGTTAAAGGCATCCACAGCCGACTGATTAACGATACAGGCCTCCACATCAGTACCACGCTCCTCTTCGAAAAACCGGCCTGCATTTATCTCCATTTCATAGGTTTCAAGGAAATCATAATCAGCCCAATTGGTATACATAAGGAAGGTTTCAGCATCCCGTCCCTCAAGCATATAACCGTTATTATTGTTGTTCCTTCCCGGAACAGTCGTGGATAATGACATGGATTTCACTCCGGGAACATCTTTTGCTACTTCTTTAAAGCTGGCCTCCTGATTACCAAGGGATCCGACACTGGAAACCACCAGGAGCTGTTCCTTATTAAATCCAAGGTCTTTATGAAGCATATAATTTACCTGCTTATACATTACTATAGTTCCTACTATCAGCATAATTGATACAGCAAACTGAAACACCACCAGTACCTTTCTGAGTCTTCCGTTTTTCATGCCAGATTGAACAGAACCTTTCAGTACAACAATAGGCCGGAACTTAGATAGGTAAAAGGCAGGATATAGTCCGGAAATCAAACCGATAAATAAGGACAGAATTATTAGTCCGGGTAAAATATACCAAAAGCGGAAATATTGTAGATCTAATTGCAGTTGCAACAGATCATTAAAATAGGGTAGTGCTAATTCAATAATTATAATAGCCAGGACTAAAGCTGCCAGGGACAGGATAAGCGACTCAGAAAGAAATTGTCTTATCAGTGCCCCTTTGGTGGATCCGATAACTTTTTTTATCCCCACTTCCCGGGCCCGTCTGGATGCCTGGGCGGTAGATAGATTCATATAGTTTATTCCTGCTATAATGATGATTAACAGAGCTATACTAGCAAAAATGTAAAGTGATTTTGGATCCTTGGCCGGCATGAATAAATTCTCAACAGAGGTGTCGAGGTGAATTTTAGTCAGAGGCTGAAGGTAGTATCCATAATTGTTGCCCTGGTCTAAAAAATCCTGCAAACTAATACCCAGAAATTGTTGAACCTCAGGCCCGATATATTTTTCAATCAGTGCAGGAAATTTTTCGTTTACAGAAGAAGCCAGTGTATTGGGAGCAAGAAGGACATAGGTGGCACGATTATTACTCATCCAAACAGGATTACGCGAGCCTGGATTGGTCATAAATGAGGTAATCATATGAGCTTTAAAATGGCAGTTTTCAGGAATATCTTCCATGACGCCTGTCACCGTGAACAGAGTTGTGTCTCCTCCAATAACAAAAGTTTGTCCTACAGGATCCTTATCTCCATAATATTTCTGAGCTGCAGTTTCCGATAAAACAGCGACATAGGGTGCATTTAATACATTTTTCGGATCTCCATGCAGAAGCGGTACAGAGAAAAAATCAAAAAAGGTTGAGTCAGCCTCAATTCTATTGTCTTCGATAAAACTGTTATTTTCAATTTTTATCACTGATCCACCTGCTGGTGCTATTCGCAGGAATGATTCGACTTCCGGAAATTCTTCTGCAACTGTAGGCCCGGTTACTGAAGCTGTTGCCCAGATGTTCCCACCCTGGCCTCCGATATTAGCCACAAGATTAATACGATGTATGCGATCCTTTTTTTCGTTGAAATTATCGTAGCTCATTTCGTGGATTACATAAAGGGTGATCATCACACTGCTGGCAATCCCAATGGCCAATCCAATAATATTTATAGCCATATAGGCCTTCTGTCTTTTGAAGGCTCTCAGGCTGTGTTTGATGAGTGAAAATAGCATAACAATTAGGTTCAGATACTCTAATCAGACGACAAGGGGGGGTGGATGTTACAAGATTAGGACAAAAGGCAAAAGGCAGATCGCAAAAGTAGGTGTTAAGTGAAAAGAGTTAGGTATGAAGGATTATAAAACTTTTCTCTCGCTGGCTTGTCTAACTTCCAGAAATGAATAAACAAGAAAATAGCATTATTCTCTTCGATGGGATTTGTAAGCTGTGTGATGGTTTTGTGGGGTTTATTTCTAAACGTGACAGATCAGGCAAGTTCAGGTTTATTCCCTTGCAAAGTGCCAAAGGACAGGGTCTCCGCTTCGCCGAGGTGACTCAAAAAATTATGTTGTTGGATGTTAGATATTGGATATTGGATATCGTGACTCATGAGTTGTAACCTTTATTTTTATCTATTTTGTTCCCAGTCCCTTGGTCCCCACGTCCCTTTTTTACTGTAGTACTATCTTATTTGTGATTATTCCATCCATGGTCTCGATTTTCACGAAATATATTCCTTTTGTAAAGTTGCTCATGTCAATAGTTAAGGTTCCACTAAAATTAATGGTTCTGCCTGTAAAATCAATAATCTCAATACTTTCAATGCCAAGGTCATCTGCATAAATAAGGACTATGTTGGGCTTGTGGGTACTGCAGGCTGTGAGTTGGGCCACCCGTCATTTGTCATTCGTCATTTTTTCATTAAATTCCTCAATCATCTTTTTAAGTTTTTCAACTATCTCAGGGTGCTCACCAGCGAGATTGTTCTGTTCCCCGATATCTGTTTCAAGATTATAAAGTGATACCGGGAATTCACCACTATCTATTAAATTCCATCCGATGGTTTTTTCTATGTGAAGCTTCCATTTCCCGAGCCTGACAGCTTCGGGCTTCCCATTCCTGGCATAAAAATAAAATGGGCGATCAGGAATTTCTGTGGTTTCAGGATTTTTAATGAAATCGCTGATATCAACTCCATCCATCATCAGGTTATCGGGAATTTTCGACCCTGATAGTTTTGCCAGGGTAGGGAATAAATCCATTGTGCAAACGAATTGATCGCTGACAATTCCGGCTGGAATTTTACCTGGCCAGGTGATGATTCCTGGTACACGCTGTCCTCCATCCCAGGTTTCGGCTTTTTTACCTCTTAAAGGTTTTGCTGAACCAACCCTTGGGCCGTTATCAGATGCAAAAATGAAAATTGTATTCTCGTAGATGCCTTCTTCTTTAAGAGTTTTTACTATCTCACCTGCACTCCAATCCAGTTCCATGATCACATCACCAGAAAGCCCTTTTTGGCTTTTCCCTTTAAAGGCTGGTGAGGCGTGCAGGGGTAAATGAGGCATATTATGTGCCAGGTAAATGAAAAATGGCCTATCTCCCCTGTCCCTGATCTGCCGGATTGCTTCTTCGGTGTAAATTTTGGTAAGGTAATTTTGATCGGGGCCGCTTTCAACCAGCTCCCTGTTGCGGTACAGGGGTAGTGGAGGCGACTGAAAATCAATATTTTTGTAATAATAGTTATCCATATCGTTTGAGTATGGAACTCCAAAGAACTCGTCAAACCCCTGATTATTAGGCATAAATCTTTCCTTGTGCCCGAGGTGCCATTTTCCAATGCAGATTGTCTTGTAGCCGCTATCTTTCAGCATCTCCGCCATGGTGAATTCATCAGGGGAAAGGCCGTTTTCCGAATATGGGAAGAGTACGGCAACATGGAGGCCACATCTGATGGGATATCTGCCAGTCAACAGGCCTGCTCTTGATGGTGTACAAACGGTGGCCGGTACATAAAAGTTTGTAAACTTTATTCCATCAGAAGCCAGCCGATCAAAATTCGGAGTTTCAAAGCCCTCCGCTCCAAAACAGCCTACATCAGCATAACCCTGATCATCAGTGAAGAAGATTATTATGTTGGGTTTGTCAGGGGTGCAGGAGGCGATAAATATCAGCAAGAGAAAGAATAGTAGGTTTTTCATAATGTTGCAGGTTGCAGGTTGCTCCGCAAGTTCGCAATTAGGTCCCCGCATGTATGGAGCCTGCCCCGGACGTGATCCGGGGAGATGACGGTTTCATTAGCCAATAAATTGTGTCGCCGTGTCACTTTTTCCCTGTGTCCCAATGTAATCACCCGATCTACCGATCTTCTGATCTCCTGATCTCCTTCGCCGCATCCACCATTGCCATAAATCCTTCAACCGGGATATAATCAGGGATTGAGTTGCCGGATCCTATTCCGAATCCTTTGGCCTTATTTCTGTAATGCAATCCTTTTTCTAATACCTCTTTGTAAATATCGTCATAAGATTTGAGAACCAGGGTGTTAAGGTCGATTCCTCCAAACAAGCCAATTCGATCATTATACGAATCGATCCATTTGTCGAAAGGAGCTATCTGATCTTCGTTGGAATGTTTAGCATCAATACCAAGTTCAATCAGATCATCCATAACAGAGAAAATATTACCACAGCTATGGAGCAGAAATTTCTTGCCAGCGGAATGGACAAGGTCAATAACCTTTTTGTATTGCGGCAGTATGAAATTCCTGATAGTATCCGGAGCCAGCATTGTGGAGGTTTTATGGCCAAGGTCATCGCCCATACGGAAGAATACAAATATGTCGGAATAATCTGAAATCATTTTTGTCCATAGGGTGGCATAGAGATCCCCAACCTTATTAAACAGATCAGTAAATAGCTCCGGATCCATGAATTGCATCAGGCACAGGTTCTCGAAGCCAACCAAATCCTGGGCCGATTCAAAAATTCCATATCCACATCCCCCGAAGGCTTTCATCCCGGGAGGAAGGACTGCTCTTATGGCTTCCAGATGAGGGGTATAAGTGTTCCAGAAGATAGTGGGAATTTCATCAAAAGGATATGTGTTGAAATCATCCCGGGTTTGAATAGGTCCGGCCATACCACCCATTATGGCTCCATGACCTGGAAAAATATCACATATTGCCGCCTCATAATCAAAGGCATCGTAGGTATGATCCTTCCAGAATCCTATAACTTTCCTGTAATAGTCTTCGTAATCCTTCTTCTTATTTCCACCCAGGACTAGCTCTTCTCCCAATATCTTTGAAATAAAGGGGGCATCAATATGATGTTCGTATAGGGGCAGCCTCTTTGGACGACGGTTGTGGAGGACGTCGAGGAGATGGGTGTAGTCCGGGGTGAAGTTGTGATTCTTCATATTATATGGCTTGAGGCGTGAGGCTTGTAGCTTAAGGATATCGAAGCGCAGCGGAGATCCCGATTTATCGGGAAGTAAAAGTAATTAGTTTCAAGGTTATAAGTTATAGTTTTAATGTCACCCGTCACCCGTCACCCGTCACCCGTCACTCGTCACTCGTCACTTCTTTCCCCCATTTCCAGCTCCAAAATCCCTCCGCTAACAATTTCATCATGACTAATCCAGTATCTGTTCAATGGTTTCCCATTTAATTTCATGGATTTAATATAGATGTTTTCTTTTGAGTTATTGTGGGCAATGATGGTAAATTTTTTACCCTGATAATATTCCTCATCCAATTGGATTTCAATTTTTTCAAATACCGGGCTTGTAATCTGATATTTGTTATCTCCGGGATTAATGGGATGTATTCCTATAGCGGCTAAAACATACCAGGCCGACATCTGACCAACATCCTCATTTCCACATAAACCGAAGGCATCTGTTCCATAAGCGGCATCGCAAATGTGCCTGGTCCACTTTTGTGTTTGTTCAGGTAGACCAATTTCATTAAACATGAAAGGGACGTGATGGACAGGTTCATTGGGGTGGTTATAATAGTCGTTCCAGAGAAAATCATCGGGGGCGTTTTCAAAAAATCTAAGTAATTCTTGTTGAATAGAATCCCTTCCACCCATAAAGTCCTGTAATCCTGGAATATCATGGGGAACAAACCAACCCTGCTGATAAGGATTGCTTTCAGTACAGCCCTGTCCGTGAACGGTTTGTTAAACTGGCAGTAAAAATATACTGTATAATCTCCCTTCCCGCCTCCATTACCCCAACCACCACCCTCTGGTGGACATTTCATCCAGCCGGAGATGGTGTGAGAATCTTCTATTTTGATATATTGCTCTGTTGAAGTACCTCCAACTCGTCGGGATAAATCGATCTGTATTCTTGAATTTTCATTTTCGGGAAAAGTAAACCGCAAAATGCCGGCCCGGGGTGCTGCGCTTAGTTCTGCTTTGATGTCATAATCCGAAAGAATAACACTATAATAACCGGCTTCAGCAATTTCATTATCGTGTGAGTATCTGGATCGATATCCTTGCTCAGGAAGGCTGTCGGTTCCCTTGTTTGTATGCATTTTACCCGTTGTGGGCATCACAAGAAAATTGCCAAGGTCGCCGTACCATCCAACGCCGCTCATATGGGTGAAGCTAAAGCCCTCAATAGTTTTATGTCCCCATGAATATCCGCAGCCATTATCCCCGCCTGTTCGGGTATCAGGGCTTAACTGGACTAAGCCAAAAGGAGTTGTAGCACCCGGGAAGGTCTTGCCGAAGCCATGGACATCACCGGTTTTCTCACTGTAAGTTACTGCTCCAATCATGGGATTGATATAATCTACATTGGATTTTTCAATTCCACAGCTGAACAGTGAAACAATTAGGATTGGTATTATGATATTGGTTCTCATTTTTTTTATTGCGAGTTGCTGGTCGCTTCGCTTCCGGATGTTAGATATTTAGATATTATATTGAGTATCTCAGTTAAATAGCTCAATAGCTAATTGATCTCCCTGCTTGTAGCTGCCTTCGAGTTTTAATAGTTTCTTTTTTACAGATAATCCTCCAGCATATCCGGTAAGCTCGTTCTTACTCCCAACAATACGGTGACAGGGAATGAAAATCGACAGGGCATTGGCTCCGTTAGCAGCTGCAACTGCCCGGATTGCATTTTCATTATTCAGTCTTCGCGACAAGCCCAGGTAGCTTTCGGTCCTGCCAAATGGTATCTTTAATAGTTCATCCCAAACACTTTTTTGAAAGCTTGTTCCTACCATTAAGAGGGGAATGTTGAATACTTTTCTTCCTTCGCCAAAATATTCTGTAAGTTGATTTTTAGCAAGTTGGATAGTGTCTGTATCTTCCTCAATGTAATCAGCTTCCAGGCCGGTTTGAATCCTTTGGTCAATAGCAGATCGCATTTTTCGGTAGCGCCAGTCGCATAGGCAAAGCTGATCCTCATATGATCCGAGAATCAATTCCCCGATCGGGCTTGTATAATATTGAATGTTTATTCCATCCATTTTCAGTCCTTGTCCCTTGTTCCCTGTTCCCTGTTCCCTGTTCCCTATTCCCAATCATTGGCGATTCCCTAAGCATTAATACGGCTATAAATGTTATTATTGACAATCCTGCAAATACTGTTAGAAATTCTCCCAGGTAGGCATATTCCTTTATGCTCATTCCGGCCACAAAAACCATCCCTGTGATCTGGCCTACCCACAATAATACTGATTGTGAAGCAGATTCTGGTGCCGGGTAACAAACCTCAGCTGCATACTGGAAACCAATAGGTCCGGCTGCCATCACAAAAAAACCAAGGATGAATGATCCAATAATTGTAATAGTGTAAATGCTTTCGGTTGTGGATGAGAGGCTGCCGGCAAAAGCCATTCCGAATAATCCGGGGATCATCCCTGCCAGGCAAATAACGAGGAAGAGTTTTCTTTTACGAAATTTATCTGATAGCAGGGGTATAATGATGGCCCCCAATACGCCTCCCACCAGCATGAGACCGCCTATTAAACCATCCGAATCCGCTACCCCGGCATGTGCAGCAATAGCATCAGTCAGTGAGCTTACCGCATTAAATATTCCCAGTCCGATAAAGAAAAGAAAAATTGTAATCAGCATATCCCGGTTTTTGAGCATAAGGGCAAACCCTTTTCTAAAACTCAGCCTTTTATATTCTGCTCCGGAGGGGGAGCTGGGCGGGTGTTCCCTGATGAAAATCAGTACCAAAACTGCAGAACAAACAGATATCAAACCGTAAATTAACAGCATGTTTTCAAACCCCTCGCCATATCCTGGCAGGCTTGGATCAGAGCCTATAAGCATGGGAGTCACCAGCATGGCAATCAGGATGCCCAGGTACTGGGCCAAAGCGGACATTCCTGCTGCCATTGCTCTTTCACCAATAGGAAACCAACGAACCGTGACCGCGGTAACAGCGTTCAGAATAAAAGGTTGAGCAATAGCTAATCCAACCTGTGCAATTATTACTATTGTGAAATTGGCAGCACCTAAACCTTTCAATAAACTAAAAATTCCCGTTAGAATAGCCCCAATGAACAGGCCGGGCTTAATGCCGTGTGTATCAATGATATAGGAGGCCGGAAAGCTCACCAGGATGTAAATCAGCATATAAGATAATGCCAGGAAATCGATATTGAAAAAAGAATCGGGATTAAATTGGCCCTGGTAAAATACTGCGGCCGGTCGGGCAACAGCAGCATGAGTAAGCCACTGTAGCTGCACAACCAGTGTAATAAGCATGAAAACACCAAGGATGATGTATCTGTAAGGATAAACTTTAGGGGACGTAAGTGGCATATTTCTTTTAACTAATTTAGGTCATCAGTTTTCGGTCCTGGGTCTTGATTTTGGTCACCCGTCACTTGTCACAAAAATCACTCCATCCCGAATCAAAATAATTGCCAATGCGATTAAAATAATTCCAAGTATCCTGATTACCCACAAATATCCTTTTGTGCCCAGGATATTTTTTGATTTATCAGATATCCAGGCTACTATGAGCTTAGATCCAACAATACAGACATAAAATGCCCCTACGAAAACGATCCCTGCTGCTGGTCTGATTTCCCAGGCCTTAATTACCATTGGTGATCCAACCAGAAGCCAGAACAAATAGGGGTGGGGGCTAAGAAGATTTGCAAAGACTCCTTTCCAGAATGTTGTAAACTTAGGCGCTTTGATTTCTCCCTGAATTGGTTTTACACGTATACTTTCGTAGGCCAAAAGCAAAATAAATCCTGCTCCAAGAAAGGAAATCACTCCAAGTATGGTATCATATTGAGCAACCCTGGTTAAAATCACGAGTGTCAGCAATACTATTGGTAGATCAGAAAACAGGGGGACTGTAGCTACCTTCATTCCGGCTTTCCTGCCGTTCTGCAAGCTTTCACGAATAACGAGTGCAAGGATAGGGCCAGGAGAAATGCCTGCCACAATTCCAAGGGTAGCTCCGGTTAACAAGTATTTCAGGATTTCCATGGATGTAAATATTGTGAGTAGTGAGTAGTGAGTAGTGAGTAGTGAGTCTCCGATTTACAAAATCCCATCCAGAACCTCAATTACCTTCTTTAACTCTTCATCGTATTATAATGAACCATGGATATCCTAACAACGCCGTTTTGCTTTCTGATTCCGAGGTCATCTATGAGCCGGGCAGCATAAAAATCCCCGAACCTTATTCCTATGTTATGCTTGTCGGTTTCCAGGACAATTGATTCGCTATCGCGGTTTTCTACAACAAAGGAAATGGTAGGGACCCTTACTGATGATTCCCCTGTGTCCGGACCAATCATTCTGACAGATTTTTTTAAATAAAGAAAGGATAAAAGCTCTGTTGAAAGGGTCTGCTCATGAGCAGCGATTAGTTCGAAGCAGGATGTCAAATAATTATCCATTATATTATCCTGCCCGTGATCGAAGTGGTGATTGAAAACTTGCCTGTAATATTCCGGAATTCCGGTTACACCCCATGCCAGTTCGAAATTAACATGGCCGGGCTGGAATTTGTATGCTGTTTCTTCCTGACCTATGAAATAGTGGTTGTTGCCCGGTAATTCCAGAAGATGTTGTTTCTTTCCATACATCATGGCATAATGCGGGCCATATGTTTTGTAGAAAGAGAATACATAGAAATCAACATCCCAATCCTGCACATCAATTTGCCGGTGAGGTGCATAGGCCACAGCATCTACACAGACCCAGGCACCGTATTCATGTACCAGTTTGGTGATTTCTTTGACAGGATTTATCCGACCAAGAATATTGGATGCATGGGTGAAGGCAACCAATTTGGTTTTCTCTGTAAGGAGTTTTTTAAGTTCATCCAACTCCAGTTCCCAGCTTTCAGGATTGACTTTCCAGGTTTTGATGATGAAACCTAGCTTTTCCAGCTCTCTCCAGGCCCCGATATTGGCTTCATGATCGCAATTTGTGACAATTATTTCGCTCCCTTTTGGAAGGTACCTGCCCATATTCATGGCGAGGATCCTGATCAGCATACTAGTGGATGAGCCCATTACTATTTCCCCCGGGTCTGCTGCATTTATGTATTCTGCCATAATACGCTGGGCTTCTGCTACCCTCCTGGTGGCTATGTCGGATGTGTAATATGTTGCACCCAACTGGGCATTGGTATGTAATAGAAAATCCTGTATACGGTATGCCACAGGGCGGGCAACCTGGGATCCTCCTGCATTGTCCATAAGTATCCAGTCGGTTTCAAGTCCCGGGAATTGGCTTCGGATATAGTTTAGGTCCAGCATAATATGTAAATTTGATAGTTTTCGAAATATCAGGTGCAGATTGGTATCAATTGGCTCATTATAAAAAAGCAATTTCCTAAATTATGAAAAAAACCTTAAGCCTCCTGTTTCTAATAATATTATCCTCACTGAATTCCATTCAGGCCCAGAGATTGAGGGAATTTGGGATTGAGCCCGGGGTTATGAAAACCGGGTCATTAAATTCCATAACGGATGTCCCTGGCGTGAAAGTGGGACATACAACACTATTGGCAGCCGGAGAAATGGCCACAGGTGTGACTGTAATTATGCCCCATGATGGGAATATTTTTCAGGAAAAAGTGCCGGCTGCTGTTTATGTCGGCAATGGATTTGGCAAGCTGATGGGAACCACACAGGTGGAGGAATTGGGATACCTTGAAAGTCCCGTGGTATTGACAAATACGCTAAATGTCCCGAAAGTGGCAGATGCTGTCCTGGATTATCTCTTGAATTTACCAGGGAATGAAAATGTTCGATCGGCAAATCCTGTGGTTGGAGAGACTAATGACGGCTATCTGAATAATATAAGGGCACGGTATGTGGAAGCTGAACATCTTTTTAAAGCAATTGAAAAAGCCAGTGGAGAAAATGTTGAAGAGGGATGTATTGGGGCTGGTACCGGTACTGTTTGTTTTGGTTTCAAAGGTGGAATAGGGACATCTTCAAGAATTATGTCAGGAGGCCTTGAAGGATATACTGTTGGGGTATTGGTTCAGACCAATTTTGGAGGAGATCTGAAGATCGATGGCTATCCGGTGGGCGAATTTTATAGAAAAAAGGGAAAGGATAATATCCCTGAACCGCCGCAGGACGGCTCATGCATGATTGTGGTGGCAACGGATGCCCCGCTGGATTCCCGAAATCTTGAACGCCTGGCAAAAAGAGCCATGCTAGGCCTTGCCCGTACCGGAGGGATCGCAAGTAATGGAAGTGGGGATTACGTGATCGCTTTCAGCACAGCTCCGGAATTGCGGGAGCATTATGGTTCCAGGGATCTTAAAACGGGGGCACCGGTGATCAGCAACGACAACATGAGTCAGCTTTTCCAGGGGGTGATTGAAGCCACAGAGGAGGCGATTTTGAATTCGCTTTTTATGGCAACGGAGGTTGAAGGATACCAAGGGCATAAGGTACCGGTGTTGCCGAAAAACGAAATCGCAAAATTGATAATTAATCGTAAAAACCCGTAGGGACGGGGCTCGTCCCCGTCCATTTACGTACCCACCCTCTGGCTCCCTCCCTAGCCAGGGAGGGAGAAAAAGAAATAAGACAAATGATCGCAATCATCGGAGGAATAGGACCGGCGGCCGGATTGAACCTGGCCAGATTGATAACCGAACAGTTGGATGTTCGGCGTGACCAGGACCATATTCCCTGGATTTTAATGAACCAGCCGGGCCGGATTGTCGACCGGACGGAGTTTTTATTGGGAAAAGTGGAAGAGAATCCAGGGGATGAAATCGCTAAGCAAATTCTTAGTCTTGAGAAAGCTGGTTGCACTGTTGCGGGGATAGCCTGCAATACCGCCCATGCCCCCGCTATCTTCAATAAAATCAAGGAGATACTAAAAGAATCAGATAGTAAAATAAAGCTTGTTCACGCTATTGAGGAGATGGTGAAATATGTCCTGGCCAACATTGGGATTGGAGAGAAAATAGGGATATTAGGAACGACAGGCAGCTACCTCAATAAGCTCCATGAAAAACCCTTAATCGATGCTGGATTTCAGGTAATTGATACGGGTTTAGACATGCAGGAAGAACTGATACACCAATCAATTTATCATCCTGTATGGGGAATCAAGGCTAAACCTGATCCTCCTGAAAGTGAATGCCTGCTACGGCTTCAGGAGACTGTTGATTTTTTCAGGCAAAATGGTGCCGGGGCTCTGGTGCTCGGCTGCTCGGAAATATCACTTGTGATTGATCATTTGGATACTGAGGGACTGGTTCAGATCCGGCCTATGACGATACTGGCAGGAGCCTTGGTGAGAGAGATGTAAATTGCAGGTTCCAAGTTAGTGACGAGGATTTTTCCATTAGACCCAATCATGAAATTTGTATTTTAGGCATAGTTAATTTTTTGTTTGCACCTTAAAAACAGAAATTATATGAAGAATCAAATTACCATATTCGTATTGCTCTTTGCCGCGATTTTTATTATCGCGGGATGCTCGATTGACCAAAGTAAAAATATAATCAGGAAATATGGAGTACTGCCATATACAGGAATGGCAACAATTCTAATCCGTATTGATGGTCCATACATCCATGATACAGTTTATTTCAATGAGGGTGTTGCTGTTTACGAGCAAGACAAATATGATGGTGAAATCGGGTGGCTGTATGCTACGGACGTTGACAGAAATATGGTCCATTATGTGATACTGGAAAAAGGAACTATTATTATTACAGCTACGAAAGATTCGTTGATCTTTATAAGCGGCACACCTAATAATGATGCCCTTTTTACGCTCGATGAAGAAATTGAACCCCTAAGAATGAAAATGAAAACCAAGGGTTATGAAGTGAAGGAACTAAGAAATAAAGGGGAAAATGAAAAAGCAGATAAAATTCAAAATGAAATTCTGGAAATTTCGAAAATATGGTGTGGTAAGCAAATGGAATTTGCAACCAGCAATAGCAATATGGCAGGGTTGAATTATGTAAATAAGCTTATGAGCCGTTTTACCACGGATGAATTGAAAATAATTTTAGACAACTATGAGGAATTCTCGGATAAGAGCGCTTACCAGAGAGTTGTCAAGAGATACAACTCAGAATTAAGAACAGGTATTGGAGTTGTTGCACCTGTTTTTACTCTTGCAACTGACCAGGGCGAAATGCTTTCACTCTCCGATATAAAAAGCAAACTGACAATTATCGATTTCTGGGCTTCATGGTGTAAGCCCTGCCGTGCAGAAAACCCGAATCTAATTTCACTGTACAGTAAATGGAAAGATAAAGGTCTCGAAATAGTAAGCGTTTCCATTGACAAAGTTGCCGATAAAGAAAAATGGCTGGATGCCATTGAGGAAGACAAACTTACATGGTTACAGGCCTGGGATAAAGATGGTACAACAAACAAAGACTATGGAATCACTACTATACCAAGGACTTTTCTGTTAGATGATAGCGGGAAAATAGTTGCTAAAGACCTTAGAGGCGAAGATCTAAACAAATTTGTGGAGGACTTTTTCGGGAAGTAAATCCTGAAACAATCAATCCTTAACAGCAAATGCCAGAGGTGTGTATTCTGGTTGAATAATTGTGGCTACTTTTTACATCTAGGAGAGAATATTAGAGGAGGATATGTTACCTTTGAATTTGAGGGTGATTTTCTCCAATGGCGCCGATAGCCTGCTGAATACCTGTAAAAATCCAAAAAAAATGACCAATGAAAAAACTGCTGATTATTCTGATTTGCTCAGTGCTTGGTGTGAGCCTAATGCAGTGCAATCTAAAAAGTAATGCTGATGCCGGTGATGATCTGGCGAAGAATTTTGTTTCGCCTCCTGATGAAGCCCGTATCTGGGTTTATTGGTTCTGGCTGAATGGGAATATCTCAAAGGAAGGTATTACTGCGGACCTGGAGGCAATGAGCAGGGTTGGAATTGGTGGGGTCCTGATCATGGAGGTTGACCAGGGGGCGCCTGTCGGACCTGTTGCTTTCATGAGCGATGAGTGGCGGGAACTGTTCAAATTCATGGTCTCAGAGGCTGCCCGGCTTAATATAGAAGTGAATATGAATAATGATGCAGGCTGGAATGGAAGCGGGGGTCCCTGGGTTCCGCTCGACAAAACAATGCAAGTTGTGGTTACCAGCGAACTCCAGGTTGCAGGAGGAAGTATATTTGACGGCGTACTTGCACAGCCGCAGGCTAATGGGGACTTTTATCGCGACATTGCTGTCATGGCCTTTCCATCTCCAAAAGATACGGTCAACATGGCATACAGGATAAAGGACCTGGGCGCAAAAAATATGTCATGGGGCGGAATGTACACCGGAAGCCTGAATGTAGCTTCAGAAGGAGAAATTCCCGGTGAATTTATTATTGGACAGGGGAAAATCGTCGATCTGACCAGGGAAATGGACTCAGTTGGTAAAATCAGCTGGGCTGCCCCCGCCCTCCCCAACTCGGGGAACTGGACCCTTATTCGTTTCGGGCATACCTTCACTGGCGCAAAAAGCCATCCTGCACCGGCCACCGGGGCAGGGCCTGAATGCGACAAACTGAGCAAAGAAGGGATTGAGGCAAATTACCGGGGCATGATAGGCAAGCTGGTTAAGGATGTTGGTCAGCTGGCAGGAAAAACATTTGCTGCAACGCATGTCGATAGTTGGGAGATCGGTTCACAAAATTGGACGCCAAGGATGCCGGAAGAGTTCAAGAGGCTGCGTGGCTATGATATGATGCCATACCTGCCAGTTCTTACCGGCAGGATAGTGGAGAGTGAGGAAATATCTGAACGTTTTCTCCGGGATGTCCGGCAGACAGTTTCCGACCTGCTGGTTGAAAATTATATAGGACACCTGAGGACCCTTGCCAACAATGATGGACTGAGGCTATCCATGGAGGCATATTCCACGCCGGCCAATGACATGGATGTGGCGAACAATATTGAAGAGCCAATCAGCGAATTCTGGTGGCCCGGCGGCGGCGGGTTCTACTGGACACAAAAATCCATGTCCTCCATAGCCCATGTAAACGGCCTGCCTATTGTTGGCGCTGAAGCATTTACCTCAGGAAGTGAAGAGCGCTGGCTGGCCCATCCGGCAAGCATAAAAGCACTGGGCGACAGGGCATTTTGTGATGGAATCAACCGCTTTATAGTTCACCGCTATGCCATGCAGCCATGGAAAGAAGACCGCAGACCTGGAATGACAATGGGTCCATGGGGTCTGCACTATGAGCGCACCCAAACATGGTGGGAGGATTCCAAAGCCTGGCACAATTATGTGGCCCGTTGCCAATACATGCTAAGGCAGGGGACCTTCGTTGCTGATGTCCTTAGCCTTCAGTCGGAAGAGCCCATGCAGCGATTCAAGCCCCTGAAAATGAGTGGATATGATTATGATGGCATCAGCCCGCAAGCTTTTTTGAAGGAGGTAAAAACAGAGGATGGAATGTTGAAACTTCACTCGGGAATGAAATACAGGCTGCTTGTTTTGCCCGAAGGAGAAGAAATGACGCCTCGGATGCTGAAAAAAATCACTACCCTGGTTGAAGAAGGGGCAAATATTCTGGGCAATCCCCCACTAAGGGCTCCGGGCCTGACGGGTTATCCTGAATCAGATGCCAGCGTTAAAAAACTAGTCGAATACCTTTGGGGTAATACTCCTGTTCGAAAACGTGAAATCGGTAAAGGAAGAGTGCTGTCAGGTATAACTCCGTCTGAAGCGCTTGCCGAACTGGAAATTCAACCTGATTTTGTATCAAGCAGGCCAATAAGATATATCCACCGCACAGTCAAGGACAAAGAAATATATTTTGTTGCTAATCCCGACCCGGTGTTCACTGAAGCCCTTTGCTCGTTTCGTATCAATGATAAATATCCTGAAATATGGGATCCCATGACAGGCATCACTCAAGCTATAACAGTCTTTGAAGAATCAGACGGGATTACCAGGATCCCGCTAAGCTTTGAACCATCTGGATCTGTGTTCATTGTCTTTGTCAACAGGGGGATCGGCAAATCAAAACAGATCATTTCAGTAAAAAAAGACGATCAGGAGCTTACAGAAATTGTATCCACGGAAAAACATACTGATATACGTGAGGCCTCAAGCAGTTTTACCATGCTGGGCTGGATCAAACCAGATATAAGTATTACGCTCCCTAGGGAAAGCAATGAAGGACTTGCAGCCTTATCCACTGAGCGCAATGATGTTGTTTATCCGGCCCCTGGTCATGAGGTCTGGACTGATAAAGATGCTGGTGTCGGCTTTGGTGCAGGACGCAACGGTATATGTGTTTATGAGCACAGTGCCAGCTATTTTCCTGCGATTCTGGTATATAAGGCAGCAATCTCTGATTGGACCCATGTGGCCTTAGTATACAGGGATGGCAAGCCCAGCCTTTATCTTAATGGTAAGTTTGTGAAAGAAGGTTTAAAGAGCAATATGATTGTTCATGGTGGTATGGGTGTCCTTCATGACCGGCAGCTTTCCCCGTTTCAGGGACTGCTTACTGGTCTGCGGCAATTACCTTTGGCGCTTTCACCAAGGGAAATAGAGGCGGAGGCCAAAGTAAAACCAGAATTTCCGCAAGCTGTAACTGGTCCAGTTTTCGACTTTGCCTTTAGGGAGATATATCTGAAAGGGATATATGAAATTGGTTCAGCTGACGGCAAAACAAACGCCATAGATGCTACTGACCTACCAGACCCCACTGTAATAAATGGGCCATGGGAGGTATCTTTCACCCCCGGATTGGGTGCTCCTGAAAAAATCATTATGGATAGCTTGATATCATGGAGCGATCATGAGGATAGGGGAGTAATGTACTATTCGGGAGATGCAATATATCGGAAAACCTTTGATTTTAGTCCAATCAAATTGGCCGACCAACACCTCGAGCCTGTTATATGGCTGGATCTCGGGAAGGTTTGCATAATGGCAGAAGTTAAGCTTAACGGTAAAGATCTTGGAATTTTGTGGAAACCGCCTTATCGAATCGACATTTCAGATGAGGTTAAAGCTGGGGAGAATCAATTGGAGATCAAGCTTGTAAACCTTTTAATCAATCGAATGATAGGTGACGAACAACTTCCCGAGGACAGCAAGAGAAACGCTAACGGTACTCTCAAGGAATGGCCTCAGTGGCTGCTTGATGGACAACCAAGCCCCACCGGCCGCTTTACATTTACCACCTGGCGTTTATGGGATAAAGACTCACCTCTCCGGGAATCAGGATTGCTGGGGCCGGTCAAGATACTGACTGTCTGGCGTTTACTTTGATGGCGGATATCGCGGCGGACCCTTTCAACTTAAGCCCTTGCTTTTCAGGAACAATTGCCTCTTTCATGAAATTCTGTAGCTCTTCCTTTATGGCTTCTTTAATTGCTACTTTAAAAGATTCTCCTAAATCAGTCATTGTTTTTTCTTTTTGGGTTTAAAAGTTCCGTGATGTCAATTTGAAAGTAATCTGCAATGCGCTGTAACTCACTTACAACGGGTTCGATTTCGCCCCAGTAGATCAAACCCCATCTTTTGTGGTTGATTCCTACTTCTTTGTAGAAGTCCTCATTGGGTTTGAATTTAAAAACAGCCGTTTCTTTTGAATGGATAAGTGTCATAATAGATTTCATAATTAGAATCATTTTGGTTAGATTTGTAATCAGTATTGTTGTGATCACCGTTGTTGGCTACAAATGTAATCATAAAGTTACATTAAGCAATAATAAGATGACATAAATGCTTTTCGTTTATCAACACAGGTTAATTAACTCGCTAAAAAAAATCTAAATGGCACTATTAGAAGGAGTTAAAGAAGTTCTTAGAAACAAGGATATGACTTTTACAGAGTTAGCTGCTTTGATGGAAGTACCTCGGCCCAGTTTGCATAAGTCTTTACAAACAGAAAGCATAAGGTATACTACTCTGTGTAAGCTTGGTGTTGTGTTGGAGATTGATATTGCCAAACTTGTAAATAATGTTGACTCAACAGAAATTAAGTTTTTAAAAAGCGAGATTTCCACTTTTCTGTTTCACCTTAATCACCTAGGCGGTCTTTTAGTTAGGCTGAAATACAATAAGGCAACAATCGAAGAAATACAAGAGTATTTTGATTCATTCGGTAATACACTTCAGGTAAACTATTCTAATAGGTTGATGACGATGGATCAGTTTGAAGAGCTTTATAGTCTTAAGGATGCAGATAAGTCATTAGAATAATAATCCGAATGGAAAAATAGAGATCGGAAGCTGAAATGAACAAATTAGAACTAATAGCCAAGTTAAACGACCTTGAATGGGAAGACTTCGAGGTCAAGGAAGCAAAAGCCAATGTACCTAAAGACTCATGGGAAACCGTAAGTTCCTTTTCAAACACTTCTGGAGGTTGGTTGGTGTTTGGCGTTAAGCAAGTTGGTAAAGAATTTGACATACAAGGGCTTACGAACCCTGAAAAAGTTGAATTGGATTTTTTAAACGGTCTGAGGGGCGATAAATTCAATGTTCATATTTCAACCCAACAGGAAAAATATAATATTGAAGGTAAAATACTGCTGGCTTTCTATGTCCCGGTTTCTAACAAAAAACCTGTATACTTTAATACTCCTAAAAATACTTTTATCAGACGGGGAAGCGCTGACCATCGAGCAACTCAGGAGGAAGTTGACAGTATGTATCGCGACCAGACTTTTGGAACAAAGACTTCTGAACTGGCTCCCGGCACAAGCATAAGCGATCTGAATAAAACCTCCCTGAGCAGATATCGTGATTATATGTCACGGTTTAATCCGGCGGTCAGTTATAACCGCTTTAGTGATGATGAGTTCCTGTCAAAACTTCGCATAATTGAAGATGGGAAGTGTACCTACGGTGGACTTTTGATGTTTGGAAATAGGAAAACCATTGAAAAGCATGTGCCCGATTTCTGGATAGATTTAATTGAAATACCTGGTACTTCTTATGGCGATGCTAAATCACGCTATACTTTTCGACTTGATGAACACGAAAACCTTTGGGAATATTATTTTGAGTGCTTTGCACGTTTGAAGCAAAAAGTAGATGTGACTTTCATTCTTACATCTGAAGGTTTTGGTCAGGAACTCTCTCCCGGCCTGGTGGCCATTCGTGAGGCACTTGTGAACATGCTGATGCATGCCGACTATTTTAGTCCTGCACATTCACGCATCCGTACTTTTACTGACCACATTGAGTTTTATAATCCTGGAGGACTGCCTAAACCCTATGAAGAACTGAGGGGAAAGGATATTTCATTACCTCGCAACCCAATCATTACGAAGCTATTTCGGATGGTGAAACTAGCCGAAAATGCTGGCTTCGGTTTCGATAAGATTGAAACCAATTGGATGGAGTACAATAAAACCTTACCTGTTTATGATTTAAGCTTCGATTCAACTATCGTTAAATTCCAACTTGAGGTGTCGGAAGGAATTCGGAAAGAATTCGGAAAGAATTCGGAAAGAATTCAAGATGAATTCGGAAAGGATGTACTAAATACATTCCAATTAATTGTTGAAAATAAATACATAAAAACTGCTGAAATAGCAGCTCAAGTAGGGAAAAGTACCCGTACTATCGAGAAATATCTTGACAAACTTAAAAATGCTGGAATTATTCTGCGAAAAGGACCAAACCTCGGTGGATATTGGGAAATTATTGATGATTAGTAAGAGATTTTTTACAGGTCATGTATTTTAGCATTCCAATAACTTACAAATGACTGATAACCTCTTAAATCAATGAAATAGTCGATCAATTGTTCTCCTTTCAACTTATATGATTTTATGTATTCGACGTTTTCACGGTGGGCTTTCTCAAGTCGGTGATGGCCATCGATTATATTATATTTTCCAGGACTTATCTCGCCCTGAATGACCGGTTTTTTAAGTGTAACAGTTTTAAGATATTCCTCATTTAGAGAACGGTCAGTAAAATGTGTATCATACCAGTCTTTGACGCAAATATCTTCTTGTTCGACAACAAGTTGGCCTGAAGCTATATGCTCAATGATTTTTGAGATGTTGAAAACGAAAATCCCATTAGGAAACAGTTCATCATTTTCTAATGCAGGGCACGGAGTGTAATTCTTATTGAGACTGAGAATTCTGTTTCTTATCATTTTAATTATGATTTTAAAGTTTCAAAAACTCACTAGTCTTGTCCAGAGTTTCGTTCTCAAAGTTCTTCAGGTAAATCTCAGTGGTTTCTTCTTTAGTGTGTCCCATCATTTCCTTGATGATTGAAGCTGCAGTTCCTTGCCGTTTAAGAACAGAGGCGAATGTGTGCCTGGCAACGTAGGTGGTTAATGGTGTTTCAATTCCCAGACTAGTTCCGATCTCCTTGAGAACTTTATTTGTATCGCGTGTCACGGTTTTTATCCGGGTATATTGTTGTCCGGTATCTTTTATTGAATCACGGAGGATAGGAAACACATATCCTTTTGGGGAGTATTCTTTGCAGATGGTAAGGATTTCTTTTAGAGGCTCAATAATCGGAATTCTGAAAGATTTAGTGAAACGTGTCTTTGTTCTGGAATAGACGATGTGATTTCCCTGTATGTTTTTTTTCCACCGGAGCTTGGCGATGTCAGTGAAATTCATACCCCAGGCATAATAACTGAACAGAAAAATCAGCTTGGCATCTTCCTCTTTGGAAAAAGGGTCAGCCTCAAACTTGATCAATTTTTGAAGATATTCAGTCGATAAGGCACGCTTTGAAGTCGCTTTTAGCAAATGGCTGAATTTGTATCCTTTGCGGGTGAAGTAATTATAGAATGGGTTTATTTCTGGTTTGGCATAACCATGTTCAACAGCCCTGTAGAAAAGAGCACGAAAAGTTCTCATGTAATGGTGAATTGTGTTGCCAGAACAGCCTTCTTTGATAAGGTGAGATTCGAACCCCTCAAGAAAAGATGGAGAGATTTCGTGAAAATCCATTTCATCCCTGGTGCAGTACTTGGAAAGTGCATTTTTGGTATGTTGGTATACCTGGGAATTGCCAATGTTATTTTTATTCTTCAAAGCTGCAATGGTTTTGTCGAAATACTCGAAAACGCCTGGAAGGTCTTTTGGGATAAGAAATTTGGACTTGAAATGTGAGAAAGAAAAGGGGATTTTTTTAGCTGCAAAATCTGAAATAATCAGCTCTCCATCAGAAATATGCTTATCAAGATTGTGATTATATTCTTTAAAATTGATAGGATCGTGTGCCCGTTTAAGTTTTGATTCTGATGTATTCCAGTTCTTAGGTTTCACAGACATCCCAATAGGTATGTAATTCCGTTTTGACTGTTCTGTAACCCGAAGAACGATGGATCTTGTCCCATCCTTTTTTATTGGAGTCCTTGGGTCTAGCATTATTTTCAATGTGGCCATATTCTGATAAAGGATTTGATACAGTTATGTATCAAAATTAGAAAAAAGGAGAATAAAACAAAATAACTTAGTGATTAATTTACAGTAGTTTAATAGAACCATAAGGAATAGATTAAAGGTACTGTTATAGCTCGTTAGGCAAGAGGTCACAGGTTCGAATCCCGTATATCCCACCCTGATAATGAGCGACTAACAGCTATTTTAGCAGTAAATTTTGATTCCTTATTTGATACAGTCCGTTGCCAAAAATGAATAGATTTTGTTATTTCTGGCAAGTAGGAAATGAATCCAAGCTCATGAATTGGAATACCTCGAGTAGTTTTTCAGGAAGCTAACTTTGGGATTTCCTGGAAAGAGACTCCCGGTTGAAAGAGTGGATACACTTTATCTTTTACACATGTTTCAGAATATATTCCTTCCATATCGCCATCAATCATCCTTCACGCAGCGCACAGAAGCAAAAAATTCGGAGTTGACGGCACCTCGATTAATCCCCAGTTTATCGTATTGCAGTGAACGTCCAATACAGTTGCCAGGATGACTCCCTGAAGAGGACCAGAATTCTGCTCTGAAGCCAAGGTTTTTATGTAGTCCATCTGTGTCTCGGTAACCACCAGGTAAAGCATTAAATTCACTACTATTATCCCCATTACCATCATTATTACCATCATTGTTCCACCCTGTGGACGATTTCAGTTTATATCCAACCCATCCAGAATCACGCCAGCCATTTCTATCCACATCTGATTGATCCATCCAAAGATACTTTTCAAGTGTTTTCCATTCCTCGTCACTTGGCAAATGCCAACCTTCAGGGCATGCTGTACTAGCAGCTAACCAGTTGTATAGAACACCATATTTATAGTAGTTATCTGTATGTTTTGCAGATTCAGTACTGGTTCCGTGATAACCATAGACTTTGTAACGTGGTGCATTGGCTAGATCAGTTCCTGAATATGTTATTGATGGCAAATAAGCAAGGTTTTCAACCATCCAGGTTTGCGTACCAATGGTTTTGAAATAATATTTTCTGCCTTCATAAATAAAGCTGTCCTCATCTGGTCTGCTTCCACTATTATCTATGGTAATACCAATCCTGTCATAGCCCCTGTTACCTACATCATCATAAGCTACAGCTTCGATCCCATACTTTCCATCGGGAGTATTTCTTGTATCCCATAAGATTGCATATTCATTATCTCTAATAGCATAATAGTCAGTACCTAAAAGACGCCAAACTCCATCAAGAATATTAAAATCAACACGCTCAATTCCAATATTATCAGTGACCTTAGTTCTGAAAACAACATAATCTGAGATTGTATCATTATTCAGGGGTTCGAATAATTCGACAACTGGAGCTACCATATCACCAGAATTATTAATGTAAATATTAACTGAATCCATCCCGTAATTCCCCGCTGCATCATAAGCAGCTAATAAAAGATGCGTCAATCCATCAGGATAATTATTCGTATTTAAACTGGCTGAATATTCAAGAAATGCAGGAGTGGAATCTTTCTCAAAAACAATCCAATCTTCTTCTTTGATCATAAAATCAACATATTCCACCCCTACATTATCCATGGCTTTGGCCACAATATTGATAGTTCCATCCACTATTGAATCTTTAGGTGGAAAGATAATTTCCACAACAGGTTCTTCTTTATCAAAAGGAGATTCAATAATCTTAATTTCAATACTTGCTTCACTTTCATCATTTTCATCATCCACAGCAACAGCGCGTATAACATAGCTACCCAACTCAACCTCATCAGTTTCCCATGAAAAATTATATGGTAATTCAAAGACGGATTCTAATAATATTCCATCAATATATAATCTGACCTTCTGAATAGCGCCGTCTGGATCGTGGGCATCAACGGAAAAAGTCACCAGGTCTCCAATAATAATCTCTGAACCATTTTCTGGTGATATTATCTCACAGACTGGTGTTTGATTCTTCTCGCAACCAAAGATAATAGTCAGGAGAACCAGTATTGACATAAACTTTTTCATGTGTAAGTGAATTGAGCTCAATAATTTACAAAAAATATATGACCTTTTTCTTCAGTATTTTATAATGGAATAGTAGGTTGATGAATATCGTCATAACTTACAGTCATTGATGTCAATCTATCACCATCAATAACTTCCGTTACATCCAACATGTATGGGTCTATGTATCCAACATAATTCCAGCTACTTGTGGATTGAAATTTTATCCACACATATGCTGTTGGGTAGATAGGTGAATCACAATAATATTTGATGTCATGGTCAGAAATAAAAGTTTCAGTTCCACTTATTGAAAACTCAATTAAATCATCTTCCATAGTCATCCCATATGGTGGTTCATCATCAGTTCCGACAATATTCACATACATCGCATAAGCGTTTGGACAATCTGTAATATATACAATTGAAGACTGAGCCAAAGATATTGGTTCTGGATTAGGATTAATAAACGACTGAATTCCTATTAAAACAGTAAGAACAATCGTAAAAGAAACGATTCTTTTAATAATATTTTTCATTTTTGTAATGCTTAAATGTTTTTGATTTCCACCATTATATCGAAAACGACTTTAGCTGTGCCATCCAGGTGGAAGGGAGGCGCAGCTTCTTCTTTTAAGGTTATTGCCAAAAACAGATAGAAGATCCCTGAATTCGGCTATTTGAGATGGGCATGATTACCTCCTTTTCAAAGGTTCTTTTATTCAACTTTAAAGTTATGGAATAAAAGCCGTACTGCCAATGACATTTCAGTCAGAAAGTTTGTGAAATACATCACTAAAACGGTGGCTTTTGTTTCATCCTTTTTAAGCGGATTCCTTGGGTCAATAACAGGTTTTGAGAAGCCAAAACTTGATACATAATTTGATACAGTAGGGCCTGCCCCGAACGTGTTGTAACGAAGCGGAAATCCCGAGAATCGGGGATCCGGGAGGCTGGGAATGGATACGCGTTTATCAAAGACTGGGATTAGCCCCGTCCCTAATTATGCTTTGACGAAAGATAGTAAGTTAAGGTTCCTCCTGCTATCAGATTGAAATGATTCAAATTGTGTCCTTCAATCACCTTCCCGTTCAATTCCACCTTCTCAACATATACATTCTCCGGGCCCTGGTTTTCTGCCTTAATTGTAAGAGTCTTGCCATTATCCAGTTTTATAACTGCTTCCTTCACCATCGGACTTCCTATTGCGTAATCCTCTGATCCCGGCAGTACAGGGTAGAAACCCATTGCAGAGAAAACATACCAGGCGCTCATCTGTCCTGCATCATCATTGCCGCATAGGCCGTCTTCCTTATTGCTGTACATGGTTTCCATGATCATCCGAACCCGCTCCTGGGTTTTCCATGGATCATTTGTCCAGTTATACAGATATGGCATGTGGTGCCCGGGTTCATTGCCGTGGACATAATTACCAATGATTCCATCCCTGGTTATATCCTCATTTTTCTCAATAAACCTGTCTTCTATCTCAGTGGTAAAAATCTTATCCAGATGAGCTGAGAATGTGTCTTTACCTCCCATCATTTCTATCATCTTGTTAATATCCTGTGGAACATAAAGACCATAATTCCAGGCATTTCCTTCGATGAAACCCTGGCCGTGGGTATCGATGGGGTCGAATTTGGCACGCCAATCGCCGCTGGCTAATTTAGGACGCATATATCCGATTTCCGGATCGTAAACATTCTGGTAATTTTTAGATCGGTTAAAATATTCTTCATATACATCATCATTACCGGCCTTCCTTGCAATCTGGGCAATACACCAGTCATCATAAGCGTACTCAAGGGTTTTCGATACTGAGGAGGAGCTTTTATCTTCAGGTACATAGCCTTTGTCGATATATTCACCAACTCCGTCATAATATCTAACAGTCGCAGTGTTGATACAGGCTTCCAGGGCTTCTGTAAGGTCAACATTTGATACGCCCTTTACAATGGCATCAGCAACGACTGAAACAGAATGATACCCAACCATACACCAATTTTCATTAGCATAATGGCTCCATACAGGCATCATCTTGTGGACACTCTGATCGTGATGAGCGATCATTGATTTAACCATGTCGTTATTCCTTTCAGGCTGGAGGATATTGAACAGAGGATGCAGAGCACGGTAGGTATCCCATAATGAGAAGATTGTGTAGTTGGTGAATCCGTCAGACTGGTGGATATTCTGATCCAGTCCGCGATACTGGCCATCAACATCTTCATAGATCACAGGACTTAGCATGGTGTGATACAGTGCACTGTAGAATGTCTCTTTCTGTTCAAGCGTTTCAGTTTCAACTATGACTTTCGAGAGTTCATTATTCCATTTTTTCTGGGTTTCCTTCTTCACCTGATCAAAGTCCCAGTGTGATATTTCAGCATCCAGGTTTTTTAATGCTCCTGCTGTACTAACGTTGGACAGAGCAAATTTGATTTTGATTTTTTCATCAGTCTTCACTTCAAAATTGAAAAAAGCGCGGATATTCTTTCCCGCCATCTCAGGGAAGTTCTCGTATTCATTAAACTTTCTATAAAAACCATTATAGGCAGCATTATCGTATTTTTTATGACCATAGCTTTTAAATGGCTCGGAAAACTCCATGGCAAAAAAGACCATCTTGGTCCTGGCCCAGCCATGTGTCTGCCTGTACCCTGTTACAAGTGAGTCATTTTCAACTCTAAGAAAAGTCCATACATTCTTACCATCATGATTATAGATATTCGACATCAGATCCAGAATAATATGTGCATCACCGGGTTTTTGAAAAGTATATTGATGAAAACCAACCCTGTCGGTTGCAGTCAGCTCAGCAGTTATTCCGTAATCTTCCAGACCTACGGTATAATATCCAGGTTCGGCATGTTCACTTGCATGAGAAAATTGAGAGTGATATCCGCTTTGAGGAATACCTGCATCACCTGGTTCAAGGTTTAAGGTCCCCGTTGTCGGCATTACAAGAAGATCGCCTAAATCGGAATGACCGGTGCCGCTGAAATGTGTATGGCTAAAACCAAAAATGGTAGAGTCATCATATTGATAACCAGAGCAGTATCTGTATGCGTCCGGGTTGTATCTTCCATCTATATACATCACTTGCTGATTGGTTTCAGGGCTGAGCTGGACCATGCCAAAGGGTGTGGTAGCCCCCGGATATGTATGGCCCATGTTCTTTGTGCCGATCATCGGGTTAACAAATTGGATGAGGTCAGGATTCCCGGTTGCGGGTTGCGGGTTGCGGGATGCGGGATTTTTGGTGCAGGATGTTAGTGCTACCAGAAGGATTATTAGGCTTGTGGTGTATTTTATCATTATAGTTGCTTTTTTGCAGTGCTATCAAGGAAAGGCACATAGACCTTTCCTTACGGGTTTATTTCGTCATATCTCTCCATGAGAGATTGTTGTAGTTAAAGATCTCTCCCCTTATTCTTTCATGCTTGCCTATTTTATTTTTTACGCTTAGTTTGGTCCAGGAATAGTCGCCTTTTTCATAATTGAAGGTCTCACCATCATCATCATAAAGCATGAATTCTCCTTCTGATTCACCATAATGGCGAACTTCAAGTGGTAGTATTTCTCCATTTTTGGGAGTGTGCAATACTGGGGGTATCATTGGGATTATTCCACCGTCTCTTACAAATAACGGGATTTTTTCTATCCTGGCTTCTACTTGAATAATTTCATTTTCACCAACATATTCGCCAGTATAAAAGTCGTACCATTTACTTGATGGCAATATCACACTCCTGCCTGTCTGGCCGGTAAAAACAGGTGCAACCAGGATATTCTCCCCAAACATATACTGGTCTTTTATGTCCCTTTTTTTAGCCAGTTCATAAGGATTTTTTGTATAGTCCAGCTCACCCTTCACCGACTCCTCATTATCCACAAAACCTTCAATTAATTGCATGGGCCGAATGGGCGGAATACCATTGAAATGATAATCGGCGAAGGTGGAATAGATATAGGGTAGGAGCTGCATTCTTAATAGGGCCACATCCTTAACCGCCTCATAAACTTCAGGGTATGACCAGGGTTTTGTGCCGCTCGACCAGGCATTGATCATTGCCATTGGTGAAAAGCATACTGATTGAATCCTCCTCAGCCATTCTTCACCTGTGCCGGAACTTCTTGCTTCAGGAGTCCATAAAATGCCCGAAAAGCCTGAATTAATCAATGCTGTAATGAAATCCTCATGTTTATAATAATCATTGTAAATAACAAATGGAAATCTTGAGGCGCCTGCATTTGATGCCCTTGTTAAACCATAGGTCCTGGTATTTTTTTTATGATACAAGTCGGTAATCATGTCCTGCATCAGAAGGCCATATATTTGCCTCATTTCCTCAGCACTTATACCGGATGGGAAGGAAGCAACATCAGGCCATAACCAGTTGTCGTATCCATCAATCTCGTCAATTTTCAGTCCGGACACACCAATATCAAGCTGATTTTGAGAATAGAAATCCGTAAAGATCTTTCTTGCTTCATCCATTGTATAATCCGGGACTATCCCATTCCAAACGGTATGAGTTCCAGCGAAAGGCAGCATTGGACCATAGAGTTTTGCTTTAGGAGCAATGTATGGATTCATCCAGAGATTAACCCTGACTCCCATATCGAGCATAGTTTTCACAAAATCTGCCGGCTGGGGGAATCTTTCTTCATCCCACTCAAAAGAACAGGGATATGACATACTCATCCACCCCGGTTCAAGCCCGATAAAATCTAAAGGAAAACCATTTTTTTCAAAATGATCAACCTCCTCGATTACCATATGATCCGAATATAAAGTATGGGTTCTGTATGTAAAACCTAAACCCCATTTGGGAGGTAAACATCCTCCTCCGCAGTAGAGATTGTATTTGCTAACAGCTTCAAGGGGTGAATCACCCTGGAATACAATTATTTCAGCATTCGTATCAGGAATCAGGATTTCCACCATATCCGATTCAGGCTGAGCAGACCAATTTCTATCTGTATTGCGATCGTAAACTTCGGGAGGATTAGGGCTGTCAACACGATTGGCCGAGCCCACATATACAGTCATATACCTGGCCGAATTGATTAATACCCCGTAACCTTTACTGGAAACATAGAATGGAACCGGGGCATGGGTTCTGCCATTATCTTTTCCTCCGTAATGGTCGACATGTAGATTGTATATTTTCCCTCTTCTATTGATGCTATTGAACTGTAATCCAAGGCCATAAATCTGCTCTTCCTTTTCCAGGGGGAACTTGATGTACAGTTTGCCATCCAGCTCGTTTATTTCTACAAGATCCTTATCAAAAGGAAAGTCAGAAAGTTTGAAATCATTAAGCCTGGTGATATCAGGAACTGCCTTTGCAGCATCAAGAAGATTCACAGCATCCGGGTCCCCGACAGAATATTTCCATACGCCGTTGGCGATGGATTCCCAGGAGGGAGTCTTTGTGGTGCTGCAGGACGAGAAAAGCAGTACCGTGATTAAGGTAAGGAGCACATTTAATGATTTCATGTGTTTTGGTTTGGGCTGTTTGGTGGATAAAATTAGTATAAAAAATGGTCCTTGGATATTCATTTTACGTTAACAATCCGATCCCCCTGCGCGGGGATGACACTAATAGTTGCCATCATTGCTATTGTTCGCAAAAGTGAGTGTCATTCCTGCGAATGCAGGAATCTGGTGATGTACCAGCGTTTTTTCATAAAGGCTTCAGCCTAATAAGATATTCCCCCGCCCTCAACTCAAACTTCCCAGATTCCAAGCCCTTGATTTTCCCGGCATCAATCTTTTTCCCATTCTTTTCGATGGAAACCTCACTGGATTCACCCCCAGGCAAAGAAACATTGGCAAGTGATCCATCAGGGATGGTCATTTCAAAAGTGTACCAGCCGGATTCCTGAAGCTTCCAGTTCGATACGATCTCTCCCTGTGGGGATTGGTAGGTGCAGTTGCTGAAACTAAGGCCTTCGGGAGTGTTTGGTGCTAAAGTAAATACCTTAAAGCCGGGATGTTCCGGATCCGGTCTGATCCCGCCCAGCCATCTGTAGAACCACTCTGATACCATGCCAAACATTGGATGGCAATTGGAAAAGGTGTTATCGCTCTCTTTCCATGTTTCCCAGATTGTTGTTGCCCCATGGTCGATCATAAATCCCCAGCCGGGGAATGCTGTGCTGTTAACAATATCAAAAACATTCTGTGCAGATGAATATTCCGACAAAGTCTCAAGTACATACTTGGTCCCGAATATCCCGGTTGTAAAATGTCCTGAAATCCCATACTGGACAGCTTTCTGTAGAGAGTCTTTAGCAGCGGGGATCTCATCCTCAGGCACTATGCCATGATATAGAAGCGTGGCAAATAATGTCTGCCTGTTTATTTTTCCTTCCACAGGCTTATCCCAAAATTCTTCTTTTATCAGATTTTTCAACTTATCTGCCAGATTGCCATATTTCTCCTCATTTTCTTTGTCGCCCATCACCGAGGCGAATTCCTGCATTATGCCGGCACACTGATAGTAATGGCTTGTGCCTGTTAACCGAACAGGTACAGGCTCCAGGGATTCATGATCGCTTAAACCTTCGGCTACAATACCTTCAGGATGAATTCTCGCCACTTTGTCCATCCATTTTTTATCTAATTCGTACAGTTCTTCAATAATATCTGTGTCATTGTAATATAAATAGAGATAATATTGAGTTATTATCCAGGCCGATTCCCAGCTTAAGCCGCAATATTTTATTCCAACAAAAGGAGCAGTATCTATGAATGTTGAATCTCTGATAGCATCTACCCAATCGTATATCGTTTTACGATAAAAATACTGCATATCAAAATTGTAAATGAAGGCTTCACTTGTGGCATTTAGGTCGCCGCCATAGCCGAACTTTTCCCTGGCCGGGCAATCAGATTGCACACTGATGAGGTTATTCAGGAAGGTTCTTTCAACAGCTGCCTGAATGGAATTGATCAGATCAGATGAGCAGGAAAAGCTGTTGTTGTTGGGAACATTTGTGTTAAATGCCAGGCCTTCGATATCAGAAACCATTGGTTTTTCCTGCAATCCTGCTATTTCCATATACCTGAAAGTGTGGAAGGTAAATTCGGGACGGTACCAGCCTCCATTGTTGTCTCCGATAATATAACTATCAGTTTGCCAGGCTATTGCCGGAGCTCCCGGCCCGCCAACCCCTCCTCTTTTGATTTGTCCGCAAACAGTTGTCATGGGATTAAGGCTGCCGTCATCATAAATCCTTTCCCCGAACCTGAAAGTTATGGTATCGCCTGTATTACCCGACAGTTTTATTTTATAGGCCCCGGTGATATTTATTCCCATGTCCACAATATATAAGCCCTCTTCAGGTGAATATATTTCTTTTGGAACAATCTTTTTTGTGACCTGTATAGGTGGGAAAAAAGATTCTTGCAGCTCTCCGCCCGGGTTCTTGGCTATAATTGCCTGTTTCCAGTTTTTCTCTTCAAAATCTGGTTTATCCCATCCCTTAACCTCACGCCGGGCATCATAAACTTCACCCAGGTAAACATTATTTTTTAACATCGGGCCATAGGCGTATTTCCATGAATTATCAGATACTATTTCTTCTGTTTTTCCATTTTCGTATTCTAAAACAAGGCTGGCAATGAATGACGGCCTTCCAACCGGCAGTTCTTCCCTGATATTCCTGCCCCCCCACATCTTTAACGGCAGAGGGTTATAAAAGCCGTTTCCCAGGGTCACACCAATACAATTTTCGCTTTCCAGTATAGCGGAGGTTAAATCATATTCAGAGTAGTAGATTCTTTTGCTGAAGTTGGTCCAGGCGGGATCAAGAAGATGATCGCCAACCCTTTTGCCGTTAATTGTAGCTTTATAATACCCGGCTGCTGTGATATAAAGGGTTGCCTTTTTTAGAGGGTTTTGTGGAATGAACTCTTTACGGAACAGCGGTGAGGGATTATCCAGATAGAACAATGAATCGCTGGCCGGCTGTTCGATCCTGTCGGAAATCCAGAGTGCCTTGCTTTCAGAGTTCAACCCCTCCGACCTTTCGTTGTTCTTGATGCCATTACAGGCGGTAGGTAAAATTAGAATTGAGCAAATTATCGAAAAATATAATAGCCGCTTCATAGAATTCAAGTTTGATTTATAATCTATCAAATTTAATATTTAATAATTCAGGCTATAATAACTTTAATCTCCAAAATGTCCTGTTTATTGCCAATTTGGATAATAAGTCCATTGTGTACCTTTGTGAAATACATAGAGCCCTTTTTGTTAAGAATTATTTACACAAAGGAATACAAAGTACACACTAAGGTTTACCAAGATTAGGAATTTTATTGATGGACAAAATGTTTTCAAAAGCTATAGTCAGGAAACCGGGAGAGAGCATGATAAATGGCCTTACTGAAGCTAATCTGGGCATCCCCGATTACGATAAAGCAGTGGTTCAGCATAAAGAATATATCAATGCATTAATAAGCTGTGGGCTTGATGTCAGGGTATTGCCGGCAGATGAGTCTTTCCCTGATTCAGTTTTTGTTGAAGACACGGCCTTATTAACTCCTTATTGTGCGATTATCACAAATCCAGGAGCCTTATCCAGGAGGGGTGAAATCGCTGGAATGAAGACAGTAATCCAGGAATTCTATACTGATATTGAAGAAATTATTTCCCCCGGGACTATTGAAGCGGGAGATATTATGATGGCTGGGAATCATTATTACATTGGTTTATCAGAGCGGACCAATTTACACGGGGCAGGGCAAGTCATTGGGATTTTAAACAAGCATGGAATGACAGGCTCCATGATAAAGCTTGAAAAGGTGCTGCACTTAAAGACAGGCATGTCCTATTTGGAAAATAGCAACCTGCTCGTTTGCGGGGAATTTCTTGATAATCAGGAGTTCAGCAGGTTCAATATTGTTGAAATCACTGAGGATGAAAGCTATGCGGCCAATTGCATCTGGGTCAATGATAAAGTTATAATACCAGAGGGCTATCCCGAATCACGGCAAAAGATTATTGATGCCGGCTATGATATCATCGAAGTTGATGTATCAGAATTTCGCAAATTGGATGGCGGCTTAAGTTGTTTGTCGTTGAGGTTTTAATAGCGGGGACACTGGACATGGGACAGGGGAAAAAGGGGACAAGGAACCTCATATACCCGGAGACTCTGATATCTGATGCTGGAAGAAGTGTCTTACGTCTTGTTGGAGCAAAGTGGAGATCCCGACTCGATTGGGTGCCCTACGTCTTTTTACTCATCACTCAACATGATATTCAACCAGATCCATCTCAATTATGTATTTGGCGGTGATATAGTCTGAAAATACTCTAATAAGACCAATATCCTTGGCATAATGCCATTCAGCATGTATATTAACCTGGTCAGAAACAGTGGGGTTCTTATAGATCCCAACCAAAGCCAATGTTTCAAATTTTCCGGCCGGTACACTTACTCCTAACCCTGGCCTCTCCATATAGAATTTCTCGCTATAACTTGTATCTTGTCCGATCACTGAGGCATAGGAATTGACAATACTACCGAAATCTGTACCTTCAAACCAAACCTTCCCATTTATACTAATTACCCGCTGTTTTACATAGGTCAGATACTCCTTATATGGCCTGTTGCCCAAAAAGGTCCCTTCAACAAGGTAATAAGTTTGACCCCTCATAATGGTGTCTTTTTTTACCACAATACTATCTGTTCCAATTGATGCTTTGTTCCCTCCATTCGTCGTATAAGAGGATTCGTAAACCCAGAAATTTCCTACCGAGAGTGGATAGTATTTTTCTGGATTGTTTGACTCGAGTAAACCATTTTTTTCACAGGAACTATCCACTAATAGTATTATAGATGCAATGGTAAATAGGAAACAGAAAGACATGCAATTATAAAAGAACTTCTTAGGATTCTTCATATTTTCTTAAATTGAGTTAGACAGTTCTTTACCTCATAATATGAGCTAAACAAAAATAATAAAGAAAATATTGTTCTGTCACTAGTTTTTAGGAAGATTATCAGGTTGCAGGTTGTTGGTTGCAGGTTGTTGGTTGCAGGTTGTTGGTTGTAAGGTGCTGGTGTTTTCCCCGTCTTTTCTTATCTTTATTTGAAAATCAAATCCTTGTCGCCATGAAATTTTTCCGAATTATCCCAATTATTCTTCCTTTTGTTTTGATATCCTTGTCTTTGAACTCTTGCACCAGCTCAGAGGAGAAATGGCAAATTTCAGTTCTTCTACCGGAATCAGTCGATGCCGAAACAATTGATGGCCGCCTGATATTCCTTCTCTCTTCCAATGATCGCCAGGAGCCACGTTTCCAGATCTCCGACGGGGCAGGAACTCAATTGGTATTTGGAATGGATGTTGAAGCATGGAAACCTGGTAGATCCATCGATTTTGACTGTTCCAGCCTGGGATATCCGATCAGGGACCTTTCTGAGATTCCCCCAGGAGAATATTATGTACAGGTTATTCTCAACCTATATGAAACTTTTAATCTGTCAACAGGTCATACTGTAAAAATGCATATGGACCAGGGGGAGGGGCAGCAGTGGAATAGCTCGCCCGGGAACCTTTTTTCTGAACCAATAGCGATTAGTGTAGAATCAGGGTCACAACCAACAATAAATTTGGAACTGGATCAGGTCATCCCTCCGATAGAGCCGCCTGAAGACACCGAATTTATTCAGCACATTAAAATTAAAAGTGAAAAATTATCTGAATTCTGGGGCAGGCCAATGTACTTGCAAGCCAATGTTTTAGCCCCTTTTGGATTTGATCCTGACTCTGAAACCCAATATCCATTGTTTGTTTTTCAAGGACATTTTCCTTATTCATTCGGTGGGTTCCGGACTGCCCCTCCCGATGCTGATCCTAATGATACAATCTTCAATTCGAGGTTTGGCATAACCGGTTATAGTTATATTCAGCAAAAAGAAGCTTTCGGGTTTTATCAGAATTGGATCTCTCCTGATTTTCCCCGTTATGTGATCATTGAGATTCAGCACCAGAATCCTTATTATGATGACTCCTATGCTGTTAATTCAGCCAATATCGGCCCATATGGTGATGCCATAATGTATGAACTTCTGCCGGTAATTGAAGATAAGTTCAATTGTGTTGGTGAAGGTTGGGGACGCTTTACCTACGGGGGCTCAACAGGTGGTTGGGAAGCTCTGGCTGTTCAGGTTCTCTACCCGGATGAGTTTAATGCTTGCTTTGCTGCTTGCCCGGACCCCATAGATTTCAGAGCTTATACGGTAGTAGATATATACGAAGATAACAATGCCTACTATCTCGACAGCGAGTTTAAGCGAACTGCAAGGCCAGGCCATCGCAATTACCTGGGACATGTCAGTTCGACTATCGAGGATTCAAATATCATGGAACTAGTGCTTGGCACCAACAGCCGCTCGGGAGGACAATGGGATATCTGGCAGGCCGTTTACAGCCCTATGGATGATAATGGATATCCAAAACCGATATGGGATAAATTATCAGGAGAGATTGATAAGGAAGTTGCTGAATATTGGAAGGAGAATTATGATCTCAGGTATATCCTGGAACGTGATTGGGAAACCCTTGGGCCCAAGCTGAAAGGTAAGATTCATATTTACTGCGGTGATATGGATAATTACTACCTGAATAATGCTGTTATGCTGATGGAGGAATTTCTGGAAAGCACAACTGATCCCTATTACGGTGGTGAGGTCGACTACGGCGACAGATGCGAGCACTGCTGGAATGGCGACCATGACCAGCCCAATGCCATTTCAAGATTACGTTATAACTGGATGTATAATGATAAAATAAGGGAGCGGTTAAGGAAAACCGCTCCAAAAGATAATCGACTGGTCAATTGGGGAATTTGAAGGGAAGGAGGGACACGGGGGCCGTAGGGACGCGGAGAGGGGAGACTCGGATACTCTGTGATTCAGTGACTCGGATACTCGGTAGATCGTGAATTGTGAGTCCTGGATCGTAAATCTTTCAAAAACTGATATTATATTTTTTGATTGAAATAGTAAAAATCACCTAAGTTTTACAAGCATAATCACCGGGTTATCCTCTGGTGTAAGTTGATGGGTGAGATTTTTTAACTTATCCGATATCGGATTGTTTTGTTCAGTATAATAGTACTTGATTTTTCCATTGGTCATGTCGATGAAACGTTGGGCGTTAAACACTTTAAGGCAGCAGTTTGATCACCAATGGGATTTCTTTGGTGATCTTGCCATCCTGATCCAGGAATTGGACCGAAGCTTTTTCTATATCAAGTTCCCTATCAGGCAAATTCAAGGCCACCAGTTGAGAATCATCTAGTACAGCCAGCCGGCAAACAAGAGCACCAACCTTGTGCTCATTAAGAAAGACTCAGGAGAAATCATATTTAAGTAACTTATGTCGTCCCTAAGTCCCCACCTCCCTACTTCTCCACCACTATCTCCGCAAAATCCATCTTCATCAAAGTCCCTGCCTGAGTTTCTGCATCGCCGGCAATTACATAATACATCCTGTCAGGATCAATGTATTTTTGGGCTAGTCTTTTGTGCTCATCGAGGGTCATATTTCTTATGGTGGTTTGCTCTGTTCTTACATAATCATTTGGCAGGTCATACATGCTGATGTCCTCCAGCATGCCTACTAGAGCACGAAGGGTTTCAAACTGCCGTGCATAAGACTTCAACAATGAGTTTTTTGTGAAATCAAGATCCTCCTGTGTGATACCCTCCCTGTATTTGGCCATCAGGTCGTGGAAAATTTTCACTGATTCTTCAGTAGCAGATGAACGTACACTTGATGATGCAGTAAAGATCCCTGCAACGGAATTTCCTGAAAACCCGGTGCGGGCCCCGTATGTAAACCCTTTCTCCTCACGGAGCACCATGTTGACCCATCCGTTAAAAGATCCCCCCAGCTTGTTGTTCATCACCTGGCAGGCAAAATAGTCGGGATTGAAGCGGGTAAGCCCGGCACATCCTATATTGATGACCGATTGCTTTGCGCCAGGAACATCGATGAAGTGTAAAACAGATTTTTCCGGCGCCATTGGCATTGGGTAGTCGGGGAAAATCACCTCTTTGGCCATCCACTTTTGAGAAAGGCCCTGGAGTGAAGCCATTACCTCATCCTTTGAAATTTGTCCTGCAATATGGAAATTGGCCACGCTGGGCGAGAAATTGTCACCGTAAAAGGCCTTCAGGTCATCCAGCGTGATTACATTGACCGATTCTTCAGTGCCGCTGCCATTGATAGCAAAGATATGCCCTTCGCCGTACACCAGTTTTTGTAACTCTTGTGAAGCTAATACATTCGGACTGGCTTTCATTCGCTTCAGCGAATTCAGTACCTGCATTTTGGCCAGATCAAATTCTTCAGCGTCCCAGCGGGGCTCAAGCAACATTTCTTCAACGAGGGCCAGTGTTTTTTCAAAATTGCGAACCAGGGAATTACCGCTAACCATAATTTCGTTGCTTGAAGCTGAAATCCTGATGCGGGCGCCCAAAAGGTCGATTGCCTCTTCGAGCTCAAGCGGGGTTTTGCTCTTAGTCCCTTCATTCATCAATTGTGCCGTTAGGCTTGCTACTCCTGCTTTTTCAGGATCCTGAAGAAATTGCCCGCCCCTAATAGTAATTGTGAAATTTACCAGGGGTAATTCAGTCTGCTCAATTCCGTAAACACCCATGCCATTATCCAGCTTATCCTTCCAGATCACAGGCAGATTGATGTCTGGGTCAGGCCCTGAATCAGGCATAACCGACCGGTCGAATGAGTAGGGGGTCCTTTCGAAAGCCTCCTCAGTATCCCCGGCAATCGCCACCTCCGATGCATGCATAATATCTTCCTCCACAACACCGGCATTCACAGAACCTTCCGCAATAAGATCTATCTGTCCCCTGGGTACAAAACTGGTTGCCAGGTAGGGCTTATCCTGAATATATTTTTTATAAACACCAAGGATATCATCTCTGGTGACAGCTTTCATCCGCTCAATATCTGTTTTATAGAAATCCGGAGATCCTGCATATTCATTGAAAGTTGCCAATTGCCTTGATTTTCCAAGAATACTGCCTATCCCGCTGTAAAAAGAAGTTTCCAATCCCGCCTTTATACGTTCAACATCCTCATCAGAAAAACCTTCTTTTTCAAAAAGCGCAAAAGCTTCAAATACCGCACTCTCAACATCCTTGAGACTGACCCCTTCATTGGCAGTTACAGAAACGCCAAACGTGCCGGCAATTTCCTGGCTCCGGTTAGAAGCACGGGCGGAGGATGTGAGTTTTTTGTCCTTAACCAATACTTTGTAAAGGGGAGCATCTTTCCCGCTTGAGAGTAACTGTCCAAGGTAGCTAAGAGCGTAGCTGTCGGGTGTATAGTCCTCTATGGTTGGCCAAGTCATACGTAATTGGGGAGCACGTGCGAAATTATCTTCATGAAAGAGTTTTTTTGTCTGTTCCAGCTTCACCGGCAGGGCTACGGGATCTTCCAGGTCCGGACCAGCCGGAATCTCCCCAAAGTACTTCTCAATCAGAGTTTTAGCCTCAGCAACATCAAAGTCACCAGCTAAAACCAGGGTGGCATTATTGGGCACATAAAACTTGCTGTGAAATGCTTTTACATCTTCCAGGGTGGCATTGGCCAGGTCGCTTGTCTCACCGATAACAGTCCAGCTATATGGATGCCCCTTGGGATAGAGGTTTTGGGCAATAACCATGCCGGTGAATCCGTAGGCGGAATTGTCGACACTCTGGCGTTTTTCATTCTGAACAACATTTTGCTGAATTGCAAAAGTTTTCTGTGTGATGGTATTCCTCAGAAATCCCATACGGTCGGATTCAAGCCAGAGGATCTTCTCCAGTGCATTTTTAGGAACCACCTCAAAATAAGTGGTCGCATCATTACCTGTCCCGCCATTCAACGTCCCTCCAGCATCCTGAATAATCTTAAAAAACTGGTCTTCAGGCACATTCTCCGATCGTTGAAACATAATATGTTCAAAGAGATGGGCAAAACCAGTACGGCCTACTGTCTCACGGTTGGATCCCACATGGAACTGGGTTGTCAATGCTACGATGGGATCGGAAAGATCCTGGTGCAGGATTACTTCCAGGCCATTGTCAAGTGTATACTTTTCAAAAGGGATATTAAGATCACTTTTTGTTGTGGAACATGCTGCAAAAAATAGAAATGCTGCAGCAAATAAAAAACTCAGTTTGATTTTCATGGGTTTAGGCTTAATTATTAAAACATAAAGGTACAAATAGATATTGAAAAATTAACTATTCAGCAAACACCGGTTTGGGCAGATCATAGCCTTTTAAATTACCTGCCTGGAAATCCTCAATTATACTGTTTGCAGAGAAGTTGTTTTTAACCCTAAGAGCAGTGAAATGCACTGATGAAGTAATCTCATTCCCGATGATACATATAAAATCTGTTTGATAAGCTTGGCCTATTTCCCAACAGGAATCTCTTGACTTCCAAATACCCATTTGCCCTGCTTATCAAAGCCATAAATCAATATTTGGAATGGGTCGGTAAGGTCGTTGGTGTAAAAATCGACTTTCCCTCTTTTTGAATAATTGTCGGATCTCCAATAAAGAGTGTTCTCCAATAATGGAAGAGTTGAAGAATCCATTTCTCCGGGGGGATCACTCTGGGACATTCTTGAGGGAAGGTTTAGCGTAGATAAAATGGAATTTTCAGGCAGATCCAAGCCTGCATAATCCCGGTTTGGAGATACAAAGTTGACGATAGCTGAGTAAATGTTCCTGCCATGGATATATAGTTTATTTTTTACTTCAATTTTTTCAATCCGGTCAGGTGAAAGTTCGAGTAAATCTTTTTGGCTCCCGAGTGGTATTCCATCGAGAAGAACAAGTGTTTCATAATCGTCTGGAAATGGATTAGTACTGAATACTTTTAGGTATTCATGGCCATTCCTCTTCCTGACGGCCACATTTGGAACAACCTCATAAATCACCTCCTTAATATTGGCCAGTTTAATAAAATCTTCTAAAACAATTGTGTAATCAGGAGGATGGAAGAATGTCTTTCTAACCAGAATCGAATCAATGATTGGCGCTGGGAAATCAGGCAGAACCCTATAAATTCTCTGAAGTTGCAAGTTTATACTATGGCCCTGCAAATACACAAGCTCATTTTCGCTTAAACTGAAGGAGGGAAGGGTTTCCGCCAGAGGGGATGCAAACATTGGGCTTACTACTATTTGCGCAGTCGAATCCGATTGTGATGTAAAATTAAGTATGTAATCGGTAGCCCCGTTTTGACCAGGCAGAGCAAAATGAAAGATTCCGTCCTCATTCGTTGTTGTGCCCTCAAAGTAGTTGTTATTGAGTACAGTAATGCAAATTCCAATATCTTCAATCCCAACGCCGGTTTGTTGGTTGATCACTTTGCCGCTGATGACTCCTGAGCGTGTCTCCGGTAAATATATTATCGCTTTTGGAGCTTCATCCCGATTGGCCTCCTGGATGGAATATACTACATCATCAGGGTAGGAATTACCGAGTAACCAGCCATTAAAAGCATTTAAATCATTTGGGATCCTTGAGGTGCAATTCCATCCGGGTAAGCCTGGGATAAAGTTTTTCAAAGGATGATTTGGCTCATCAAGACCAATAAAAATGCATAAGTCATTCGAATCTGACAAATCGGAGAAGTTTAAGGTATATGGATTTCTCAGTTCCAGGGAATCCTCCACCATCGATGATAAATTGATATCTATGGTATCGGTGTTAAATTCTGACCACAGTCTTTTGGCGATTAGTTGATCATTTTTACCGAGGAGGGAGAATTGAACAATTCCCACAGGCAGGATGTTGGCCGGGATTCGTATCAGGGCCTGACCCTGCTGGATTTCTTCCGATTCCCAGTATAGGGTATAGGACTGGTGTATTATGAGTTTTATGGGATCTAATCCGGGAGGTGTTTCACCGGAAATTTCTACCTCTATAAATTCTCCTTTTTTATTAAGATCAAGAGTAGTGGCAGCATTTTTTTTAATAATTGCTTGGTCATAATATTGATCCCCGGAAAATCCTTCCAGCTTAATTCTATATTGCTCGTTATCAGCTAATTTTTTTTCAAGGTAAGTCCAGCCGGATGGGTGTGTTGTAAAGGAAATCAGGCTGTCGCCAATAGAATTGATTAGCCATCCTTTGAGTTGAACCCCATGGCTTTCATCCGGTCCTGCAAAAAGCCCTGTTTCCCTTCCATTTGGATACAGGTTTATCCTGATTTTTTCAGCTTTTTGTTGCATTTTACCCAGGTCCATGCTTTGGGGATTAACAACTTTCACAGCCAGCAGGCCAAATTCGGAAGATGGATTATTTCGCATCCAGTTTGTGTATGCCCTGATATAATACCATCCGGTTTGAGCTTCAGTAGGAAGTATAAAGGAGCCAGTCACCCCTGCGTCTTTTAATATCAGGTTTTGCAGGCTGACAGGCAGCCCTTTTGAATCTAAGAGTTCAATCCTTAGGTTGTGACTCAATTGTGATCGCAGGTAGCTATCTTGCTCTAATACCTTTGCATCGAATCGTATGTCTTCACCTGAAAGATATAAATGACGATCGCTGGACAGCCAAACGGTTTCACGATAATTGTTTACACCTTTAGGAGAAGGGTTCTGAGAATTGGCTCCTGCTGCCAGAAAACAGAAAAATATAACTATAATATGTCTGCGTGTTCTAATGCCCATCTTCCCAAAATGCTGGTTTTTGTGTTGTACCGTTTTTAAGAGTGCAATCGAAACATTGGGGTGATGAATAGAAATATTTCCCAGAAAAAAAATCCAGCGTGATAAAGGATCCTACAGGAATCCTGTACCAAGGCAGATCAATGGTGCCTATGGTATCCCATTGGCAAACCATCGGGATAATATCAAACTCCGTCGGCCTGTTTAAGTATATTCGTTTCTCCGAAAAACCGGCTATTTCAAAAATTCCAGCCACAAAAAGTTCAGGGTCGCTTGTGCACCGTATATTTCCCTGAATCCTGAATGGCTGAGTGTCATACATGCCTCCATTCTGGTTAACCTGCCTGGCCATATCCGACCAAAATTCCCATGCCGACTTAGAAATCGCAAACTGCTTGACATTTAAACTGTAACGGATGGATAAGGCATCTCCATACTGAGACTGAAAATGCAGGGGAGCCTCAGTAATACGGTTTTCTGACAGCCCTTCGGTATTGCCTGTATAAATGCCTTTAATGGAATTATAAGACCAACAAAACATAAGGTCCCTGTTGGAAGCAGGCACCTGTCTTGATCCGGTCCAGATGTGAGTGGCTTCGTGCGTGGATCTAAACAGATAGGTAGCATCTGATTCCCAACGATAGTAAAATGGTCCACCCCCATCATCATGCGTACTGACATTAAATCGATAGCCATGATAAATAGTGCCCGACTGTGACAGCTTTTCCAGGGTGTGCTTGTAACTTATGCTGTCGATAGGCGGAGACTCTTTCATAATCTCAAAATCCGATTCAAAGAGATTACCCCCATATTCGATCGTTAATTTATAGGCTTTGCCGGTTTCCGGGAAAAAATCAGGGCTGGCAGAATACACCCCTGGTTCAGTTTCAGCAAAAGGAAAAAATACCTGATCATCACGGATTATTCTCACCCGAGCACCACTAAGTTTATCGGGCCCGAGCATTCCGGAATTATCTGATTCTGAGATGATCGGGGCAGAGCGTGAAATTTTTATTATCTGGGTCCTTGCAGTGTCATTACTCAACAGGCCTTCAATGAACAGAATACTGTCGTAGCGGGTGGTTTCGGGTATGAAAGGATCGATACACGATGAAACCCAGAGCAGGGATATCACAATAATAATATTAATCAACCGCATAATTCCCTAATTTGAAATTATAACTGATAGTGAAAATAGGCTCACCATAAATAGATAATTTGTATCCCTTTATACTTCCCCGGTCATTGGTGAAATAAACGGAATAAGCATTTCTTCTTCCGGTAAGGTTATAAACCGAAAACATCCAGGAGCTATGACCTATTTTCTCCTTTAAAAGATTCCCTTCAAAGTTTATGGATAAATCGATCCTGAAATATTCCGGTATACGGTACTCATTTCTTAAGGAGTAATTTACAACCTGATATTCATTAGTATACAGATAACCGGTTGGATAGGTTATGGGGCGTCCGGAATTGTATACAAGGTTTGACGAAAGACTTAATCTGCGGGATATTTTATAATTACCAACGAGGTTAAGTGCATGGGGTTTGTCGTAATTTGAAGGATACGCCATACCAAGGTTGATTTTCTGCCAGCTTTCTGATCCATTCACCTGAATAATCGACCTCGACCATGTATAGCTTATCCAGCCGTTCAATCGTCCGGTATTTCTACGGACAAAAAACTCCATACCCCAGGCTTTTTGATGTCCCTGCAATACAAGGGTTTCTATATCCGGGCTGTAGGTCAGATCCACTCCATCTTTGTATTCAATAATATTTTTTCCGTTTTTATAATATATTTCAGCCGAAGTTTCAATGGATGAATTGTTGAGGTTTTTATAAAGGCCAATACTGAACTGGTCGGAGATGGGAGGAGTGATGAAGGGATCAGTGAGCTTCCAACGGTCGGTTGGGGAAATTGATGTAGTGTTTGAGAGCATAAACAGATATTGCCTCATACGATTGTAACTCCATTTAACTGAAAAGTCCTTTGTAAAGGTATAGTTGAATGCTGCCCTGATCTCCGGACCTGAATAGTGTTTTATTGTTTTACCAGCAGAGTAACTAAGGGTATCAATGATATTTTCGAGTTCGTATGCTGAGTTGTCTGAATACTGAAAAACACTCTGGGGTCCCAGGTAATTAAACAGGCTGTAACGTATCCCTCCGTAAAAGCTAAGCTGGTCAGTGAAAGATATTTCATCAAAAGCATGCAAGGCATATTCCAGTCCATTTTCCTGCCCAAAATCAATTGGGGAGATAATTGACTCTTCACCAAATGGTTTCAATTCACCCTGATTAAGGTTATGGAGAATAACATTTCCTCCGAAACCCACCTTGTGTCCAACCCAGGGGTATCCGGACAAAGTGATTTTCATTTCCTGGGACCTGACATTGAATTCATGTTCAAAAGCCCGGGTGGCTTGATTCATATTGGCCTCATAATTTGTATACATACTGAAAACCCCGGCAGCTTTCAAGGTCCACGTTCCACTAAGGGGACGATCGTATGTAATGGAAGTGCCAATATTTTCATAGCGATATGAATTACTGGATGCCAACTTAAACTGATCCTTGCTGTAATATCCAAAAATTTGGGTAGAAGCATTGTTTTTGTCAACCAGGTGGACGCCAGTCATTATATCATAAAAAGAGGCCTCTCTGTTAAATAAATCAGCATCATCAAGTCGATCCAATATCCAGTCGGAGTATGTTGATCGTGTGCTGAAAATAAAAGAACTCTTATCCTTTTGGATGGGAGTCTCCACCAGGACTGAAGCTGTAACCGGACTAATACTGCCGCGTGCACCAAACTCTTTCTTATTGCCTTTACGGGTGGATATATCGAAAACAGAAGCAAGTCGCCCTCCGTATTCCACGGGAAAGTTGCTTTTATAGAGCTTAAAATCGCTGATCATATCCGGATTAAAAGCCGAGAAAAAACCAAAGAGGTGCCCTGTATTTAGAATTGGTATTTCATTTAACAGGAATAGGTTTTGGTCGGAGGCTGATCCCCTGACATTGAATCCGGCAGAACCTTCTCCAACGGTTTGGACTCCAGGCATTAAAGCAGCTACTCTGAATATATCCCTTTCGCCCATCACTGCAGGAATGCTTTTAATATCTTTCATGCCGATTCTCTGGAAACCCATCTGCATCCCCCGTACATTGTGGTTCTTCCCCGATTTAACCACCACTTCTTTAACATCTATCATCCGGCTTTCCATTTCAATATTCAGAATTCCAGCCCCTTTAACATCTACCAGGTATAACTCGTTTTCCATACCGAGGCAGGATATTCTTAAATTATAGGATTCACCAGGCCTCAGCGCCACTGAATAGGCACCTTCACCATCTGAGATGGCTCCCATGCTCGTTCCGGGAACCACTACTGTGGCGCCCACAATAGGTTCCCCATTAGCCAGATTAGTGATCCTCCCGCTTAGGTAAACTTTGCCTATTACCTGAGTTGGTTGTTCAGAGCCGATAACTACTTTTCTCACCGCTCTTTCATAAGAATGAGCTCCAAACTGATCCTTTGCGGATGTTTTTTTTGTGCTGTCAGTTTCCGCTTCTGCAATAGCCCTGGGGATCAAATCCGGTTGATCTGAAAGGGACTCCGGGCCAGTTAGAAAAACCTGGTAATTACCTTTGATAATAAAATGAATATCAGAGGAGCCTAATAGGTCTTTAAGTAAATTTTCCAGTTCTGCAGGTTCACTGTTGGTAGTCACACTCACATCCTTTACCCATTCCGGCAGATAATAAATTCGAATATTGTATTTGGATTTTATTTTTTGGGCAAACTCATCAAAATCCACGTCCTTAAGTTCTAAAGAAATAAATTGCTTTCCCACCACCTGCGCCAGTACAGGGGAGGTAATTAATATCAGGACAGCCAGTATTTGAATTAGCTTTTTCATGACTTGCCGGCTAAAAGGCTATTGCAATATTGGATAAGTTCAATGTGATTATCCTGGCTCATTCTCCGGAATAACAGATGGCCCTTTTTAAGCTTATCACGCAACATGGGTTTCAGGTCAGGGTACTGCTTAAAAAGTGTGTGCCGCCCCTTATATGGTATTAACTCAGCATTTATTCGCAGAATTCTGTGACGCAAGCTCTGATATTTGAAGTCGGTAAATCCGCCAGGCTCGACTTTCAGACTTTTGGATTTCGTCAAAAGAAAATCAATCTGACCTTCAGCAAGGATCTGACAAAAACGGAGCCCTGTCACCGGGTCATCGACCGGGAAGGGCTGAAAAAGATTTTTATCCAATGTGAAATATTGTATACGGTCTTTTTTGAGCACAAGTTGAAGATAAGAATTAGTAATGTTAACCGTATTCATAATCAGCTGATTAGAGCTGATGTCGTATCTTAATAGCAGGCTGTCAAATACTATCCCTTCGAGGGAAACAGATCCTGTTTTCCAGTCGGAATCTAAAAAATAAGGATGGCCGCTTGCTTCACTCATGAGGGGAGTCTGATAGAAATCTCCATTCACCAATCTTGCATCAACCTGGTAAAGTTTATCGAATTGATCAAAAACCTGCTTTGATGAAATAGGTTTTACAAGTGCCTGGGAGTATCCCACCACAGGTATCAAGGTGGTAAATACCAGAACCTTGAAAAGCAGAGTAATAAAAGTTTCTCCCATTAAACCGGCAGTTTCTATAGCTGGCATATCCAGCTTTTGAAAGCACTTATTATCCTTTAAAATGAAGCTATAAAATCATTATTTATAAACAGTCGAAATTATGCAATATGTGGGGAATCCATTAATTAAAAAATGTTAAAAGGATAGTGAAAAAAATTTCCCTTCTCAGGCAGAAAAATTGAAGCCAATAATGATTAAATTTGAATAAAACAGCAAGTGTTATGATGAAAATACTTAACCCAGGCAGTAATTTATCAGCAGGCCTTTCATCCATGGCTAATAAGCAGTTGGGGCGGGCTCTGATTTTTTCATTTGTTCTTTTATCAACCGGGGATCTTTACAGTCAGGATAAAAGGTTTGAAACAGCACGTATCCGCACTGATGTATCCACGGGTTTTACTAACGGGGGCTGGAAGTACGACAGGTATAAAGATCTGGAATCACTGGATGCTCATACATCCATAGTTATTGCCGACCTGCAGGGCCCGGGTGTAATCAAGCATATTCATACAACACGGCATAAACCCGAGGAACTATTTTCGAGGGGTATTGTCCTTGAGATTTGGTTTGATGATGCCACAAAACCGGCCGTACAATGCCCCCTGGCTGATTTTTTTGGCGATGGTTGTAATGGTAAAAGCATGAATTTCAGTGCGATGTTGATAGAATGCGCCCCTTGGAGCTATAATTGTTACTTCACCATGCCTTTTAAGTCACGGGCCAGGGTGATCCTCAGAAATGATACAGACAAGGATGCCATGAACTACAGTTATGTAGAATGGGAAAGCCTGCTGCGCTGGGACGAGGGGCTCGGATATTTTCATGCTGCATATTCCAGAAAATCCTTTCAGCTGACAAAGGACACAAAAGAAACTTTTTTTGAAACTGAGGGAAAGGGACATATAATCGGGCGGCAGTTTAGTGTAATTACCGATGATAAGTATTTCAGGGATTTCGGCACTGTTATGGAAGGCAATAATGAAGTTGATATTGATGGCCAGGAGAGAAAGCTCGACTATCTGGGAACAGAGGATTCGTTCACTTTCAGCTGGGGATTTATTGAAGAATTTGCCGGGCTCAGGGCTGGTATGCCTTTTGTTGAGAAATATTGCTACGTGGATTCAACCCTTAACCAGCTTTCAATATACCGGTTTCATGACCATATGCCGATCCGTTTCAGTAAGTCGGTAAAATGGTCGATCAACTGGAGCCAGGAAACGTTTTTTACGCAGCGGCCCGAGTGGCCTGAACATGTTGATGCAGGAGGCTGTTGGGTGGATTATGCAACTGTTTTTTACTGGTATTCGGATAAGCCCGGAAGCTTTAAGCAACAACCCTTGCCGAAGGTGGAGGACCGGCAGAAATATATGCTGCATCCGTCAAATCACAAAGGATCGTAATTTTAATTATCAGGGGCATTGCCGGATAAATTCCTGATACGGATTTTTGAAACCCGGATATCTTCCTTATTAACGGAATACATTATAAACAATTCCTTCCCGGTTACCACTGATGAAGGATATTCGAATCCGGTATCCTTAAATCTTCCCGCGAACCGTGCCGGCTTTGCTCCGCAACTGATTATCATTACCCGGGTGAAATTCAGGCCGTCATCAGAAAGTGATATTGACAGGGGATCCCTGGGAAATAAAGGCCCTTTCATGTTGCCCGTATTTCTGATATTGCTGATCACATATACTGTGCCGTCAGGAAGCACTCCGGCATTGGAACGTGCCGGGGCATCAGGGAAATTGGTCCTTGCCGGGACCGACCAGGTCTTACCATCATCCTTACTGAAGGATGAATAATTATATCCGCTCCTGCTAAGATCGCGGTAAAGCCTCATCCAGGTGCCATCCGCAAGCTGCCATCCATAGGTGGGCTCGCACATTACATGCCCGTCTTCTGCTATCGGCCGTGTGGAATAATTCAGGAACTCCCAGGAGGGATATACCTCTGGCCTCTCAAGATATGAATTGATTTCACCGGCCAGATCCCTGTAAAGTTCATCCCTGATAAGTGCGTAAAATGGCTCCCCTTCAATTGTAGTGATTACCGGATCTTCATAAAGCCAGAATACGGGGCCTAGCGTACCATCCTTCTTCATCTCCCGGGCCAGTCTTCCCAGGCCTTTCTGTCCGGGCAGGTATAAACATTCGGCGATAAGGTAGAGGCGGCCTTCCACAACAGCATAACCGTTGGCATTCATGGTCACTCCGTCCGACCTTTTGCTGAAAATGGTATCGCCGTTTTTCAAAACTCTGTCCGGCAATGGAGGAAAGGCCTCGACAACCGGTGTCCAGGTTTTCCCTCTGTCGGCCGACCGGCGTAACAATACTCTCTGTCCCGGTGAATCCTCATCCCTGGGGGCATTGCTCCATGTGGCAACCAGCATCCGTTTCCACCATTTGATATGGCTGTGATGGGAATAGGTGCCGATTCCTTCGGTCTGGCCATCGGGCTCAAGAAGCATGGTGGTTTCAACCTCCAGAACAGGAAACCCCAGATCGATTCTTGATGAATCGGGTTGAGCCTGCCAGTTAACTACCGGATTTTCAATTGCATTGCTTGGATCGCTCCTTCCCGGCTTGTCAAAGCATCCGGAAAGGCCCAGAATTAATATATTGCATACAACAAATGTCCTGCTTCCAATCATGGCCTTGAGATTATTACCAATCCACCAATCTATAGATCCGCCAATCTACTAATTCTGTCAAGGACAGGCACAAGGCCTGTCCCTACAATATATTTACAAATTCCTTTCCTGATCCACTGGTCTACCGATCTCCTGATCCACCAATCCACACCACCGATCCGTTCCTCACCTCAGGATCAGCCTGATCCAGCCTGTTATTTCTTGTCCAGTAAGGGATGGCAGTAAGATCTGATCCATCGGCCCATTTACCCTTTATTACCATCACCCCGTGTAAAAGGTCTGGCCGCCATTTCAGGCTAAGTTGTTCAGGACTAATGCCCTGACTTATATCTGCCTGGTCGACCAGTTCCACATTGTAGATCAGCGGGCCATAACGGAGTGCAACCTTTCCCCTGTCGGCTTCAATAAGATTACTGGCCGTTATTCGCTGAATTTCCATCGGTATTTCCAGCTTGATCTGGTCGCCTTTCTTCCAGGTCCGGTGAATAGACACGTAGCCCTTCTCGATGTTTATTTCAACCTCATCACCATTAACCGACAGGGATTTGAGCCCGCTGACTTCAGGAACTGCGGTGTACAGCAAGCTGGTATGGCGGTTGGGAACACGCACAAATATTGTAAAAGCTTTCTCCTCTTCTGGATTTACAGTAATCGAAACATCCCCTTTCCATGGATAATCTGTCTGCTGAACCATCTCAACCTTTGTTCCGGCAATTCCTTCCACCTGAATGGTACTTCCTATGAAAAGGTTGACATATACCCCCTCATCCCCCTTTACGTAGGTCCAGGTGGGGATCATAAGCAAGGTCCTGGGGATATTACCCACACAGCAGGGGCAGACATGCCAGGCATCCCGCGGGCGGCTTGAATTGAGTGGATTGGTATAGTAAAAGTGTTCCCCCTCAAGGTCCAGTGAGCCCAGGAGCGCATTGTACATAGTCTCCTCATAAAGATCGGCATATTTGGCATCGTGGTAGGCCAGGTTCATTTTGTACTGGAAGAATATCAATCCACAGCTTGAACAGGACTCGGCATAAGCATTATTTCGAAGTGAATAATTGGGCCCGAATCCCTCAGATGTTTCTCCGCTGCCCACACCTCCGGTAAGGTAATATTTTTTGTTCACCATGTTATTCCATAGCGACATTACTGCGCTCTGATAATCGGTATCCCCTGTTTCTGCAGCCACGTCGGCCATAGCTGAATAGTTGTAAACCGCCCTTACTGCATGTCCCACAGCCTCGTACTGCTCTTGTACCGGCAGGTGGCTCTGGTCGTATTTGCTACCCCCGCCGCGGTTATCCAGCAGGAACTTTGCCAGAGCAACATAACTATCGCCCCGGCCCTTGCCTTCCATATCGTTCACAAAACGGCCGAACCTTACCAGGGCCTGCTCCATCTCCTGGTGGCCGTCGTACCATGCCTTCTTTCCCGGTCCGATATTGTCAACCCAGCAGTCGGCAAGCTTCTTGGCCGCATCATACAAACGAGTATCCGAACCTTCGGTAAGGGTATAGTGGTTTATTGCAGATTCGATAAAATAGCCGGCTACATAGCCCTCATGTGACCCACGGTTACGCTCTTCCCATCTGTCTTTCCAACGGGTGGTGTCGCGCAGGGTGTAGGCTGTCTGGAGGTATCCATCGGGCTCCTGGGCTGCCAGGATTATCGGGATCCACTTTTCAATGGTTTCCTTCATTTTCTCCTGGGCAGCTATTATCTCCTGGTCGCCTTGTGGATCAACCATCAGTGCAATACACATCGATTCGATGGTCTGGTGCACCCATGCATTGGAGAAAACATAACCCTGCTGCCGTCCATGCGGTTCACCGTGCAGTGCCTTGGCTGCTTCGATAAAATTATCAAGCCCGCCCTGGCCCTCGGTAAGATCGGTGCGTTCAATCTGGCTGATACACCAGGGGATCCATTCGGTAATTATCGCTTTTGCCCTGTCGTTCCAGAGAGGGTTATCTATCGAGTAGTGTTTTGTATATACTACATCCAGCCGTTTGGCGGGTGGCGGATCGTGAACCCATACTTTCAGTGTGGAGGACGATTTTAACCGGCCCTCTTTTGCAGTTAATGCCAGGACATATTCCCCCGGTTCAGAGAAGCTGGCTTTTGCTTCCAGGGAGTTGGCATTTTCGAACATCACTTTTCCCGGGCCTGATTTTTTGATCCAATTTGGACTGACAGGTGTTGTCATGCTCTTTACTGATCCTAACAGGTAAGTATTACCACCCACCATCACATCCCTGTCAATACCCGCCGTGACTACCGGCGGTACATTGGCTGATCCCGGTGCCTGTATCACTTTCCATTCCATAACAGAGGCCGCAAACATCCTGGCCGAGTCAACGACTACACGCAGCTGGTTTGTTGAAACCTCATCAAAACTGGTTGTATTAAATTGTCCGCTGATGAGCTCCATGGTAGGGAATCGGTTGGAGTGAGGCGGTCATTCAGGCCGGCCAAATAGCCGCCAAAATTCATGGATCCGTCTGCCACGGCAAGCAGGGCCAGGTTTCTTTCGCCTGCAGCCGCCTGCTGATCCTGGCAGCTGGATAGTCCCAGTGAGATAATTATCATGACAGAGATAATAGAGATGTTGAAAAGTTTAAGTTTCATGGCTGGTTGAGTTTGTATCGGTTAAATTTCCGAATAAATTTTCGAAATATTTCCATTTTATCCGATGATCCGCATTTATATTATAAATATCGATAATCAATATGGGAAAATCATCATTAATCCCAGAAGAACAAATTGACAGGGCCATACTCCTAATCCGGGGCCGGAAAGTTATTTTGGATTTTCATCTTGCGCAGCTTTATGGTCTTGAAACCAGAGTATTAAAACAGCAAGTCCGCAGGAATATCGAAAGGTTTCCCGATGACTTTTTAATTCGGTTAGGCAAAAAGGAGTGGCAAGAGCTTATCACAATTTGTGATAAGCTAAAGGATCTTAAATTTTCACCTTCTCCTCCATTTGCGTTCACTGAACAAGGAGTTGCTATGTTATCATCTGTACTCAGATCTCCTAAAGCAATTGAAGTAAATATTGCGATTATGAGGACATTTGTCAAGCTCAGGAAAATGATGGAATCCAATGCTCAGCTGAGAAGGAAAATTGAGGAATTGGAAAGAAATTATGATGGAAAGTTCAGGTTTGTTTTTGAAACTATCAAGCGACTACTGGGAAAGAAAAATGAGCCAAGAAGAATGATAGGATATAAAATCAACAAGGAAAAATAGATTTGAAAAGGGCTGAAATCTGAATAAATTTGGGTGATTCTATTTTACCAGTTATCATGACCTCCAAAGAACGGGTATTAATTTCCTTTGATTTTATCGAACCTGACCGGGTGCCACGCTGGTGCGGTACTTCGCCTGAGTTCTGGGAAGCAGGTAAAAAGCAGCTGGGATTGGATGATGAGGGCTTCAGGCAGCGCCTGGGTGATGATTTTCGCTGGATTAAGGCACCTTTTATTGATCATATCGGTACTGCGACTTTCGGTGATTCATCAGTATCTCCATTTGGTATTTTACGGGCTGGAGTGGGAGTTGGCATGGCGCTTAACCATCCTCTGTCCGAAGCAGGTTTGGACGGGATCACAGCCTATCCCTGGCCCGACCCTGCTAAGGTTGATGTCAGTAATCTACGAAAAGGAATTACCCCCTATGCCAATGAGTACGCGATACTGGGTGGCGACTGGTCGCCTTTCTGGCATGATGCGATCGACCTGGCAGGGATGGAGAATCTTTTGACTCGGATGTACACCGATCCAAAATGGGTGCATACTCTGATGGATAAGGTTTTCGATTTCTATTTTGCTGCCAATGAGAGGATTTTCGCTGAAGCGGGCGACCTTATCGATATATTGTTTTTCGGGAATGACCTCGGTTCAAACCAGGGTGCGCTGATAGGGGAAGATCTTTTCAGGGAATACTTATTCCCGAAATTCAAAAAGCTGGCATGCCTGGCCCATTCATATGAATCGAAGATAATGCTTCACTGCTGCGGGGGTTTTGCAGAGCTGATCCCCGCCCTGATAGAATGCGGTATCGACGGCCTTCATGCCATCCAGCCTTCTTGCAGGGGGATGGACCTGGCTACCCTCAAAAAGAAATACGGCAAAGAGATTGTTTTCAATGGCTGCATTGACTCACAAAAGGTCCTTATCGAAGGCACGCCTGAACAAGTCAGACAGAAAACGATTGAAACCATCCGGATCATGAAGCCCGGCGGGGGATTCATCGCCGGCGCCTCCCATGACTATATCCTCCCCGAAACCCCGCTGGAGAATGTACTGGTGATGATGGATATTATTGGGGAATTAGGGAATAGGGATTAAACTTGCCAGGGGTCGGCTTCGGTCCGACCCCTGGCTTTTCCAAAAAAGCATTTTCCATTTCAAGGCCATTTCTGCATCTATATTATTAAAACTACTATTTATTGATGCACCGAAAGAATACAAAGACTTTATTGGGATATTGGGAAAATGATTTCGGATAAGCAAAAGGAGTTGGGATGGGGAAAATCTGTTGTTGAAAATCTTTCCAGGGATTTAAAACATGAGTTCCCATTAGAACATGGATTTTCAGCTTATAATCTATGGCTAATGGTTCGATTATATAATGAATATCAGGGAGTTATATTTCTGGAATCATTGATTCCAGAAATTGGATGGAGTCATAATATTATGATTCTTAAAAAGTGTGAAAACAAATCACAGCGCAAATTTTATATAACTGCCACTAGAGAATTTGGTTGGACAACAAGAGTATTGGAGCACCAAATCGAAAACAAAACCTACGAAAAGTATTTGCTCAACCAAACCAATTATGATGATTTGCCTGCTGATAAGTTTCAGCATCAGAATACCCTGGCTATCAAGGATCATTACACCTTCGATTTTCTTGGTTTATCTGAAAAGCACAGTGAAAGAGAGCTAAGGAGCATATTATAGTTACCACTAGATTTATCTACTGGCCCTACAGTCTAGCCTAATGGCCTGGACTTTAGTCCAATCCTTTTATTCTTTCCACCTTTTTCCTTGATGAAAAAGGTGGCCCAAAAATCAAAAACAGAACAAAGCTTCCACCCACTCCCGATTCGCTGCGCTCTCGGGATTTCGCTTCGCTCAAAAGCCCCCGCCGGCCCGCTGTTCTGTTTTGGCCGACCCGCAATTCATTTGTCATCACACGTATATCTTTGATTAAGCTTTCTTTTATTTCCAGTTAACTTGCCTCGCCTAGACTGGTAGCAATTTGCGACAACCTTGAATGGAAGGCTAGACCTGTCAGGCCTTTGAAAACCTGACAGGTCTGGCACCTACGCGATTTTCCATTTTGGCTCCTGATCTGCATCTATATAAATAAAACCTACAATTTATGGATGCACCAAAAGAATACAAAGAATGGTTGGTTGAACTAAAACGGAGAATTAGGACAGCGCATATTAGAGCTTTTACTAATATTAACAGGGAGCTGCTGTTTTTGTATTGGGATATTGGGGAATCGATTTCTATTAAAATATCGAAATCAAATTGGGGTTCAGCTGTAGTTGAGAAACTCTCCAATGACCTCAAGGTGGAATTCCCGGATCAAAAAGGATTTTCCCGATCAAACCTCTTCTCTATGAAGAAATGGTACGAGTTTTTCTCATCCTCTCGCATCGAACCCGAAAAAATCCAACAACTTGTTGGACAAATTCCATGGGGCCATAACGTTATTATTGTAACTAAGTCTAAATCAGCTAGAGAGGCTTTTTTTATTGTCAAAGAACCATTGAAAACAATTGGTCTCGCTCAATCCTGATCCATCAATTTGAGTCTGGCCTTTTTTTAAGACAGGGTAAAGCGGTTACAAATTTTGAGCATACAATGTCTATGCCTCATTCGGAATTGGCTAATGAATCTTTTAAAGACCCGTATATATTTGATTTTCTCAGTCTTCAGGATAAGGCTCTTGAAAAGGACCTGGAGAAGCAACTGATTAACCACATTACTTCATTTCTTCTGGAATTGGGTTCTGGATTCTCATTTGTAGGTCGGCAAGTAATTCTAAAGATTGACAATAAGGATTTTTATCTTGATTTGCTTTTCTACCACATCAGATTAAAATGCTATGTAGTCATAGAACTCAAAACCAAGGAATTCAAGGCGGAATTTGCAGGCAAGATGAACCTTTATCTTTCTGCTGTTGATGATTCCATCAGAACAGAAAATGATAATCCAACCATCGGATTGTTAATTTGTAAATCTAAGTCTAAGATAATTGCCGAGTATGCTCTAAGGGGAATGTCACAACCGATTGGTATTGCTGAGTATGAACTGAGTACAGTAATACCCGACAAGCTGAAACCAAATCTTCCGACAATTGAAGAAATAGAAAAGGAACTGGCTGGAGAATTGGGTGCATATCACAAAATGTGATATGTTAAGTTGCGCTATTTTCCATTTCCGGCCCTCATTCGCATCTATATAAATAAAACTACTATTTATGGATGCACCAAAAGAATACAAAGACTTTATAGGATCAGTCAAGGAACGGATCCGCAATGCACAGTATGCTGCCCTGAAAGCTGTAAATAAAGAATTAGTAGGGCTTTATTGGGATATTGGGAAGATGATATCCGAGAAGCAGAAGGAGTTGGGGTGGGGAAAATCTGTAGTGGAAACTATTACCAAAGATCTCTCCACAGAATTCCCTGAACAAAGAGGTTTTTCAACAACAAATATCTGGCTGATGGTTCAGTTTTATATTGAATATGAGCAACATATAAATCTCCAATCATTGATTGGAGAAATTGGTTGGACACACAATATCAGAATTTTCACAAAATGCAAAACACCCCAAGAAAGACAATTCTATATTGTTGCAACACAAAAATTTGGTTGGACAACAAGGGTTCTTGAACATCAGATTGACAATAAAACTTATGAGAAGTATTTGTTAAACCAAACTAATTATGATGATTTGCTTGCTGATAAGTTTCAGCATCAGAAAACTCTGGCAGTAAAAGATCATTACACTTTTGATTTTCTTGAATTATCAGAGAAACATAGTGAAAGAGAGCTTGAAGAAGGTCTAATACGGAACATGCAGCAATTTTTGTTGGAGTTCGGTGGGGATTATAGTTATATGGGGAGTCAATTTAGAATCACTTTGGGAAGTGAGGAATTCTATATTGATCTTCTTTTATTTCACAGGGATCTGCAATGCTTGGTTGCTATTGAACTAAAAACAGGTAATTACAAACCTGAATATAAAGGGAAAATGGAATTTTATCTAAATGTTCTGAATGATTTCTATCGTAAGCCACATGAAAAAGAAGCCATTGGAATCATTATTTGTAAAAACAAAAGCCGGTTGACAGTTGAATATTCCCTCAAAAACACAAAAAATCCCATTGGTATCGCCAGCTACAGCACTGGCCCAGAATTGCCCGAGTATTATGAAAAGTCACTACCATCGGTTGAGCAGATTGAGAGGGGGCTAGGTGGGTTAGACCTGTCAGGTTTCTGAAAGACCTGACAGGTCTATTAGTAATTAAAACAGAAATATTCCCAAAATGGGAATTATTTATTAATTTTGAAATGCCAAATCGTGAAAGGGATTTTTACTAAAGGGACATTATTGAAATTTTGGAGAGAATGCCCTGAAGCAGAGCAATATTTGAAAACCTGGTACTCATATACAATGGCTTCAGGTTGGACAAAACCAAATGATGTTAGGCAGACATTTGCTGGGGTAAGCTTATTGAAAAATGGAAGAGCGGTATTTAACATAAAAGGAAATTCTTTTCGGCTTGTTGTGAAGATTAATTATGAAAGGCAATGGGTATTTATCCGGTTTATTGGTACCCATGAAGAGTATGACAAGATTGATGCTAATACTATTTGAATCTTATGGGACAGAAATTTAAGATATTAAAAACAGAAGCAGAGTACCAGATTGCCTTGGATCGCCTGTATGAATTATTTGATGCTCCTGTCGGAACAGAAGAAGGTGATGAGGCTGAAGTATTAGCCCTGCTGGTTGAGGATTATGAGAATCGCCATTATCCAATTGACCCCCCGGATCCAATTGAAATGATAAAGATCAGGATGGAGGAGATGAGCCTCAAACAAGTGGATTTAGCCGATGCTTTTGGTGGAAAAAACCGTGCTTCTGAAGTGCTTAGCCGCAAAAGACGGTTAACCTTGGAAATGATAAGGAATTTATCGGAGCGACTGGGTATTCCAGCCCGGTCTTTGGTTGGAGCATATGAGTTGAAGTAGAAATTGAATCACTGATTCAATAAATTCCTTGCTATCACAATTTGTGATACCTTTTTTTGTATAAAACCGGAGGTCTTTGAAAACCTGACAGGTCTATTACATGCGCGGTTTTCCATTTCCAGCCCTTTTCTGCGTCTATATAAGAAAGATCAATAATCAATATGGAAGAATCATCGCTAATTCCGGATAGTCTAATCCTATAACTTTATCAAAATCCTGACTTTTAGCGGTTAACATAATGATTGGAGTAGGAATATTTTTTCTCCTGATTTCCTTACACACATCCAGCCCATCCATTCCCGGCAGCATCAGGTCGAGCAGGATCAGGCCGTAGCCCGCTTCTTGTGCTTTTTTCAGGCCTTCCAGCCCGTCAAAAGCAAATTCCACCTCATATCCATCTGCCTTAAGATCATCTTCAAGACCCATCCTGATGGCCTTGTCGTCTTCGATTATCAGAATTCTGGTCATGATATATTGGTTTTTTCCGGTAAAATCACTGTAATTATTGATCCCCGCCGTCCTGAGCCTGTCGCCCCTGAAAAAGCGCTCAAAAATTCTCGTCCTGTCTTTCTCACTAATTCCAATACCATAATCACGAATTGCAATAGTGACAAGTGACTGGTGACTGGTGGGAGGTAAATCTTGACATTAATTCTTTTGGACCGCCCCGAATATTTATACGCATTATCCAACAGATTAAAAAACACCTGAAGCATAGCATCCTTGTCTAGCATCATCTGCGGTATGGGCTTTTCAATCTCCAGCTGAAGTTCAAAAGCATCGTCGGCGATGCGCCTTTGGAATACAGGCACAAGGTCCTCAAGGATTTAGGAACTGAGATATAATAGGAAAATTTCCCGTCCATCCTGATTCTCTCCAAATCAAGATAGTCTGGTACAATGGCCAGCTCATTACCGACCTGCGTGTGTAAAGATCCGTTGATGAGCATACTCCTTAGCAGGCTCGTTTCCATTTCTATTTTTGGTTCGATAATCACGACTCAGTAGTTTAGACTGATCCAAATATCGTAATACGCAAGCACTCTAATGTGAAGGAATGATATATTTTTGTGAAGATTGCGTGAAGAGGGAAAGGGGGCTAGGGGGATTGGCTCGTTAAAGTAAATAAATAAGTATTTTAGATATCTCAAACCAGCCCTGATCGCCATGGAAAACTGCAAAGACAAAAGCTGCTCGTGTAATAGCGACAAAAACAATATCAACCGTCGGGAATTTCTGAAAACCTCTGCTATAGGAGCCTCATTAATGATGGTTCCGGGAATGCCTGTTTTTGCAGGGCCTTTCGATGAAAACGAATATCTTAAATATATTCCTGCGGATAAAAAACTGGATCCTGCATGGGTGAAATCACTGTTCGAAAGAGGGAAAAAGGAAACCTATTCTGATCCTGAAGCCCTGAAACATATTGGGATGCCTGTAGGCGGACTATTTGCTGGCACGGTTTATCTTTCAGGAGATGGCCAGCTTTGGCTTTGGGATATCTTTAACCGTGACCAGGAAGGGATTCAGCCCCGGGAAGTTGAGCTTGGCGGCAGTCTGGTTAATACCAGAAGTGGGGCGAATTTTATAGAACCAGCAAAAATTCAATCACCTTTTAAACAGGGATTTGAATTGATAATCGGAGATAAAGTCAGGCCGATTAACCAAAAGGGCTTTAAAAATATTGAGTTTGATGGCCGGTACCCGATGGCTCGTATCAAATTCTCCGATCCTGACTGCCCTGTGGAGGTGGAATTGGAAGCTTTTTCACCCTTTATCCCCCTGAATGCTGATGAATCATCCCTTCCTGCAACGGTGATGAGCTACAAAGTCATCAATAAATCTGATAAAATTGTTGAATGCAGCATACGGGGATATACTCAAAATCCTGTCTGCATAGATTCTGCTGCAGACCAGCCGGGCCGCCGGCAAAACAGAGTGGTGGGAAATAAAATGCTGACCTCCCTGCTGTGCGAAGCCCTCCCTGCCCCGGTTGAGAAAAGCAAGGCCAGGAAGGATATCCTTTTCGAGGATTTTGAATCTGAGTCGTATGGTGAGTGGAAAACAACTGGAAAATCCTTCGGGGAGGGGCCGATTTTAAAGAGCGATATACCGGATTACCAGGGAAATGTAGGCGGTGAAGGAAATCGTGTAGTGAATAGTCATGCTTCAGCCTCAGGCAGTGAGGTAGGAGAGAAAGATCAGCAGACAGGTACTCTGACCAGTCCGGTTTTTAAAATTGAGCGGGAGTATATCAATTTCTATGTTGGTGGTGGTGCTAATAAGGAAAAAACCTGTGTCAACCTCCTGATAGATGGAGAGATCAAGGCCACAATTACCGGGAAGAATAGCAATGCGATGAAGCTGGAAGGGATAAAAGTTAGACAATGGGAAGGCCAGAATGCTCAGCTGGAGATAGTGGATAATTTTAGTGAGGGCTGGGGTAATATCGGTGTGGATCATTTTGTATTTTCCGATAATCCTCCCGAGAGCAAACCCATTTCAGAGCTTCGGGATTTCGGAACATTCTGTCTATCTGTCCTGGAAGGTAAAAATACTGAGGCATCTGCCGATATTAAATCAACAGGGAAGAAAAAGGCCATCCGTAATCTGTTATCTGATATCCTTATTGGCCAAATAGCCATTAATACCAATCTGGAACCAGGCCAGGACAAAAACGTTGATTTCGCCTTCACCTGGCATTTCCCGAATTTTTACGGCCGTGATTTTGGAGGAGTGAAAGTGGGTCATTCCTATGCAGCCCGTTTTGATTCAGCCCTGGAAGTTGCAGGATATATTGCCTCGAATCAGGATAGTCTTCTTGGTGCCACTCGCACATGGGTGAAAACCTGGTATGATTCAAGTTTACCGTACTGGCTTCTGGATCGATCCATGGCCAATACGTCAACCCTGGCTACCACCACCTGTTACCGTCATGAGAATGGTAGATTTTGGGCCTGGGAGGGTATTGGCTGCTGTACCGGAACATGTACCCATGTGTGGCATTATGCCCAGGCTGTTGGCCGCTTATTCCCTGAAATTGAGCGTGATCAACGGGAAAGGGTTGATTTTGGAATGGCTCTTAAAGAAAATGGAGAGATTGGCTATCGGGCTTTACTTGAGACCTCCATGGGCCCGGCATTCGACGGACAGTGCGGACGGATTCTTGGCGCTTACAGGGAACACCTGATGTCGGCCGATGATTCTTTTTTGAAAAGAAACTGGACGGCAATAAAAAAGTCGCTGCTATATATGATCGATCAGGATGCAGATCTTGATGGCATATTGGAAGGGTCGCAGCCTAATACACTGGATGCATCCTGGTATGGCAAGATCAGCTTTATTTCTTCCCTTTACATATCCGCTTTGCGGGCCGGGGAGAAAATGGCAACTGAAATGGAGGATTTTAAATTTGCCGGAGAATGCTCCTCAATTGCAGAAAAGGGCGCCGGAAACATGAATGAGCTATTCAATGGAGAGTTTTTTATCCAGCTGGAGGATCCTGAGCATAAAGATGTGATCGGTGTAGGTGCCGGTTGTTATATCGATCAAATTTTTGGCCAATCCTGGGCTCACTGGGTAGGCCTGGGTTCAATTTTTGACCGTGAGAAGCAATTGTCGGCCTTAAGATCATTATGGAGATACAACTTTGTTCCTGATGTAGGACCTTTCAGAAGACATTTCAAAGCAGGGAGATGGTATGCTATGGCCGGGGATGGAGGATTACTTATGTGCACCTGGCCAAAGGGAGGAAAACGGGATAAATGGGAAGATCAGTGGCAGTTCATGTATTTCAATGAGTGCATGAGCGGATTTGAATGGCAGGCCGCCTCCCATATGGTTTATGAAGGGATTGATAATCCAGATATTCTTCAGAATGGATTGGCTGTCAGCAGGGCAATTCATGATCGCTATAATGCACAGCTAAGAAATCCCTATAATGAAATAGAATGTTCAGATCATTACGCACGGGCCATGGCCAGTTATGGCGTTTTCCAGGCTGTTTGCGGATTTAACTATCATGGTCCGAAAGGGATGATTGAATTTGATCCGCGACTTACACCTGAGGATTTCCGGGCTCCTTTCGTTACCGCTGAAGGATGGGGGAGCTATTCGCAAAAGAAAGATCAAAATAGATTTAAATACCAGATCGATCTAAATCATGGTCAGCTTAATCTGAGTGAAATAGTACTTAGGATACCGAATGGTTTTTCATCAGATCAGATCAAATTATTTCATCAGGAAAAACTCCGTCCGGTTAAAGTTTCTTCTGTTGATGGTAGTAAAATACGATTAGGTTTTAGCGAACTAAAAATAGAAGCTGGGGAGAAACTGAAAGTGGAGATAGTCAGCGAATTGTAAATAGATATTTTCCTTTTGAGAGGCTGATTTTTAAACCATCGGCCATTTTCGAGCCTTTATGTTTTTCTGATTTTCCGTTTAGTTTGATTTTATATACCTGGTTTTCTTCAACGGTGAACCATTCCGGGATCTGGTTTATTCGGGGCCAGTCGGCAGGCATATGCAGATTTGCCTTATGACGCGGAGTATCGAACTTAATTTTTCCTTCCCAGTCGGATTCTGTTTGAATAGATAGATAAATAGTCCCATCCACAGAAACAGCTCCAAATCTGATGTCTTCCTTCCATGGATCCAGGCTTATTCCCTGGGTTTTCCAGAGGCAGTAAATTAGGGTGGTACGAGCAAAATTCCCGTCCCCATGCCAGCCTTCAATTATCCCCGAACTTTGCTGTTTGGTCCACATTTCCTGCATTTCACTATCGATCCAATCAGCAGCAGCCGGAACCGGTTCCCTGTTATAGATATTCATTGCTCCTTCAATGGCATCTGCATAACCATCGGCACTTCCTGTTCCGGAACTTCCTTCCCATAGGAAATTATTGTATTTACCTTTCAATGAGCCTAGTATTTTTAGTGCTGCCTGGTGATATTCCTCAGTCCCATCTATTAAATATACCGTATATAATCCATTTAGATTATACCCAAAATTGTCTGACATCCTTTTATCTAAAATCTCTCCGGTTTTAGGGTTAACGGCATTATAGAAAAGTCCATCCTCGTTACGACCAACTTCCAGAATCCGATCCAGCATCTCATGAATTGGAGTTTCATATTCTGATTTTTTAGATTGATTTACCTCGCTTAGTGTTGCATATAATTCACATAAACCCGATACGATTTCACATCCATGATCTCGCAGCTTGAGCCTGTCGAAATCTCTGGTGGGATGCTGATCGCCGAGTAAGTAATAGTCTCCAAGACGAATAGCCCAATCAAGGTATTTCTGATCACCGGCCATCCAGTAAATCCTGGATAGGGCCTGGAGCATTTCCCCGTTAACCTCCATATTATTCGAAACAATTTTCCCGAATTCTGTTTCAACCATAGCCCGGGCCCACATATCATCCAGTATGCTGATCATTCTTTCCGACCAGGGGCTTTCCCCCAGCCACTCTGTCAATGGCAGAAGCCCATCCTTAATATATTCCGATGAACCAAACATAATACTGTTTATATCGGGCTCGGATGTGGCGAAATCCTGTTTTTCAAACGACCAGGTATCAGGCAGGACTCCGATCCGCGAGGTCAGCTCCGTCTCCTTTCTAAGGATATCCAACATTTTTCCCTCAAATAACTCACGGTCGGTAAGGGCAGCTGTCAAAACCATAAAAGGATAATTATCAGCAGCAGCATCCTGGGCGTTCCAGATGGATATACTGGAAGTTAGATTTCTGGGAATTAGACCAGTAGTGGAATCTGCATATTCCAGCCATCCATTAACAAAATTCCTGCATCTGATAAATCCCTCATTGGCCAATTCGGCATTTTTACTTGTCTGGCTAATGATTTTGGGATCCGGCTCAGTTTTAGTACAACCTGAGAAAATCAGGGTAAAGCTCAGTAGTATTAATAAATTATTTCTCATGCGATATCAGATTTCGGTTTGCTAAAAACATGGCTCATAAAAGCAGTTATTCCAAGAATAACGAAAAGCAACAAGTCCAAACGTAATCCGAAATATTCATTAGGGATCACATTAGCGAGAGATAGAATAAAAACGACCAGAGCAATAAACGAAAGAGGAATGATAAACCAAGATACCTCTTTCCTGCTCAGGACACCAAGCAGGATCATCGGAGCCATTAAGGCTGTCCCGGCAAAGCTTACCCTGGCCAGAAGCACGATCTGGTCTATTACAATCAAAGAAAAAACCAGGACGATCATTGAAAAAACAAAAATGCCGATTTTAGTTATCCTGAAAACCTTCTTTTCATCACCCTTTAATAAGCCCCTCAGCTCACTCCCAAGAGCAAAAATCTGAGCGTTGGTAGTTGAAAGTCCGGCCGCGATCAATCCTATTACCGCCAGGGCTGCCACTATACCGGATTGGTCATGCAGAAAGGCGTTGGCAAAGAAATCATCCCTGGTAGCATCCGGATATTGTTGAGCTCCATACATTCCAATAAATAATGTTGGCAGGATTACAAGGATAGCGAAGAACCCCAGGGTGACCGCCATGTAATGAGTTGATTTCAGGTTTTTCATCACTACCACCCTTGTAGTAAACTGTGGCTGGGTGACTGGGATCATGACAATAGCTATCATGGAAGCTATTAAAAACTGGGGGGTCAGTAAGCCATTTGGGCCCGGTGTCGACAAGAGTTTTTCATCAACTACTTTGATTGCCTCGAACATGGATTTTACGCCGCCGAAATGATTAAGGCAAACGGCTCCAATAATCCAGATTACACTCAGTAAAAGCAAGGCCTGGATAGCATCGCTGAATACAATTGCTTTAAATCCACCAAGCTCACTGTATATCAACATCACAGCAACTATTATGGAAGCCCAGGCCCAGGATGGCAATGAATCTGGAAAGGCTGCCTGCATGAATATTGCTATCCCCTGGATTTGAATGCCTGCATAGGGTATAAGGAAAAGAAAGGCACTCAGGAAAATCACATAGCCGGCGTATTTTATTCCAAAAGTTTTGCTTATCAATCCTGCAACACCTCTGAATCCTAATTCTTTTGCCCTTTTTCTTATGTGGTAGGCAAACCATACCAGGAAAAAGACCATGATGCCATCTGAAAGTGCCAGGAATATCCAAGCTCCGATTCCGTGCAATCGAAAGAAATCGGGCATACCAAGGAAGGTAAAAGTGCTGAATAATGCGGCTGCATAAGTGAGAACTCCCAGGATCAATCCAAGGTTTGATCCGGCGAACATGAAATCTTCTGCTGATCTGTTTTTCTTAAAGGATTTTATGGATGCAAACAGCAGCAATCCAATGTACAAGGCTCCCAAAATCCATATCCAGGTTTTCATTTTTCACCCTCCTCTTTTTTACTGCCCGGATGGACATGGCTGCCTATAAAAGTTAAAATTACCAGAGATAGTGTGATTATGAAACTGGTCCATAAAGAATAGGGTACGCCCAATAACTCTGGTCTGAATTGCCCCTGCGGAATGATCAGAGGTGTGAAGGAAATCACTGTCAGGCAGATAAATATTACTATGCATATCTTCCAGTTTCGGTTGGATTTTTGCATTTTTTACAGGTTTAGGTAACATTCAAAGGTAGTAAAATTGGATGTTTTCGCATCCACCCCAACCCCCCGGATCGAGTCCGGGGCAGGCCCTCCTTAACCAAGGAGGGGCATAGATCTTTGTTCCTCCTCCCTGGCTAGGAGGTGGGTACGTAAAGAAGGAATGGGTAATAATTATTCAAGTTTTCATCCACAATCTGAACTGTATTGATTATTTTGGGATACTGAAAAGAAACGAAAATAGAACCCATGCCTACCCCCAGGGAAAACATCATAAAGGCATTGAAAAGACAGGGATTTGATTTTGTCCCCGTTGATTTTGTATTCTGCGATTCGCAGATAAAAGCATTCAGGGAAAGGTTCGGGCATGACGATTATGAGTCATATTTAGGGATGTGCCACCGTCCGGTTGAGATGAACGTCCAAAGAAATTATTCATTCGGCCCTGATCTTTATCCGAGGGAAAGTCTGCCCGGCAGCACTGTTTTTGACGAATATGGTATAGGGCATTCAAAAGGTTCTGAGGCAGCTTTCCACATGACCAGGATGCACCATCCTCTGAAGGGGGCTGATCTGAATGAGATTATTGATTATTCGTATCCAACTGTCGCTGAGGGGGAGCTGGCAAAATTGAAAAAAAGGATGGAGGCCCTCCAGGCTCAAAACCTCGCATTTTTTGCCTTTATGCAGATGACTGTCTGGGAAGCATCCTGGTATCTCCGTTCAATGGATGAACTGATGATAGACATGATGATGGAGGATGAGAGGGCTGAAGTTCTCCTTGATAAATTAACAGAATTTGCTGTTTCAAAGGCAACGACCTATACAAAGGCAGGGGCAGATATTTTATCACTGGGCGACGACATAGGAACGCAGAATTCTACGATGATAGATGTTGGATTCTGGGAGAGGTGGTTAAAACCCCGACTGGGAAAGGTTATCAATTCTGCCCGTGAAATCAACCCCGACGTGCTTATTTTCTATCACTCCTGCGGCTATGTTACCCCATTTATCGAGCAGCTGATCGAGGTAGGAGTGGATATACTGAATCCTGTTCAGCCGGAATGCATGAATTTCGATGAGATCCATGATCAGTATGGCGATAGGATCTCCTTCTGGGGAACCCTTGGTACTCAGAAATTGCTTCCTTTCGGAACCGCAAAAGAGGTACATGACACCACTATATCACGGCTGAAAAAATGCGGTTCCCAGGGAGGCATTGTAATTGGCCCCACCCATATGGTTGAGCCTGAGGTGCCGTGGGAGAATCTGAAAGCCATTGTAGAGGCTGCGAAAGAATTTACAGGGAACAGTTAACAGGGAACAGTTAACAGGGATAGCAAGGCTTATGGCTTAGGGCTTATGGCGTAAGTATAAGTATATGAATTGAGTAGCTGAGTTAAAAAGTAACTGTGAAGATATGCTAAAAGGAATAGTATTTTTAATAATAAACGGACTGTACTTCCTGTCAATTTATACAAACAGCCTGATTGCCCAGGCCATACCAGATATAGAATGGGATGCTGCTTTCACCCGTACTGAAGGCTGGACAGGAGGGGATGCCGCCGGATCTGTTGACCTGGGCAACGGTAGAACTTTATGGATGTTTGCCGACTCCTGGATTGGCGGGGTCGCCGAAGGTAAACATGCACCCGGTTCCCATATGATCAATAATGCGATTGCTGTACATGACAGCTCTTTTCTGGGGAATTGCAGGGTTCCAAGGTATAAGGATATCAGTTTTTACTGGGGCCCGGCAGATAAAAAGGGTAAGCCTACTGCCTGGATTATTCCTGAGATCGAACCTGAAAAAACATGGTATTGGTTTAATGGAAGCGGAGTTGTTATCCCCAGTCCTGAGGGACAAAATCGCCTGGTAATGTTCTTGTTTAAACTCACCACAAGAGGGGAAGAGGGAAGTGCGTGGAATTTTCAAGGTATTGGAAGTGCCATGGCAATTGTCGACAATTTTACCGTGCCACCCGATAAATGGAAGGTCAGGCAGGTTGAGATCCCTTATGGTGCCGGCTTTAGTTCCCAGCCAGGAGATTCTCTTGTGCGAATAACCAATTGGGGTGTCAGTACCTGGCTGCCGGAAGGGGGAATTGAAAATGAATCTGAAAGAAGACTTTACATATATGGCATAGACGACACCAATCCCTGGGATAAGCATTTATTGCTGGCCCGTGTTAAACCTGAGGATATTGAGAAACTTGACATGTGGGAGTATTATGCCGGTGAAAAGGAGTGGTCGTCTGGCATGGACGATGCCATTTCCATTGCAGGCGGAATGGTGAGTGAATTGTCGGTTGACGAATATTCCGAAAATGGGAAAATGACACTCATTTTAACCCAGAGCGAACCTATGTTCGGAAAGAGAATTCTGGTGAGGACTGCAAGCAATCCAGAAGGTCCGTGGTCAGATCCTGAACCAGTTTATACAGTCCCGGGCCTGGACAGGGGCAAAGACTATTTCACCTATGCCGCTAAAGGACACCTGCATCTGTCATGTAACGGGGAATTGCTTATAAGCTATATAATAAACTCAAACAGTTTCTGGGATATGGCAGGCGATGCCTCAATCTACCGGCCAAGGTTTGTACGTGTTCCGGTGGAAATATTTTTACCGGGTCACTGATTCTCCAATTCTCCAATTCTCCAATCCACCGATCAACTGATCCACTGATCCACCATTCCCCATTTTCGGTCTATTTTTCCCTGAAACGGATCAACTGGTAACGTGTTCCCGGAACTTTCCAATACAGTTTGGCAACAATGAAGTCGTTATTATGATAATAGTCCATGCGGATTCGAATGGATTCTCCTTTTTCAAAATCAATCTTTGAGCTTTCCCATAAACCGGATTTCTTTTCCCAGGCATCAATCAATAAAGAATCATTCAGATAAAGGCGGGCCTTATTGTCGCCTCGGATACTGAAAATATATTCACCCGAGGCAGGAGCAAAAACCTCTCCCTCCCATTGAGTAGCAAAGCTGTCGCGAACCAATGGATCTGTACCAGGGATCTCACGTTTCCATTCGTAATCAATAAATGGTTCATATCTCGACAGGATCTCCTTTCCTCCAGGGATAGTGTCAAAATATGTTGCTTTTAATTTTGAGGCCTGATATACTAATACATCAAAGGATTTTTCGAGCTCTAATTTGGAGGCTGTGGAAGCAGAATAAGTCACTTTTGTAAGGCCTTCAGGGGAAAAATCTCCTGGTTTATGGCTGGCTTTTAAGCTATTACCATTTCCTGGATGCCGGAGTTCAGGATCCCGCCAATCGACAATCGCTCCTTTTCCATCTGAAATGACACTGAAATCATAGGGTACATACTCTTGTTTTGGTAAAAATCCGGATTCCTCAGGCACAAATGCACTTGCAGGGATAAGTTGTTTTTTCTTGCCCGGGTATTCCCAGAATAGTTTAACAAGTGACTCTCCCCTGCCATTATAATAATCAAGCCTAAAAGGATAAACCTGTGCGGAATCCAGCTTAACCTGGGCAGAGTAGGTTATTGAATCCTGCTCCTTCCAGCTATTGATAAGCAGTTTATTATTCAGCCAGAATTTGACCCCATCGGCTACCTGGATGCTGAAAGTATATTGTCCTGATACGGGAGCCTTCAATTGTCCTGTCCATCGAAGTCCGAAATTGTTGATTTTTCCGAAATTATATACAGGCTCATAATGGCTGGCTTCCATGTTTATTGAAGATGATTTAGCGAATTTGACTGGCTCGCCCTTAAGTTCAGGGTTTTCAAAATATGAAAGGATAAGTCCTCTGAAAGGTTTTTCAAGAACGAAATCCATTACCCCGAGCCCATAGGTGCAATGTCTAACTATCTAACTATCTCACTATCTGCAAGATATTCTACCCCATTAATATTCCCGGCCAAGGGATAGGAATCCCCCTTCATTTCAAACCATTTGTCCATGGCCCTGACAAATACATATCCATTGGTACCAAAAACAAAATCTCCATTAGGTGTTACGGCAATACCATCAATACGTGTATTGGCTGGTAAGCCTTTAGTGGCAGATCTGAAAGTGACCCCTCCATCCTCTGATATCAGGAAAGGGCTCAAACCACTTCCCCCGATTCCTGACCAATAAACGAGGTCGGGATTAAAATCAGCTGCTTCCACAGCATGCCCTACCAATCCCCAGGTTCGTCTTTGAGTAGCCGAAGGAACTGGCCCTACATAGGCTGATTTGCTCCAGTTTTTACCCCCGTCCCTTGTATGGTAAAACTGGCCGTTTTTAGTAACAACATACATCCGGTTTGTATCCAGAGATATAGTTTCAATCCCGTAACTAACCTCACCCGATGCGGCTTTGAAATCAAAATCCAGATCTTTCCTGATGATCTTATTGGAATCAGATTTGTAGATGAGTTTGATCAACTTTGGTTCACCTGTAAGGTAAATTGCATCCTCCCCCGGTACCCATGAGGGTTTCATTGGCGGAGTATACCAGTTTTTAACTGTTCGGTCAGTAAGCTGGGTATCGGCCAGCCTGGGATCACCGGTAATTGGTGCATGCCGGTGATACATGCTCGGCCAGTAATGAATGAACCAGTAGGCTTTACCATTATTTGAAATAGTGATCCGTAAACCGTCGGCTTTGAGGGCTGTCCTGGCGAGTAAGCTGTCCTTTCCGATTTTGGTCCAGTGAAATGTCCCGCGGTCCTGGTTCCCTGATTCTCCAATACAGTTCCCCAGATTGACTCTGATCCGTTGAATCGCCCGCCGAAACTTTCCTTCCAGCTCATTCCATCATCATCGGAATAATGCAGGTTTGACTGCTCTGATGAAACAGCCACACCGGCAATCAATCTGAATCCTCCTGATGGTTTACGGAGCCCCAGGAATACCTTTCCCTGCAGATAGATCTTTTGATTTCGCAGCTCCAGAAAACCATTATGTTCCAGTTTACCCATAACCAGGTTTTTCCCGGATGTAATAACATATAGTTTATTGGTCTGGGGATTATACATGGAATGGTCACCGCGATGACCATATGTATCAGTTTCTTTATCCCAGGTTTTGTGAAATTGCCAGTGCCCCTGTATCTGTCCATTGGCAAATGATTCAAAGCTGCCAACAGGCTTGGATTTTTCCTGGGCAAATACTATTGAAGGAATCAGGAATAGGATTGTGATTAGTCGGAGTAAAAAGTTATTGGCTGTCATGCTGATAAAATTATTGAATCTAATGATGATCAGAATAGCGAATTTAGTTGATTTTGGTAGTGTCCTAAAAAGTGTGTCAAGGTATAAATTTAGTTCCAAAAGAGAAGGAGGAGGATTTTATTGAATCTTTCGGGAAGTACACAACCGAATTCATGAAGAATGAGGAGTCTGATTATACTCGTATTGTGAACAAAAAGCACTTCAATCGTCTTTCCGGATACCTAAAACAAGGAGAGCTGCTTAAGACGCTCAGGAAAATCAGGAAGATGTTGAACTGGGGGATCTGACCTTAACAAGGCTTAAGTGTTGGATAAATTCTCTATTTTTAAACCTTATGGACTTCAGCTCCGACTTTTTGCCCTTGTTTATTGTGGTGGTCCTGGCCTGGTTATCCCCTTTGATAACATCACAGATTCGGATTATCAGGATACCCTCGGTTATTATTGAGATAGCTCTCGGGGTTCTGATTGGTCCATTTGTACTGGATATCCTAAAAGAATCAAATTACCTTGAATTCCTGGGGTTAATGGGATTCGTGTTTCTGATGTTCCTCAGCGGTATGGAGGTGAATGTTGCAAAAGTGGTTAATTCTTTCCCACGAAGGAAGCTTACCATCGACCGTTACGTGAACAATCCCTTGTTAGTAGCAATAACTATTTATGTTATTACACTGATACTGGCTATAGGAAGCGCAATTATGCTTAACCTGGTTGTGGAGATCACCCATGTCTGGTACTTTGCCCTTATCATTTCCACTTCCTCTATTGGGATCATCATGCCGATAATAAAGGATAGAGGCTATACACAACAGCATTACGGACAGATGCTGATAATGGCGGCTGCTGTAGCGGATATCCTTAGTATACTGCTGTTTACCTTTACCATCTCAATTATAGAGAAAGGAGTACGATTTGAAGTCTTTCTGATCATTTTACTGTTTGTCCTCTTCTTTGTTTTCTACCGTTTGGGTAAGCTGTTAAACCGCCTGTCCTTTCTCAAACGAATACTGAACATGCTTTCACATGCTTCAGCTCAGATCCGTGTCAGGGGTGCTCTGGCATTGATGCTTCTATTCCTTATTCTTTCGCAAATCATAAATGCAGAAGTTATTCTGGGGGCATTCCTGGCTGGTATACTGTTATCTTATTTTTCGGATAAAACACGGTCCTCCCTGATGATGAAGCTGGATGGTATGGGTCATGGTTTTTTTATCCCGATCTTTTTCATTCTTGTTGGTTCCAAGATTGATCTGGGAGTATTCAGGGAATCAGGCGAATTGATAATTTTCCTGATAATTCTCCTGGTATTATTATTTGCCATAAAAGTTATCCCATCGATGATCTGGGTAAGGGTATTCGGATGGAGGAATGCTCTTTCGGGGGGATTTTTAATGGCTTCGCGACTTAGCCTCATCATAGCGGCTGCACAGGTGGGATTAAATCTTGGTGTGATCACCCCGGCTTTGAATACTTCATTCATTATCCTGGCTGTAGTTACTTGTGTTGTATCACCCTTGGTATTCAATAAATTAAACAGGCATTCTGAGGGAGCAGAAGAGCGAATTATTATTATTGGCGGAGGGGGAACTGGGGTTTTCCTGGCAAAAAACCTGAAGATGCATAACAGGGAAGCAGTAATTATCGATTTAAAAAAGGATAAAGTAGATGCCTTGAATGAAAAAGGTATTACGGCTATCCATGGGAATGCAACCGATTCCAGTATATATAAAAAACTAAATCTTCGACCCAAAGATTATATAGTAATCCTTACTCATTCTGAAGATAGAAATTTTAAAATTGCCAGTATCCTGAAAGATAAATTGAAGCATGGTAACATTTTAACCATTACCAGCAAGAAGAGTGAACTGGAAAAGCTCGATCATATCGGTATTGATTCACTGGATGGGGCCCAGGTAACCGCAACGGCTATTGAAAACCTGATTTTCAGACCAGCTACCTATCATACTATGTTTGAAAGTTTCGAGTCATTCAGTGTAGAAATAATAAAAGTAACGAGTAAAAATGCAGTTAGTCATCAAATCAAAAAAATACCTTTTCACCAGGAAGGATTCCTTATGATGATAAAGAGGGAAGGGGAATATTTTGTTCCCCATGGGGATGATTACCTTCAAACTGGTGACGAGGTAGTTGCATTCGGCAGGCAAACGGCTTTACTGGATTACAGGACTAAGCTGACCGGCAAATAAAATAGAAAAGTGAATCATGACGTCGATATGCTCTGTAAGCTGCTAAAAAAGATGTATTACTTTTATCGATCTAAGAATTCAGAATTATGATGAAAAAAGCATCAGTTATTTTAATTGGGTTTTTCTTTTGTTTTTCACCATTTACTCAGGGGCAAACCGGACAATCGAAGACCAGCGAATTGAAATTCAGCATATCATTTGATGAAAGTGTCAATCAGTCGGACATAACTGGCCGTGTTTATGTGATGATATCAAGGAACAATAATCGGCCGCCCAAAAACCAGGTGGGAATGAGCGGGGTGCCTTTCTGGGGAATGAATGTAAGTGACTTAGCTCCTGGCAAAGGAGCCCTTATTGGTGAAGAAGTTTTTGGATATCCGCTTGAGAGTATAAAAGATATCCCGGCCGGAGAGTATTATGTTCAGGGATTCATCAATATTTACACTGAGTTCAGGCGATCCGACGGTAATACATTGTGGATGCATAAAGATAATTGGGAGGGACAAAATTGGCGTCGTGGAGAAGGAAATTTGTTTAGTGATGTTAAAAAGGTTTACATCGATCCAGCCAAAGCCGAAACCATTGATCTGGTTTGTACAAATGCCAATCCTGCGGTTGAAATACCAAAAGACACGAAAATGGTTAAGCGCATCAGGATCAAGAGTAAAATGTTGTCTGATTTTTGGGGGCAGCCTATGTATCTTGGAGCGACTGTTTTGCTGCCCAAAGGCTATGATGAGAATCAGGATGTTTCCTATCCCGTGAACTATCAGCACGGCCATTTTGGTTTGGGAGTGCCTTTTGGTTTCCGGGATCCCAGCGGCCCCTCATCTAGTTCAAGACGATCGGACCAAAGCTTTACAGATTTCTGGATGTCAGATGATTGTCCTCGAATGATAGCGATAATGATCCTGCATCCCTGCCCCTATTATGATGACTCCTATGCGGTAAATTCCCCCAATGTTGGGCCTTATGATGATGCGATTAACCAGGAGCTTATACCATTTATTGAAGAAGAATTCAGGATCATTTCAGAACCTTATGCCCGCATATTATCAGGAGGATCAACAGGTGGCTGGATAGCCCTGGCCCAGCAAATCTTTCATCCAGATTTCTATGGAGGGGTATTCTCTTTGTGCGCTGACCCAGTTGATTTTCATTCTTATCAGATTGTCAATATTTATGATGATCATAATGCCTATTATCTGGAGAATGAGTGGAACCGGATCGAACGTCCGAATACTCGTAGAACTGATGGGAATATCAGGTCAACCATGGCTAATGAAAATCTATATGAATTGGTTGTCGGTGATAACAACAGGTCTGGCGGCCAATGGGATATCTGGGAAGCAGCCTTCAGCCCGATTGGCCCGGATGGATACCCAATGCGAGTTTGGGATAAGCTGACTGGCGATATTGATCATAAAGTGGCTGAGCAATGGAAGAAGTATGATTTGCATGCTTATTTAGAGGCTAATTGGCCCATAATAGGTAAAGACTTGCAAGGAAAGCTATTCTTATACACCGGGGATATGGATTCGTTTTATCTCAACAATGCAATGGAACTTCTTGAAGGATTCCTGAAAGAGACTAAGGACCCGTATTTCGACGGCCATATTGAATATGGAAGGGAAAAACCGCATTGCTACGGGCCTGGAGGAATTGAACTGGTGAAATTGATTGCCCAGCAGATAATCAGAAACGTTAATTAATCGAATTGTTTTTTAATTGCTTGTTTCCGATTTCAGCTCTTCGAACAGGCAAATCCAATGGGCTTGCTTTTGGCTTTCCGGCTTACTGCCGGTCAATTCTGACCGTTATTAATTCCATCCCTCCCAATTCAATCTCGTTTTCGATTTTATTAACTTTTTCCTCTGCTGTATTGCTTAGCCATAGAACTACATCCGGTGGAAGCAGTTTACCTGTTTGGCTTGACGCAGAAGGATTGTATAGTCTGGCTATCAGCCCTTTGCCCTTGTCGGCTGGTTTAACCGAGAGAACAACTATGCCTTCTCCCTGTATCTGAAAAGGAGGTTCGAAAGTTGTTGCCCCACCGGAACTTACCAATAATGGCTGGGTCATCCCGGTTGCAATTCGATAGGTTTCTGAGGGGTCAAATTTTTTATGCGGCCTCAATGCATACCTGAATTTTACCTGCCCTTCCTGATGCTGTCGGTAATTGGTGCCCCAGTGATTGTTCATCGCCCATGAATACAAAGTTTGGGTTGGTTCCGGGCTCTTTCTCCATACGCCCGGATTCGACTGCGATCCAATTAGTGTGGCTGATATTTCCCCTACCTCTACCAGGGGAGCATCCAGGGTAAACCAGGTGACTCCGAACCGTTCATTAGATATATCTCCATACCTGCCCACGGTGTACCAGTTTTTGCAGGCACTGGGGATCTGGTCAATCCACGGGACCATAGATCCGATAGGAAGATCCAGCTGCATTATGCCTTCAGGAACAGCGAAGGGGAAAGCAAAGTTCACACTCTCTTTATTCTCGTTCTGGGCCAGGTACCAGTCGCCGATTTTCTCAGGCATAGATACACGTTTTTTATCCACAATATTTTCAATTTCCAGATAATCCATTCCCAAAGCCAGCTTGTATCTCCTGGTGAGGGAGTTGCATCCGGGTGCCTGCGATCCGACTTCAATCACGCCGTATACCGGTCCTGCTTCAATGACCCGAATAGTTGCCGGGCTGCTTGTTTTAAGGTTTTTAAGATCATCTCCCTCCAGGAAAAGATATTGGTTCAGTTTGTGCTCTGATTCCGGATCAGCCAGGTTGCCATCAATGCCCCTCCCCTGGAATGAGACTATGTCTCCTGATAATGGATCAATACCTATACGGATAAGTCCGTTTTCCAGGATTCTGTTCTCTATGATTTTCACTGGCGATTGGTCTGCGGAAAGCAAATGTGATTTGGATGAAAACTTATAGGTAGATACTGATAAGGAAGGAACTTTCTCGGGTATGAAAATCATCTCTCCGGTGGAAAGCCTCTGGCTGGGCAATGGATTGTTGTTATTGTCGAGCATACTTTGGGCTCCTTCAGATATCTCCTTTGTCAGAATAACTGGTTCGCTGCGGTCCCAGGCTGTGGAATTGACAATTTCAATTGTCCCGGCGGGCGAAATTGTTTTTTTATTCCTATCAGGTTTTTCGTTTAACAAATTAATATTCAGCAGTTCGCGGCTTAAACTAGCCGCTTCATCGGCATAACCCTTTTTGATCTCCCACTGTTCTGTGGTCATCTGGTTTTCCGGGTCTGTAATGCTGCACCATGCGCCCCAGGTATGTTCCGAATACAGCAATGTCTTTTTCCATGCTTCTTCAAATTTTTCAACTGGAAAAGAGGATGCATGTCCCATTGCAAACAGGGCTTCAGCCTGGGTAAGCCGGTCGGCTGTATTGCGGTTCATAGCCGTTTCCCGGGCTGAGGATCCGGCTCCATCTTCCCAATAGGGAGTCCAGTCGCCATGCACTTCCGGGATAAGCTCTCCATATCGGGATTCAAAAGCACTGAAAGCCTCACTGGTAGAAGAAATTACAAAGCGGGGCCAGGTGTACTTGGAGTTCCAGTCCCGTACAAAATCGCTGATTTGTTTCTCCGGCACGGCGTTGTCGCCATGTCCGCTCCATCGCATATAAGAAATATCATATGGGTAATTCATTTTTTCGAGCTGGTCGAGGAAATCACCCGCATTCTCATTATTCAGTTCAGGGATGGTGTGCGACCATGCATAACCTTTGAAGGGGATCCAAACCAGTACCTTCTCTTTCCCGGAAGGGGAGACCCAGTAAAATGGTTTGTTTTCCCATTGCAAAAGTATATCTCCGATCCGGTCGAAATAGTTGGGAGCAACGGAGAAATATTTTATCCCAGCCTGTGCCATGGCTGTCACAGTTCCCCAGGTGTATCCCGGCACATCGCTGATCATCGCGGCATCTATTGATATTCCCGTCTTTTTTGCCATTTGGGCAGAATAACTGAAAAGGCGGAGCAGTTCTTCGGGTCGGCATAGCCCGGTTAACTCATTAAGATACATTCCGTTAAGAGAGATCCATCCTTTTTCAATGGCTTCAAAGAAAAGATCGCGGTCTTCTTTTCCCAATCGGTTTAAATATAAATCGGCAGCCCAGGATACTTCAATATTCCATACAAATCTGGCACCTTCAGGGTAGTCGGCTGTTTCTTGAGCATATTGGATTCCAGTGCGTAGATTCTCGATCTGTTTCTCTTCGATGGCTGTCTGGATATCAGTATATCCAATGTCGGTATGAGAATGGGGAAGGATATAAATGGTTTTATGACCGCTGGGCCTGACGTGCCCGTCATGGGAAGCGAGGATCTGATCCTTAGCCTTTATTTTGCAGGTAAAAGACTGTTCTTCCTTTACCTCAGGTATTGTACACTTGTACTGGTGGATTCCTGGCAGCAAGGTAATTGTCATTATGCTGCCATCGTTAAACCACCAGTCTGCTTTTTTAGAGCCACCAGCGTATTTAATGTTCATTGAGAGATTTTGGACTAGAGAGCCATCCGATTCGAAAATAGCTGGTTCAATCTCACAACTTCCAATTTCAAGAAATTTATCTACAGGTGCAGTCTGAATGCCTGATGATGTTTCAAGCTCTATAGCATCATACAGGAACCAACTGCCTTTTATATTGACAATATCAATCTCATTGTTTCCCTTTTTAAGAATATTGAAAGGAAATTCGACAATACACCGATAAGGTTTGCCTTTTTCAGGACTACCGTAAATTGATTCATCCCCGGCGCCTTCAGGTAATTTTTGTTCAAATGAATGGCCATTGATAAGGATATTGAGCAGGGTGGGATTGTTCTTATGGGTGTCCACCATGTAAATGAGTAATTTGCATTTTTCCTCTGATTCCCTTCCTGCCGATAAATTATTTTTCCCGGCAAGATCGGAAATTCCAAATATCACAGAAAAGGTATGGGAACGGTTTCCTGCCCATCCATCTTGTGGCCCCGGATGCACATAAGGCCAATCAATTGAGGGATCCGAATCCCCAACAACAAAAAATCCATCGGTTTGAAAATGCTGGTAATTCGATGGTGCAAAGGCAAACTCCGAATTGTTTTTATCAGGAATGCCAATTTGCCAGAGGCTGGATTGGGCAAAGATCGTGAGTGACGAAATTGCAAACAATCCAGCAAGGGCGATAAACCTGGAAAAAGAAGCCTTGGTCGACATAAAATTAATTCTGAAATGTTAGATGGTGAAAGATATTAAAATATCTTACTTTAAAGTCAATTTTAATTTTGATTTACCTCTGGTTATGAGAAAAAGTTTTATTACATCATTTTTTTTGTTCCTGACTATTTGTCTGTATTCGCAAAACTATTCGTTCGAGGAGCAAAATGCCCGATCCTTTTACGAATTGAACTATCCATATAGTGCACATAATCTTGACAATCTGTCAATTGATACCTCCCTGGTATATAAAAACCTGACTATCGTAAATTTTAGCTCCCCCAAAGGATTTGTCATGGTTAGGACTTTATCCGAGGTTTCGGAAATTATGGGTTACTCTTTCACCGATCAATTCTCCTTTGTTGTTGATACTACCGGCGTGGTTGAATCATGGGCCGATGCCTTTTCCAATAGCACTGAATTGCCCGGATACAATCCTGATAAAGTTATTCCAAAACTAAAAACAGGAAGGATTGAGATTGAACCATTATGCCAGACAGCCTGGAATCAGGGCTGGCCCTATAACTATTATTGCCCCGTGGATCCAGAAGAAGATAAGCGCACTCTGGTTGGTTGTGTTGCTGTAGCTGTGGGCCAGATCATTCGGTATTATGATAAATGGAATAATTTTCAGATCCAGCACTCGTATGAACATGAAGTTTATGGAACATTGTCCTGTTTTGCCGGCCAGTATAATTGGCAATCTATGGAAGACCACTGTTTGGGAATCAATAATGAAGTGGCCCGTCTCTTATACCACAGTGGTGTTCTGGTGAATATGGGATACGGTGTCTCAAGCTCAGGGGCACAATCATCAAATGCTGCCAGTCTTTTTGGCCGTATTTATGACGGAGGCTACCTGAATGAGGATCCTTATGGGTCGCAGGAAGCATTTTATACCAGCCTCAGCCAGTATAAGCCTATATACTCAACCTATCCGGGTCATGCCTTTGTCTGTGATGGATTCGATGGCAACAGTTTTTATCATTTTAACCTTGGATGGGGAGGAGCTGCCAATGGGTATTACCCCCTCACCAATGTGGTGAGCAATTCTCTGGTGTCGGCAATTTTTAATACCTCTCCTGAAGACAGCCTGAAGCTGCCGGGAAATCTAAAAAAAAGAATTCTGAGTGGCACTGAGATGGAAGTCTCGTGGAATGGCCCGGAAGGCGACAGGAGTGAACTGCTTGGATACAATATCTATCTCGACGATATTTATTATGGTGAAACAACAGACACCGTCCTTCTGCATGCTTGTCATCCCGGCTCCCACCATCTGAGAGTTACTGCCCAATATGTAAATGGAGAATCCAGGTGGATTGGTCCTGCATCATACTTCAGTAATGGAGATCCTTTTCCCATTGGCGATGAAAAACTCCGTATATCAATGAATACAAGTATCGGCGTTCCATCATCCCAGCGCAGTACTCATGAACCTACAAAAGGAGAACTCTTCGACATAAGAAGTCTTCATGTCACCAATGCAGAGGACTTAAGCGGAATCGGTCAATGTACCAACCTGCGCCAATTGATTCTGCTCTCATTGAGGTCAAGTGCTGAAATCGACCTTTCCGAACTCCAGGAATGTACGGATATTACTCTCCTGAAAATTACGGCATACCAACTTATAAGTCCTGAAACCATTGGATCATTGACCAAAATGCAGGAGCTTATGTTGAACAATAATTCTATAAGTAATATGGGATTTTTGTCAAGCTTAAAGGATTTGTACAAGCTTGAGATTAAAGACAATCATCTAGAAGATATAGGTTTTTTAAATGAGCTGGATCGACTAACATGGATATGCCTGGAAGGGTGTGATATACAAAGTTTTGATGTACTCGAAAACACTTATGGAGTTGAATATCTGGATATATCAAATAACGCTATTAGGGATATCGAATGGATCAATGGAAACAGGACTCTTCGTTATCTTGATGCAAGTAGTAATCAGCTGACAGGTGAGTTAAATCTCGATGGGCTCTCTAAGCTCGTAACCCTGGCCCTTTCTAACAACCAGATTCAGCAGCTGAACACCAGCAACTCGCCCAAAATCAATACCATTAATATAGCTGATAATCAAATTCGTAAGCTCCAAAATATCCTCGAAGAAAATGAATTGCTGACTCAACTGGATATTTCTGGCAACCTGATAGATACCATCCCGTCAATAAATAACCATTTGGTCAATCTTGATCTGAGCAAAAACCTTCTGTTCGACCTGGCTCCCATCGATTACTATGGTTATGTGGTTGATCTCGATCTTCAGGGAAATCGTATTACTGATCTCTGGCCGCTTTTATATAAAAACTACTCCAGCGGGCTTGATCGTATAGACCTGAGAGATAATCCTATATCAAAAGAGTCGTTTCTTGAATATAAATCCCAAATCTCTGAAGCTGCTGGTGCTGTTTACTTTCCAGGTAAGTTCCATCCGGCAAGCCCCTGCTACCTGAAACCATGCAGGGATTCGGTTATTATGACCCGCACTATTCAGCTATCATGGGAAGGCGACTATCAGGATGAAGGCTATCAATTTGATCTGTTTCTTCGCTATGAGGAGGAGGCTTTCTTACAGATTGCAAGTGGGCTCACAACCAGGAGTTTTGAAACTGGGGTAGACAAATCCGGCAACTATTCATGGTTTACGATTGCCCGCCTTGATAGTGACAGCCTGTATAGTGGTTATGGTAACTTCAAGGTATTCAGCGGATTTTCCATTCCTTTTTTCGAAGATTTTGAAATCTATAACCCCAACCAGCAACTATGTTCCCAATCACCTTTCTGGCGAATTTTTGGAGAAGATCAAAGCTCTGCCAGGGATGCTTTTGTGATCGGTACTCGCGCTTTTGAGGGCGATCAGTCGATTAAAGTTACAAGTACAACAGATTTATTATTCCCCATTTCTGAATACCTAAACGGTTATTGTGAGACAAATTTCAAAATATTGGTTGATAATAACCGGCAGGGAACAATACTTACTTCTCTGAGTGATGGAAGCATCCTTTATTTTTATTTCTACAGTGCCGGTATATGTGAGGTTTACCATGATCAAACCAGAATAAAGTTTTTCACTTATAAATTGCGAAACTGGATGGAGATGGAAATACGTTCTGATCCAAATACGGGATTAAAATGGTTTCTGGATAATAGCCTTATCCATTCAATTGATCAGCCTTTGGCCATTGAAGGAATCAGGTTCAATTCGATGGATGGACCCGGTTATTATGAATCGGCACCAACGGTATTGTACATTGATAATTTCGCCATTGACAGTGGTACATTACTCTCCGCCCCCGTCAGTTTTCTCGAAAATCAATTTAATGGAAATCTTTATTATAATGGTGAAGAAATTATTCTGGAGAATCCTCCAGCCGAATTGCAGCGTGTTGAATTATATAATGTCAACGGACAATTGATAAAATCAACCAGGGTGCATGATCCCTTTTCAAACCTATGCAAAATTCCGTTCCTTGCAGATGACACATTGATTATTGTGGTTCTTATTGATGCTCAGAATAGGAGGTATGCCAGGAAAATTATGATTCATTCTTATTGAAAGCGATGGAATCTCCTCCTATGTGTTCTAACTGATAACCATTTTCAATAAGTAATTCCTCACATCTCAGCTTATCTTGTTCGCTCAGGTGCATATTTTCATATGAAATGATTAAGGGTTTTAGCCGTAAAAAATCAATAGTCTTAATTATATCGAAGTCATAGCCTTCAGTATCAATTTGCAGAAAATCCAAAGTCTTAAATCGGTGCTTTATGAGTAAGTCTTGAATTGTTGTGCAATTCACTTCTTCAAAAGTGATACAGTCATCTATATTGGCTGGAAGAGTAATACCTTCTTTTTTTGCCTTATCGGTCACATAGCCACCTTCAATTTGATCTATCAGACTGGATCGTTTAAAGCTTGCCAGGCCTGTAGCCCAGCGCGAATTGCTAATTGAAAGTTTGTAAAGTTTCCTTATGCCACCTTTGTCGGAAATAGCGATGTTTTCAAGGATTACTTTTTTTTCAAAGCGGTAGGTTTTTTTTAGTCGATCATTAAACACCTCTTCCTGGGGCTCAACAATAATTCCTTTACACGGGTATCGTTTTACTAACCTGAAAATAGGATCATTAATAAATCCATCGTTGCCTCCTACCTGAAGAAAATAAAAAGGTTGTATAGATTGCAATTTTTGATCAAGTACATAGGCCATTGACTGGGATGCAGGCTTGGAAAAAAAATGATAATACAAACTCATTACGCCTGGATCGATCCCCAATAGTATCGCCCTTAATTTTTTAAACCTCTCTTTAAAAGTCATTGATTAATTCTACTAATTTTTGTTCCATTGGTCCTAAAATCTAAAAGTAGGAGTTTCCTTTTGGAAAGCAAGTGATATTTTACCTGAAAACGGCAGGGACTGGTCAGCATATCCGTTTTTTCTACAAAATACCACTGGATTCGGATTATGTAACGATTTGTGTACAGTTAAAATCTGCATCAACGACATTGGAAGAGCAGTTTCAGTCTAATTCAGGTAAATGGTGGTTGAATGATTTTCAAAAATGGTTCCCGAACCAGGACCCGATCGGTCTTGAGGGTCAAGTAAAAAGAGCCCGTAATCTTATTGCCAAGCTTAATAAGTCTTTTTAAAGGTATTATCACTGAGATTTATACATTATCTAACCGAAAAATCCTCAAAGTGTTTCGACCTGAATCCCAAAATCCTGACACTATTTTGTCGCCAATCTGGCATAAAGGAAAAATGCTCCACCGTTTGATCAGGGAAGTGTATTGAGGTGTTCACCGACAATATGCAAATGAAAAACCGGTGATCAACAAAGTCAAGATATCACGATAACTCAAACGAAACTGATATTGGCTACGAATGGATTGTCTTCTCTGTGTTTAAAGTCAAAACCTATTGGACGTTGTTGTTCTTAAAGTAAAGATAACTCCGTTCAATTCATTCTGTTCCTTGGCTAGCTGACAAAGCAGGTCTATTGTCTTCTTTAAATTTTGCTTCGCAGACACGACAAAACCAAAAAAAAGAAAGCGTCAGTAAAGACGCTCCTCTTTACAAATTTAACATCTCAGCCTAAATTCCGCTAGTTTTTCACGCAGCGGACAGAAAGTCCCATTTCCATGGGAGCCTTCAGAGTTCGATAAATGCCTGTCCCATAGAAAAAATTACGGTATGCTGCTCTTCTATCATCAAAAGGTGTAGATGTCCAAAAGTAAACTGTTTGATTCAATGCTACGCTTGCTCCGCGATACTCTAAACCGCCCGGTAGCGCATTAAATCCACTTTGTCCGATGAAAATATCGTCATCGTCCCATCCTATGAGAGATTTCAATTTCTTATATACATAACCTGAGTAACGTTTACCTTCTTTTACTAAATCAGCTTCATTCATCCCCAGATTTTTTTCCAGAAGCATCCATTCTGTATCGCTGGGCACATGCCAACCCGCCGGGCAGGCCCCCTGCTTGTCGCTGAGTACTGAATTGTTTCCAGATGCTCCATTTACAGCAGCTGGCCAATTATACAGGACTCCAAATTTTTGATAATTTTCGGTGTTTTTCGCTACATTAACATCCATATCCTTAAATCCATAAACATAAAAGCGTTTATCAACAGAAGAAGTATCTGAGTCCGGATGAACTTTAGGCAGGTAGGCCAGGTTTTCGGCCATCCAGGTTTGTGTCCCTATTTTTTTGTATTTATAAACGTGCCCGTCACGGCTATCGGTGAATGTACCATCAGCAACAATTCCACCATCCGGTAACGCAAGTGTTTTGAAATCAAAATCTGCTGCAAAGCCTTTCTCAGTCCCCGGTTTGATTTTTTTCATAAAATCAGTCAGGTCAGCTTCCCATAATGTACCCTCCGGTCTAACCTTTTTCGGATCGTAGGTATAATAGGATACCCATTTACTGTCGGGTGACCAAATAAATCCGTATTTGTCCATTGTATCATCTGCATCCAACTCTGTTACTTTTCCGTCGGCAGCATTTATCAGATGAATTCCGTCTCCGTTAATCCCTAACCTAACCATTTGCCATCAGGTGACTAGGATAACTCATTTAGGGAGAAGGAACGACTTATCTCTTTCCAATTGGCAATTTTTCGGGATTTACCCGATGCAAGAACAATAGAGTTTATTTGACCGTCCGAAAAAGCAATCGTGATTTCTTTCCCGTCACGTGTCCAGTCAAAACTTTCAATTTTATCAAAAGTATGAAGAACCTCACCATTAGATGATTTAATAATTTGAAGTTGATTAGTATTTCGAAATTTGACTGCTAGTGCATTACCATCTGGTGACCATTTGAAAAACCAGACCAATGTATTTCCTTTTGTTAGTTGTTGTCTGGCCTCTCCTTCTGCATCATAAATCCAGATGTTTCCATTTAAAGCAGCAGCAATTTTTTTCCCATCGGGGGACCACATATCATCCTTAAGGAATCCGGAATAATCTTTAATAATTGAAATGGCTTTACCAGTTACCCTGCAATTTTTCCACGAAAAAGGCAATACATAAAGAGGAGTCAATTTTCCTTTAATAATATGATGGACTAATATTTTGGTGAAATCCGGAGAAATAGTAAAGTTATTAAAGTCAGTTATGCCTTCAATTGGTTTTGCTTCCTGGTCGTACAAATTGATCATATTCAAGCTTGTTTTACCAAAGAAATCTTTAATGTTTTCTCTTTTCACAGCCACGATTGATTTACAATCAGGGGTCCAGATTTTGGGATAATCCCCGTATTGAATCCCATATTCAAGAGAAGGTCCGCCATAGACTGAAATGACTTTTAACAACGATTGATCGTCATACGAAGAATGATAATAGATGATTTTATTAGCTTCATTTGCCCATGAAACGAATTCTCCTACTTCTTCCGGAGCAGACAATTCGCACTTTTGTTTATCTTCCAAGCGGAACAGGTACTGTGCATCTGTAGTTTTATTGTAGATCAACCATTGGTCATCTGGTGACATGGCTGTCTTAATTTTATATCCGTATAACGAGTCGATTATTACAACTGACTTTCCTGTTATACTTGATTTTAAAATGACGTTTCCGTTTACGAAATAAAGATTATTCATTCCATTCTTCGAAAAGACAGGATGATAAGAATTGTATTGAGTAGAATTCAATACCTTTTTCAATATGCCGTCCTTAATTGAAAGTGTCGATAAACCTGCTTTTTGATCTTCTCCAACCAAAGAAAAAATAAGGGTTTTCCCGTCTAGAGACCAGTTGAGATCATATGAATTGTAGATTAGCTGGTCAAATGTATAAAGCTTTTGAGCCGATCCTGTGGGTCTTCCTGTTTCAGGAGAAACCGGAATTTGAGAAATACCATTTTCTGTGATGAATGCAACCCGGGATCCATCAGGAGACAATCTGCTTTTTATGGGTGAATCAAGCGGGTCAAACAATTTAAGAAAATTTGTATTATCAAACAGGACAACCGTATGATCAGCCAGCAAGAATTTACCTGTAGGTGAAATACCTGTTATTGAACCTGCTGTTTTTATAACGTCATTTTGCCCTGCCCAGGTATTGACTTTGGTGTACTTGATTCCTGTAACCGTGTCAAGAATTGATTTATCGTCCAATACTACAGCAGTACTTTTTTGGGGCTTCATTGCTGTGGGTTGCTGAATCTGACCAATCATCAATTCAGCTACCGGCACCAGATTGCTGCCGGGAAAATCTTTGATAATCTTGTTAAACGATTTCAGTGCCGATGAAGATTAGGCATACTAAAATAAGCAGCAGTGTTCTAAATGAGTGTTTTAATGAGTTTCTAATTGTTTTCATAGCAACCTCCTATTTTTTAGTGTAAAATTACCGGACCCATTTCCGGGAACGGTTCAGGAAGTGTTGAGATATGGTGGAATATTGCCACTTGTATCAGATCTAAGTGCTAATTAATTTATAACCTACACCACGAATGTTCAAAATGAATTTCGGGTTGGAGGGGTCGTCTTCAAGCTTCTTGCGGATATTGGTAATATGACTGTCGATAGTACGCAGGGAGATCACGGTGTTATTTTCCCCCCATACCTTTTCCAGGATATCGTTCCGGGTTAGAACCTGATCCTGATTGTTTACCATATAATGCAGTAATTGAAACTCCAGGGGTGTAAATTCGATGAGTTGTCCTTGCTTTTTTGCTTCATACCGTTTAAAATCGAGCTCGGTTTCCCCAATACGCCCGGTGTCGCTGCCAGCTGCATATTCTCCCATCCTGCGAAAAATGGTCTTGACTCTTGATACCATCTCCCTCAAACTGAAAGGTTTGGTGACGTAATCATCTGCGCCGAGTTCCAAACCCAGTATCTTGTCGATCTCTTTGTCTTTCACTGTCAGCATGATAATCGGGGCGTGGTCGCCTGCTTTCCTGAGCCTCTGGCATACTTCATAACCATTCACCAGGGGAAGCATAATATCCAGAATGATCAGGTCGGGATGCTCATCCTTTGCTTTATCCAACCCCTCCTGCCCATTGATGGCAATACTCACCTGGTATCCCTCGGATTCGAATTCATCTTTGAGGCTCATCTGAATTCCTACATTATCTTCGACAATCAGAATTTTTTTGCCCATAGTGATATATTTTAGGTTTAACTCTGTATAGGTAATGTCAGAATAAAGGTGCTTCCCTTTCCGGGTTCGCTCTCTACCTCCACCAATCCTCCGTGAGCTTCAACGATACGCTTAACCAGCGTCAATCCGAGACCGGTACCCGTGACCGAAAGACTAGCAGCATTATCCCCCTGGTAGAATTTCTCGAATATTTTCGACAATTCTTTTTTCGGAATCCCGATACCATGATCCTCTATTTTAATCTGTATAGTGTTCTCGCACTTTTCAAGCTTGATTTTAACTTCAATCTTTCCGCTTGAATATTTGACTGCATTATCAATTAAGTTATTAATAGCCAGTGTCATGTGATTTTGATCGATCGGGAAAGAAGGAATATCTGACGCGATCTGAGTGGAAAAATTAATTCCCGTCCAGATACTCTCTTTTCTGAAATTCGCAACCGTATTTCTCAGCCATTTTCCAAGGTCGGTATCAATAAAATCATACTGATCTTTTCCCTCTTCGATCTTTGCGAAATTCAGGAAATTGCCAACCAGCCTGCTAAGATTCTCTGCATCCTGTGCGATCACGGAAAAATATTCCTTCATTCTTTCTGGATCATTTACTTTCCCTTCAATAAGACGCTCAATTAATCCTTTAATGGAGGTAATGGGGGTTTTAAATTCATGAGACACAGAGGAGACAAATTCTGATTTTATTTTCAGCACCTCTATTTCATGCGAAAGAGTCCTGCCTATCAGGGTTACTCCGAAAACCAATATGATAATCAGCGTGATAATAGTCCAGAAATAAAAACTGTTATAAATGGCTGAGAAAATTATTCCCCTGCCTTGAGTATTCATGAGTTCTATTCTCCACGGAGGAAAATTGTTTTCAAAAAAGCTGGTGGTTTTTGTTAAATCCGTGGATTCATTGGAATCTCCATAAATAATTCTGCCATTGAGATTTGTAATTCTTTGCTCATGTCAGGAATGCACTCATCTTTCAACATATTGATCACCTTCCATTTTGCAATTTTATCCTTATAATCAGTATTAAGCCTTTCAAACTCCTTATTATATTCTTCATTTTCTGATTTATCTTCAGGAAAAGCTTTAAGCAGCGTATTAAAAGATTCTTGTATGGCTATGGCGTAGGTATTGAATTGGTCGATGGTCAAAATTCCCCAAGAGGTAAGCACTATCCTGAAAGCATCCAGGTCAGCCTGAATGGCACCATCCTCATTTCCTGTTTTCTGATAGCATTGACCCAATTCCATTCCGGCAGAAATAGAGAGTGGAATGCCTGAGGTTGTAATGGTTCCAGGATAATCGGATATTATTTTTTGATAGCTGGTGATGGCCCGGGTATAATCATTCATTTTGATTTGATTTCGGGCAATATGGTTTAAAAACTGAGCCTGGTCATTCTTTTCGTTTGTTAATTCTATCAAGTTTTGATAAATCGAGATGGCATTTTGATACCTATTCTGAACATATTCATATTGTTCAGCTTCTCGCAATTTCTCAAGCAGGGTGATGTTGAAAATTCGCCCGGATCCTGACTTACTGAGACCTGCTGAATTAATTGGCGGAAACCAAGGCTTAGAATTTCTGTACATAACAACAAATTGCTCTGCTAATGGATTGACAGCCAATTGTATCGCATCTACCAAATAGAAGTTAGCTTTGCCATCAAAGAACTATTACGAACGCGGTGAGTCGTTTGTACTTCCTGTAATGGGGAAGGATTTACACCTTCTCCTGTAATCATGGCTCCGTACAATCCTCCTTATTACAATAATTGTCTCATTGAAAACTGGGGTTACTCGCCCGCATGTAAATACCGGGTGAAAATTGCACAGGTCCACCGGTTGAAAACTGCACAGCTTACCAAAGAAAATTAACTTGCCTTGCACACGAATAAGGCGCTAAAAATGGTAAGCATGGTAGACTGTGTTACTTCCGCTGTATTGTACCAGCAGCTACGTTGACAAACTCCAGGTTTATCTTATCTGAATAATTTAAGAACAAGATTTTTTGACATCCGAAACAGATCACTAAAAGGGCTACAGTGGCCAAGGTGATGATAGAATAGGTTGTTTTTTTCATAAAATGTCAAGATAAAGGATTGCTGCCTCTTACCGGATTGGGGTGAGATCACTTTCCCCGATAATCCTACACCTCCCATTGAACCGGGTGTGCGGGTTGAACCCCAAGTGGCAAATCACATTTCCGTTAAATACTTATGCATAGCCTTGGCTGCAGTTCGCCCGGCACCCATTGCCAGAATAACGGTTGCTGCTCCGGTTACGATATCCCCTCCTGCCCAAACCCGGTCGATGGATGTTTTGCCGGTAGTTTCATCGACAACGATTGTGCCCTTCCTGGATATTTCCAAGCCGGGAGTTGTATCCGGAATGATGGGATTGGGACTGTTCCCAATAGCAACAATGCAGGCATCCATCTCCATCCGGAATTCAGAGTGGTCTACACGGATGGGCCTTCTTCGGCCCGACTGGTCTGGTTCACCCAGTTCCATTTTACAGCATTCCATTTCCTTAAGCCATCCATTCTCATTGCCGATCAACTTTTCAGGCAGCGTTAAGAAATGAAAAATAACCCCTTCTTCCTCTGCATTTTCAAACTCTTCCAATCTTGCCGGCAATTCAGTTTGGGACCTGCGGTAGACTATATAAACCTCTTCGGCCCCCAAACGAAGGGCAGTCCGGGCACAGTCCATGGCTACATTGCCACCTCCTACAACGGCTACTTTCCGATGTCGTATTACCGGTGTATAAGCCTTAGGAAACTGAAAGCCTTTCATCAGGTTTACACGGGTCAGGTACTCATTGGCAGAATAGACCCCATTAAGATTTTCACCGGGTATATCCATGAACCATGGAAGTCCGGCACCGGTGCCGAGGAAAGCCGTATCGTATTCGTCGAGAAGTTTGTCAAGCGATTTGGTTTTTCCAACAACATAATTGCAACGCAATTTAATACCGAGTTGCTGTAAGTAGTTGATTTCCTGATTAACCACTTTGCCGGGCAGGCGAAATTCCGGGATTCCATAAGTCAGCACTCCTCCAGGTACATGAAGAGCTTCATACATAGTTACATCATGCCCGAGTAAAATCAGGTCGCCGGCCACAGTGATGCCGGCCGGGCCGGAACCGATCACCAGAACTTTCTTCCCGGTACTCTTCATTATTTCAGGCAAGTCCATATGAGGTTGTGCGGCTTCCCATTCTGCCGCAAATCGTTCGAGGCGTCCGATAGCCACAGGTGAACCTTTTTTACCCAATATGCACTTAATTTCACACTGCTCTTCCTGGGGACAAACTCGTCCGCATACTGCCGGTAGGCAGTTTTTTTCTTTCAGGGTTTTGATTGCACCGGTGAAATCCCGGCTCGCAATACGCCTGATAAAGCCAGGAATGTCGATCTCAACAGGACAACCCTCCACACAAAACGGTTTTTTACAATCCAGACATCTGCTGGCTTCCTCAACAGCCATTTCCTCAGTGTATCCCAGGGCAACCTCTTTAAAATTTCTTCGCCTGATATAGGGAGGTTGCTTGGGCATGTCGATCCGGACATAATTGATTTTTTTCTTCTCAGCCATGTCAATGTCCTCCACATCCTGAATGATGAACAAGAAAGGCTTCCTCGCTGATATACTGTTTCCTTCGCTTGGCCAATTCTTCCCAATCGACATAACGGCCGTCGAAATTGGGACCATCCACACAGGCAAATTTCATCTTCCCATCCACAGTGCAACGACAGACCCCGCACATGCCTGTACCATCAATCATGATGGTGTTCAGGGTTACGATGATAGGGATATTATAATGCGCATATTCCCGGGTAGTCATGTAGGATAATGTAGTACATCCATTGGCAATCACCCTGTTGGGAACCAAACCTAGTTCCCTTATAATATCATTACCCTTTTTTATATGGCCCTTATACCCATAGCTCCCATCACGTGTCAGTTTGATCACCCGGTCGCTGTATGCTGACAGTCTATCCTCCCAATAGAGCAGATTCTTACTTCGGCCTTCGAGAATTGTGATTACCTGGTTCCCTTTTTCTTTCAAGGCTCTGACCACTGGATAGATAGAGCCCATTCCAAAGCAACCACCGATACAAATCACGGTGCCGAAATTATCAATTTCTACCGGTTTGCCCAGCGGCCCGACTACTGTGGGAATCTGATCTCCCGGTTCGAGACCGGCAAGTTTTCCGGTGGAAGTTCCCACCTCCATAAAAACAATGGAGAGGGTACCGTTGTCCCGGTTCCAGTCAGCCGCGGAAAGAGGTATTCTTTCGGCGCCTTCACCTGCATGCACAATGACGAATTGTCCAGGCTGGATCTCTGCGACAACATCCGGAGCATGCACCACGAGGAGGTGGAGGTTCGGTACGATCATTTTTCTTTCAAGGATTTCAAACATTGGCAGTATTTACTTTAACAGGACAAGGATTACTTTCAAATTCCAGATTCCCGTTTGAGGTTACCAGAAAAACATATCCGGGAGTGACAAGATTTCTGATTGTCACAGGATATTGATGCCTGGCTTTTACGGAAACCAATTCAACCATATCGCCTTTTTGGATGCCGATGTTACGGGCATCTATGGGATGCAGGATCACCTGATCCGATTTAACCAATTCCCCAAATCCCTCAACCCCTTCACTCAGGTCAAGATTGTGATGTACATGTTGGGGTTTTTGCCATATCAACACAAAAGGATATTCTTTGCCGGAAGAGCCTGATAAGTGGTCAATTCCATTTCTTTTTACTTTGATGGACTTCCTGCTTTTTATCAATTCCTTAATGTTCTTCTCAGAAGATTTTTGTATCCCTTTATTCAGTTTCTTCGAAATCCGCTTGAATATTTCCTGATGGGATAATGCATATCCATGCGGTTTGGCAACCGATTTGGCATTTTTTATCTGACCAAAGATATTGAGATAGCTACCTCCTGATTCACTCCACAGGGTGGCTGGTAAAATAAGATCAGGTTCCAAACCTGACGGAGCTGGGTAAGAATTCTGGTAAATGATTTTACCGACTTTTGGTCTTTCATTAAAGGGAGCATCTCCTATAAGGTAGAGTAGGTCTATTTCACCCGCTTCAATACTATTGATTACATCCTTGTAAAGATGGTAATTAACTATTGAAAGCATCCCGTCGAGGTTGCCAAATGGATTGGGCATTATCAACCCGGAATCGGTCTGTTGAGCAATCCTTTTGATTTCATCCAGTATTTTCAATCCGTTCGTGAGCGATATAACTTCCGGACCTACAATGATGACACCATGATTTTTTTCTTTCAAATAGGGTTGGAATTGATCAAAACACTCTGTTTCCCGGCCGGGTAAAGGGACTATTTTCGTGGTGGCAAATCTTGTGGTTGTATCACGGATCCACCCTGCCTGGTAATAAGGTACTCCCTTAGAGGCGAGATCCTTAATTGCCAAAGTCAATGGAGCGTATCTGTAATTGCCGTCAAGGAAAACAGAAACAACGGAATCAGCTTTATTCAATTCATCCATCGTAATGGACTCACGGGCCAGGCTCATATAAGCCAGCAGGGATTCATCAATGTATGAGGCAGAAATCAGTTGGGTTTTTAAAATCTCTTGCGCAAATTGGTTAGCCAGGTCAAATTCCTGTAATGTTAAACTGGGTGATAATAAGACGGCCGAACGTTTCGGTTTTAAGTCTTCCAATATCTCACCTGCTTTTTCCAATGCCACATCCCACGACACAATTCCATACCCTTCATCATACCGGAATTCCGGTTCCAGTATCCTTTCGGTACGATTGACCAGTTCAGTAAGGCAAAACCTTCCTTTTACGCAAAGTTCACCACCAGATTCGTGCGGTTTACCCGGTGGTATTGTCCCGACCACCCGGTCCCTCAGGGTGAGTACCTGCAAATCGCAATTCATGCTGCAGAGCGGACAAACGGTGGATTCATAAGCTTCAGGAACGCCCCACCATTTGCGGCTTTTCTCAGACATGGCTCCGGTTGGGCAGACAGAAACGCAGGCTCCACAAAATTCACAATCTGCATCAATATGTGTGGCTTCAAAGGCGGGCCCGATCATGGTTTGCTTGCCCCGTTGTTTCAGTGATAAAACCGAACTCTTACGGGATTCGTTACAGATTCTGACACATCTTCCACAATAAATACATAGGTTATAATCACGGTCAAAGAATGGATCATATTTTTCAAGGGGAAGGTCCCGATAAAGCCCGGGTAGTGTCAATTCATGGATATCAAGATGTTCAACGATCCGCTGAAAGTCACAATCCTTATCTTTCGGGCACCAGCGGCAGCCGGTTGTAATTCCCACTTTCCTAATTGTTTCTTGGTATCCGGAGCATCCATCCACGTCTTCACACATCAGGCATGCAGCCGGATGTTCGCTTAAAATCAACTGTATCAGATCCGTACGCATCTCTTTCAAGGTTTTGGTATCGGTGCGTATGACCATGCCTTCCTCAACGAATGTGGTACAAGCCGTTGGGTATCCCTTTTTCCCTTCAATTTCGACCAGACATAATCTGCAACCTCCGTACGGAGTCAATTCCGGATGCGCACAGAGCGACGGAATGTAGATACCGCTTTGTGTTGCCACATCAAGGATGGTTGCAGCCTTGTGTGTTTTAATCTCCCTGTTGTCAATGGTTAAAATCATGCTTCTTTCAATGAGGTTATCACAATAGCATTCCCTGCAATGGCATCGAAACGACAAATTTCATAACATGCCCGGCATTTAATGCATTTCTCCGTATCCAGGTTGTGGGGTTCAGACCGGGGACCGGTAATTGCCCCGGTCGGACAAACACTAACACAACGTTGACACCCTGTGCATTTCTCTTTGATAACAGTGTATTCTATGAGCGAGCTGCAGATAAGGGCCGAACAATAGTATTCTGTGATGTGCTGGATGTATTCCTGACGGAAATAACGGAGAGTGGACAGCACAGGATTCGGAGCCGTTTGACCCAGACCACAGAGCGAGGTTGATTTAACCAGTTTCCCGAGGGATTCCAGTTTGTCCAGGTACTCCGGCTTAGCTTCCCCGTTACAGATCTTCTCCAAGATTTCCACCATGTGACGGGTTCCTACCCGGCAGGGAGTACATTTTCCACACGATTCTTTCTGAATAAAATCGAGAAAATACCGGGCTAAATCAACAATACAGGTATCCTCATCCATAACGATCAGTCCACCGGATCCCATGATTGAACCCACTGAAGCCAGCGTTTCATAGGTAACCGGAGTATCAAGCAATTCTGTTGGTATGCACCCCCCGGAGGGTCCACTGGTTTGCACGGCCTTAAAAGGTTTCTGCGTACCACCACCGATGTCATAGATAATCTTACGCAATGGTGTGCCAAGCGGAACCTCAATTAAACCGGATCGCCTGATCTTTCCAACCAGTGAAAATGTTTTTGTGCCAAAATTACCCTCCACACCAAATTGACGGTACCATTCGGGTCCGTTTAGAATTATCTGGGCTACTGTTCCAAGTGTTTCTACATTATTAATAATTGTAGGATGGCCATTCAGTCCTGAAACTGCGGGAAATGGTGGCCGGGGTCTTGGCGTTCCGCGTTTGCCTTCCACTGAATGGATCAGGGATGTCTCTTCGCCGCAAACAAAAGCGCCGGCTCCCTCTTTTATTTTGATGTTAAATGAAAAATCATAGTCCAGGATTTGCTTTCCAATCAGGTTGTAGGCTTCCATCTCCTTTAATGCATGCTGTAACCGCAGGATGGCTAAAGGATATTCCGCTCGGATGTAAATGAATCCCTGAGTTGCACCGATGGCATATCCTGCGATCAGCATCCCTTCAAGTACAGCATGTGGATCACTTTCAATTAGCAGCCTGTTCATGAATGCTCCGGGATCACCTTCATCCGCGTTACATATGAGAAACTTCTGTTCCGATGGGGTGTTGCGGCAGGTGCGCCATTTGATCCCCGTCGGAAATCCGGCTCCCCCTCTTCCGCGAAGTCCTGCCTGGGTTATTTGGTCAATAATCTGATCCGGTGATTGTTCCAGTGCCTTGGAAATTCCAGCGTACCCATCATGTGCTATATAATGCGTGATATCCTCCGGATCAATCAATCCACAGTTTCGTGTTACAATCCTGACCTGAGATTGCAGCATCGGATGCTCAAAGAAATGAGGAACACCATCGAATGGTTTCGGGCCAAAATACCCTATTGCTCCTTTGGTATAACTCTCATTATTAACGAGTATCTTTTTTATAATGGTCTCCGCCATCTTCTCATTGACATTTCCGAAAGAAAGCCTTGGCCTTCCGGGTGTTCTGATATCCATTAATGGTTCCAGATAGCAGGTTCCAATGCATCCAACCTCTACAAGCCTAACTGACAGATCATAACGAAGAACAGTATTGAGGATAACCTTTTTTATCTTGTCGGCGCCAGCCGCCTTGCCACAGGATGCCATGCCGAGGTAAATGACGGGTTCTTCCGATTTTTCCAAAGCATTCCACTTAGCGAGGCTTGTCTTTCTTATGGTGGTATACTCATTCATAGCTATTCCACATTTCTTTTAATTTAATGACATTGACCTTGCTATAGATATCATTATTGATTTTAACAACCGGAGCCAATGCGCAGCATCCCAAACAAGCAACCCTGTTCAGATCGAATTTTTTATCCACCGTACATTGACCGGGCTTTACATCCAGTTCTCTCTCAAAAGCTTCCAGAAGAGTCTCACCGCCGCTAACGTGGCAGGCTGTACCCAGGCATACCGAAATGGAATGCTTCCCGGGTTCGGTGAACCGAAACTGTGAATAAAATGAAGCAACCCCATATACCTGACTTTCTGTGAGATTTAAATAATCAGCAATAACTGCCACCGCTTCAGGATTTATATAACGGTAGATGGTCTGTGCTTTCTGCAGTAACGGTATCAAACTTCCCTCTTCCCTGGGATAAGTTTGTAGAACTTCATTTAAAGAAATGTTTTTTTGTTCCATCGATTTCCTCTCAGTGTTGTGAACCGGTTGTAAAGAAAATACAGTCTGAAAGATCCGCCTCACCCCAGGCACAATCTTCAGCGAAGGTCTGGCAGGATGGAGCCCCGCAAAGCCCGCAATCCTTTTTCGGGAGTTTTGCCAGAATTCTGTTTTTTTGATTCATTCTTTTTATGGAAGTGGAAATATCTGATGATGATGATCTTGTATCCCTGGGCAGCACCTGGTTTTCCATGAAATAGAAACCATCATTAAACTTTTCTAAAACTTTGTCTTTATCGAAAGGGGGCGGGACACTGTAATTTTTTTCAAGCATAAAGGAATTATGGCGTGAGATATAGGGATTCTCTACACAAAATGCACCACCAACACATTTTCTTGAACAGGTAAATGCTTCGAGGTAGTCAATGTTTTTTAATTTTGAATCTTCGATGTCATCCAGCACCATCTTGATATGATCAATCCCCACCACGGAGAGGCATCTTTCTGAATCGATGTTTTGCAGAAGATGACGGATAACGCCCGACCCTTTTCCATAATAGAAACAATCATCAAGAATGTCGGTCTTTTGCGTTTCATTTATATGAATTATTTCCGGAAAAATAATTTTATAAATATCATTTATGGCGATTACACCGTCAAGCCATGATTTTTCTTTTTCGGCCGGTTGCTTGATGGATACGGCTTTGGCCGGACACGGGGTTATATAAATTGCACCGATTTTTTTCTCATGGATACCTAACTCTCTTGCATATTTTTTCTTAATTCTTTTAGCCGTAAGCTCCCGGGGAACATCAAAAGGGGAGATAAGATCAATCATATTGGGGTAGCTAACCTGGATCAACCGGATTACAGCCGGGCAGAAGGAGCTGATCATCGGTTTGTTATCCGATTTATTCTTAATATACTCAGATATAATAAAGCCCAATTCTTCAATATCAAGTGCAATATCCTCAACGGCATCAAATCCGATGTTTTTCAAGGCCTGATGTACCAACTTTGGATGGATGTTTGATCCGAATTGAGTATATAAGATTAGGGAAGGTATGGCGATTTTAAACTCAAATTTATCAAAGTCATTAATCTCATCGACTACCGGCACATAGACGTCCTCAGGGCAAACATTGATGCAGGCTCCGCAATCAACGCAGAGGTAATCATAAAAAGTGATTGAACCGTTTCTTATTCGCAATGCCTGTGTGGGGCAAGCCTTCAGACATTTTAATCTGCTCTTGCAGTTTTCAGGTAAAATGATGTGTGAATGAAAGAATTTCATCGCACAAAGAATATGGTTTCAATCAATGTACCCTTATTAACTTCGCTCTCTATGTGCAGCTGGTCTGCATTTTTCTTGATGTTTGGCAACCCCATTCCCGCACCAAATCCCAACGCACGTTGCTCTTCGGTTGCAGTTGAATACCCCTCCTGCATAGCCAGTTCAATATTCTCAATTCCCTTTCCTTCATCCTGTATGCTTAACCGGATCTCTGTATCACTGGCCTTCAATACAACTTGTGCTTTTCTTGCATGCATGACCACATTCATTTCAGCCTCATAGGTTGAGATTGCAACCCTCCTGATCAGGTTTTGATCATATCCGATCGATTTCAGGATAGTTTTAATGTGCGTAGAGACCATACCTGAAGAAGCAAAATCTAGCCCGTTAATACTGAATCTGTGGATTGTAATATGTTCCGTCTTCTTTACCTTTTCTACTATACCTTTGGTTATCTCAATCTCACCTTCAATCTGCGCAATTCTGACGCATGCTTCATACATATCGGCATCAGTAGAGAGAATGAAAAGATCTTTCTCCCCCGCAAAGTCAAGGATGTCTTTTGCAGGTATCTTGCTTCTTAAAAAAACTATTCCTTTGAATTCAGCCATATAGGCAGATATCGCTGCCTGAATGTTATTCAGTCCGGTTAAGAGAATGGAACCTGATTTACCGTATGCTAAAACATCGCTCATCAAATCAGAAGCGTAAATGCCAGTAACAGATTCATTCTTTCCGTACCCTACAAATACCTTTGCCTTTAATGACTCTTTGATTTGGTCATAGCTGATATGACGATTACTACCGTCTGACACTTGTTAATTTTTAGATTATTTGACACCTGCATTAATCAGTTGAGCCACCAAATCAAAAGTAGAAAGTGGAGTACTTAAGATATTCACATGAAAGCGGTTTGCTAATTCGATTGTTTCTTGAGGCACCTTTTTACCATAAGTGACTACCACTGCAGAAATATCAATCAAATTGGCTGCAGAGACTATATTCTTATGAGTCTGCACCGTCAGCCAAAGATTTCCTGCATTCGCACTACTCATAACATCAGAAAGCATATCAGAAATATAAACTCCGGTGATTTCTCTCTCCTCTATGTCCGTCAATGGAAGGAGAGCTAATTTGTTGATGATCTCTTGAAGGTTCATAGTAGTTCTTATTTTTATTCATTAAAATGTCCGGGGATTAATCCTCAGGAGGGGTCAATGATAACATTCCCACATCCTGAATCACCTCGGCATAACAAGTTGAAATATTAGCGATCAGGTCAGATCCGATGATTTTAATTTTCGAAGTGGTAGATTTTCGCCTTTGAGTAAAGTATTCTTCTAAAATGGCGATCTTTTCCGGGCTGATATGTCCACGTTCTTCAATCGGAAGGAATCCAAAAGCAACATAGATCCAGGTTCTCTCTTTAGCAAGTTCTTTCATCATTTTATCAACTTCACAATTCTCATCACAACTGGTGCACATCATCAGGCCGGATAGTTCATTGAACTCAACCAATTGCCCACAAGAATTGCATTGCAAATCAAAACGAAACGATTGAGTGCTTCCGATGACGTTCCAGAAATGTTCCTTATCACGGTATTCTTCAAGTGGCGGAGTATCCTCGAATGAGAAATAAGAAGAAATTTTTTTGCATCGGTAACAGGTCTCGGTGATGATAAAGCCGGTCTGGACATTGACCATTTGCCATTGATGTTTGCATGTTGCAGCTTGCATAACAACCTCCCTGATAAAACTTAAAAATCGTCAGTTTACTCTTGCTCCATAAGATTATAATAATTTTTAACACAAGCAAGGAAATTGAGGTTTAATTAGTGCTTGAAAGAAAACGCCTCATTTTCTAGATTTTCATAAATCTGCCTCATCCATTTGTAAAGGATGGTATATAAACTGCGCTAAAATTAATGTTTCGATATGGATTCCCTTATGGTCATAGTTGAGCTCATTAAATATGCATGTAATTTTTACTTTTCAGGCACACCAATCCCTATAGAGTAAGTAGCTATATATGTGTTAATCAGCGCTTAAGCCGCTTTTTTGTGCTCTTTATCATTTAGTTGCAGATATTGCCGTTGAATTGCAATCAACTCTTGCCCAATTCGACGCAGGTTATATGCCCCGACAGCCAATCCGGTATATCGTTTGAAATTAGGGTAGCCCCGGTCGGGACACCGGTCCAGTCCTCTGCATTCCAATTCATTAATGTTCGATTCTACTGCGCTATGCTTATTTCTTAGACGCTTAAAATACCGTTGACCCTCTTCCTCCTGTTCCAGCTTGTTACACTTTCCCTTTTGTGATCCATTCAGTGTAATCCTCGAAAATTGAAAATAATTTTTCAGCATGAGGGATTTTTTCTCCTTTTATTACCCTGCGCTCAAGCAAGTCAATGTGTTTGTTCATTAATCCCATAAACCTTTCTAATTCAAGTATGATCACCAGATCCGTGATATCTCTTAATGGAAAAACTTCTTTTTATATTCTTCATTTTCGGATTTATTTTCAGAAAAAGCTTTAAGCAGCGTATTAAAGGATTCTTGTATGGCCAGGGTGTAGGTGTTGAATTGGTCAATGATTAAAATCCCCCAATTGGTCATTCTTTTCGGTCGCTAATTCTATCAAGTTTTGATAAATCGAGATGGCATTTTGATACCTATTCTGAACATATTCATATTGTTCAGCTTCTCGCAATTTCTCAAGCAGGGTGATGTTGAAAATTCGCCCGGATCCTGACTTACTGAGACCTGCTGAATTAATTGGCGGAAACCAAGGCTTAGAATTTCTGTACATAACAACAAATTGCTCTGCTAATGGATTGACAGCCAATTGTATCGCATCTACCAAATAGAAGTTAGTTTTGCCATCAAAGAACTGTTACGAATACGGTGAGTCGTTTACACCTCCTGTTTGTGCAGTTGAGAAATGTTAGTATTTTAACAGTCTTGAAAATGATGTGTGAAAAAGACTGAGAAATGATTGATATGGCGTTGTTGAATTCCACCTGTACTGTTCAAACAAAACATTGTGAATGTTTTGACCTCCTCACTCCTGAGCAAAGAGAATTGCTCGAGAGCAAGCAGGTGACTGCCAATTATAAAAGAGGGGAAATAATAGCCAAACAAGGAGTATTTGCGACCCACCTGATGTACCTGGACCAGGGGCTGGCCAAGGTCTATTTGGAAGACGGGGAAGACACCCTGATATTAAAAATTACCGGAGGGGGAAGCCTCATTGGATTGACCGCTTTGGGGTCGGAGAACGACAAATTTGAATATACGGTATCCTCCTATCAGGAATCTACGGTTAAGCTTATTGATATCCAGACTTTCAAAAAGCTACTGCTGGAAAACGGTGCTTTTGCCACCAAGATCATTCAATTTATGGGGGAAAATGCCAATCAGATCAACCGTCGGTTTTTTTGTATGGTGAACCTGCAGTCCTATGGGAAATTGGCTGATCTTTTACTTTGTTTGGCAGGTGCTGTGTTTAAATCCAATCGTTTTGAACTTTTGCTTTCGAGAAAAGAACTGGCAGAGTTGGCCGGTCTTTCAACTGAAAGTGTTATCCGGCTTTTGAAGGACTTTAGAAAAGACAAACTGATTGATATTCAGGGAAAAATATTTGAGATTAAGAATCCGGAAGGATTACGAAGAATATTCCAAAACGGATAAATTCAACAAAAAAGAAAGGGCCTCTTCTCAGAGACCCTTTCTTTTTGTTCTAAGCAAGATTATTTCACATAAACATAACCCATTACCTGGGTATCACTGAAATTGGTCAATCCTTTTGCAACCATGGTGTCATACATCATTCCATTGGTTCCGTAAAGCAATGATTTTGCATCGTAACCCAGAACTCTCAGGTAAGAAGTGAGGTTGGCACTGTTTTGGCCGGTGTAGCAATATACCACGATGGTTTTATTAGTTGGCAGGGTTTTCAGGTCTTTCGCCAATTGCATAGCCTCTTTAGGAGTGTATTGCATAGCTCCAGGGATGTGACCAGGGTCAGTATAATGCGCTTCTGGCCAATAGTTTACGATATAATAATTATCCAAAGCTCCAAAAACTTCGGTAGCGCTGATTTTAGCCGCACCAAAACCTTCGGTTAAAACAGCTGCTACACGTGTATCCAGGATTTCCTGACCAGTTTCTTTTCCGGTCATCAATTCAGGCAATTCACCCGCTGCACCTTTGGCAGTAGCATCTGCAGTAAATTGAGTAGCATAAGTGTTACCAACTTTGGTGCACCAGGAAGCGGCAAAGTCAGCATTCCAGGATGCCATTCCCCATTTCATGGAATATACATTGGCGTAACCGCTGATGCGAAGCAGACAGGTAGTCCAGGCAGCAGTTTGGCCTGTATAACATAAAATAGCAATTTTATCATAAGGAGTCAGATCAACACCTTCTAAATGAGTGAAAATGTCAGTAGTTGCAACATTATGTGCATTTTCGATATGGCCGATAGCAAAGTCTGCTGCATCGCGAATATCAACGATATATACTTTACCTACCTCATTTAAAGTTTTTACCTCTGTAGCTCCGATAATGGCTGGCATATCAGTGCTTACATAATCCTTCATCAGAGGAGAATCGGGTGATTCAAGGAATTCAACGAGGGTCTGGGCCTCATTAACCGGAGTAGTTTCCTTTTTACAGGAGGTCATCATAAACGACACGAGCACAACCCCGAATACTAAATACCTAAGGTTTTTCATAATTTTCATGGTTTTCTTATACATTATTTTAAATCAATTTCTATTTGGTCCAGGCGGCTGGTAATTTGCCGTCAACAGTAATCTTTGTAGTAGCTCCTTTTTCGAAATCCAGTAAATTCTCTTCAAAAAGGAAGAGCGATTTATTAACCAGTTCGCCGTTTTCTTTGCGGATGTGGCACTGTGAGGAACAGGATGCTCCTGAAGGAACTTCTGTGCGTCTAGTCCAGCGAAGAATGTTGTGAGGAGTAGTGAAATTATAAGTTGGGAAAGCATCGAAATTTTCGTAAGATTCCACATCGTATTTCGACCAGTTATCGGGTGCAGCCAGCGTCCTTCTTACCAAGGTAAATTTGTATCCTTTTTTCACGTCGGGTAAAGGATTGGCAGCTATTTTGAAGTCCATATAGGAAGGAATCCGGGCGCCTTCACCGTGAATGTGGCAACTTCCGCAGTTGTTATAGTCCTGAGAATGACATACCTGGCAATTGAAATCATCGTAATGCATGTTGTGATACAGGTTTTTCGATTCCAAACCTGAGTGGCAATCCTGGCATTTGGGCAATTCAGTGTAAGCATAGCGTTGCTCAACCGGTTCTCCATTTCCGTGAAGCTCATGACCAGTATGGCACGACATGCAGGTAAAGCCGTTCTTTTTTAGGTGAACATCAGGTACAGTTCCGGCAGCAACTCCCAGAAATGCATGACCTCCGCGTGAAGAATGACAAGTCACACAAGTATTAATCATGTCTGGGGTCTTTGTGAATGAGTGTCCTTTAGCTAATCCGCCTCCGCCAGCTAATGGTCTAACAACGTGGCAATTACCGCAGGTACCGTGGCAAATTGCACAATTGGCTTTATAACCCTCTTGATGGTGTTCCGGCAGCTGATCAAATTCTTCCGGTCCGTTCAGGCCACTGCGAATGGTAACTGTTCTTTTCTGACCAGTACCATGATGCAAGCTGGAATCAAAATTATCGGCTATTTCCGTATGACAGGTACCGCACTTTTCCTTATAATTCATGGACGGATGATTCAGGAAATTTCCGGAGTGGGCTTCATCTTTGTCAGATGTCCCATCCACACCATTATGACAACCTACGCATTCAATGGTATAGTGGCCTGAAGTTTTATAGGCCTCAAAACCGACTCCACCCATGTATACGCGATCATAAGGTTCATAATGCGGTGCATCTCCGCCACAACCTCCGGCCGGAGCTGAAGTATCTGGTGAATAAATCTCCTGTAAATGCGCATAGTTGGTATGGCAGCTTTCACAGGAGGCAAAAGCTGCATCCGGGTTGTCTTTTTTGCAACTGCTTAAATTTAACCCCACTACAGCGATCACAAAGGCCAACCCAAGAGTTTTTAAAAGCAAATTCTTCATGTAAAATAATTGTCAGGTTTACTGTTTAAATTAACCCTCAAAACTGGGGCTTCCAATGGAACTGCTCAAGATTTCAGACATGGTTTTAAATAGAAAAGAACCTGCAAATCAACAGGTTCTTTTCTGATCCAGATCAGTTTATTGTATGACGGGAAATAGTTTTACTACCTTACAAACTGAATTCTGCAGGTCCAATTTGAATTGCTGGTTTCAAACCGGCAGATATACATTCCTTTGGGGCTATTCCCATTCCAAATAAAATGGTTCCTACCAGATGCGAATACCCCCTCATGAAGTACATGAACCAACTTTCCGCTCATGTCGTGTATTGGACAAACCGCTCAAAAAGCCAATCTCCGCCGGACCTTTCTGACCACTTCCCGCCGATCCCGTTTGTCAACAGCTGCCGGAATTATTTGACCACCCATACCTCAGCAACGGTGAGGCTTTCAGAGAAGTCTAAACCAGTGTTAAGCAACCTTTTAGGGACCTGGTCAGATTAAAACGGCCAGAGGTGGTCAGGGTATGTGGTTTTTCCACCTTGAAGGAGCAGATTTGGGTAATGCTAGCCTTGAAGGGCAGATCTAAAGAGACTAACTATTTCTCGATTTAGTCAGCCTCTTTACTTCAATGTGTGAATAATGTAAATCATTGTCAAAGTTATGTAACATGAGACTCCCTTAACATACATAAATTTAATATGTAAGACTTAGCGAAAAAAAATTACGATGGAAATACTTAAATCATTAATTCTCAGAACCATTCTTTTATTGGCAGGAGCAACGGAAGCCCAGGTTTCAATAAACGTTAATATCGGTTCTCCTCCCTTGTGGGGTCCAACCGGATATACCCATGTGCAATATTACTACCTGCCGGATGTTGAAGCATATTATGATGTTCGTATCCGCTTTTAATCACGGTCATAATCATTTTGAAGCGTCCGTTTGGATTCACATAATTGGGCGAGTGAGCAGGAATTACTATTGATTCAAATAAAGCTTATATCGGCAACAGAGAGGTCTTCATTAATCAGTAAACGGCACGCATGCCCCACCTTGATTTCGTTTAAAAACTGGATAAAGGTTTTGTTAACCCTTTGCTTGAAATAACGGCAGAATGCAGGTGTAGCGAAGTTTGCAAGAGATGCAACCTTCTCAAGTGTTGGCAACATGTTAAAATCGTGTTATTTATTATTAAGATACTCAGATTTTATTAGGAAGAACTTAGGTAAATTTGTTTGGGTATATGCTGGTTTATCAAATAGTTGTAAAATCCTGATTTATTTCTTTTTTATGATAGGCTGTTGTAAAAATAACAAATACATATCATCTAAACCATAAGTAGAAAAGTCGTCAATATTATGGTGTAGAATTAATGAACTTAAAGATGAAAGGGTAAAAATGATTAAGTCAAAAGTTGGATTTATAGTATATGGTGTGCATAAAGATGGGTTACAGGACCCAATGGGAACATCATTTATTGATGATAATGTCGTCGATAAAGCCAAAAAAGCTCTGAAAAACAATGGGCTTGAGCTGGTGGAATATGATGTGGTTATTGCTTCCAGGCAGGAGGCCAGGGAATGCTTTGATGCATTCAAAAAAATGGATGATATTGATGCTATAGTATTATTTTCAGGCACCTGGGTTTGGGCCTCTCACATGATTGCTGCAATCCGTGATTTCTCCACTACAGGCAAGGGTATTGTCCTCTGGACTAATCCAGGCAGTCAGGGATGGAGACCAGTTGGTGGGCTGGTAATGCATGGCGCTTTTAAAGAGATCGGATTGAAACACCGCTTTGTGTATGGCAGCTCTGACGACCCAAAAGAAATTGAGAAGATTACCTCTTATTGTCGTGCAAGTGCTATGAAAAATGCCTTGAACATGAGTACAATTGGCACTTTTGGGGGCAGAGGGATGGGACAGACTTGCGGGGCTGCCGATCCTTCCCAATGGATGAAAATATTTGGAACCGACATAGATTCCAGGGATACCTCAGAATTACTCGATACTGCTAAGAAAATTACAAGAGAAGAAATAATCGATGCAAAAGAAAGGATACAAAAGCTCTTTTCTGAACCAATCCCGGATAACGATCAGGCTGAACGTTCTATTCGACTTTATTTAGCCATAAAAAAGTTAGTGAAGAAAAACGAATGGGATTTTTATACCATACAGTCTTTTCCCGGCTTAGGCGATGACTATAGTGCAACCTGTTTTGCACAGAGTATGATGCTTGAAGACAGGATAGGTACATCAACCCTGGGTGATTTTAATACCGCCCTGATAGTTAAATGTTTGACTGACATGAGCAATGAGCCTGTTTATTATGGTGATTTACAGCATGTTGACAAACTGAATAATGAAATTAAAATCATTGGTGATGGGGCATGCCCACCTTCTTTGGCAGGTAAGCTTGGCCCTGCAGGATTTGCTGAACATGGAATTCCTACTGAAGGAGAGGCAGGCGGGCTATCAATAAAACTGGTTTGTAAAGTTGGAGAAGGTGTACTTGCCAGGCTTGGGAGAAACGACGGACAATTTGAAATGGTCATAACCAGATGCAGTATTTTTGAACCTGATGCCAGTTTGATTGAAAAAAGAAAGGATGAATGTGGTATCCCCTTCTGGCCTCACGGATTTGTAAGAGCTGACTGTGATATTGATGCCTTGCTGCAGGCTTGGAATAATGAATATGCCTGTCTTGGATATGGTGCCCACCTGTATGAAGAGCTGAAAGCATTTTGTGAACTCACCGGCATTAAAGCTATTGCTCTTTAATGGAAGTCGTTGAAGCTAATATCGGCAACTGGTATATTCAATGTATCCCACAGGATGGTGCAAGGATCTCGGTTCTGAGATTTGAAGGGAAGGATTTGCTAACTTCTAATCCCTCTACTTTTAAGGCCCCTGAAAATTCTTACGGTGAATATGAAAACCGGCCGGTATATGGTTATGATGATTGTTTTCCAACGGTTGATTCTTGCATTTACCCGCCTGGACAATTTCCTTTGAGAGATCATGGTGAAATATGCTGGCTTAAATGGAAGGTGCACATAGCAGGTAACTGTTTGATCTGTTCTACAGATTGTATCAGACCAAAGGTTACTTTTATCCGGACCCTGGAGTTCAATAGAAATATTTTGAAATGGAAATTTGAAGTATTGAACAGATCTGATGAAATGATCCCTTTTTTACATGTAATGCACGCTGTGATACCTTTGAAAGAAATACATTACTTCAAGTTACCTGAGTTTGGCAAAATTAAGAATGAAATTGATTCAAATGATCTGGATCTGAACGATGCGGATTCAGCATCTAATTATATTAAGGCAATACCGTCAGGTGAATATGCGATGATCTTGTTAAAAGAAATTAATGTTGGTTCAGTTATTGTCGGCTATCAAAATGGGCTAAACCTAAGTATGAGTTTTGACATTGAGCTATTCCCTACTCTGGGAGTTTGGTGGAATAATTCTGCTTATCCAGAAGAAAAAGGTTTGGAGCGTAATGAGTGTGCATTTGAACCTGTTCCGGGAACCTGCAGCGATCTTTCAAAATCATTCAATGAAGGAATTTATATGATTGCTCAACCTGAAAAATCCGTTTGCTGGGAAATAACATGGGAAATTCAAAAATAGATTTTACTCAAATCATTTGACATGAGGGAAAATCGATTGTGGTTGTTTTACGCTTTTATCACCATAACTTTTTGGGGAATATGGGGTGCTCTTATTGAAATTCCTGAAAAATCCGGATTCCCTACTACAATGGGGTATGTTGTATGGTCTTGCACAATGATCCCGGTGGCATTGTTTGCCCTTCACAGAATCAAATGGAAACCTGAATACGACAAACGATCTATATTTAAAGGAGTTGCGGCAGGAGTACTTGGTTGTGGAGGGCAAATCCTTTTGTTTCAGGCCTTACGTCTGGGACCTGCCTATTTAGTCTTCCCAATTGTATCACTATATCCTGTACTGACTATTTTCCTATCCATAGTTTTTCTTAAAGAACGGGCTGGTTTAATACAATGGATTGGCATTATCCTGTGCCTTTTTGCCATGTTCTTCCTTTCCAATCCTCAGATCAGTTCTGGAAAATCAAATGGAATAGATTGGCTCATTCTGGCATTTCTTGTGTTTATTATGTGGGGTGCTCAGGCATATGTGTTGAAATTTTCCAACAAGACTATGAAAGCTGAAAGTCTCTTTTTCTATACGGCACTATCATCTTTCCTTTTCATCCCCTTTGCGATTATGATGACCGATTTTTCGGTTCCGATCAACCTGGGATTCCAGGGCCTCTGGCTAACTGCGATGATACAGATCCTCAATGCCATAGGTGCGCTTACCCTGATTTATGCACTCCGTTATGGTAAAGCTATTGTTGTTGCACCCCTGACTGGACTGGCACCTGTAATCACGGTCATTCTGTCCTTAATAATCTATTCAGTAATCCCGGGTGGATTTTTGTTAGTGGGATTAATACTTGCAAGTGTTTCTATTATCTTGCTTTCAACCTGATCAATAAACTGACATATAATTATCGGAAATTCAATTAAAAATAAATTCTATGCCACTTATCCTTGAAAGAAGTGAAGTCCTGGAAATATATCATAAAGCTGCCTATAAGAAATGGGTGATCCCCACCTTTAATACCGAAAATCTAACTACTACGGAATCAATTCTGGCAGCTGCCCTGGAGTACAGTCAACTTATTAATCAACCTGATATTCCTATCACTGTTGGAATCACAAACCTATATAGTCATCGCAGTCAGTCAGTTTATTACACCCATTCAGGGCGTTGGGATATAGGCCTGAAGTTATTTCTGGCCGATATAAAGGTTTTGTCCAGCAAGGGATCGCCTTATGAGAATCTCAATATAATGATACATCTGGATCATGTTCAGTGGGGTATCGACAAACCACTACTGGATTGGAATATGGATATGTTTTCCATGATCATGTATGATGCATCTGACTTGCCTTTAGATGAGAACATAAAATTAACTGCGAAATTTGTTGAAGAAAATGGACATAAAATAGTTATTGAAGGTGCCTGTGACGAAATTGTTGATGCTACTGGTGATGAAAGAAGCGATCTGACAACTCCGGAACAGGCGTTACATTACCTGAATCAAACGAAGGTTGATTTTATTGTTGCTAACCTTGGTACCGAACACAGGGCAAATTCAGCAAGCTTAAAATATCATAAGAACCTGGCCAGGCAGATCAGCATATTGACAGGACCAAAGCTAGTTTTGCATGGAACATCTTCCGTTGAGCTGAAGCAAATAAAGAGCCTTTTTAATGATGGTATTGCAAAAGTTAATATCTGGACGACTCTTGAAAGGGATAGTTCACCCATATTATTTGAAGAGATGGTTAAAAATGCCTCAAAAGTTATCGGCACAGATAAAGCAAAACAGTTGGTTAAACAGGGACTGCTTGGTCAAAATGTTGACAGAGCCTCAAAAAATTCTCTTTCTCATTATACAACTGCCTACAGGCAGGACATTGTATTCGGGAAAATGAAAGAAATCATCCTGGGATATCTTCTAATGTGGTATACTTAAAGCATCAGGGCATGAATTGTTACATGGGTATTGACATAGGAACCAGTGGATGCAAAGCTGTTGTTTTTGATGAAAATGGCAGGCAGCTTTCTATTTCTCACAGGGAATACAACATTATCTCAAAAAATGAGGGTTGGGCAGAGCTGGATCCCGATGAAGTAATTGAAAAGTGTTTTAAGGTAATTAAAGAGTCTGCAAAACAGGCCTTTCCCTATATTGTTATTGGTATAGGAATCTCCAGCCAGGGAGAGGCTTTTACTCTTGTCGACAAAGATGGAAATGCACTTTCAAATGCATTTGTTTCATCTGATACCAGAGCAAAGGAATATGCTGAAAGCTGGGCAAAGGAATTTGGGGAAGAAAAATTATACCACATTACAGGCCATACTCCCCATCCATTGTTTTCATTGTTCAAAATACTTTGGGTGAAACAACACATGCCTGGAGTATGGCGAAAAACCCATAGAATTCTTTGTTTCGAAGACTTGCTTGAATACAGGCTGGGTATAAAAGATCCGGCTATGGGATGGTCACTGGCGGGTAGGACCATGCTATTCGATGTTGTGAACCATTGCTGGAGCAAGGAAATATTGGACGCTGTTGGAATAAAGGAAGAACAACTAGCTAAGCCTATGTTATCAGGGTCGAAGATAGGTTATGTCCACGAGGATATTGCGAAGAGCTTAAATCTTTTGAATCAAACATTTATTGTTGTCGGGGGGCACGACCAGCCTTGTTGTGCCCTTGGTGCCGGTGTTGTTAAGGATGGAATGGCTGTTTATTCCTCAGGTACAGTTGAGTGCATCACTCCAGCCTTTAGGAAAGCAGTATTTTCAAACACCTTAAGAAAAAGCAACTTATGCACATTCGACCATGCTGTTGAAGGAATGTATACCACAGTTGCATATAGTCTTACAGGGGGGAATCTTCTGAAATGGTTCAGGGATGAATTTGGAGGTGCCGAAATTTTGGAAGCTGAGAGGAATAATCTGAATCCCTATGATCTATTATTGGATAAAATGCCTGAATCACCTACCAAATTACTGGTTCTTCCCTATTTCACTGCTACGGGTACCCCATATTTTGATACCTCAGTAAAAGGAGCTATCATAGGATTGGATTTATCCACCACTCGAGGAGAAATAATCAAAGCATTATTGGAGGGTGTGGGAATGGAGATGAAGCTGAATCTGGAAATTCTCAAAAAATCCGGATATGAGGTTAAGGAATTAAGGGTAATTGGAGGAGGGGCAAATTCGCAGATATGGGTCCAGTTGAAAGCAGATGTATTAGGTATGCCTATTACAGTCCTTGATTGCAGCGAAGCAGGTTGTATGGGAGTAGCAATACTTGCCAGGGCAGCACACACAAATCAAGCAGTTATTGAAATAGCCGAAAGCTGGGTGAAGCCGGTTGTGAAAATAATGCCGGATCCCAAGAGAGACTATGATCAGAAATTCAGCTTGTATAAGAAATTGTACCCTTCGCTGAAAAAAACATTCTTTTAACCCAATTGAATGGAAAAAACGCTCAAAAAAACCAGTACTCGCCGGACCTACTGACCACCTTCCGCCGATCCCGTTTATCAATGGCGGCCGAAGCAATTTGACCACCCATATCTCAGCAACGGTGAGGCTTTCAGAGAAGTCGCAAACCGTATTAAGCAACCTTATCGGGACTGGTCCACCTCAAACGGCAGGGACTGGTCAACATATCCGTTTTTCCCACCTTGCAGGAGATCCCACGTTATCTTGATTATAGTTCGCTCAGCCAGTTTAATAATGCAATGTGCCTTTGTATCACTATTGAGTCTCTGGGCGCACTTCATCCTTGAGACAACGAATCGAAAATCCGCTATTGCGGTTGGTGTGGCCCCTCCAAACACCATCGGACACGTAGCCCAACATCCGGTACCATGGTGCAAAAGGAGGCCAAGCGTCGGATGAGTCATTTTTGGTTGATGACCAAAAAATGGCATCTTGGCCATAGCGGCCACAACCTTCACCATAGTAGTAGCGGTTACCTCCAGGAAGGGCGTTAAAACTACTGCTATTATTCCCATTACCATCTTCAATCCAACCTGATATGGATTTGAGTTTTTTGCCTACATCCCCGGAATTACGGAAGTTATTACTATCCGATTTCCCCCCCCCTCATCCGATTCAGATGAGTTCATACCCAAATACTTTTCAAGTGTTTTCCATTCCTCATCAGATGGTAAATGCCACCCACACATACAAGCTGTTTTGGCAGCCTCAAAATTGTATAGGACTCCACAGGCAATATAAATATCTGTTGCCTTAGCTTTGGAAATATTGGTCCCCTGATAATCATAGACATAATAAAATTTTTCTGTTGATAACGTATCAGAAGATGGAGGAAATACAAATTCTGGTTCAGAAGATGGACTTACTTCAGGAAGATAACGCAGATTTTCTGCCATCCATATTTGAGATCCTATATTTACTGATTTGTACTCTTGACCATCTCTGATATCAATAAAAGTACCTGTATTTAGACTATCAGTCTCCTGTCCAATAATTGCTGAAGTAGCAAATATTAATATTAAAAAAGTTAATAATTTGCTCATGAGCTAAAATTTTAGGTTGCCATGAATTTATGCCCATTCTGGGTATTTACCAATGATTTCAGAAAAAAGTTGATCTGATTTTTCCATTTTCCACTCATTCCTGCATCTATACTCATAAAGACCTGTTATGAAAAGATGCCTTAATGAAAACGAAATCGCTCAGTGTGCTGAGTGGTTAGCTTTGCAGCTCTGTCCAGCTGGTTTTAACAATCATACGCAAACATTTTATTAATAACTGGATATTAATCATTACTAATCATATTCTATCTGTTCGGAATATGCTATTTTTATACAAGATGCCTGATGAAACACAAAGAGCTTTGCATCGTATCGAAATAAGAATTTGGAACCGAGTTTAATGAACCCAATTTTTCAATATATCATAGCTGAGGCAGTAAACCGTCGACTTAGAAATAAAAAGCAAAAGCTTCCTTTAAAGCAAGTTGAGAGGGAAATAGGAAAAGTACAAGTTGAGGTTGCTCACATAATTCGGGATAGCTTCTTGATTATTTTAGGGGTATTATCAGCCAGTTTTGGATTAAATGGATTTTTACTGCCTAATTCGTTTATTGATGGAGGCGTAACAGGTATTTCCCTTATTTCAACTGAATTGACTGGAGTGCCATTATCAATACTACTGGTTGCAATAAACCTCCCTTTCATTCTTTTGGCATATCCCACAATAGGCAGACAATTTGCCTATAGAAGTTTGATTGCAATTATTTTGCTTGCTATTTCAGTTCATTTTATACCCGTTCCCATTATTACTGATGACAAATTACTTGTTGCAGTTTTTGGTGGTTTCTTTTTAGGGCTGGGAATTGGGTTAGCAATTCGTGGTGGTTCTGTTATTGATGGAACTGAGGTGCTAGCTGTTTTTATCAGCAGGAAAACCACATTGACAATTGGAGACGTAATTTTGATAATTAATGTTATTATCTTTTTGGTTGCAGCATATATATTTACGATTGAAATTGCATTATATGCAATATTGACATATTTAGTAGCATCAAAAACCGTTGATTTTATTGTGTCAGGAATAGAAGAGTTTATTGGTGTAACAATTATATCAGATAAAAGCGAAGAAATCAGACTAGCGATCATTGAAAAAATGGGAAGAGGATGCACTTTATATTCTGGCAAAAAGGGTTATGCTAAAAGAGGTGAAATTTTGAAACAAACAGATATTGTTTATACATTGATCACAAGGTTAGAATTAGCAAAACTACAAACAGAGCTAGATAAAATTGATAAAGATGCATTTATCGTATCGCATAGTATAAAAGACGTAAAAGGAGGCATGATAAAAAAAAGATCACTGAAACTATAACTTTCAGGCAGATGCCTTAATGAAAACGAAATTGCTCAGTGTGTTGAGTGGGGCCTATTATTCTTATAATTGGCCATTTGTTCACCTATTTGGAAATCCATATTATCATTTAGATACCACGTCATTAAATGACAAAATCATACCGTTAAAGGTACTTTCTACACGAGGCCATATATATCGTACAATATGTGGGTTGGAGTTGGGAAAATTGAGAAATTTCGCTCTAAATTTTCAACTTTTCCCCTTCAGACCTGGCAATAACTGCAGCTCCTATACTATCACTCCATACGTTGGTAGCAGTTCGGATCATATCAAGGGGACGGTCGACGGCCAGAATTAGTCCAACCCCTTCCAGGGGAAGTCCCAGTGCCGATAGGATTATGGTTATCATCAGGAGCCCTGCCATCGGGATAGCAGCAGCTCCGATTGAAGCCAGTAAGGCTGTGAATACTACAATCAGCTGCTCTGTTAAACCCAGGTCTAATCCATATACCTTTGCAATAAACATAGCTGCAACGCATTCATATAGCGCTGTTCCATCCATATTGATTGTGGCCCCCAGGGGGAGAGTAAAAGATGTGATCTTATTTGAGACTCCTGACTTCTTTTCAACAGCATCCATCGTCAAAGGTAGTGTTGCAGCCGCGGAGGAAGTTGAGAAGGCTGTTAATAGAGGAGTTATTACATTCCTGAAATGCTTAAGCGGATTTGACCTCCCAAGGAACCTCAAAATAAGAGGTAATGTCAGTCCAGCATGGATTATCAGAGCAATCACAACCGTAAGCATATAAATTCCCATACTTCCGGCTAAACTTAGCAGGTTATCTATATTATCAGCAACAACTTTGGCAACGATTCCAAATACACCAAGAGGAGTAAACCTGATAACAAAGAGGGTTAACTTCATCATTACTTTGTAGATAGAGTCGAAGAAGTCGGTTAGAAAAATTCTTGGTTTATCTGAGACTCTTGTTATAAAGAAACCAAATAAGATGGCAAAAAAGATAATTGAAAGGATATTTCCTGAGGATAGGGATTCGAAAATATTTGTTGGAATTATATTCTTAATTGTTTCTCCAAAGGAAGTCCTGTCAAGCCCAAGATTTGAGACATCCTGGATAAGATCCAGGTCTGAATCCTTACCAGGCCTGATAATATTGAAAAGGAATAAACCTGTCACAATTGCCAGCAAGCTTGTAGAAACATAGTAAATCAGAGTTTTCAAACCAATTCGCCCTAGGTTTTTCCCTGCACCTATATTTGTTACAGCTGATATTAACGAGCTTAGGATCAGCGGGATGATGATCATTTTTAGAGCATTGAGAAAAACATCACCCATCCAACTCACATATTTCACCTGTCCGGTAAAGAAATATCCAAAAGGTACCGCCAAGGCTAATCCTGCCAATATTTGCCAGTGTAAAGGAATATTAAGGATTTTCTTCATATTCGACTTAAAGTTATAAGTATTATTCATAGGGTGAATTTCCTAAAAACTCTGTTATTACTTAAGAAACCTTTCCGCTATTTTCCATAATCAGCTTATTTATCCATCTATATAAGCGAACTAAAGATAAAAAAATGCTAATTAGAACATTTGCAAGTGCTGTTGTAAACGGTAAATAACAATGTACATTTTTTCGCAATTAGGAATGTATCGTGAATTACTCGTTCTTGATGCAGCGGATGATGATGACATCATATTTAATCCTTTACGTTTAGAAAGATTGGATCAAACTGACCGGCGAGGGTTGAAATCTATTCCGGTTTGTCCAGTCCATCAAAATACCGCTCTTTATCATTTCCTTTTTACTCAGAATGTGGTACATTTATGCACCTGTGTGACTTACGATATCTTTTGCATTTATAAAACTCTCAGAAAATATCTTGATTAAAAAATTGTCGCTATGAAACTTGAAAAAATTCTTGACATTCTGAATTCGTTTGAAAAAAACTCTTTCCTGAAAGTTATTGACGGAATCATTGCTGGCTCACCAAAGAATATTAGAGAGATTGATAAAATACTAAGTGACTCAAGCAGAGTTCTGAAGAATATAGACAATATAAATATTGCAAAAGTCTTTAATTTGATTGAGGCTGAGTTTGCTGATTACGTTAAATCAGAGTTTGCCAATACGATGTCACAACTTGATATATTATCAGATGTAATAACACGTGACGGAAATTGCATAATGAAACAAGATTGGTTTGCAAGATTATATGAAGCAAACCTGAAAAATTTGGATAAAAATATTAAAGTCTTTGAGAAATCTATTCAAGACGAAAAATCTAATATTGAAAATACTAGGCGAAGAGATTATCAAATTTATAAAGCTTGTTTAAATACAGCATACTCAAATGATCTGCTTAATAATCAAGAAACTAAAATTACAACTGATGAGCAATCCATATTATCCACACTTTCACAGCAACTCAGTCTTTCTCAAGAAGAAATAAAACTCATCAATTATTTAATTATTCCAGTTAAAAAGCTGGAAATTGGCTCGGTAATCAATGATTTGAAGTCAATCGGTGTTATCTTCTATTGTAAGAAAACGAGTACAGTCTACGTAGCAGACGAGGTTATTAAAATTTTGCGTAAAGTGAGAGGGAAAGAAATTGCTGACAAATTTTTTAGACGTGTTCTAAGATTATTAAGGGAATCTCAAGTGAACCTAATTTGCAGGAGATACAATATTGATTGGAAACTATCTCTTGAATTAAAAATTAAGGCAATTATTAAGGAGGGTATATCAATTACAAATGTTCTAATAAATGATATACATAAAGATGGAACAAACGTTACAGATAAGAAGAAACAAATCAATGAATTGTGTGATAAGGGATTGAAGATTTCACCAGCATTAAAAGGTATTACAATTGAAGACAAAGTCAGTAATCTCATAAAGTATTTTGAGGACATAGAACGGGACGAAAAAGTTGGAATCTCGATTGATGGATATGAGAAACTATTGATAGAAATTGGAGAAGTTCTTCCTGATCTGAATCAATTGATAAAGACTGAATTTGAACTTCAGGAAGATAACGTTCTCTTGAGTAATAATCTGCTTGATTACAATATAAAACCACGAGATGTACTTGAAATTATTCCAGAAAATGAACTTGAGAAATTCTGCACAACAAAGACGATAAAGACGAGAGGAGATTTAATAAACAATATTCTCGACACTTATAAAGACTCTGATAACCTATATCTTGAGAATTATGAAAACATTGGATTTCGAAATCTCCATGCGCTAAAAGAAAATAGAATTATTATTAAGGAAAGTGAACTTGGTTCAAAATTCGAAGAACTTACAAAAACCATATTCAGTAAACTTGGACTCAACGTTGACGAAAAATTAAGAAAGCAACTCAATACAAACAAGGATAAAATAGACATTGTCATAATAATCGGCAATGATGAGTTAATAATTATTGAATGTAAAACAATCAAGGAAAGCGGTTATAATAAATTCAGCTCAGTCTCAAGGCAATTAAAAGCGTATTCTAATCTTGCGACAAAAAACAATTTTAAAGTTATTAAGTCATTATTAGTCGCTCCTGACTTTTCTGATGATTTTATTATGGACTGTGGTCTTGATTATGAGATTAATTTGTCATTGATAACCGCTTCAACACTTTTGAATATTCTTGATGGTTTTAAGAACTCAAAACTTAAACAATTTCCCTTTAATTTGCTAATGAAAGACGTTGTAATTCAGGAAGACAGAGTGTTGAAAGCGATCGGGAAGTAATCATTTTCACGAATACTTAATACATGGAAAAGCCGCCTAAATTACACCCTGGCCGTTTTAAGTTGTCTATCTCCTTGTGAGGCTTACGGACACCATTTGACAGTAAGTTTTAAGTCGCATATTTGCTCAGGTGTGGGTGGTCAATTAGCATCGGCTGCTATTGATAAATGTGTTTGGCGGAAGGTGGTCAGATTGGTTGGTTGGTCCGGCGAGGACTGGTTTATCGGTTCGTCTTTTCCACTACCCAATCTTCCCAAAATCCGAAAAGCAGGTTTTCAGGGCACCTATCCGGTCCTTTGTTGAAAACTAAACCAGGAAATCAACAAATATAATTTAATTAACAGCTTATTAATGAGACTTAATGAGTATATTTGTATGACATATTAAATTTATGATTATGTTATCAATCCATGCAGAGAAACTTAAAGAGGAACCAGCTCTCAATGAGGAGGATGTTTCCAATGAATCCTTCGTTAAGGAAGCCATGGTCGTAAGGATGAAATTACTGCGCCAGATTGAGAGAAGAATAGAGAAATTCACAACAATGAAGGAGATCCTGGAGGTTTTCAAGGTCATCAATGATGCTATTCTCAGGTTACCAGCAGCCCTGGCCGATCAAAGTAAGGAGGAGGAGGAGGACATTTTTT